>CAZJYZ010000106.1:0-2547 GCA_964550345.1 uncultured Aliiroseovarius sp. | reverse complement strand
CCGCTGGCGCTGTAAACGCTGGTACATACACTGCACCAGTAGTTGAAGCTGCGCCCGTCGTGATCGTTGAAGAGGCTAGCTCTTCCTCGCTGGGTTCCGCATCCTGGCCGCTGATTATTGCTGCTATCATTGGTATCGGGTTCATTCTCGCCAACGGCACAAACGGTGCAACAGACTAAGCAAACACCTAGTCAATTCTGGACAGGTAAAGAATTCAAGGCAGGCCGCATGGCCTGTCTTTTTGCGTTCGTGCGTTGTGAGAATTCTTGCACCGATGCCCGGTTGCGTCGTTGCTTCCGACGAAGAGCCAAACTCAGTGGTTGAAAAAATACTTTTACAAGGGCGGGCAAGAACTTGTTCGCATTGTAAAAGAGTGGCGAAACCTTTTAGCCGATCAAAAAGTGTAAATTCTGAGGCCTTATTTTATGTGCCTCTTCACATGAATACTTTTCCATGGACTGTGGCGATTTGTTGGGCTGCCTTGGCCGTCTATAGCCGCAGGTGTTGAAACATCGCATAGCCAACCTGGGCGCTAACCCATTGGCGGGATTTGACAATATTTCCTCTTGAATCGACCCAATAGAGATTGTTTATCTCAACCGCATCCTTTTCACAAACCTCTGCAAGCGTAACGGCCTCAACATTAATTTCACCTGCTTCGACACGTTCTGTGCTTCCTTTGACAATCTGACATTCGATTTCAAAGTGATTTGTGACGCCCATTCCTGAAAGAAATTGGTAGCTTCGCGTCGCCTGGCCTTCGCTTCTGGAAGTTATTAGAGCGATTGAAGCGTCGGATTCTGACGCCATTAGGTCATCTCCCAAACCTCGGGAACCTGTAAGGATTCCGTTTTTCAGGATCAGGGAGCGCCTGTCGGCGGCCTCCCAAGTCTCATAGCCCTGATTGGTTTGGGCTACACCCATAATAGCCATAACGTTTCTCGACTCCAGAATGGCGATCATAACCTTGCCGTCTGTGGCCCCCATGGCTTCATCTACTAATTGGGCAGGGTTAGAGGGTGCGGCGGCAGGTGCGGCATTGGTGCCCCCCAAATTGAGTAGCTGGGTGGAAAGATCCTTGGCCACACCTAAAGCAGCGCGTGCTCCTGCGCCCTCATTCGGGTTGTTGCCACAGGCACTTAAGGTCAGAGAAAGACCAATAACGCCGCTAAGGTGAACCAGCTTCTTAATGGGGTAAGAATGCAATGTAATCATCTCCAGAATTTACCCCAACGCTGCGCCAGTGCGCCTTCATGCCCTTCCTGTACCCATTCAAACAATCTTCCGTCCACTTCAAGCTTTGCGCCCCCGTCGCTGGATAGCGACCGCAACTCGCTGGCCGAGGCAGCGCGCGAGGGCGTGCCAAGTGCCCATTCCATGGGAATTGAAATCCTGATGCCTTTATCGAAGGTTCCTTCGCCAAACTGTTCGGCGGAAAGGTTGGTAAGAGTGGCAAAAGCCCCAACGCGCCATCCATTGGCTAAAGTACGATCTACAGTAAGAGTTGCTCCGTAATCGCCTGCTAGATAGCGACCTACGTCCAGCTGAGTTCTGAACCCGTTATTGAAAGTATAATAACCCGAGACGTGACCTGTAACGGCGCTGTAATCTTGGAAGCCTAACAATTGGTTAAAGTCGCGCTGACGAACATAGGCGAGCTCGGCACCAAAAGCTAAATTGCTGTCTACTGGTTTCCACAACAATTCGGCCGAAACACCCCCGAACATAGGTTCAAGGTAACCAGCAGTAACACGGCTGTACAGGTTTCTGCCCGGGCGTGCGTACCAAGCCAATGTCAGTGTCTCAATTGCCGGATCTCCATGCCGCGAATAAAGTGCAGCGTCTGACCGGACATGTGGCAATACCGAAGGATTATCCCGGGTGGATTCGTCCAGATTTCCGACGATCTTTTTGGTCAGAGACCCGGATAACAACAGGCCAGGGGCGAATTCATAACTGCCCGAAAGGCGTATGCCGAAATCCGCCCGAACAGGAGCGTCCGGGTCGAAAAGCCCTAACGCCATATAGGGTCCGAGCGACCAAGTTAAACGCGGGTAGGATTCATGTGACCACCTCAACCCATCATTGTTGACCGCTTCAGGATCGGTAACAGAAGCATGGTCAAACATTTTCGCCGCTGGTGCGTGCTCTAACGCTTCGACGCCGGTGCGGGTCATGTTTACGGATGAAATCGGGATACCGTTACCCATCGACGTGATAACGAAGTGTTCAACCGAAGGTGGGAAGGCGCGTGACATCATTCTGGCAGCGCGGCCAATTGCCTGCGCGTGGGAGCCATAGCGATCATTTGTAATCCTGATCTCGGCGCGGGTTGCGGAAAGAGACATCGCCTCTAGTCTCATGCCGTCTTTTTCAAGCGCAGCTGCTAAGGCCGAACGGATGCCCGGCTCAACGCTGGGATCACCCGTCCAATCGGTTGTCCAGGCTTGTGGGTCGATGTTGCGAGAAGGGCGAGGGCGAACTGGCAGGGGGGCTTCTTCGTTCCCGGATCGCGCGGCAGGGTTGTTCGGGTTCGCAACCATAGTG
>CAZJYZ010000105.1:0-2574 GCA_964550345.1 uncultured Aliiroseovarius sp. | reverse complement strand
CTTTCGAGCGGTATTTCCGGGTCGAATCTGACGAGTTGCGGGAGATCTATGAGTTCAGACCACCTGACCTCTGCCCAAGCCACCGGGCGATGAGCCGACGAAAGGCCATATAATAACGGTATGTTATAGAAATACATTTATTTGCCGCCTTGGAATTGTTAGGATTAGAAAAAGTACCATTACTCCAAGGAGGTAAGCAAAAATGCCCCAGATGGCCCTACCAATATTCCCTGCAGAAATTACATTGATAAATCCCCAAGTGGGATATTTAAAAAAGGATAACCAGGTTTGGTATTTTAACGGGCAGATGCCATTATTTTTTCATAAGGAAACTGACGAGGATTCTTTCCGCATGTTCATGGCTCAACTTCACGTAATGGGTGTGGCAACCCAGTCAGAGATTAATCGGGCCTTTGGTTTCAATCCGATAAATATGAAACGTTGGGTGAAGAAATATCGCGAGGAAGGTCCGGGAGCATTTTTCAGTAAATCCCGGAAGCGTAATCCCCGGGTATTGGTTCCAGAGGTGCTGGAGAAGGCCCAAGACCTATTGTCGCAGGGCAAGACGCCAGGGGAGATCGAGAAAAAAATCGGTGTAAAGGCCGATACCATAAGAAAGGCTATACAAAGCGGTAAACTACACCGTCCCACCGAAAAAAAAACATAATAGATGATTTAGCAGCCATCAAAAAGAATAAAAGTGAACGGATGAAAGAGGATGCAGCAGCCCAGATGGGCCGCGGCGCTACCCGAGAACTTGAGCGTGTGGCAGCCTCTTTGGGAGAATTGCAAGAGGCATCTGTCAAATTTGAGCAGGTGTGTGACGTGCAATGTGGAGGAGTGCTGTTTGCTCTTCCGGCCCTTTTGGCCAACGGTCTTTTGTTTAATTCCCAGAAATATTTTGAGATGCCCAAAGGGTTTTACGGACTTCAAAGCCTGCTGGTGATATTGTCCTGCCTGGTATTGCTTCGAGTCAAATCTATAGAGCAGGTGAAACGCTTGTGTCCGGGTGAATTGGGTAAAGTGGTTGGTCTTGACCGGATACCTGAAGCTAAGACATTACGAGGCAAAATCGATATTTTGACCACAGGTTCAGTGGAAAAATGGCAGTATGAATTGAGTTCGCAGTGGCTCAATCAGACCAAAGAGTTGGCCGGATTTTTATACGTGGACGGTCATATCCGGGTGTATAACGGCAAAAAGGCAAATTTACCCCGCGCCAGCGGTTATGTCTCCGCGGTATGGTGGACTATTGGGTGAACAGTGCCACTGGAAGTCCATTTTTTTTGGTGAGCACGGCCCAGACCGATGGTCTGCTGTCTATTTTGCGCAGCGAAATAGTGCCCAGGCTGTTACAAGAAGTTCCTAACCAACCATCTCAACGGGCATTGAAGAGCAATCCGGATTTATATCGATTCGTGCTGATATTCGACCGTGAAGGATACAGCCCTGAATTTTTTGCCGAGATGTGGGAAAAGCGAATCGCCTGCCTCACCTATACTAAGTATGCAACTCAAAACTGGCCAGAAGGGGAGTTTATTAAAGAGGAAGTGATGATGCCCAACGGCGAGCATTTGGAGATGGATTTAGCCGAGCGGGATCGGTATTTGGAGGGTGGCAAAATATGGGTTCGAGAGATTCGCAAACTGACGAAAACAGGCAAGCAGACATCTATAGTAAGCACGGTATATGGTTCAGAATCGCGACTATTAGCCACGGCAATGTTCACTCGCTGGTCGCAGGAGAATTTCTTTAAATATATGAGGCAACATTTTGGAATAGATAAAATATTAGAATATGGAAAAGAAGACTTAGATGAGACTGTCAAGGTGGTGAATCCGCATTACCGAGAACTGGATAAACAGGTGAGAAGTAGGGTGTCCAAACTCAACAAATTACATGCTGAATTTGGTGCATTGACGCTATCAGATATCGAAGAGCGTAATATCAGGAAATATGAACGCAAAAAAAGTGAACTTCAAGAAGATATAGAATCAATGCAGCATGAGTTGGATAACTTGAAGAAGCAGCGAAAAGCCACAAAGCGGTATGTGAAAATCATGGAGTTGCCTAAAGAAGAACGGACAACAAAACTGGTAGAAAAACGCAAGCAGATAATGGATACCATAAAAATGATCGCCTACCGAGGGGAGACATCGTTGGCGACATTGATTCGTCCAAGACTGTCCAAACACCACACGGATGAAGCAAAAACGATACTGCGCCATTTATTTGAATCCAGTGTGGATTTGCGGCCAGACGAGTCCAAAGGGATCCTGGAAGTTTTCCTCCATAACATGGCCAATCCAACATACGATAAAATCGCCCATTATTTGTGCAGTCGATTGAATGAAACTGAAACGAAATACCCCGGCACGAACTTGCGTTTGATATACAAAATGGTATCAGAGGAAGTTGGCTGAACAAAATTGCAGGGGACCGGTTCGCTTGAGAATTACAACTTTTTGATGCCTGTCGAGAAAACCGATCTCAGGTTAAGATCCCGGGGGTCCGGTGGTCTGACTTTTAAGCGGTGGTTGAAACTGTTCAGAAAGCGCGGTTATGAGGGATTGA
>CAZJYZ010000104.1:0-2608 GCA_964550345.1 uncultured Aliiroseovarius sp. | reverse complement strand
GCCGCACCGTCGGCTCAGGCGTCGTCTCCAAAATCATCGCATAAGCCCATACGGGTTCGAAGAGGGGGGGCGGAGAACCGGCCCTCCTCCTATCAACTCTAACACCGCGAAAGGTGAACAAAATGGCAGTCCAAAGCCAAACTATTCGCATCCGCCTGAAGGCATTTGACTACCGCGTACTGGACACCAGCACGCAGGAAATCGTCAACACTGCCAAACGGACCGGGGCACAGGTACGCGGGCCGATCCCGCTGCCAAACAAGATCGAGAAATTTACCGTTCTGCGTGGCCCCCACGTGGACAAGAAATCACGTGATCAGTTTGAGATCCGCACACATAAGCGGCTTTTGGACATCGTGGACCCGACCCCGCAAACCGTGGACGCGCTGATGAAGCTCGACCTGGCTGCCGGTGTCGACGTTCAGATCTCGGTATAAGGAGGGCACCTGATATGCGCTCTGGTATTATCGCAAAAAAAGTCGGCATGACCCGGCTATTCATGGAAGACGGCAAGCAGATCCCTGTAACCGTTCTTCAACTGGACAACCTGCAGGTTGTTGCCAACCGCACGGCTGAAAAAGACGGTTACTCCGCTGTTCAGCTAGGCACTGGCGCTGCCAAGGTCAAACGCGTCTCCAAGGCTATGCGCGGCCACTTCGCCGCGTCGAAAGTGGAACCCAAGCGCAAAGTCGCTGAGTTTCGCGTCGCCCCTGAGAACCTGATCAATGTCGGTGAAGAAATCACTGCTAACCATTACTTTGAGGGTCAGTTCGTTGACGTTTCCGGCACCTCGATCGGTAAGGGTTTTGCCGGTGCCATGAAACGGCACAATTTCGGCGGTTTGCGCGCTACGCACGGTGTGTCGATCAGCCACCGTTCGCATGGCTCGACGGGCCAGTGTCAGGACCCAGGCAAGGTGTTCAAAGGCAAGAAAATGGCCGGTCACATGGGTGCTGCCCGCGTGACAACGCAGAACCTTCAGGTTGTGCGCACCGATGCCGACCGTGGTCTGGTATTCATCAAAGGTGCCGTTCCTGGCGCCAAAGGTGGCTGGGTAACGGTCAAGGATGCGGTCAAGAAGCCGACCCCTGAAAACGTGATCCTGCCTGCTGCGCTGCGATCGGCTGCGAAAGAAGCTGAACGTCTGGCCGAAGAAGCAGCTGCCGCTGCCGCCGCCGAAGCCGAAGAAGCTGCGAAAGCTGCTGCCGAAGCCGAAGAGGCCGCAATGCAGGCTGCCGAAGCCGACGCACCTGCTGACAAAGGAGATGACGCATGAAACATGACGTGATCAAACTGGACGGCAAGAAAGCCGGCTCTGTCGATCTGGACGAAGCGCTGTTTGGCCTTGAGCCGCGCGCCGACATCCTGCACCGCGTGGTGCGCTGGCAGCGTAACAACGCACAGGCCGGTACCCACAAGGTCAAGACCCGGTCCGAGGTCAGCTACTCGAAAAAGAAGATCTACCGCCAAAAAGGCACCGGTGGCGCTCGCCACGGCGCGCGTTCGGCTCCGATCTTCCGCGGTGGTGGTATCTACAAAGGTCCGGTGGTGCGTTCGCACGGCCATGACCTGACCAAGAAGTTCCGCAAACTCGGCCTGCGCCATGCGCTTTCGGCCAAGGCAAACGCGGGCGAATTGGTGGTGATTGACAGCGCTGACCTGAAAGACGCCAAAACCGGCGTTCTGGCCAAGGCCGTCAAGGATCTGGGCTGGAAACGTGCGCTGGTAATCGACGGGGCTGAAGTGAGCGAAAGCTTTGCCAAGGCCGCCCGCAACATCGAAGGACTGGACATCCTGCCAACGATGGGCGCCAACGTCTATGACATCCTCAAACGCGACACTTTGGTCCTGACCAAAGCGGGCGTTGAAGCACTGGAGGCTCGCCTGAAATGACCAGTAAAGCTGAAATGTACGATGTGATCCGCAAGCCGATCATCACCGAGAAAGCCACCATGGCGTCCGAGCACGGCGCGGTTGTTTTCGAAGTGGCAATGTCGGCCAACAAGCCGCAGATCAAAGAGGCTGTTGAAACGCTCTTTGGTGTGAAGGTGAAAGCGGTGAACACGGCGATTACCAAGGGTAAGGTCAAGCGCTTCCGCGGCCAGCCCGGCAAACGCCGTGACGTGAAAAAAGCCTATGTGACCCTCGAAGAGGGCAACACGATTGATGTGAGCACCGGGCTTTAGGCCGGTGTCAGCGTTGAGATAGAAACCCCGGCTGCGAAAGTGGCCGGGGTTTTTCTTTGTAGCGAGTAAAAGCGTTTAAGTTGTATATCGCAAAAGTCTGGTTTGAGCCCAATCTGCAAATGCTGCTTTTTGCACGAACGCTCGGATGCGACGAAAGCAGACTTGGATGCTCGCAAGGAAGGCCTTAAAATGCCACCGCTGGCGAATGGGTTCGCTTTTTTGATATGATGACTATCTGGAAGAGGACGAATTTGACGGCTCCCCAACGGTAAGGAAGAATGGGAAGGGTTCTGCCCGATTCCAAATAAATGGTGGGGGTCCGAGGTAGGGGCGGACAGTCCAGGGGAGCTTGGTCTTCTCTCAATTCCTCCAGAAGAGTCGCGACTTTGACCTGCGCCTCAAATTCCCTCTGTTTAACGAAG
>CAZJYZ010000103.1:0-2827 GCA_964550345.1 uncultured Aliiroseovarius sp. | reverse complement strand
GATCAGGTCGATACCGCGATTGAGGCCATCGTTGACGCCGCCAAGACCGACAAGATCGGTGACGGCAAAATCTTCGTCTCAGACATTGAACAAGCGGTGCGAATTCGCACCGGCGAAACCGGGCTGGATGCTGTCTAGCCACCCTACAAAGCAACTAGAGGAAAACGAGAAATGAGCATCAAAGACGTTCTCAACCAGATCAAGGAAGAAGACATTGCCTATGTCGACATCCGCTTCACCGACCCGCACGGCAAGCTGCAGCATGTAACCGTAGACGTGGACATCGTTGACGAAGACTTTCTGGAAGAAGGCTTCATGTTTGACGGGTCATCGATTGCAGGTTGGAAAAGCATTGAATCGAGTGACATGAAACTGATGGCAGATATGTCCAGCGCGTATATCGATCCGTTTTATGCCGAAAAGACCCTGTGTCTGCATTGTTCCGTAGTTGAGCCCGACACCGGCGAGCCCTATTCGCGTGACCCGCGCGGTACCGCCGAAAAGGCCGAGGCGTATCTGAAATCCTCGGGCATTGGCGACGTTGCCTATATGGGCCCTGAGGCTGAGTTTTTCCTGTTTGACGATGTGCGCTATCAGGTTGGCATCAACAAGGTTTCTTACGAAGTCGACGCCATCGACGCATCGTGGAACACGGATACCGAATACGAAATGGGCAATACCGGCCACCGTCCCGGCGTTAAGGGCGGTTATTTCCCGGTAAATCCGATTGACGATGCACAGGACATCCGCGGTGAAATGCTTTCAACCATGAAGGCGCTGGGCATGAAAACCGACAAACACCACCACGAAGTGGCGTCATGTCAGCATGAGCTTGGCCTGATCTTTGATTCACTCACCAAACAGGCGGATGAGCTACAGAAATACAAGTACATCATCCACAATGTGGCCCATGCTTACGGTAAATCCGCGACCTTCATGCCCAAGCCTATCGCTGGTGACAACGGCACCGGGATGCATGTGAACATGTCGATCTGGAAAGATGGCAAGCCCTTGTTTGCAGGCGATAAATATGCTGACCTTAGCCAGGAGGCCCTGTGGTTCATTGGTGGTATCCTGAAGCATTCCAAGACCTTGAATGCCTTCACCAACCCGGCGACTAACAGCTACAAACGTCTGATCCCGGGCTTTGAGGCGCCGGTTCTGCGTGCCTATTCCGCCCGCAACCGGTCTGGCTGTGTGCGCATTCCGTGGACCGAAAGCCCCAAGGCAAAACGTGTTGAGGCCCGCTTCCCAGATCCCGCCGCCAACCCGTATCTGTGTTTTGCAGCCCTGCTGATGGCTGGCCTTGACGGCATCAAAAACAAGATTGATCCGGGCCCCGCGCAGGACAAAAACCTTTACGACCTGCCAGCAGAAGAACTCGAAGGCATCCCTACTGTTTGTGCCTCCTTGCGTGAAGCACTGGATAGCCTCGAGGCTGACCATGATTTCCTTCTGGCCGGTGACGTCTTCACCAAAGACCAGATCGACGGTTACCTTGAACTGAAATGGGACGAGGTTTACGCCTACGAGCACACCCCGCACCCGATCGAGTTCCAGATGTATTACTCCTGCTAAGGAAAACCGCGCAAATTTGCGCTGGGGTAAAATTAGGGGCGTCCCGTTGGGGCGCCCTTTTTGCTTTGGAATATGCCGTTTTTGGTGTTTACTCCCTGCAAACAAGGGGGACCCAAAATGACACAGCTAAGCCAGGAACAAGAAGAAATGCGCGCGGCCATTCGCAAAAAGGCGATGACCTGGGGCATTGTCATGGGGGTTATCGTTGCGGCGCTGGTCTGGTGGCTTCTTGGCTCCCAAAGCACGGCACTTCGTGGTGGTGGCGCGTTGATTGCCGGTTTTGCAGTGGGTTTTACGACTTTACGAAAATCAATGTCTTCCGGTGCAGATTCAGCCCGTTGCCCTAAATGCAATGCAGCCTTTTCGATCTCGCAAACAGACAGCAAGGAAGAGGTCACAAGTTCCGAGGAGAAGGAAGAGCGCGAAGAGCAAGAGGATAAAAGCACCAATGTTACCAAATGGGTAGAAGATAAAGTTACAGTGACCGAAACCTTCACCTGCGCCTCTTGCGGAGATGTCACACAAAAGGAATCGCAACTCACCCGCCGTCGGGATGAAGAGAAAAGTACTGAGCCTGCACCCGCACCGAAAGAAGACAAAAAGGCGGGAAAATCCGAGGGGAAATCTGGTAAATCCGGCAAGAGCGCGGCCTCATCCTCGACCAAGAAGAGCGCTTCTTCGACAAAGAAATAATCGTCGGGCAAGTCAGACTTTTCGAATGAAAACCAGAATTATCTGCTGCTTGCCCGCAAATCTGCGCATTTGAGCCGCAAATCTTCCGCATTGCCGAGGTTTACAGGCAATATGGAACCCCTGCCTGCAATACCGCTGCGCTTTGCCGCATTCAGGACCCGCCTCTGGTCTGGCAGAGGTGTCGCATGAGTTTTCAGACACCTATACAAACGACAAACAGGTCAAGAAGTGGCCTAAAGGCAGAATTGCTGCTTGCTTCAACGGATTTGCCGGATATTGACCTGCTTGGCGCTGCGGTTCTGACAGCATTGGGTGAAACCGGAACGTCTTTGACCGATGCGCGCAAAAACCAGGATAAGACCGGGCTGGTATTGCGTACCAAGGCAGCAACGCTACTTATCAAGGGCACAGGCAGCCCTCTCGCGGCGCAACATTTCAGCGGTGGCCTAACGCCATTTGCCAGCGCTGCGGAACGGGCGGCACAGATCGCCATTATCGGCCATTGATCCTCCCCCTTTGAACCGGTCCGCCCTTATAGTTAGGAAACGGAGGATCA
>CAZJYZ010000102.1:0-2873 GCA_964550345.1 uncultured Aliiroseovarius sp. | reverse complement strand
AAACGGAACTTCTGGAATTTGGTGCATCTCTGGTTAACAGCGGTGGTGAAGATGTAAATAACTGTGCTTTGGGGAACAGCCGCCTGGTCTTTGTTACTCTCTCTTTCCCTTATCATCGATGTCTGGTCTTTGAGCCAGATTAGACAAATACCAGGTTTTTACCAACTTTGTCCAATGTCAGTTCTCCATTTCTTTTTTTCTCAACCCTCTATCAATTTTCAAAGATCTTTTTGCTGCCTGTAAAACAATCGGTAATTCCCTGTTTTGTGAATATCACTGACTGCACTGACTATTTGAAAGCCACATTCACTTCAACATTTGCTTAAATTCACTTAAAGATTCAACTGTAATGGCCTTTTTATGCAAGTCATCCAATCTTTTCAACTCAATTATACACTTAACAGCAGTCGAAATTGATTCGGGAACTGAGCCAAACCGTGTTATCAATACTTCAATAACATCATCCTGGGATTTTTTAATCATCCCTTGAACCATTCCCTGTTCCATTCCCTGCTGTAAACCCTGTTCCATTCCCTGCTGCATTCCCTGTTGCATCCATTTCTCGGCTAATGTCGGCATGATATCACCTCCCTTATCCTTAAATGCCTCTTTGAGGGCATGTTTAAGGTCTTCTTCCTTTATTTTATCTGTACCTTTAGACAGATAATGTAATACAGTTTTTATTGCTTCAAGACCACTTGGTGTCTCGATTATTTCTACAAATACATCAAAAATATCAGGCAACTTCTCCAATAATCTATCACTGCGGGAATATTTCAGCGTCATAAACGCTCCCTGCAGCATTGCCGCACCACCTCTCTTGAGTTCCTCATCCGAGTAATTTGATAGATCACACAGGGAATATCTAAAATTGGGAATAAACTCTTCAAACTTTTCACTATCGGTTATCAAACCAGAAAGATCTCTGGATATACTCCATTCTCGCACTCCATGATAGAGGACCAAAGGAATTATCGATGGTAAGTGCTTTAGGGATTTATCTTGCTTTAACCACTGATCCCAAATTCTCACCATATATCGCAAAATATCCAGAGATATCAATGGCTCAGGATAACTCTTATGCTCAAAAAGGAGATAAATAGATGCTTTTGCACCATCTTTCAATTTCAATTTAAAAAGTAAGTCTGAACGAACCTCTCTCAATTGTTGGTCGATAAATGTCTCTTTTTCCAGTTTAACAGTTGATAAATCAAGATGCTTCACCACATGTTCTGGAAGATAATTTTCCAAAAAATCACGGGCATTTTCAATTTTTGATAATACCTGACGAACAAAACTGTCATGGGGGTTTGATATCCTGTTGGGGCTCATCAATAAACCTTAAACTTTAATCCTTTTAACATTGTTATGGTAAAGTATCGCAAAACTAAAACAGAGGAAAATGCCACTATACCAACTATTCCTGCACATTCAAAGAGAAATATTTATGACAAAAATCCTTATCAAAATTTTCTCCATCCTACTTCTGGTTATTAAAAATTTATCTATTAACAAACAAGATTTGATCCTTGAAAATCTGGCCCTACGCCAGCAACTGGCCAATTATAAACAGAAAATAATAAAGTCTGAAATCAACGATAATGACCGAGTCTTCTGGATTGCATTAAAGCAAATCTGGGGTAACTGGGCTGATTCACTGATTATCGTCAAACCGGAAACTGTTATCCATTGGCAAAAACAGCGCTTTAAAAGTTACTGGACTAAAAAGTGTCAGCAGGGCAAAACTCTCGGCAGACCAGCAATTTCCATCGAGATAAAAAGGCTCATCAAAAGGATGGCCAGAGAAAATCCTCTCTGGGGAGCACCTACAATTCACGGGGAACTTCTGAAACTTGGCTTTGATGTTTGCCAGAACACAATCTCAAAATATATACCACAGAAGCCTCAAGATCCCAGAAAAGTGCAAAGTTGGAAAACCTTTCTTAAAAACCACCGGGATGTTACCTGCGCCATGGACTTCTTCGTGGTGCCTACTGTCAATTTCACTTTGCTTTATGTTTTCTTCATCATTGACCATGCCACCAGAAAGATAGTTCACTGGAATGTCACTGAGCATCCAACCTCCTTCTGGGTTCGCTTGCAGTTGAAAGAGGCATTTCCCTGGGATACTGCGCCAAAATATCTTGTATTCGACCGAGACCCAATTTTCAATGGTAAAGTAAAAACAACCATCAAGAATATTGGAATAAAACCCAAGGTCATTGGTCGCGGAAAACCATGGCAAAACGGAACCGCGGAGCGCTGGGTTAGAACAGTAAAACAGGGGATTCTGCATCATGTGATAATATTCAACGAAGGTCATCTGCATCGATTGATGCTTGAATATGTTGACTATTATACCCACAGGGCATAAGTTTCGTAAAAACGTCACTTACGTGCCGATTAACTCAACTATATCACAATGATCGGACTCATTTGGCTCTGGGCAAGGATACCCCGGTCAGTAGGCCTGTTGAGCAGAGGCCATCTGATGATTCTAAAATCGTTGCCCTGCCGAGACTTGGTGGCCTCCACCATCGGTACACATGGAAAGAGGGCAATAAAAACAAAACTAAACAGGCTGCCTGATATTTGATTGTCAAAGAACTGGGTTAATGGTTGCTAAACACGACTTTGTCGTGAGTGGATTGGCCCGTCATAAATAGCAAGTTACAATCTCATTGCTGATTAAATAGCCGCAAATCCCTACACCTTTCTTTATTTTACAACAGAAACACCCAATCTGGAAGGAAAAATTGCCTGGCCAATGTCTGGAAATGCCCTACATTTGCGGTTGGATGAGTTTTTGGGAGGTACAAGTAATATTTTGGCATAAAAACGGTTAATTGTGCTATGTTGAGTATAATTAACTT
>CAZJYZ010000101.1:0-2920 GCA_964550345.1 uncultured Aliiroseovarius sp. | reverse complement strand
TGTGCTGCAACGGCCTCTCCGTTTTCACTGCTCACAATGACGGGACCGCAATCCGCCATTATGCTTCGGATCACGGCAATTTGGAGCAATGATAAATCATTGTAGAAGGTACGAAAATTTTTCAGGGGCGTGCGCGAAGATCCATATTTCGCCGGAATCACAATCATGAGTGGTATTTTTCGTCTGAGATTTCGACCAATGCCTGGTTCAGGGTGGCGACAATAAAATCCTGTTCGTCGGGTGTCAGCTTCGGATGCAAAGGAATGGAAATAGCTCCCTTATAGTAGTCCTCTGACGTGGAGAGATCGCCATAGTCCAAGCCTTTATTCCTGTAGTACGGCTGGGTATGTACAGGGATGTAATGTACGTTGACTCCGATTCCCTGATCACGGAGGAAATCAAATATTTTTGATTTATAGCATAAGAGTGTCTTCGGGAGCCTCACTACGTAGAGGTGGCGAGCAGAGAATTGGTTAGCGTCTTGCTTTGGCGTGATCCATTCACTTTCTGAAAGCAAATCATCGTAACGTTGTGCGAGCTCGTTGCGTTTGGCAACATAGGCGTCGAGACGCGTCATCTGGCTCAAGCCAAGGGCGGCCTGCAAGTCAGTCATTCGATAGTTGAAACCTAGAGATATTTGCTTGTAATCCCAGGCTCCGTCGGTCTCTTCGTTCATCAACTGGGGGGCGCGTGTGACTCCGTGGCTGCGATACAGTGCCATCTTGGAGGTAAGATCCTGATCGTTGGTCAACGCCAATCCGCCCTCGGCGGTGGTGATGATCTTGACTGGGTGAAAGCTGAAAACAGTAATATCGCTGAACTGACAGCTCCCCACCGGCTTACCCATATATCTTCCTCCAACCGCGTGCGATGCATCTTCTATAATGCGGAATCCGTATTGTTGAGAAAGCGTATGGATGGCCTTCATGTCACAGGATTGACCAGAGAAATGGACTGGGATGACAATTTTGGGTAGCCGATCTTCTTTTTCAGCCTGCTCCAATTTCATTGCCAGTTTAGAGGCGCTCAGGTTGTAGGTGTCGGGATCAATGTCGACGAAATCGACTTGCGCATTGCAGTACTTAGCGCAGTTGGCACTGGCAACAAAGGTGTTGGGGGTAGTCCACAGCCAGTCCTCAGGTTCTAGGTCAAGTGCCAGACAGGCGATGTGGAGTGCACTGGTGGCGCTGTTCACTGCCAGAGCGTGTTTAGCCCCTGCGTAATCCGCCATGGCCCTCTCGAACTTGGGCACCATTGGGCCTTGTGTTAGGAAGTCGGATTGGAGAATTTCAACGACAGCATCAATGTCTGCCTGGATGATATCCTGGCGACCATAAGGGATCATTGCCTTAGAGCTTCCCAATCGAGCTTCTGTTGGCATCAATCCAGGAACTGAGCTCGTCAATGCTCATCCACTCTGTATTGGTATCGCTGGAATAGGTGAACCCTTGTGGAACCTTAACGCCATCTTTGATGCGTTCTTCAGAGGTCCCCCATTCATTGATCTGGGGAAGAATCTTGAAATGTTCTTCGTATTCATACGTAAAGAAGGAATCTTCCACACCAATCATCTGTTCGTGCATTTTCTCACCAGGACGTATACCGATGATTTTCTGCTCGGCATCCGGTGCGATGGCTCGTGCCAACTCGGTCACTTTCATAGAAGGGATCTTCTTGACATAGATCTCACCTCCAACCATGTCTTCGAAAGCGTGCCAGACCAGTTCGACACCTTGCTCCAACGTGATCATGAATCGGGTCATGTCGGATGCTGTGATAGGCAGCTTTCCGGACTCCTTGATGGACATAAAGAAGGGGATGACTGAGCCACGTGAGCCCATGACGTTTCCATAGCGGACAACGGCAAAACTGGAGTCATGTCCAAGTGCATACGAAGAGTTGGAGGCAACGAACAGTTTGTCGGAAGCAAGTTTTGTGGCACCATAGAGATTGACTGGGCTGCTGGCTTTATCAGTGGACAAGGCGACAACGCGTTTGACTCTTTGATCAATGCAGGCATCGATCAGGTTCATGGCACCATCAATGTTGGTCTTGATGCATTCGAATGGATTGTACTCGGCAGTCGGGACAATTTTGGTTGCAGCGGCATGTACGACGTAATCAACACCTTGTAAAGCCCGATACAGACGGTCTTTGTCACGCACATCGCCAATGAAAAATCTAACGCGTTCTTCATCCTTGAACAGCTTCGCCATTTCCCACTGTTTCATCTCATCGCGGGAAAAAACAATGATCTTTTTTGGGTTGAACTTGGCCAATGTCATTGAAATAAAGGCATGACCAAAAGATCCAGTGCCTCCGGTTATTAAGATTATTGAGTGATCGAGCATTTGATTGGGCTTTTATTTAATGAATTCCTAGGTTTATAGATTCCCCCGGCTAAAGCCGGGGTACTATGGCTACGCCGTGCTTCGCACATCACAGCCTTTGGCTGATCAATACCCCAAAAGTCGCTTCGCTTCCTAATGGCTCATTGAAGGCTCATTCATCCACGGGTAAACCCGTGGTAAATTATATGCAAAAGCATTTCTGTAGACAGCGAGGGGGGGGTTTGCTTGGTTGCGGTGGCTTGGTGCCAGATGATGTTCATTCCATTAAAGCCTCAATACGCGGATACCAATCACTTGATCTCCGCATTCCAGCAATCGGATAGTGAGGGCTGAACCAATGTGCCAGAGCCACCCGCCAAAATAACTGCCTTGATTGTCATGTTTTTTCTCAGCCAATTGGGATAGGGAGGTTCTCACGTGATTTCCCTCCAATCCTGCCGGCCTATTATCAGTATTTTCTTACTCATAAATAGTGTTTTCACCTCTCCAATCGATGGAAAAGCCTGCTGTCTTACCGTGCTGGGCACTCAGTCACCGAACTTCCTCATCTGGAACATATTCAACCAAAT
>CAZJYZ010000100.1:0-2932 GCA_964550345.1 uncultured Aliiroseovarius sp. | reverse complement strand
TAATTTTTCCATAATCCAGAATAGTATCCGCTGCCAGAAACTGCAAAATCACAAGAATAATGATGAAATGCACCATTAGCTGGGTGAACAAATTGAGCAGCAAGCGAGCCATGATAGCGTCCAAAAAGGTCACTCGAGGATATTCCAGCAACGCTCGGGAAAACTGAATTGTCTGGCCAATTTTGCTAGACAGCTCGTTGAACATCAAGAAAGGCAGCATTCCAGCGGCATAAAAAAGCGGAAAGTTTGTGCCTAGGGGTGGGCTGCGGAAACCGACCGAAAAAATGGCGGTCAGCAATGCTATTCCAGCGGCCGGCTCCAAAATTGCCCAGAGATAGCCGCCGGGAGAACGCCCATAAGTTGTTGTCATCTCTCGCAGCATAAGTGCTATAATGGCCCGAAATGTCGAACCCGACGCCATTACCGGGCGCAGCTTTTTACGTTCGGAGCAGTTAATCATTCCGATTTATGTGACTGTACTAGCATTTAGCGAGTATCTAATGTAGTGGACACTTTAGAAGCAAGAAAAAAGGCCATGTTTTGGCCAAATTCGGAGTAATTATGTCCGAGGCATCCCAGAAGATTACAAATGTCGCGACACAAGTATCCACGCCCAATCGTGCACCAGTTCTCCCGCCCGCACCCCCTAGCAGGGCGCGCCGGCGTCATTGGTTCCTTCTAGCCAGTATTTTTGTTATTGTATTCCTGCCCACGGTATTGAACGTGTACTACCTTTATGGACGCGCTGTGGATCAGTATGCCTCAAATCTGGGATTTTCCGTCCGGGCGGAGGAAACTAATTCACCTATTGAGTTGCTAGGGGGAATTACCGGGTTATCCGGGTCCAGTACGTCTGACACGGATATTCTATATTCCTACCTGACTAGTCAGAAACTAGTGCGCGAACTGGATACGGCACTTGACCTACGGACCCTCTGGTCGAAACCCGGGTTTAGGAACGATCCAGTTTTTACCTTTGATCCTGACGGATCAATCGAAGACTTGATGGCGCATTGGGAGCGAAAGGTTACCATCGTATATGACAGTGGCACAGGGATGATCGATCTGCGCGTTTTGGCCTATTCTCCACAGGATGCGCAGCTTATCGCTGAAATGCTGTTCACGGAATGCAGCCGAATGATCAACAGCCTGGCAGCAGTCGCCCGCGAGGATGCAATCCGCTATGCCCGTGAGGACCTACATGAAGCAGCGGCGCGTGTCAAAACAGCCCGACAGGGGCTGACGTCCTTTCGCAACCGCACCCAGATCGTTGATCCCTCAATTGACACGCTCAACCAAATGGGCCTTTTGACAACTCTGCAGCAACAACTGGCCGAGGCACTAATCACCTTGGATTTGTTGCACCAATCAACTGGCCGAACCGATGATCCCCGTATCTTGCAGGCACAAAGCCGGGTCGAGGTGATTGAGGCACGCATGATTGCCGAGCGGCGCAAGTTGGGTTTGGGTGGCGGTGTAGAGACCAGTGAAGACAGTAATGCATTTGCCAATCTTGTCGGAGAATATGAAGGGTTGATAGTGGACCGGGAGTTTGCCGAGGCGGCCTATACTGCTTCTCTGGCCACATTCGATGCAGCCCAGGCAGAGGCCCGCAGACAGAGCCGATATCTGGCCGCACACATTGAGCCGACTCTGGCAGAAACAGCTGAATATCCTGAGCGCCTGAAGTTAAGTCTGCTGACTGCAACTTTTCTGTTTTTTACGTGGGCAATTTTTGTCCTGATTTACTACAGTCTGCGCGATCGCAGGTAAGGCTCAGATGATTATCCTTGATAGCCTTACCAAAATTTTTCCACTTCGTGGGGGCTCAAAAGTTGTCATTCGCAACGCTAATGCGACCTTTCCCACCGGCAGAAGCGTAGCCCTTTTGGGGCGCAACGGAGCAGGCAAAAGCACATTGCTCAAGATTATCGCGGGCACGATCCGTCCAACATCTGGGCAGGTATTGTCTACCGGTAGTATTTCATATCCAGTGGGTTTTGCCGGATCGTTTCACCAGGATCTGACCGGTGCACAGAATACTCGCTTTGTGGCACGCCTTTATGGTATTGATACGGAGGCTCTCCTTGAATTTGTTCGCGACTTTGCTGAACTGGGGCAACACTTTCATATGCCCTTGCGCACTTATTCTTCAGGCATGCGTTCAAGGCTGTCTTTCGGCGTCTCGATGGGCATTCCGTTCGAGACCTATCTGGTTGATGAAGTAACCTCAGTGGGCGATGGCGCGTTTAAGAGCAAGAGTATCGAGGTTTTTGACGACCGGCGCAAGAATGCCGGGGCGATCGTCGTGTCGCATTCACCACAGATGGTAAAACGGATTTGTGACAGTGGCGCGGTACTGGAAAACGGTCGGCTGCATTTTTACGAAGACCTTGACGAGGCGCTGGAGCGCCACAACTACGATCTTCAAAAACGCTGATCAGTTAGCCAACAGGCACGGTACCAACTCTTGAAGTTCTTCTTTCCAGACCTAATTAGAAGTGTGTTGCTGCTTAGGGATACGGATTTCCCGTGCATAGCAAACAGGGCACCACAGTTAGGTATCGACCGGAACACAAATCCGTGCACCATCCTCCGCCAAATTCTCAAGTGGCAGGGACAAGGCCTTAGGATGAGCCTTAACAATTTTATGCCCATATTCGATCTGAACCAGCACCAAAGATAGGCAACAAAAGCGGCTCCAACTGTTGCGATAACGATGGGGTTGATCGAAAATCTCGCGAACCGAATGGCATCCAGAGCAACTTTGTCGCCATACTGGGATCGTTTACTGGCCGCCAGAAACGACACGCCTACATATCTGTAAAAACAGCACAGGAATCCGGGCTTCTGTCCAAACCAGGTTAGATCGTAAAAATGGACCTGTCACGTTTCAGTGCCGCCCCCAATGCTCGTTTAAGCCACTTTTCGT
>CAZJYZ010000099.1:0-3084 GCA_964550345.1 uncultured Aliiroseovarius sp. | reverse complement strand
AAATTTAGCAGAGTAAGGTAGAAAAAATTGGAAAATCAACTCGCAAGTTCAAGTAAATACGCAACCGTTGAGCCGGTTTCAATTACCGGCATGTTCGGTAACGACTTTATCCAAATGCCAGCAGGGTCTTCTAATGCGCTGCAGTCAATCGACTGGGGTACACAAGTGGCCGACACCTCAATAGATGTCTATTTTGGGGTTGCGGGGTATCAGGCCGACGGCTACACGTCTGAGGGTTTCAATGCTTATGAAATCGGCCAGTTCCAGGCAGCATTTGCCATGATTTCCAGCGTTACCAATGTCACTTTCAATAATGTAGGATCTGCCGCCGCCGCCGATTTCAAGCTGGTGCTCGACACCAATGAAATCGGCGGCTTCCTTGGCTATTTCAACCCGCCTGGTGAGCCGAACGAGGGGGTCGGTGTTTTCAACGGGGCCGCATGGGATTATACACCCGGTGGTGACCTGGAAGAAGGCGGTTATGGCTTTGTCACCATCGTGCATGAACTTCTGCATGGGTTGGGCCTGGCCCACCCGCATGATAACGGTGGCACCTCACCTGTGATGGACGGGGTTACATCAAGCTTTGGCGATACCGGCACCTACGGGCTGAACCAGGGCCTGTATACGACCATGACCTATAACAGCGGCTACGAAGACGGCCCCGTTGGCACTGCAGGCGGCTGGGGCAGCTGGGGCTACGAAGCCGGACCGATGGCGCTTGATATTGCCGTGCTGCAGGACAAGTACGGGGTGAATACCAGCTACAACAATGGCAACAACACCTACACCATGCCCACAGCAAACGTAACCGGTACTATGTGGTCGGCGATCTGGGATACTGGCGGCACTGACAAAATCGTCTATCTCGGTTCGGATGATGCGAATATTGATCTGCGCGCGGCAACGCTGCTGGACCAGGTTGGCGGCGGCGGCTGGGTATCAGCAGCTGAGGGCGTCGCCGGTGGCTTTACCATCGCCAATGGCGTGGTGATCGAAAATGCTATTGGCGGCAGCGGCGCCGATACAATTACCGGCAACAACGTGGCTAACGACCTGAAGGGCAAGGGCGGCTACGATAACATCAGCGGCGGCGGCGGCAATGACACCCTGTATGGCCAGGGTGGCAAGGACTGGCTGTACGGGGATGCGGACCATGACACGCTGTATGGTGGCGGCGGCGCCGACCGGCTGTTTGGCGGTAGCGGCAATGACTACCTGGATGGCGGTGAAGGCAATGACAACCTGTTTGGTCAGGGTGGTCGGGACACGTTGCTGGGTGGCGCCGGTCGCGACAAGCTGTTTGGTGGCGGCGGCAATGATGAACTGACCGGTGGCAGCGGGGATGACATTCTGGCCGGTGGTGTCGGTGCTGATGCGTTCATCTTTGTTGCAGGGGCTGATGAAGATCTGATCACTGACTACACGGTTGGCTCAGACGGCCTTTGGATCGACGCTTCCTACTGGGGAGCTGGTGAAACTGCCGCAGACCTGGCGGCGGCGGCTACTGTTACCGCACAGGGCGTGGTGTTTGATTTTGGCGGTGGGGATGTTCTGATCCTTGAAGGGCTTACCAGTACGGCCGGTCTGGCGGATGACATTTATATATGGTGATGGCCGCAAGCCATCTGAAGCAATAATCTGATAAATGGCGGACATAAATACCGCCATTCATCACCCGCCTTCCCCGCTCTGGGCTGAAAAAGCACCCATTCTCGGCAACTTGAGTAGGGTGATGATTCTGCTGACTATATACATCCGGCATCGCGCGCGAAAATCCGCAGGTGTTCAGGCATCGCTGGGCCGGGGCATCTTTGGCGTCTGGTGTTTCCAGCGTCCAAAGCTCGGTTACCTGATCCGGGCGCCCGGGTCATGTCCACAGGCAGTAAAACTATGGCTAAAATGCTGGCAAGATATTCAGGCATCCCCTAGAGTGCGGTAATGATATACTTAAAGAACTTTGTACATGATTATTGAGAATACGGTACTGCCTGGTGTTGTGATCCTGACGCCCCAGCGATTTGGTGATAGTTGCGGTTTTTTCTCTGAATGCTGGAACCGTCGCCAAATGGAAAAGGTGGGGATCGATATTGATTTTGTGCAGGATAACCATTCTTTGTCCGAACAGGTCGGTACGGTGCGTGGCTTGCACTATCAGGCCCCACCCCGTGCCCAAGCCAAGCTGGTGCGCTGTGGGCGCGGCGCGCTGTTTGATGTGTCGGTGGACATTCGCAAAGGAAGCCCGACCTTTGGGCAGTGGGTGGGCTGCGAGCTGTCTTTTGACAACGGCAAACAATTGCTGATTCCTGCGGCCTTTCTGCACGGTTTCGTCACCCGTGAACCGATGAGCGAAATTATTTACAAATGCTCGGATTATTACACCCCGGAATGTGACGGGGCGGTGCGGTTTGATGACCCAGATATCGGGATAGATTGGGGGATTGGACAGGACATGGCGGTTTTTTCCGACAAGGACGCCGAAGCCCCTGTTCTGGCCGATTTCGACACGCCCTTTACCTATGAGGAACAGGCATGAAACTTCTGGTTACGGGTGGTGCCGGCTTTATAGGGTCTGCCGTGGTGCGGCTGGCAATCCGACGCGGATATGAGGTGGTCAACCTCGACGAGCTAACCTATGCGGCCTGTCTGGATAATGTCACCCCGGTATCCAATGCGCCAGGCTATCGTTTCATACAGGCTGATATTTGTGATCGAGCCGCATTAGATAAAGTTTTTGGCGAATATGCTCCTGATGCAGTCATGCACCTGGCCGCCGAAAGCCATGTGGACCGATCCATTGATGGCCCTGGCGATTTCATCGAAACCAATGTCACCGGTACGTTCAACCTGCTGGAAGCGGCGCGCGCCTATTGGGAGCGCAACGGCCAGCCTGCGGGGTTCCGTTTTCACCATATCTCGACTGATGAGGTATATGGCTCTTTGGGCGATACCGGTATATTCACCGAAGACACGCCCTACGCACCCAATTCACCCTATTCGGCGTCAAAAGCGGCCACTGACCATCTGGTGCGGGCCTGGGGGGAAACCTATGCTCTGCCCTTTGTCATCACCAATTGCTCAAAC
>CAZJYZ010000098.1:0-3176 GCA_964550345.1 uncultured Aliiroseovarius sp. | reverse complement strand
GACACAGGTGGCCTTACATGTGATGGGCAATGACGCGGCAATTTCCATGGCCGGATCACAGGGGCATTTTGAACTGAACGTCTATAACCCCATGATGTCCTATAATCTTTTGCAGTCCATCCAGCTTTTGGGCGATGCCACCGACAGCTTCACCAAACGCATGCTGCTGGGCATCAAAGCCAATGAAGAACGCATTGAAAAACTGATGCGTGAAAGCCTGATGCTGGTCACAGCACTGGCGCCTTCCATTGGCTATGACAACGCCACGAAAGTCGCCAAAACCGCCCACAAAAACGGCACCACTTTGCGCGAAGAGGCCGTGCGCCTCGGCTTTGTCGATGAAGAAACCTTTGACGCCGTGGTACGCCCCGAGCAGATGATCGGGCCAAAGGCGTGAAGGCAAAGGTTCTGAGCCTGTCGCGGGCGCGCAAAACCCGCGACAAGGTTAGGAAACGAGCGAAAGCCGACGAAAACGCGGTGAAATTCGGCCAGTCAAAAAGTGAAAAGAAACTGTCCGTTGCCAAAGCTGAAAAGGCCACGCAACGGCTTGACGCGCATAAGCGTGACGAACCTTAACAAACCGAGTGCAATTATCGGCAATTTGTTCAGAGAACTCTGCCCGTTTTAAGTTCAAAACAATACAATTCTGAAACCCTGTATCTGAGCATGAGTACAGGGCAAAATCTTGGCCGAATATACAGTTACGTCGTTTCTTTATACGGAATACGAACCGCACGACAGACCATTCGAGATGACGCTCTCAGATGACGATGGTCGACTGGACTGGAATGGTGAAGATACAGGAAGCCGCGAGACGGCCACCATTGGCGGGCAGGAATTTTTGGTCGTGGAAAGCTTTGTTTATAAGATCACCTTCGTTAATTCAGAAGGTGTCGAAGCGACCGAGGATATGATCTACTCCTATCTCGATGACTTTGGTTACGTAATGACCACGACAGCCCCGGACAGCCAGTTTGATGCTGGCACACAAATAACCTGTTTCATCGGATATCAGGAATACGGGGTGGATTTTGATACATTCGTTTGCTTCGCCAGTGGAACCCTGATCGACACACCAACCGGTCCTTGCTTGGTTGAAAAGCTCCGTCCGGGCGAGTTTGTGACAACTCTGGACCATGGCCCCCAAAGGGTAATCTGGACCGGTTCCAGCCGGGTGCCGACCGCATGTCAGATCCTTAGCCCCAAAACCCGTGCAATCTGCATAAAGACAGACGCGTTTGGAACCGGGCAGCCCTTACGGGATGTCTATGTCTCTGCGCAGCACCGATTATTAATCAGTGATTGGCGTGCTTCTAAATGGTTTGGCACCGGCGAGCTTTTCGCGCCTGCAACGGGCTTGATAGATGGGGTCGGGATCACGCGTTCACCTCCCATTGCGCAACTGACATGGCACCATATCCTGTTGCCCCAGCACGAGGTTCTGACCACGTCCGGGCTACTAAGTGAAAGCTTTTTCCCCGGTGCCAACGGGCTAAGTGCCATTGGGAACGAGGCCAGGCAAGCATTGTTCGAAGCCTTCCCAACTCTGAGGACCAGCCCGACAAAATACGGTAAAACTGCGCGTCCTTGCCTGACCAAAAAAGAAGCGCAGGCTTTGCGTATCCCGCCCGCATATGGCAAACGGGCCTATGGCCCGACCCAAGAAACATTCACTGACCCTGCGCGGGCACCGTACCAGCGTATCGCTGGAGGATGAGTTCTGGCAGGCTTTCACCGAAATTGCCCGTGCCCGCGGGATGGCGCATAATGAACTGGCCGCCGAAATTGACGAAGCGCGCGGGGTGGAAACCGGTCTGGCTTCAGCCATCCGATTGTTTGTCCTGCGTGAGCTCAACAAGAGTTAGCGTGTTTTGCTTGTCTCACGAAAAAAGATTTGAGGCCTTCGGCGAGGATATTTTTGGCAAGAGGAAAAGGTGCGGGACATGTGCACGCCCAAACGCATATCGAAGATTGTCCAAAACCTGGTTAGCGTAACTTGTTTTAGTCTCGGCGGCTGAGTTTCAACCAGATACCGTCTTTGCCGCGCACGGTCAGATGTGCCACGGGCATGGCTGCGCGCGCCTCTACCAGCTCGAAACGGAATGCCCGCACCAGCATTGCCAGTAAAAGCGGCCCCTCGGCCATGGCAAAACCTGATCCGGGGCAAACTCTCTGACCCGCCGAAAACGGGATATAGGCGGTGCGGGTTGATACTTTTCCCGCCTCGGTCTGAAACCTGCCCGGGTCAAATTCATCGGGACGCTCCCACATACGTTCATGACGATGTAAATGCCATGGGCTCAGCACAATCTGGCTGCCTTTCGGTACATCGCGGTCGCGAAAATGCTCGGGGCAGGCTGCTTCGCGCACCATCATCGGCACCGGCGGGTAAAGACGCATGGATTCGCGAAAGACATCGCGGGCAACTTTCAGTTTGGACAGGGTCGAGAAGTATATCTTTTCGGGCTCAAATGCGCGCCTTGCTTCCTCGGCCACCTTGTCCTGCCACTCGGGATACATCGCCAGCAGATAAAGCGCCCAGGCCAGCGAAGAAGCGGAAGTTTCGTGCCCGGCCAGAAAGAATATCGCGACCTGATCCACCATTTCCTCGGTGTCGAATGTCTCGCCGGTTTCAGGATCTTCCTTCGTCATGATCTTGGTGGCCAGATCGTCCGGGGCGTTCCCCGCCCTGATCGCATCCATACGATCCTCGGTCAGTTTGGCAATCAGCGCCCGGATGTCGCGGGCAGTATCTTTTGTCAGGCGGTTGTGAAACCGGGGAAACCATTTTGGCAGTGGCAACAGCGCCCCAAGGTTCAGGACCGGGGATGAGCGTTGATGCTCTTTAAAACGTGAAAACACCGCCCCTGCTGTTTCATTTTCAATCGGGATCGAAAACAGGGTGCGAAAAATCACGTCAGCCGCCATATGGCTGGTTTCAGCCTCGATCTCCAGCACTTTCCCGTTGGTGCCGGCGACAGCTTCAAGCCGTTCAACCGCCGCCACCCCAGCATCCCACATGGCTGGAAACGTATCGCGCAGACGCCCGCCTTCAAAAGCCGGATCAATGATGCGACGCTGGCGTTTCCAGACCTCTCCGTTGGTAATAAAGACCGAGTCCCCTAGGGCGTGTTGAGATTCAGGATTCCCATTTGATGTGATTTCTGATTCAAGCT
>CAZJYZ010000097.1:0-3372 GCA_964550345.1 uncultured Aliiroseovarius sp. | reverse complement strand
TCCTCATTCCTCCTGTGCCAGACAAATAGTGGCACAGTTTTAGGGGGCTAAGACAGGGCATCCCTGCGTCTCACTTCACCCAAGGGTGCAGGAACAGAGGGCGCTTCATTGTCGCGCATCCGGTGAACCCGCCACACCTCATTCCGGTTGTCGAACTGGTCCCGGCTCCTTGGACCGACGAAGGCGTCGTGGATTTTGTTGCCAACCTGATGGATGAGATCGGGCAAAAGCCGGTGCGGCTAACACAGGAAATTGACGGCTTTGTCATGAACCGGCTTCAAGGCGTGATGCTAAACGAAGCATGGGCCTTGTATGAGGACGGCATTGCCAGCATTTCGGATATTGATGTGGCGATCTCGCACGGGCTGGGGCCGCGTTGGGCCTTTATGGGGCCATTCGAAACAATCGATCTGAACGCACCGGGCGGCATTGAAGACTACGCCTACCGGCTCCGCGATCTCTATACTGGCATGGTTCGGGAACCGCGCGGGTGGTCAGACGAGGCCATCAAGAAAGCAACGGATGAACGGCGCTCGATTCTGAATGCTGAGAACCTCGCCGACCGCCGCGCCTGGCGCGACGCTATGCTGGGACGTCTAGCCGTCTTCAAGAAGTCGCAGTCGCTTATTGACTGAGTGTCTCGGGACATTCTTCAGGAACTTCAGATTTGAAAGGAACAACCGTGTCAGAAGTTCAATCTAGCCGCAGCAAACTAGACACAGGCAGTACCAAGGCCAAGACTCATGACTTCCGACTGGATGGCAAGCGCGCATTGGTTACTGGCGCAGGACGGGGCATCGGTCTGGCCATTGCCCAAGCTTACGCCGTGGCGGGTGCAGAGGTCTTTCTCTGTGCTCGTACGGGATCTGAAATCGAAGCAGCCGCAGAAGATTTGCGCGCCCAGGGTGGTAAGGCACAGGCGCTCGTTCTTGATGTGACCGACATTGCTGCCGTTGAGCGAGCCGTTGATTCGCTTCCCGGTTTGGATGTCTTCGTAAACAACGCCGGAACAAACCGCCCCATGCCATTGGCGAATGTATCGGAGGAGGACTTCGACACGATCATGGATCTGAATGTCAAGGCAGCCATATTCTGCGCCCGCGCCGTCGCCAACAGGATGGTACGGGATGGAGCGGGCGGTTCGATCATCAACATGTCGTCGCAGATGGGACATGTTGGCGCAAAGAACCGGACGCTCTATTGCGCCTCAAAATGGGCGATTGAGGGCTTTACTAAAGCCCTCGCCATCGAATTGGGGGGATGCGGAATTCGGGTCAATACGATCTGCCCGACATTCATTGAAACGCCTTTGACCAAACCGTTCTTTGAGGACAGAGATTTCCGTGAGGAAGTTCTTTCAAAGATCAAGCTGGGCCGCCTTGGCCAGGTCGAGGATGTGTCAGGCGCTGCGGTGTTTCTTGCCTCGGATGCCTCGGCACTCATGACAGGAAGCGCCTTGATGCTTGATGGTGGCTGGACCGCGGAGTAAGGGTTTGTTGACAAGTTTTATCCTTGGTAGCGCTACTGGCGGCGCGCGGCGGAAACGTGCAGAACGAGGGATTCGCGATCGGGTGAGCGCATTGGTCTTGTGTCTGGTAACGCTCGCGTAGAACGAGCCATTGTGGTTTGAGAGAGCGGTCATATTTCAACCGAACGCACAATCTGAGTCCGAAATAAAAGGTCTGCAATCCGGTAAGGTTACCAACGCAACGGTGAGCATCCTATTCACAAAAGCTGACCTTCACGCGATCCAGTCGAATGCTCACTTTGTCCCGCATGACTACCCTTCACCCCCAACGGTAATTAAAACTCACCGAAATCCGTTCCTCTTCGGCCTGGTTCATCAGGACCTCATGGCGTAGCCAGCTTTCCCATAAGAGCACGTCGCCGACTTTGGGTTTGGCATAGTGAAAGGCCTGTAGTTCCCCACGCGCTTCCTTGATGCGCGGCGGGCTGGCCATCATGCGGGCGTGGCGGGGGTCTTCATAGCGTAAGGCGCTGGCACCTTCAGGCATCGCTACATAGGTTGTGCCGGAAATCACCGAATGCGGGTGGATATGGGCCGAGTGATAGCCGCCGGGGGGTAAGATGTTGATCCACAGATCCTCAAGCACCAGTTTGCGACCGTCCAGATCAAACTCCAGATCCTTCACAAAAGCCTTCACATGTTTGTTCAGCGTCTTCTTGAGGTCTTTGAAGATCGGGAAGCGCCATGGCAGGTCCGTGAGAGACGCGTAGCTGGTATAGCCGGGATATCCGTTATCCTTGCACCAGTCCTGCCCGGCGTCATCGTCTTCGGCGATGGACCAGCACGAGGCTTCCAGTTCTGCCGGGTCGATGCCTTTTCCAAACTCTGAAAGGTCGGCGTGATAGAGGCGGGTGACGAAGAGGGATGTAATCTGTGACATGGGCCTGTCATAACTCAGCTTGAGGGCCAGTGCGAGCCGGAAACCGCGCCTGATTTGAATTGTCGAAACTTTCCCTTGCCCTCCCACGGCACCTCCCTTATAGGAACCCATCGCGTTATCTCCGGTCAGGGGATTCGCGCTATTGTTATTCATCCACCAGAAAATGGGTGACCCTGAAGCAAAAGACAGGGGCCTGCTGGTGTTGTGAGAAAGGAAAAGGCGATGAACGCCTCGGAACTGAGAGATAAGACACCGGACCAGCTGCGCGAAGCACTGGACGATCTTAAGAAAGAAAGCTTCAATTTGCGGTTTCAGCAAGCCTCGGGCGCGCTGGAAAACACCGCCCGCATGCGTTCGGTTCGCCGTGACGCAGCGCGCGTAAAAACCGTTTTGAACCAAAAAGCCGCTGACGCGGCTGGCACTGAGTAAGAGGAGCCAAAAGATGCCCAAACGTATTCTGACCGGCACCGTAACCTCGGACGCCAATGCCCAGACCGTAACCGTTTCCGTTGAACGTCGTTTCACACATCCGGTTATGAAGAAAACCATTCGTAAGTCCAAAAAATACCGGGCGCACGATGAGAAGAACACTTTCAAGACCGGCGACCAGGTCCGTATCCAGGAATGTGCGCCGAAATCGAAAACCAAACGCTGGGAGGTTCTTGAAGCGTAAGCTGACAGACCTTCCGGTTTGATCGAAACCCTGGGGCAAGGAAAAGTCCCCAAAGGTCGGGAGAAACCAAATGATCCAGATGCAGACCAACCTGGATGTTGCTGACAACAGCGGCGCGCGCCGTGTTCAGTGCATCAAGGTTCTGGGTGGTTCCAAGCGACGCTATGCCAGCGTCGGCGACATCATCGTGGTGTCGGTAAAGGAAGCCATTCCGCGCGGTCGCGTGAAAAAAGGTGACGTGCGTAAAGCCGTCGTCGTGCGCACCGCTCAGGCCGTTCGTCGTGAAGACGG
>CAZJYZ010000096.1:0-3541 GCA_964550345.1 uncultured Aliiroseovarius sp. | reverse complement strand
TTTCGGCGTTTATTCCGACCAACGTGATTTCGATCACCGACGGTCAGATCTTCCTGGAAACCGAACTTTTCTACCAGGGTATCCGCCCTGCTGTGAACACTGGTCTGTCCGTGTCGCGGGTTGGTTCCTCGGCGCAAACTGACGCCATGAAGTCGGTTGCGGGTCCGGTGAAACTGGAGCTGGCGCAGTACCGCGAAATGGCGGCGTTTGCACAGTTTGGTTCTGACCTTGATGCGGCAACGCAGGCGCTACTGAACCGTGGTGCCCGTCTGACCGAGCTGATGAAACAGGCGCAGTATTCGCCCCTGACCAATGCCGAGATTGTTTGCGTCATCTACGCTGGCACCAAAGGTTACCTGGACGGGATCGAAGTACGTGATGTGGGGCGGTTTGAGGCCGACCTTCTGAACCACCTGCGTCAGAAACATGCTGACCTTCTGACTGACATCACCGACAATGACCGCAAGGTAAAAGGTGAGCTGGAAGACAAGATCAAAGCAGCAATCGACGCATTCGCAGCAGACTTTGCGTAACTTAGGGGGGACTTGCGATGCCATCGCTTAAGGACCTGAAAATCCGGATTGAGTCGATTACATCGACCCGGAAGATCACCAAGGCCATGCAAATGGTCGCCGCCGCCAAACTGCGCCGCGCGCAGGAAGCGGCCGAGGAGAGCCGGCCTTACACGGACCGTTTCAACGCGGTCATGGCCGGCCTGGCGCAGGCGGCAGGGGACAGCGATGCTGCGCCCAAGCTTCTGCGCGGAACTGGCAGCGATCAGGTGCAGCTTCTGGTCGTCATGACCTCAGAACGTGGCCTGTGTGGCGGTTTCAACTCGTCCATCGTGCGCATGGCGCGTGCCAAGGCCGTTGAACTGGAGGCCGCCGGTAAAACGGTGAAAATCCTGACCATCGGCAAAAAAGGCCGTGAGCAGCTCAAGCGTGACTACGAAGATCAGATGATCGATCATGTGGACATGTCCGAGGTCAAACGTCTGGGCTATACCCACGCTCAGGATGCGGCGACGGGTATTCTGGAGCGCTTCGACGCGGGTGAATTTGATGTGGCGACGCTGTTCTTCAACCAGTTTGAAAGCGTTATCAGCCAGGTGCCGACGATGCGTCAGGTAATCCCTGCCGCTTTTGAGGCTGACGAGGATGCTGGGGCTGCGACTGTCTATGATTATGAACCTTCGGAAGAAGGTATTCTGGCAGACTTGCTGCCGCGCGGTGTGGCAACACAGATTTTCAGCGCGCTGTTGGAAAATGCAGCGTCAGAACAAGGCGCGCGGATGAGCGCCATGGACAACGCCACACGCAATGCGGGTGACATGATCGACAAGCTGACAATCGAGTTCAACCGCTCGCGTCAAGCGGTCATCACCAACGAACTTATCGAAATTATTTCGGGCGCGGAAGCGCTCTAGGACCGGAGAAGTAACATGGCAAAAGCGAAAGCTAACGGCAAAGTCACGCAGGTGATCGGCGCTGTTGTGGACGTTCAGTTTGAAGGCGACCTGCCCGCAATTCTGAACGCTCTTGAAACTGACAACAACGGCAACCGTCTGGTTCTGGAAGTTGCCCAGCACCTTGGGGAAAACACCGTCCGCGCAGTGGCGATGGACGCGACCGAAGGTCTGGTGCGCGGTCAGGCCGTGAGCGATCTGGGCGAAGCGATCTCGATGCCAGTGGGCACAGCCACACTGGGCCGGATCCTGAACGTGATCGGTGAACCGGTTGACGAAAAAGGCCCCGTTGAGACCAAAGAACGCCGCGCCATCCACCAGGATGCGCCGGACTTTTCCGATCAGGCCACTGAATCCGAGGTTCTGGTGACAGGCATCAAGGTTGTGGACCTTCTGGCGCCATATGCGAAGGGTGGTAAAATTGGCCTCTTCGGCGGTGCGGGTGTTGGTAAAACGGTTTTGATCATGGAACTGATCAACAACATCGCCAAGGTGCACTCGGGCGTTTCGGTTTTCGCCGGTGTGGGTGAACGAACCCGTGAAGGCAACGACCTTTACCACGAGATGATTGAATCGGGCGTTATCGTTCCGGACAACCTGGAAGAATCGAAAATTGCGCTGGTCTACGGCCAGATGAACGAACCTCCCGGTGCGCGTATGCGGATCGCCCTCTCTGGCCTGACCCTGGCCGAGCAGTTCCGCGATGAAACCGGTGCTGACGTGCTGTTCTTCGTTGATAACATCTTCCGCTTTACCCAAGCGGGTTCCGAGGTGTCCGCACTTCTGGGCCGTATCCCTTCCGCTGTGGGCTATCAGCCGACACTGGCCACCGATATGGGCGCCATGCAGGAACGTATTACCTCGACCAAAGCCGGTTCGATCACCTCGGTGCAAGCGGTTTACGTGCCTGCCGATGACCTTACCGACCCTGCGCCTGCAACCTCGTTTGCCCACCTTGACGCGACCACGGTTCTGAGCCGGGCGATTTCCGAGCTGGGTATCTACCCGGCTGTGGATCCGCTCGATTCAACTTCGCGTCTGCTTGACCCGGCCATCGTTGGTGACGAGCATTACACGGTAGCATCGGACGTGCAGGAAATCCTGCAACGCTACAAGTCGCTGCAGGACATCATCGCCATCCTCGGCATGGACGAATTGTCGGAAGAAGATAAGCTGACCGTGGCCCGTGCCCGGAAAATCCAGCGTTTCCTTTCCCAGCCCTTCGACGTGGCGAAAGTGTTCACCGGCTCGGACGGTGTGCAGGTGCCACTGGACAAAACCATCGCCTCGTTCAAGGCGGTTGTGGCCGGTGAATACGACCACCTGCCCGAAGGTGCTTTCTACATGGTCGGCGACATTGACGAAGTGATCGCCAAGGCCGAGAAAATGGCGGCAGACGCAGCCTAACTAAGCTACCTCCCCGCAGGCTAAAGCGTGCGGGGAAGGACCCAAAACTTTAGGAGCCTGATATGGCTGAAACGATGCAATTCGATCTGGTCTCACCCGAGCGTGCGCTGGCTTCTCTGGCAGCGACCGCCGTGCAATTGCCCGGTTCCGAAGGTGACATGACTGCAATGCCCGATCATTCGCCGGTCATCACCACTCTGCGCCCCGGTATCGTGCGGGTGTCTTCACCCGAGGGCGACGCCGAGTTTGTGGTAACCGGTGGTTTCGCCGAGGTTACGGCGACAGGCACGTCGGTTCTGGCCGAACGCGCCATGCCGGTTTCCGAGGTCACACAGGATATCCTCAACGAATTCCTGTCCGAAGCAGCCGCTTCGCGTGACAATGCTTCACCGGAAATGCTGGATGCGCTGGCTAAACAATCGGTTGAGATTGCCGCGATGGCCACGGAACTCGGGCTGAGCGTTAACGCAGGGTGATCCTTTCACAAAATTGAACGAAAAGCCCCGCCACGAGCGGGGCTTTTTTGTGGGCACATCGCTGCTTTGCGTCATCTTGACAAACGGCACCGTGGCGACCACCTTTATCGTATGGTACCGACGAGTATTCACCCAGACCTGATCAGCCCCCCTTGAGTGGTCCAGTTTGAATGTTAGTGCATGATTGGCCTGA
>CAZJYZ010000095.1:776-3694 GCA_964550345.1 uncultured Aliiroseovarius sp. | reverse complement strand
AGCTTTTGGAGGCTCTGGAAAACATCCAGTAAGCTAATTGCTTATTTGGATGGGTTTTTTCTTGCAATAAGGTGCCATTAGCACATAAGATGGTTATCAACCACATTTGGAACAAGGCGGGCATGACATGAGTCAGGACAGATTAGATGCACTTGAGGAAATCCAGGAATACCTCGAAGACATGGTCCAGTTTCTCCATGCGCTGGAACACAACCATAGTGGCAAACCCAGCAAAGATATGGAAAACTTGGCAACCCGACTATCCAGGAGCGCTCAGGAAGCTATAGATTTGCAGGCGAAGTTAAAGTTAAAGTTGCTTCGAGATTCCAGCAATACCCTTAACAGACCAGCTTGCATTAGGACCGAACGCGCCCGCCTGCAAAAAAGGCAGAACGCAAACGTTGGCTAAGGCTTCGCGTCGCCCACGGGTAGTATTACTGAGGCCATAGGCGCAGCGCCGACAACCTCTGCAGGCGCAAAAACTATCCTGTCAATGCAGGATCTCTGTCCTTCATTCGCTCTGTGGATCTGGCTGAATACGTTTGGCACAGGCTAAAAATTTGATTTGCCGCATATCCACTCTAAACACTTACGCAACTGCCTCCTTTACGGCCTTCGCGAGCTGCGCCACCGTAAACGGCTTGTTGAGCTGCACTCGGTCAAAGCCAATATAACTTCTATGCTTCGCTGCCTCGGCGGGATAGCCGGACATGAAAATGATCTTCATATCTGGATGAGAGGAGTGAAGTTCCTTCGCAAAGTCCGGGCCGCTGGTGTTCCCTGAGAGTACAACATCGGACAGTATAAGGTCGATTTCGGAATAGCCTTCTACTGCACGACGCGCAACGCTGACATCCTCGGCGCAAATGACCTTGTAGCCCAGATTTTTCAGCATCACCTCTGTCAGATCCCGCACTTGCGGATTATCTTCGATCACCAAAATGGTCTCGCCAAGGCCATGGGGAACTGCTTCCGGCTGTATTGTCGTCTGGCTAAACGTTTCTGATTGTGCCCGTGGCAAGTAGAGCTTGACGGTCGTACCTACACCTTCCTTGCTGTGGATCGTTACCTGGCCACCCGATTGCTGGGCAAAGCCGAAAACCATCGAAAGACCTAGGCCACTGCCGTGACCGATTTCCTTGGTCGTGAAGAAGGGTTCAAAGGCCTGTTTCCGAACCTCCTCTGGCATGCCTTCCCCGTGGTCTGTCACCGACAAGACGATGTAGTCACCAGCCACTAAATCAGAATCCTTGGCAATGCTGCTTTCTTCCAACGTAACATTGGAACATTCGATTGTTAGTTCACCACCACCCGGCATCGCATCACGGGCGTTGATCGCCAAGTTCAGAAGCGCGTTCTCAACTAGACCAGGATCAGCCAGAGCACGCCCAAGATCAACTTCTATATTGACCAGAACCTCCACCTTTTCGCCCAGCGTGCGTTTTAGCAATTCGGTCATGCCCAATACGAGCTCTCCCAGATCAAAATCCTTTGGTTTCAGCGGCTGCTGTCTGGAAAATGCCAAGAGCCTTTGGGTTAACTCTGCCCCTCGTATTGATGCACGGATGATTGCAGATGCCAATTCCGACTGATCACCCTCAAGGTCATCAAGCAACTCCGCATTTCCCAGGATCACGGCCAAAAGGTTATTGAAATCATGCGCAATACCACCCGTCAGCTGACCAAGCGCTTCCATTTTCTGAGCTTGATGAAGTTTGGTTTCCAACATAGTTAGCTCAGTGATGTCCTGTACAATTCCGGCCATCCGGGTTGCTTTGTTATGTTCATCCCACAACGGTTCCGCACTTTCACGAACGATCTTTACCGTCCCATCGGTCAGCACAACTCTGTGAATGCAGTGATAAATCTTTCCTTCTTGTGTTGCGGCAGCAAATTCCGCTTTAACGCGATCCCGGTCGTCCGGGTGAACAAAACTATAAAAGTATTCGGTTTGTCCGTTGAACTCGTCAGGATCTAGGTTGAACAATTTAAAAACTTCCTGCGACCATATTAATTCACCCTCACTAGTTACTTCCCAACTTGCCAGACCGGCCACTCGCAAGGCTTGTCTCAGGCGGTGCTCACCGGACTTTAAAAGCGCTTCGTTTTTTTCAAGGTCAGTGGTATCTTCGATGATTGAAATAAACCCACCACCTTTGGTCGCACATTCATACGAAGAAATATTTCTGCCCGTCGATTGTCGGTATTCCCAAATGCGCCCAGTTTTTCCTGGATCTTTGATTCGTTCAGCCACGTATTCCTCAGACGTATTATATCCCTGCAATTGGGCTGAAACGTCTGCAGAATTCCGGATTAGGTCTTCCAATGTCATACCTTTTTCCAATAGGTGAGCGCTTTTTGGAAGAAGTTTGCCGTAATTTTTATTGAAAATCTCAAGCTTTCTATCGGCGTCGTATATGGCAAATCCAATCGGTAGCGCCTCGATACTCTCAAGGAGTCTTTCTTCTTCTGCACGTAATTTGGCTTCGGCGCGTTTGCGCGCTGTGATATCGATATGCGTCCCAACAATACGTACCGGCTCGCCATTGTGTCGAACAACAAAAGCACGGGAATGGATATTGACCCAGGACCCGTTTTTATGACGCATACGAAACTCTGACTCGAGAATTTCGTCACTGTTATTGCCTAGGACCAATTGGTTTGGCGCTGCGTGATCATGGTCGTCCGGGTGAAGTAACGAAAAAAAGGTTTCCTGCGTGTGAGGAAGCTCATTTTGCCCATAGCCGAGCATCTCAAACCAGCGCGGCGAACAATATACTTCTCCCGACACTAAGGAAAGATCCCACAGACCGTCATTAGCACCCCGAAAGGCATAGGTAAGGCGCTCTTCGCTTGCTGCCAGTTCGTCCGTCCTTTTGCGAAGATTCGAAATGATTTTGGCGTTTTGCTGCATCAAA
>CAZJYZ010000095.1:0-766 GCA_964550345.1 uncultured Aliiroseovarius sp. | reverse complement strand
CCACAATGACTGAATTCGATCCGGCATATAACCAAGCTGATTTGCTGGTGAAATAGGTTTCAAAACCCAACGCCGGAAGTCGATGAGTAAGAATGGTCACAGCTCCGATTAAACTGAAGCCTGCAACAGAAAGGATAAGTGAAATAACACCAAATTTTAAACCAAGCAGGGCAACACTGAGAACAGGTACAAACATCAACAATGCAATCCCTTGTTCAACCAACCCCATTTCCCAAAGGTTTGAAAGGTAGGAAATAAAGACCAGGACAAGCAATGTACCTGCCCGGATCCTGTAGGGAATAGACCTTCGGAAAAAGGTAAATACCCACAAGACCAATATTGTGAAAAGGTAAATGCTCATGGCCGGAAGCCATCCGAACTCAATAATCCGGAACAGGGCTACGATCAATGCCGGCACACTCAGGACCGAGCCTATTATGAACATACCGTCGCAGACTTGGGATTGCAGGGAATACTCATCGGTCAAAGGAGGTGAGTCAGGCACTTCACGCTTCATTTCTCCTACCTCTCATGCGGCCTTTGGTTGCGTCACTTTCTCAAGGTACAGTTGGCGCCTACCAACTTGGATCATCGACTTATACAAGAGCCGGTACAACTACTAAACAGGACTATTGTCGTAATTCAATTGCCATGAAAATCCAATATTCCCCGAAAAATTTTGGTTGCTTATGCAAACTAATTCCTAGGCCTCTTCGTTAAACAGAGGGAATTTGAGGCGCAGGTCAAAGTCGCGACTCTTCTGGAG
>CAZJYZ010000094.1:0-3904 GCA_964550345.1 uncultured Aliiroseovarius sp. | reverse complement strand
CATGAGCTATGCCCTGAATGAAGTCGAAGCCATGGCAAAACGCGCAACCCGCGGCGCCGGATACGAATGGGGTCTGGCCGAGGAGGCTGCTAAGGCCACCCGATGGCTGTGCGCACAAGGGCTGGACGGCGCGAATATTCTGGCGGGAGTACTGGGAAGCGGCGAGCGAGATAGCACCTGCCCTCTGAGCGCGGGCGCCGGGCTGTCCGATCGGGCGACCTTGCTGAGCGCAACACCATCCACTCTGAACGGGGTCACTAATACGGCGATGCTGCTACCTTTCGCTGCACTTGCCGCACGTCAGACTGGCGCCGCGGTGATAGTCACCTGTGGTGATGCACGTGCTGTGACGGATGGAAACAGACTCAGCCTGACCGGCTCTTTTCCCATCGGGGTCTCTGATGTGGAAGTTCACACGGGCGGGGCACTTGAAAAACCAACACCCCCTGCTACCCGCGCCAACCCGGACCCGGATGCTTGGGAGGTGCTGGGCCGCCTGGCCCATCGCACCTATGCCCCTGCCACCGAAGAAAGCCGCATGCTGGGTGCGGGTGCCGGGCTATTGGATAACGACTGACACGAGGTAATCATGATCGAGACGAAAACCCTGACACTGGCCGAAATCGAAGACCTTTCCCTGCGCGCCCTGATGGCCGCAGGCACGTCCGAGGCCAATGCCCGCCCCCTTGCCGTCGCAACAGCAGCAACCGAAGCGGACGGTGTTGCCAGCCATGGCCTTGCCTATATTCCGATCTATTGCGAGCATGTTTCCTGCGGCAAGGTCGATGGACAGGCAACACCTGTTGTTACCCAACCACGCCCTGGCGTTATCACAGCAGATGCCGCCACCGGATTTGCCCATGCGGCAATTGATGCGGGCTTTGAACGTCTGATGCCGCTGGCCCGCGAACAGGGCATTGCCGCACTGGCCGTGCGCAACAGCTATAATTGCGGAGTTCTGGGGTATCACACCCACCGGCTGGCGCAGGCTGGCCTTCTTGGGTTGGGCTTCACCAACGCGCCCGCATCAATAGCGCCTTCCGGCGGGTCAAAACCGGTTGTCGGCACAAATCCATTTTCTATCGCCGCCCCCGGACCCGATGGGCAGCCTGCCATCCTGATCGACCAATCTGCCAGCACCATCGCCAAATCCGAGGTGATGAAACATGCCCGCGAAGGCAAGCCAATCCCGGTTGGCTGGGCGCTGGACAGCGACGGCAACCCGACAACTGACCCGGAGGTGGGGCTGAAAGGTTCCATGGCACCATCGGGTGGCTACAAGGGGGTTGGGGTCGCCCTTTTGGTTGAGATGATGGCAGCCGCAATGACTGGCGCGACGCTTGGCATTCATGCCTCCCCGTTTTCGGGCACAGTCGGCGGGCCACCCAAAACCGGTCAGTTCTTTATCGCCATAGATCCCACCGCTACGTCGGGTGGCGACTTCGCCGCGCGCATGGCGGACCTTGTGGAAGCGATCCGCTTTCAGGAGGGCGCGCATTTGCCGGGGGACGGGAGGCGCGCGAAACGCCTTGCCTCACGTAAGGAAAACGTTGCAGTCAACGTCGCAACATTGAAAAAAATCGAGGCTATTCTAGCCTGACTTCTAGAGCGTTGCCGCGAGACGACACCCGTGCCCGAAACTTGGACCTGAGGGCCGCCAAGCTTGCTTACCGGGTCTCCAGACCCTATCTTACCGGTATATCAACGGAGCTTTTATGACCTGATAATGTCGGGAGGCAGCGCGCCTCCCCAAGCAAACAGACCTTACCACCACCCGTTTCATTTCAGGGTGTTTTAGTCGTTTGCCCTCTTGTCAGAATACACCAAAAAACACGGGGCCTGCCTCGTGCGGAACATGAAAGTTCACAATATGACCAGGGACTATTCCCAATTTTTGCCTCCTGCGGAAGGCACCTCCATACAGCGGCAAACGCCACTTAAAAAACTCGGCTGGCAACCTTTCTTCAGCCAACAACTCGACCTTGAAGAGCTGACAGCTACGCCACCTGTCAGGGTCGTTGAAGTCCACAGAAACGGCCTGCATGTACTGGGTGATGGCATTGACACCCTGATACCACCGGGACCGGACGCAACCGTCGGAGATTGGTTGCTGTTTGATCGCGATCATCCGAACGCCAGTGCGGTCTTAGAGCGCAAAAGCCTATTTGAGCGCCGCGCGCCGGGCACGGATCGCAAAAACCAGTTGATCGCTGCCAATATGGATACGGTGTTTATCACCTCGTCCTGCAACAAGGATTTCAACATTGCCCGGCTTGAACGCTATGTGGCCTTGGCCTTTGAAGCCGGGGTAACCCCGGTAATTGTTCTGACCAAATCCGACCTTTGTGACGATCCAAAACCATATAGCGATGCGGCAAGCGTAATTTCTGACCGAGTGGCGGTTGAAGTGTTGAATGCGTTAAGTGGTGAAGATGTGGGCAAACTTACCCCTTGGTGCAAACCCGGCCAAAGCGTGGCATTCCTTGGGTCCTCGGGCGTGGGGAAATCCACATTGGTGAACACTCTGTTCCACGAAGGTATCGCCGATACCGCCGCAATCCGCGAAGACGACAGCAAGGGGCGTCATACGACTACACGCCGGCAGTTGCATTTCACGCCCGATGGATGCGGTGTGCTGGATACGCCGGGCATGCGCGAACTTCAGTTAACCAATGTCGAGGCTGGGATTGCCGAAGTGTTCAACGACTTGACCACGCTGGCCGGAAAATGTCGGTTTCGCGACTGCAAACATGAAACCGAGCCGGGCTGTGCAGTTCTTGCCGCTGTAGATGCGGGCGAGATTGAACCGGCAAGGTTGGCACGTTGGCGCAAACTGGCAGCTGAAGAGCGTTTTAACTCTTCCACGTTGGCAGAGCGCAAGGCCGATGCGAAATCCCTTAAAAAGATTATCCGCACATTTCAAAAGAATAACCGGGGATAGGGCCATGATCCGTACATTCAAAAAAGAGGACATGAATGCTCTGATTAACATTTGGGATAAGGCCAATGCCCTTGCCCATCCCTTTTTGCCAGCAGACGTCACCCAACAGATACGGCGCGACATCCACGAGGTTTTTCTGCCAAATGCCGAGACCTGGGTGCTGGATGAGAATGGAATTCCGCTTGGCTTCATTACCATGATTGGTGCCGAAATTGGCGGCCTGTTCGTTGACCCCGCCCATCACCGCAAAGGGATTGGACGGCGTTTGGTGGAACATGTGGTGGCACTCAAAGGCCCCTTGAGTGTTGAGGTTTTTAAGGAGAACAGGATTGCCCTGCCCTTTTACGGGCGGTGTGGGTTTGTCCGGACAGGGGAAAGCGTATTTGCGCCCAGCGGGCATGCAATCCTGAATATGGCGATGCCTTCCAAGCGGTCGAAATCCGAAAGTGCGTAGCGGGCGCATGCCGGTTATGGTCGGATTCATAGGGTATCCACAACCTACCGCTTCGCGTGGCCCCAATCTTACAGCCGGTCTTTCAACCTGTACCAGGCAAAGGCCGGTGGCAGCGACATGCGCCGCCACCGGCCCAGCTCAAACGGTTTCAAGCGGCGCTGCATAAGATCCGGATGCGGCAGGGTTTTACGCCCCAGCATTTGATCAGCGACCAAAGCCCCGGCATAGGGCGCCATGGTCACGCCATTGCCGTGGAAGCCAAACGCCGCCCGCATATTTTCTTGCCCGGCAACAGCCCCGGCAAAGGGCAGAAATTCGCGCGTCATACAAATCAGGCCCGACCAGAAATGCGATGTCTCCACATGGTGCCAGTTGGGAAACATCCGGTCAAAATCGCGTCGGGCAATGGCGCGGGTGCGGGCAATGTTTTCGGGCGTCACCCGAACCGATCCACGCAACCCCAACAGCATGCGATTATCCGGCAACAGGCGAAAGTAATGTAGCAAATT
>CAZJYZ010000093.1:0-3986 GCA_964550345.1 uncultured Aliiroseovarius sp. | reverse complement strand
GTGGACAAACCGCCATCAACTGTCGGCAGCATCAGCCACGCACCAAATGCGGCAGTGACAAAGCCGATCGCCAGCATACCGGTGATGGTCGCAGCAGCACCAAAGAAGTTCGGGATATTTGGCGAAACGTGTTCATCGCGAATGTTGTTCATGAACAACCAGCCAAGAATGGCCAGCGGCACCAGGAAGACTAACCAGATCAGGCCCGCATTCTGAATGTAGGTCTCGGTCCCGGCCGGGATTTTCCCGATCAGCGTGCCCGATGTGTTCACCAGAGTGCGGCTTTCGCCCCCAAAGATACCCATGGTCATGGCCAGCGGGATCAGGATCTGCATGGTGGTCACACCAAAGTTACCCAGACCGGCATTCATTCCCAGCGCATAGCCCTGAATTTTCTTGGGATAGAAAAAGCTGATATTGGACATTGATGAACTGAAGTTACCGCCGCCGATACCGGACAGGAAGGCCAGAAGCTGGAAGTACCACAGCGGCGTGTCAGGGTCCTGCAGTGCCATACCCGCGCCAATGGCCGGGATCATCAAGAGCGCGGTGGTAAAGACGATGGTATTTCGCCCCCCCGCGATACGAATAAAGAAGGTTGACGGAATGCGCAGGGTCGCGCCGGTCAGGCCGGCAATCGCGCCCAGCGTGAACAGGTCGGATTTCGCAAAGCCGAAATCCAGGTTCACCATCTGTACGGTGATGATGCCCCAATAGAGCCAGACAGCAAAACCACATAGCAAGCTGGGGATCGAAATCCACAGGTTGCGGGTGGCTATTGCCTTGCCGGTCGAGGCCCAGTAGCCCTCGTCCTCGATGTTCCAGTTTCTTAGATCTTGTCCCACGTGTTTTCTCCTCAGGTGAGGTTGGGGCGGGCCGCTCTCGCGACCCGCCGATTTCATTTAGACTTTGTCAGGATGCGGCCGGTGAATCTGCTCGGCATGTGTTCGATTGAACTCTTCGACGATCTTCTGACTGCGGCTCAAGGCCTCGTTCGCCCGTAGGGCACGCATTTCCAGCGTTTCGAGATGTGCTGCTTCCAGAAGGGCCTGTTCTTCCTTCTCTTTCTCGGGTGAGAAGCGGATCAAGAGAGCGAGGAAAGCCACACCAGTGACGATCATACCGATGGTCAGGAACACCTGATCCCAAGGCATATCACCCTTGAACAAGAAGCCCGCAGCAACCGCACCGGCGTTACCACCCGCACCGACCACACCGGCAACTGCACCCAGCGCCTTTTTGTTTACGAAGGGCACGACCGAGTATGTTGCACCTTCCGACATTTGGGTGAAGAGCGAGAAGATAATTAGCGTCGGTATCGCCAGAACCAGGATAGGCATCTGGCTGAACAGCATCAGCGCCAAGCCTTCACCCAAAAGGGCGATGAACAGCCATGTTGTGCGTCCCCTCAGCCCCCAGAGGGCGGCGAAGTTATCGCCAAAAATGCCGCCCAGCGTCCGGGCGAAGATGTTCATCAGGCCGAAAGAAGCAGCGATCATACCGGCTGTCACCAAAGTGATGCCTTCGAAATAGTCAAAGAAGTAGAGTGCGGCGACGTTGTTAACTGTCAGTTCGATACCAAAACACGCGCCGTAGATTATGAACATCAGCCATACGCGATAGTCACGCATTGCCTTGAAATAGGCCCCGGTAACTTGTTTTTTCTGGATGATTTCACCCTTCTCGCGCAACTCCTTATAGTTTCCGTCAGGTGCGTCCTGTGTCAGGAAATAATAGGCGATCCCGATGCAAAAGGTGACGATACCGACGATAACCATCGATGCCCGCCATGCAGCTGCGTCGGTGAAGTTGAAGCCAACCACAAAGCCGGTGAATATCAGCGGCATTGCCAGCTGTGTCACACCACCACCAAGGTTACCCCAGCCAGCGGATGTCGCATTGGCTGTTCCAACAACGTTGGGCGCAAACATAACTGACGTGTGATATTGGGTAATCACGAATGACGCGCCAATAACGCCGATCATCAGGCGAAACACAAGGAAGGACGCAAAATCATCTGCCAGACCGATGCCGGCCACAGGCAGTGACCCGAGGATCAGCAACCAAGTATAGGCCAGCCTAGGCCCGATCCGGTCACACAGCCATCCGATGAAGAACCGGGCGAACACCGTAACCGCCACCGAGGCGATAATCGTCCAGCCAACCTGGCTTTTCGTCAGGCCGAGTTCTTCGCGAACAATGATCATCATCGGCGCGATGCCAAACCAGGCGAAGAAGCACGCAAAGAACGCGAACCAGGTCATATGGAAGGTTCTGATTTGTACCATCCTGACATTGAAAAAATTACGCCAGAGGCTGGTGGCCTTATTTTCGATTTCCATTCGTCCGATCCCTTTCGTCACGCTGTACTCTGGGATTTCGCAGGGATCCCAAAACCCTTGGTTCTGGCTTCACTTGATGAGAATTTTCGGTGGGGGATGTTGACACAGATCAAAAAATACCAATTTATCTATAAAAATAAATGGGTTACAGAAATTTGTCAGGTCATCCGACGCAGTAAATCAAGACGCCAATTGCGAGGAGCGGTAAATTCAGATAACAAAAGCCGATCATCGGCTTGATGATTGTCAAGTGGTGGCGAGAGGAGATACCGGGTGCAGCTGCAACGCTTCAATGAGATTCGTTCACTTCCTCTATTTTTTGACACGAACGAGGATTCCTTCAAGGCGCTCACACGGGGGGCCTATGTGCAGAACTTCCCTCCCCACACCGAACTGATTACCGAAGGCGACAGTGCAGATTTTCTCCATATCGTGGCCACGGGGATCGTCGAGCTGTTTAGTCGTTGGAACGAACGTGAAACGACGATGACGCTGCTGGAGCCCTATTCCACCTTTATTCTCGCCGCATCAATCAAGGACCGCCCCTATTTGATGTCGGCGCGCACCCTGACAAAAACCCGGATTATCATGATCCCTAGCGAGGATATCCGCCGGGTGTTCGAAACCGACAGCGATTTCGCCAAATCAATCGTCACCGAACTGGCCAGTTGTTATCGCGAATCCGTTAAGATCATGAAGACCATCAAATTGCGTACCTCGGTCGAGAGACTGGCAAATTATCTGGTCAAACACGCAGCGCGGCAGGGCAACGGGGATGGGGTTACTCTTACAATTGAGAAGAAAAAGATCGCCTCATACCTTGGCATGACACCTGAAAACCTCTCGCGGGCATTTGCATCCCTGAAATCGCACGGGGTATCCGTGAACAATGAGAATGTCACGTTAACCGACCCGGAAAAGCTCGCGCGTTTCTCGCGCCCGGACCCGCTTATCGATGGCTGAATTTCTTCGCCGGACAGTGTCGCCCGGACGACAGTCCTGTTTGCTCGCATGGAGGCCGCCTGAACGCCTGCTCTTTGCGTGATTAGCTACTTAGATTATTCGTGCGGCGAACTTCCACTTCCCGCCCCATATCGAAGGGTGCCATTTTCGGCCCATACCGGATCTTGAACAACAGGGCTTTGGCTGCGGTGCAGCTTCACCAGACCGGCCATTCGCACACGGCGCGGTATTTCTTCGCCCGGGATGACTGCAAAGAGGGCTTTTCTGCCATTCTCCGTTCGAGGTTGAATGGCCGGATTTGGCTCTTCGCGACAGAAAGCTCTTCACCGCAGACTCAATCACATTATACGCCTCAATAGTTTTTACTCGGAATGTCTCGTTATCGTGGCTGATAAGAATACGTGGAACCGCAGCGAAGTGAACAACAGCGTCGAAATTCGGGGCACCAGTTCCCATTTCCATTTCATCCCAACCAGCATAGCTGGTCATAGCATTAAACATCTGGTCAGAGTCCGTAATATCGGCGTTCAAGGTTTTGACACCTTCAAATTCAAGGGGAACCAAGTCGACATTTAGCACACGGTGATCCTGTGCAACCAAATATTCGGTAGCGTGTTTGCCAGCTTTACCTGAACCGCCCGTAAATAAAACACGTTTATTCATTTCCTATGGTAGCCTTAA
>CAZJYZ010000092.1:0-4254 GCA_964550345.1 uncultured Aliiroseovarius sp. | reverse complement strand
ATTTCTTAAAACTTGCAGTAAACAAGTTAAGAAATCCTTTCCAATGCAGGGAAACAATGTGGCAGTGCCTCAGCGAAAACCGCCTGCAATAGATGGCCAAGCACCAAAGGCTGGGCTAGAATTGGGCATCGCTCCGAAAGGCCATCCATGAACCCACCCCCGCTCAGACCCACCTACAGACGGCGTTGGCGCACTATGCCGATTGCCTTGCTGGGCGCGGCCGTGATGATGCTGATCCTGACCCTCATGATGGGCCTGAGCTACCAGACTTCGACAAGGTTCAGCCAGATCAACGCCGGCTGGCAGGAATATTCCGAAGACGCCGACCCGCGCGGCATCTGGATTTCCGAGATACGGGGGTATTTCGGCTATGGCGGCATGATCCATAATTTCAAGAATTATGTCCTGCGTCATGATGAAAAATATGCCATAACCCTGCGCATCCAGACAGAATTACTGTTGCAGACAATTGATGCCTTCCAAAAAGCCGACCCGGCTGAGCTGGAAAGGGATGCGCTGATCCGCATCCGGCGAGTCGTGGATGAATACTCTGAAAACATTGATAAAATTACCCTCGGGATAGAACAGGGTCTGACGGCTGAAGAAATAGACCAAGTGGTGCGTGTGGACGACACAGACGCCTTGAACGCCCTGATGGTACTGGAACGCAACTGGCGCGACCAGCGTCAAAGCAACCTTGACGGTATTGTAGCCGCCCTGTCTGATGGTAATACGTTGGTGCGGTTACTAACCGGGGCGATGGTTCTTCTGACTTTACTTGTAGGTCTCATCGCATTGCTGTTTTCCATCCTGATAGGCCGCGCCTTACTCAGTACGGCAGCCCAGATACGTGAGTTGAAAGCGCGCAAACATGCCCAGGAAGAGGAACGCAAGCTTTCTTGGGTGGTGGAACAAAGTCCGGCATCCATTCTGATCACCGATACCCATGGTAAAATTGAGTTCGTCAACCGAAAGCTTTTGGAGTTAACTGGCTATAGCAAAGGCGAGTTGCTTGGCCATTCCCCCAATATCCTGCGCTCGGGGCACACATCAGAAGCGACCTACCGGCAAATCTGGAACCTGCTGGGCAAAGGCAAACCCTGGTTTGGCGTGTTCAAGAACCTGCGTAAGGATGGCAGCCACTATTGGGCATCAACCAGTCTGCTACCGCTTCTGGATGAGGATGGCCAGATCACCAACTATATCGGCGTCGGCGAGGATATTACCGAAAAGCGCCGGGTGGATGATCAGATCGCACAAGTGCAGAAAATGGAGGCCGTGGGTATCCTTGCGGGCTCGGTTGCGCATGATTTTAACAATGTCCTGATGACGGTCATCGGCAATACCGAACTTATCCGGCTGGATGTTGAGGATCACCCGGCGGGCGGAGATATTACAACCTCGCTCGATCAGATAGAGATCGCCTCACGCCGGGCGCGTACTTTGATACAGCAATTGCTGACCTTCGCGCGCCAGCAACCCGGTCAGGCGCGACGGCTGGACCTGCTGGAAGCAACCCACGAGGTGATCGAACTGATCCGGGTTTCAACCCCGCCAACGGTGAGTATAAATCTGATCGCAGGCGACACGCCGCTGGCGACGGATATTGACCCAACAGCCTTTTTCCAGGTGATCATGAACCTGTGTCACAATGCGGTAGAAGCGATCGGGGATGGCGACGGCGGGGCAGTCACGCTGCAAATCGAGCGGCTGACCCCCGAAGATGAGGACGGGTTGGAATCCTTGCCAGAAAAGGCCATCGGCAGCATCCGCATTACCATCCATGACGACGGGCCGGGCATCCCGCTAGACATTCAGGATAAGGTGTTCGAACCGTTTTATTCGACCAAACCTGTGGGTAAGGGCACCGGGCTTGGTCTGGCCATCGTGCGTAACTGGGTGGAAGAGGCCGAAGGCTCTGTCACCCTTGAGAGCTCGCGCTTTGAGGGCACAACCTTCACTCTGTTATTTCCGCAATTTAAAGCCGAAGACACCCTTGTCGTCGCCCCAGACCAGCCGCAGCGTGGATATGAACATATCCTGCTGGTGGATGATGAAGAGGCGCTTTTGTACACTATTCGCCGCATGATGGCCCGGCTGGGCTATCGGGTCGAGGCGTTTTCCGACCCCGTCCTTGCGCTGCGCGCCTTCACCGCAAATCCGCAAAGTTATGACCTTGTTGCCACCGATATGATGATGCCGGAAATCAGCGGGGATGAGCTGATCATAGCCATGCGCAAATTGCGCAGCGATATTCCGGCGATGGTGATCAGCTCATACCATACCAAGGGCAGCTTCCCGCCGGGGTTTGAAGACGTCGTAAAGATTGGAAAACCCGTGGACCTTGCGGGCCTCGCTGCAGGCTTGCGCTCAGCGATTGACGGGACGAAAAAGTAACCGCTGTACAAGACCGGCCTTTTTTCACTTTCGATCTTCTTGTCATTTCGAACACAGTACCTTTTCTGCAGTCCGTTACATTTCAAAATGTTCCAGCGAAATGAAATGAATACAACGCAACCCTTTGCCTGCTGCGCATGCCCTAAGCCTCAGGCCTTCTGAACATCCAAAAGAAGATTGCACGACAAGCCCTGCTATTCCAAAGAGGATATGACCGGCCAAACAGCGTGGCCACACTGGCGAAGGTTTTGGAATGTTAAGAGATCGCGGCATAATCCTTCTTGCCATCGGGCAGACTCTGGCCTGGGCGGGGCTGTATTATTCCTTTCCTGCGCTCCTTCTGCGCTGGGAGCAGGTTCTGGGTTGGTCGAAGGCGGATCTTACTGGCGCAATAACTCTGGCCGTGTTGATATCCGGTTTCGTATCCCCTTTCACGGGCCGGATCATCGACAGGGGGCACGGGCCTGCGTTGATGGCTCTATCCGCGGCATTTGGTGGCGTCGGAATGTTGCTTTTGTCCACCGTCACCGCATTGTGGCAGTTTTACGCGATATGGGCCGCTATCGGCCTGGCCATGTCGGGCTGCCTGTATGAACCATGTTTTGCACTTGTCACCCGCGCCCGAGGGGTGAAGGCGAAAAGCGGCATCATCCTGATTACCTTATTTGCCGGGTTTGCCAGTACTATCAGCTTTCCTGTCGCACATGTACTGGCCCGAAATTTCGGTTGGCGAATGACTGTTTTTCTTTTCGGGTTGATGGCAATCCTGATCGTCGCACCTCTGCTTTGGTCGGGCGCGCGCCGCCTTGAGGCTGGCCATTCAACAGACGTCCCGCCAATAGCCCCCAATCCGGGAACTCGCAGCGATTTCCTCAAAACCCCAACCTTCTGGTTCCTCGCTGCGGGCTTTGGCTTCCTGGCGATTGTGCATTCTGCAACACTGCACCATCTCCTGCCAATTCTGGATGAGCATGGATGGTCCGGCGAGATGGCTGTGCTGGCCGCCTCCTTCATTGGTCCCATGCAGATCGTTGGCAGATTGGCAATGACGGCATCACAGAAATACACATCGCACCATGGTGTTGCCATAACGGCCTTTGTCATGCTGGGACTTGCGGTACTATTACTGATGGTAAGCGGCAGGTCCGCACTGTTCCTGTCTGTATCCATCATATTTTTTGGCGGGGCCTATGGTACGGTCAGCATTCTTCGGCCGGTGATTGCCCGCGATATTTTGGGCGGACAAGATTTCGGTGCAAAGTCAGGCGCACTGGCCCTGCCCTATCTGGTCGGAGCCGCATCGGCACCCTATCTGGGGTCGGTCATCTGGAGCTTTGGCGGATATGACACCATGCTGAGCTTGCTCGCATTTCTCGCGGCTTTTGGCTGCATCATGTACATGATATCGCACCGGATCGCCCACAAAATCCGGGATTAACCAGCAAACAGGATCCTATTTGTCGAATTGGCAAACCTGATCGGTGTTTTTATCTGGATAAGTGGTGCGGGCGGTGCGCATTGTATTCCCATATCTTGATGTATCACGACGTATCAGAAAGCCCCATAACCCTTCTTTACAACGAATTATCTGTATCAACCCGCCTTGCCATGTCCCAATAGATACCATATGTATTGGGGGATAATTTGGGGGATACCCACGTGAGCAAGCTTAGTGCTCTATTCGTTAAATCCGCCCCACCCGGAAAGCATGAGGACGGACAGGGGCTACGTCTCATCAAACGGCGGGACGGTGGAGGCCAATGGGTCCTGCGGTATACCCTTTATGGCAGGCGCCGTGAAATGGTGATCAGCCCCCCTTGAGTGGTCCAGTTTGAATGTTAGTGCATGATTGGCCTG
>CAZJYZ010000091.1:0-4313 GCA_964550345.1 uncultured Aliiroseovarius sp. | reverse complement strand
CGAGGAATGATAGGTGTCCAGTCGGATATCGGCCGGGTTGACCTCAATTTCGATATTGTCATCCACCACCGGATAAACCCAGACCGAGCTGAAGGATGTATGGCGCTTGGCGGCGCTGTCGAAGGGCGAAATTCGCACCAACCGGTGCACGCCACTTTCGGATTTCAGCCAGCCATAGGCGTTGTGGCCAGAGATTTTGTAGGCGGCGGATTTTATCCCCGCCTCTTCCCCGGCGGTTTCGCTCATTAGTTCAACTTTGTATCCCTGCGCCTCTGCCCAGCGCACATACATGCGTGCGAGCATCGACGCCCAGTCGCAGCTTTCCGTACCGCCAGCGCCGGAATTGATCTCAAGGAACGTGTCGTTGGCATCCGCTTCGCCATTCAATAGCGCCTTGATCTCGGCCTCGGCGGCCTTCTTGCGCAGGGTGGCAAGGGCGGCTTCAGCCTCGGCCACCACTTCGTCGTCCTCTTCCATCTCACCCAACTCGATCAGTTCGGCCTGATCCGTGACCTCCTGCATCATCGAGGTGCATTCATCAACCGCATCCATCAGGGCCTGCCGTTCGCGCATAAGTTTCTGCGCCTTGTCCGGATCGTTCCAAAGGTCCGGATCCTCGGTCATGGCGTTGAACTCTTCCAGCCTGTGTGGTGCGGTTTCCCATCCGATCCGCTGCCGTAAAAGGTTCAGCGATTTCTCGATTGCGTCCACATTGTTCTGAGCTTCTGCCCGCATATTTTCCGGCCTGTCATTTTCCTGTTTTGCATTTCCCGTACTGGCTTTATCATCCCAGCCATGGAAATCGCATTGGTGACATGTCCCATAGCAATCCCGCCCCGGCTCGGCAAGGCACCGGGCCGGGAATGTATTCTTATGAAATCGTCAGTCCGGGGCTTGAGCGGCGGGGGAAACCACATTAACAAACCAATATTGTTAGCGCTATCAAAGCAAGAGTATCAGGGCCAAGACGATGAATAAAAAAACCAAAGGCACCAGCAGCCTTCTGGCAGATGTCGGCGGCACAAATTCTCGACTGGCCCTGGCGCGGGATGGAAAGATATTGCCCGACACCATACGGCGGTTCAAAAACAAGAACTTTGTCAGTTTCCTCAAAGTACTCGAGGCCTATTTTGAAGAGCACAGCTCAGATGGGCTGACCCGGGCGGCGGTAGCCTGCGCCGGACCGGTTGAAAACGGCACAGGGGTCATCACCAACCTCAGCTGGCGCCTTGAACCCGATCAGATCGCCCGCCTGACCGGCACCGACAAGGTGATGATCCTCAATGACCTGCAGGCGCAGGGTTACGCACTTGAATATGTGGCGGCAGAAGATAAGCAAAGCATCGTTGCCGGCATCCCGGCACGGAAGGGTGCAACTAAATTGGTGGTTGGCCTTGGAACCGGTTTTAATATCGCCACGGTATTCAGCACCGCAGGCGGACCCTTCGTTGCACCTTCCGAGGCCGGTTTTGCTGACTTGCCGGTGCGCAGCGAGACCGAGCGCGCCATGGCCGCCTACGTGGCACGCGCGCCCTATGGCGCTGCGATCGAAGATTTATTATCCGGCGCTGGCTTGTCACGTTGCTATGGGTATTTTGCGGGGGTGCAAAAAGGCGCGCCCGTGCCTGAACCCGGGACAATTTTACAATCGGCAAAGGCAAACGATGACCCCTACGCCATCGAAGCTGTGCGCGTATTTGTTCGACTGCTTGCGCGGGTGATGTCGGATTTGGCATTGATCCACCTCACCCATGGCGGCCTCTATCTGGTTGGCGGAGTTGCGCGGGCGATAACGCCTTTCCTGCAGGACTTCGAATTCCAACAAGCCTTTGTTGACAAAGGACGTTTCACGGATTTTCTGGCTGATTTCCCCATCACTTTGGTGACGGACGACTTTGCCGCCCTTACAGGCTGCCTTGAGGCACTGGACCGTTCCGCAGCCGGGTAGGTGCGGAAAAAGAGACCATGAATTCAGCCCTGGTCAGGATAAATCCGTGGCGCCTTAGGTCAAAATTAACTCCCCCTCTCTAAACCGGTCCCAACCGAGATCAGGAAGGGCCGTTACGGATGAGAAATTCAATTTTCGCGCAGGTGCGCTTTTATGGCTGAGGCGGTGCTGATGCTGGAAGAACGGCTGGATCTGGGCAGTGCCAGTGACTTGGCTTCGGCCATTTTGGAACATGTTGGCAAGGATCTGACGCTTGATGCCTCGGGGGTAAACCACTTTGGCGCTATCGGGGTCCAGGTCATCCGTGCCGCCGCAAAAAGTTGGGATACTTCCGGTAAAAAGCTCGAAATTACCGGACTTTCAAACGATTGCAGCGATCAGGTGCTGTTGCTCGGCTTCACTGCGGAAAATCTGTGCATATGGGGAGAGGGTGAATGAGCATGCAGGTACTTGCCGTCGACGATAGTAAAACTATGCGCGACATGCTGCGCCTGACCCTGACATCCGCCGGAATCGACGCGCATTTAGCCGAAGATGGCATTCACGGGCTGGAAGTATTGGAGGATATTGAACGCCCCGATGCGATCATTACCGACATCAATATGCCCCGAATGGACGGATTTGGCTTTATCGAAGCCGTGCGCGATCAGGAAGATTATCGCGCCATTCCCATTCTTGTTCTCAGTACGGAAAGTGCGGCAAATCTGAAAACACGCGCGCGTGAAGGCGGGGCGACCGGCTGGATCGTGAAACCCTTTGATCCGGTAAAACTGGTCAAGGCGCTCAACATGGTTGCGGGGTAAGATTCATGTCCGATCCAATGGCAGAAATTCGCGCCTCATTTTTTATTGAATGTGAGGAATTGCTGGAGGGCCTGCAAGATGGCCTGCAACTGATGGAAGATGGCGACACGGATGGTGAAACTGTCAATGTCGTCTTTCGCGCGGTACATTCAATCAAAGGCGGCGCCGGAGCCTTTGGGCTGGATGACCTTGTTTCCTTCGCCCATAAATTTGAAACTGCCATGGACGAAATCCGCTCAGGAAACCTGACACCTGACCAGGATATTCTGAAGCTGTTTTTTGTATGCGGCGACATATTGGCAGACCTTGTGCGCGAAGCGCGCGACGGCGAACCCCATAATCTCACACGCATCCAACCGGTTGAAAAACAATTGAGCGAACTGATTGGCGAACAGGAGGCGGAAGAAGAGATCGACTTTCAGCCAGCCGCTTTTTCTATGGATATCGGCCTTGCGGTCGAGGAAGTGGAAGAAAAGACACTTTTCATCTCAACCGGGGACCCGGAATATCAGATTGAATTCAAGCCCCACGCCAACCTGTATTCAAGCGGAAATGAACCGCTTTACCTATTTCGCGCCTTACGTGATCTGGGACCGCTCAGCGTTACCTGCCACGCTCCGGACTTGCCAGATCTCGCCAACCTTAATCCCGAAAACTCTCACCTGATCTGGCACCTGCAGCTAAGCACCAACGAAGGTGAAACGGCAATCCAGGAGGCTTTCGATTTCGTTGATGGGTTGTGTGAGTTGAAGATTTCCAAAGCCACAGCACAATCCATCTCCAGCAATCCGGATCTGCCGGACTTGCGTGAGCTTTCCGGATTAACGGATGCGCCGGTCTCGGGCGCGGGCACGGAAAAACAATCACTCGCCTCACCAGAACAATCTGACTTAACATCATCCGAACCGGCATTCGAACCGGCACCTCAACAATCTAAATCAGCTAAAGAGCCGAAAGAATCCGCGAGCCCGAACAAAGCTGGAAAACCAGCTGCGGCCATAACACCGCGTGCCACAGTGCGGGTTGATCTGGACAGGATCGACCGGTTGGTAAACCTGGTTGGTGAGATCGTCATTAACCAGGCAATGCTGACCCAAAGCGTCGAAGAGGCAGCACTGCCGTCAAATTCCTCGATTCGGGCCGGTCTGGATGAATTTTTGCAACTCACCCGCGATATTCAGGAAAGTGTGATGATGATCCGCGCGCAGCCGGTCAAATCACTCTTTCAGCGTATGGCCCGGATAGTCCGAGAGGCCTCGGCAGCGATAGGGAAAGAAGTCCGCCTGCACACAGAAGGTGAGAATACAGAAGTGGACAAAACCGTTATCGAACGCCTGGCGGACCCACTGACACATATGATCCGGAATGCGGTTGACCACGGTCTCGAAGACAATGAACAACGTGCTGCTAATGGCAAGGAAACCACTGGCAACGTTACTCTTACCGCTGCGCATCGCTCTGGTCGGGTGGTAATCGAGGTCGCGGATGACGGGGGCGGGATAAACAGATGATCAGCCCCCCTTGAGTGGTCCAGTTTGAATGTTAGTGCATGATTGGCCTGA
>CAZJYZ010000090.1:0-4485 GCA_964550345.1 uncultured Aliiroseovarius sp. | reverse complement strand
GGTTGTGTGTTTGGGCGGAGAAATGAGATCAGGGCCAGTAAAAATAGATCGGCTTCGCACAGGCAATTCCCAGGCGCAGGACACCCCGCAGGAACCCGTATTGGTTATTGGAGAGGTGGTCCGTTGGCGAGCCGAGGGGCGCAAACTGCCGGGGTCTGGCGAATTCCATTGCATTGAAATTCATGAAATTTCGACCGAGTTGCTTGAATTAACTCAGCCTCAACTTGTCCTGTCTCCATTAGTATGTGGTACCTTTGATTGTCTTGATGTCGCTATCATTCTGCACGAGGCGGGCTTTAAAGGCCGTTACCGCGCTATGAGTGAGGATTTGCCCAATCCTTGGCTGATACGTTCAGAAATTCAGGAAACCTGTCCCGGCTTGGATTTTGATATTGTGTCGTTGGGCGTTACCGATAGTCAGAAAGTTAATTAGTATTTTTGGTACCGACCTCAGTAAATCATGTCATGGGCCCCATCACCTTCGCCGTCATAGTGGCGCGCCAACATATTAAGGGCGATACGCAGAACAAACTTGCCGGACCTTGCTGGCATGGTCAGCCGCTTTTCTGCATATTCCATACCTTGCTGATGGCAACAGGTAATCAGGGCAATATCACCCAATTCAGGCCCCAGGAAACGCAGGGCTTTTTTCAATCGCTCACGCGCCTCCATCGGCCGCAGGTCCGGCCCCTGCCCTGAAGGTTTAGCCGTTGAATCTGATGCTTGCATGATTGAATCCCAGTTTGGGCCAATCTTGCTTTCCATCGCCGAAAGTTCAAAGTCCATCCGCAAACGCTCGCCGATTTCAACAAGATCCGGAGACAGGTAAGTTTGACCGTTTTTGTCGCGCCGCCGTGCCAAAACCTGCAAAGGTGATTCAGCGCCCGCCGCGCGACGCGTTCTGCGCCCGGAAGTCACAGTCCGTATATCTGCCCCACTCGTGCGTTTGCCTGCCCTTTGAAATACCGCTGGCGCCTCGGCAAAGCCAGCTTTACGCGTTTCGCTCTCTGCCAGAAATCGGTTCAAAGCGCTACGGCCACCTGCAGTAATGTAATATCGTGAGACCCGCCCCTTCGGGCGGCAGGTGATCCAGTTTTGCAGCGCCATTGCCTGCGCGATCTGGCTGGCGACCTTTACCACCTGTCGTGGTCGGCCATCAGCGCTTTCAAGCACCACCACAGCGGTTTCAACTTCCGGCACCACCGCCAATACAGCCCCTGGCTGCATCAGGGCGCGTAAAATTCGGGTGGCATCGCGCTTCAGGGTTTCTTCGTCTGGGGGAGTCACTGTCATATCCGGCACCACCTCTTCAGGGTTAACGTAAGAGCCCCCCTGTACGCGCCGCAGCCTGCCCAAATGGATCAGAACTTGGTTAATCAGGGGGTCATCGCGGCGGCTTTCGGTTTTGCGAACTTTTCTGAGCACAGTTGAGGCGTGCACCCCAACCTCACGCGCCAGCGCGCGAATGGTCATGCCACCTTCAATATGATCAAGATACAGGCGTACATCCTCAGACACCCAACCGGGCAAATCACTGCTAAAAGAACGATGCATGTGAATCTGTGCCATCCTGTCCCCGCTTGTCTATGCCCTCAGGAATTTCGGACACGGCTTCGCGCCAAACAACTCATAGTTGTTAACCATAAATTAAGTTATCCGTTGCAATGGTTACCGAAAAGTTAATTGTTCCAACCACATTCCAACTTAGTTTCCTATTTATCAACAAGCCGGGAAGGCAGCGTGCGGTGGTCCGCTTATACACGCAACACCCTCTATGGTTGTGTCATGGTCAGGAGAATCAAATTAGGAGACCTCCATGACCGCAAGCCAGAAAGCCCTCAAAGCCCTCAATCGCCCACGTCTGTTGATCCGAGCCGCCCGTTTTGGGTTGGCTGACTACAACCGGGACCGGGATCTCAAACGTCTGATGCGGGTTCAGGCAACGCCCTCTCCGGCCAAAGCACTGGATGGGCTGATAATTGCCGAGGCTGAGTTGGAAGAGACCCGCACCAGTGGAGAAGCCGCCTATTCCGTATCCCGCCATGTGGAGCTTTTGATCGCGTTAATGGCCGAATCACTTTTGTTATCGCGAAATGCGCGCAGCTAGTTACACTACATTCGGGCGCTTCTGCCCCGGTTTTGACCCGCTATAAAAATGTATCCGTCAGATTTTCTTTTTTCGTCGCGATATAGTCGCGCAGCCCCTCGGCAATACCCTGATCAAGTGTCGGCGGCTGATAATCTGCCAACATCTTCTCAACCCGAAGTGCTGCCAGAGCCATCGTGTCACGGGCACCTTCTTCGTCCCAGGTCTCAAACGGCTTGTAATCCAGAAGCTCAGAACGCCAGAAGGCACTTTTGAAATTGGCCTGGGTGTGGGCGCAACCAAGGTAATGGCCGCCCGGCCCTACTTCACGCAATGCATCCATCGCCTGGGCATTTTCATCAACCGACACTCCTGCCGCCAGCCCATGCAGTGCTCCCAGCTGGTCAGCATCCATGACAAATTTCTCAGGGCTGGCAACCAATCCACCCTCAAGCCACCCTGCCGAGTGCAGCATAAAATTCACCCCGGCAAGCAGGCCGGTATTCAGACTGTTCGCCGTTTCGTAGGCAGCCTGTGCGTCGGGTAGTTTTGAGCCGTTGAATGACCCGGCAGAGCGGTAAGGCAGACCCAGACGGCGAAACAGCTGCCCGGCGCCATAGGTGATCTGCGCTGCTTCTGGCGTGCCAAAAGTTGGTGCGCCGGAATTCATGTCGATCGAGGAAACAAATGCCCCCGCAATCACCGGTGCCCCTTTACGGATCAGCTGGCTATAGGCCACACCAGCCAATACTTCGGCCAGCACCTGTGTCAACGTCCCTGCCACCGAAACCGGTGCCATAGCCCCGCCAACGATGAAAGGCGAGATGATGGACGCCTGCCCCGCGGCTGCATAAACCTCCAACGCGCCCATCATGATATTGTCAAAGGTCAGGGGCGAGTTGATGTTGATCAGCGAGGTCATCACGGTGTTTTGCGCGACAAATTCCTTGCCAAACAGGACCTCGCACATCTCAACCGAATCCTGCGCCCGGCTTGGTTCGGTGACCGAACCCATAAAGGGTTTGTCCGACAGGGTCATGTGGGCGTGCAACATATCCAGATGACGTTTGTTCACCGGTACATCCGTTGGTTCACAAACTGTGCCGCCGGAATGGTGCAGCCATTTGGACATGTAGCCCAGCTTCACGAATTTTTCAAAATCCGCCATCACCGCGTAACGACGCCCACCTGCCACATCGCGGACAAAAGGCGGGCCGTATACCGGGGCCAGTACCAGATTGCGCCCGCCAATCTCGACCGAACGCTCTGGGTTACGCGCGTGCTGTGTGAACATGGACGGAGCTGTTGCGCAAAGTTTGCGCGCCAGCCCACGTGGCAGACGCACGCGGGTGTCCTGCACATCCGCCCCTGCCTCACGCCAGCGTTCCAGCGCCTCGGGATTATCAGGAAAACAGACGCCTATTTCCTCCAACACCGTTTCGGCATTGGTCTCGATGATCTCGAGCGCTTCAGCATTCAGGACCTCAAGATCTGGGATATTGCGGGTAATGTAGCGTGCCACTTCAAACGACACAGCACCACGCTCTGCCCGGCGCGCTGCTCCGCCACCACCACGTTTTCTTCTGCCAGGCATCTTTAATCCTCGTCCAACTTTCGGTCAGAATACGGCGAAATCCCACCGCCCTTCCCCATGATAACGGCGACTGGCACGCAAAAACGACATTCCGGTGATTCAGCCTCTACGCTCTGGGGGTTTTTTTAAACAACACTGAATTTCCCATGCGCTCATATTCCTCCCAGCCGAGATACGTATACATAGCAAGATTGTCCGGCAGGTGCTTATGGGTCACCAGACGCAGCTCTTTCAGGCCGGCCGTGCGGGCGGCCTCCTCAGCCGCGCGCAGTAAAGCTCCCCCTACCCCGCGCCCGCCAAAAGCTGGATGCACCGCGATATTAGCCAGCTTCAGGTGGTCGGGCCGCAATATCAGCACCATAACCCCGGCAATGTCGTCGCCGTCAGTGGCCACGATCACCTTGTTGTCGCGCAGGTCTTGCTCCAGCCCCTCATCAACAGCGGGTAAATCCGGCAGCTTTGCCTTGATTTCACGATAGGCAGCACGAATGCAGGCCTGCATTCCCGTCAGGTCATCAGGTTTAGCCGCACGCAGCTTTACGTTTTGCATCGGGTGCTCCAACTGGGTCACAAGCAAACTAAGCCCGATTTCTGTGCCGGGCCAGAGCGTATTTTTCTTGCGTCTGATCCTGCGGCCCCCTACTAGGCGATCATGACCCAGACAAACCATGCCCGCCTCCTCATTATTGATTTCGGCTCTCAGGTTACGCAGCTAATTGCGCGGCGCCTGCGCGAGCTGAATGTCTATTGTGAAATCCACCCCTATCAGAACGTCGACATGGACTTCGTGCGCGCCTATGCGCCC
>CAZJYZ010000089.1:2219-4555 GCA_964550345.1 uncultured Aliiroseovarius sp. | reverse complement strand
ACCCATCCAAATAAGCAATTAGCTTACTGGATGTTTTCCAGAGCCTCCAAAAGCTCCGATTTCCGGAATGGTTTTTGCAAGAATTGGGTCACACCACTGATCGTACCAACGGCCTGTGTTGTTTCGAGCGAAATATTGCCTCCGCCGCCAGAAATCATCAAGACGGGAACGCCTGGCAGCTTTTCATTGAGCGTGTCGAGCAGGTCGACCGCATTGGTTTGCCCGAGCCAAAAGTCAATGATGGCGGCAGAAAAAACCTTGCCGCTTTCAATTGAAGCCAGGGCATTCGCGACACTATCAGCAGAGTAAACATCATAGCCGCTGTTTTCAACAAACCTGGTGACTATCTTCCGAACCTCAGGATCGTCATCTACTAAAAGGATAGTTTTCATTGTCTAGTCACGCCATTTTCAGGGTTCATTGCGAGTGCGCGGATCGTCTTTCTTAACTGCAGTCTCTCCCTTTCAGGTAGAGTTTGCATTCTCTGTACCACTCCCAGAATAGGGTCAGACTTTAGGGATTCAAGGCCCTCTTCGGTTAGAGACAAAATCTTACTGCGAGCATCATCAGGATTGTCCTTTTGAGCAACAAGACCCCGCTTGTGAAGCGTGTTGACAGCCCGGATTACCGGAGCGTGAGTGATTGCTAAAAATCGGGCAATCCAAGTTATTGTCCGGTGTAGTTCGGGCGCGCGCTCAAGGTATCTTAAAATTGACCATTGAAGAGGCTGGATTTCCCCCGAAGATTTTCTGACGTAAGTGTCCCGGATAATCTTCTCAAGAAGGATCGCGCTAGCGATATCGCTTTTCATTTCGCTGCCGTTTCGCACGTTCGCAGGTCCTCGAGATTGTACACATAAACTAAAAATACCTTCATCACTTCTAACCAGTTCTTCCTAATAGGTGAAACATAAAGTGCAATGCGTGACATCAGCGCCTATCCAGAGGAGTGCCATATGGCCAGAAGCACTCGCGGTCAAAGGGCGGGAACCGGACGCTATCCATAGTTTGGCCTTGTGAGGTTCTCGCCCAAAAGGCTGCTATCCGGTGATAATTGTCAGGTGATGGGATTGAACCCAAACCTACAAACACGGCCCTGCGAACGAACTGAGGTAATGTGCAAATAGCAGTTATTAGTTAGGATGACATGAATGGCCGGTTTGTCCGCGGAGCGGGCATTTGCGGTATGTGCCATCCAGCACGAAACAAAGGCCGCAGGCCGCCTGGTTATCTCTGGTCCGCCTCTACTGGGCAGCGATTTGGCTGGACTAGGTGCTTGGTTGGTTCTGTGGGTAGGTTTAGAAGGCATAAAGCGTCTGGCTATTCACGTCGGGTCGCTGCCCCGCGGGCCAGTGATAGCCCTTTGGGTTCAATATCCCACACGGCTTGTTTCTATAGGCAAAAGCGCCCCGACCACTAGACACCCCCACCCATCCCTGATACATCGCGCGGGTTACGTGGCCTCGGATTCGTTCCGGGGCCTGTGATTTTATGGAAAGGCGGGCCATTGTGGTGCGCCGCAAAGCAAACGGAAGACAGAAAGCATGGCACTAAAGTCGTATAAGCCGACGACGCCAGGCCAGCGTGGGCTGGTTCTGATCGACCGTTCGGAGCTTTGGAAAGGACGTCCTGTCAAATCCCTGACCGAGGGTTTGACCAAGAAGGGCGGCCGGAACAATACCGGACGGATCACCCAACGCCGACGTGGTGGTGGGGCAAAGCGTCTCTATCGTATCGTAGATTTCAAACGCAACAAGTTTGACGTCCCCGCAACTATTGAGCGGATCGAATATGACCCTAACCGCACAGCCTTTATTGCGCTGGTCAAGTATGATGATGGCGAACAGGCCTACATCCTTGCCCCACAGCGACTTGCTGTTGGTGACAAAGTGGTTGCTGCGGCCAAGGCCGACATCAAGCCGGGCAACGCAATGCCGTTCTCCGGTATGCCGATCGGTACCATTGTTCACAACATTGAAATGAAGCCTGGCAAAGGTGGGCAGATTGCCCGTGCTGCCGGTACTTACGCTCAGTTTGTTGGTCGTGACGGCGGCTACGCGCAGATCCGCCTGTCTTCGGGCGAGCTTCGTCTGGTGCGTCAGGAATGCATGGCAACTGTTGGTGCCGTGTCGAACCCCGACAATTCGAACCAGAACCTTGGTAAAGCTGGCCGTAACCGCCATCTGGGCAAACGTCCCAGCGTGCGTGGTGTGGTTATGAACCCGGTCGATCACCCGCATGGTGGTGGTGAAGGCCGTACCTCTGGTGGCCGGCATCCGGTTACGCCATGGGGTAAGCCGACCAAGGGCCGCAAGACCCGTTCGAACAAATCCACCG
>CAZJYZ010000089.1:0-2209 GCA_964550345.1 uncultured Aliiroseovarius sp. | reverse complement strand
GGTGGTGGTGAAGGTCGTACTTCGGGTGGTCGTCACCCGGTATCGCCTTGGGGTAAGCCCACCAAAGGTAAGCGTACCCGCAACAAAAACAAGGCGTCGCAGAAAATGATCCTGCGTTCGCGTCACGCCAAGAAGAAGGGGCGCTAGAATGAGCCGCTCTGTATGGAAAGGCCCTTTTGTCGACTCTTATGTCCTCAAAAAAGCCGAGAAGTCCCGCGAGTCGGGACGCAACGAAGTCATCAAAATCTGGTCGCGCCGTTCGACAATCCTGCCGCAATTCGTCGGCCTGACATTCGGCGTTTATAACGGGCGCAAGCACATCCCCGTTAACGTGACCGAGGAAATGATCGGCCAGAAGTTCGGTGAATATTCGCCGACGCGTACCTATTACGGTCACGCAGCCGACAAAAAAGCGAAGCGGAAATAAGCCATGAGCAAGGATAAAAATCCCCGCCGCGTGGCCGATAACGAAGCTCGGGCCAAAACCCGCATGCTGCGTACGTCTCCGCAAAAACTCAACCTTGTTGCCCAGATGATCCGTGGCAAAAAAGTTGACCAAGCCCTGACTGATCTGACGTTTTCGAAAAAGCGTATCGCAATGGATGTGAAGAAATGCCTTCAGTCCGCAATTGCCAACGCCGAAAACAACCACAATCTTGATGTGGATGAGCTGGTCGTCGCCGAAGCTTATGTTGGTAAGAACCTGACCATGAAACGTGGGCGTCCGCGCGCGCGTGGCCGGTTTGGCAAAATCATCAAGCCATTCGCCGAGATCACTATCACCGTGCGTCAGGTAGAGGAGCAAGCCTAATGGGTAACAAAGTAAATCCGATCGGCATGCGCCTTCAGGTCAACCGCACCTGGGATAGCCGCTGGTACGCCGACACCAAGGATTACGGTGATCTTCTTCTGGAAGACCTGAAAATCCGTGAGTTCATTCAGGAAGAATGCAAGCAAGCCGGTGTTAGCCGTGTGATCATCGAACGTCCGCACAAAAAGTGCCGCGTGACGATCCACACTGCCCGCCCCGGTGTCATCATCGGCAAGAAAGGCGCAGATATCGAAACCCTGCGTCGCAAGATTGCCCGCATTACGGACAGCGAACTGCACCTGAACATTGTTGAAGTACGCAAGCCCGAGCTTGACGCGCAACTGGTTGGCGAAAGCATCGCCCAGCAGCTTGAGCGCCGCATCTCGTTCCGCCGCGCCATGAAGCGTGCGGTTCAGAACGCCATGCGCATGGGTGCTCTTGGTATCCGGGTTAACGTCGCGGGCCGCCTTGGTGGTGCCGAGATCGCCCGTACTGAATGGTACCGCGAAGGCCGGGTGCCGCTGCATACGCTGCGTGCCGACATTGATTACGCCAACGTTGAGGCGATGACTGCTTATGGCATCATCGGCATCAAAGTCTGGATCTTCAAAGGCGAAATCATGGAGCATGACCCTGCCGCGCGTGATCGCCGTCAGGAAGAGCTTCAGCAAGGTCCGGTGCCGCGTGGCGCTGGTGGCCGTCGTTAAGGAGAGACAGAGATGTTACAACCAAAACGTACAAAATATCGCAAGATGTTTAAGGGTCGGATCAAGGGTCAGGCCAAAGGCGGCTCGGACCTGAACTTCGGTACATATGGCCTCAAAGCAGTTGAGCCTGAGCGTGTGACAGCACGTCAGATCGAAGCCGCTCGTCGTGCCATGACGCGTCACATGAAACGTCAGGGCCGGGTGTGGATCCGCATCTTCCCCGACACCCCAGTAACCTCCAAGCCTACCGAAGTCCGGATGGGTAAAGGTAAAGGTTCGGTGGATTTCTGGGCTGCAAAAGTGAAGCCCGGCCGAGTGATGTTTGAAATTGACGGTGTTGACGAAGACACCGCCCGCGAAGCCCTGCGCCTCGCCGCGATGAAACTGCCGGTCAAAACCCGCACAGTGGTTCGCGAGGACTGGTAAGGTCGAAAACGCTTCAGCGTTTTCTGGTCAGCGCGGTGTAGCGGGTTTCTGAAGGAAACCTGCAGGCCGCACCCCGGTTGAAATAAATAGAAGCCCCCGTCGAGAAATCGGCGGGGGTCTTTTCTTACCGATGATCCGCTTCAAGCGTAAGCGGGCAACATTCGCCAAGAATACTCTCCGTAGGGTGCCGAGGTCGCACAGAAGTATGAGGGTGTCTAGCCCCTTGTTTCAGTACCACTGATTTTCGGTTTCTCTAATAAGGTTT
>CAZJYZ010000088.1:699-5100 GCA_964550345.1 uncultured Aliiroseovarius sp. | reverse complement strand
GGCAGAAACCAGATCAACTTCGTCAAAAATGCCGCCTGAAGAATGCTTACGGGCGGATAGGTGAAGCGATGGACGCCTAGGCCATCAAAACCCCGATAACCACCATCATCAGCCCGATCACCGACAAAAACAGCGACCCCATATTCAATGCCATTACCCGCCCCAGCCGGGCGCGTAAAGCGTCGTCATCCAACCCTGCTTTTTTGGCCCGAACAATCTTGACGGCACTCGCTATCAATCCAACAAGTCCAAGAACCGACAGAAATGCGCCGGGAAGTATGAGCCAGTCCATATTTTTTCTCCTGTTGGAAAATCCTGCTGACCGCCTAGCCCGCGCCCGTCCGCAAGACAACCCCTTGCTGTATCCGGTCTAGGCGGCTATTGGTCGCGAAAATTCTGGAGATTGACATGAATGATGACGTGACCGAAACATCCTACCGTGTAACAGCAGACGAATTGCGCCAGTTTATTGAGCGTTATGAAAGGCTTGAGGCCGAAAAGCGTGATATTGCTGAGCAACAAAAAGAGGTGATGGCCGAAGCCAAGGGGCGTGGCTATGACACCAAGGTCATGCGCAAAGTTGTTGCCCTGCGTAAACGCGACGCTGCTGATCTGGCGGAGGAAGAAGCCGTGCTTGATATGTACAAAGAAGCTCTCGGCATGTGATCTGACCGGCTTCGCGCGCGGGCCAGGGCCCTCGCGTCAAGCTAAGCCATCAGCATCGTCACCCCAGGCAAGCGTGAGATTTCAAGAACATCATCGTCATAGGCGGCGGTAAGTTCGGTCGTCAGCTCGCCAGTCCAGCCCGGCAGGTCCAGCTCTTCTTCGATAGCGTCTTCCAGCGCGTATTTGTCTAGAAATGCCGCCAATATTCTCCGCCGCTGAATTTCGTTTTGTGGCGGGTGGGTTCCGAGGTAAGAGCGCAGACGCTGTACGCCCTCTTTGGCCATGATCTGGGACAGGATATCAAAACCACCCGTTAACTTTACCAGATGATCCACGCCGGAAATTTCGCGCATGATTTCGGGCCAGATCAGTGGGGTATCCTCGTTACACCAGACAGTCACCGGGCATTCCGGCATTGCCGCGCGTATAGAGGCGATCATGCCCGCCCAGGAGAGATCGAGAGGGTTAACATCCCCGATGAACCCGGCAAAGTCCTGCCCTCCTTCGCGTTCAAACAACGCTGGGACGAAGGTGGCGGGATTGCGAATGCCAATGAAAAACTCAACCGGATTTTGCGGAAACAGGTTTCTCAAACTCTGTGCTTTCTCAGAAACATGTTGATAAAGGTGCCCGTTCTCCAGCGCACGTTTTGACGAGCCCAGAAAGTTGTCCTGACACAGCACCAGCCGTTCTGCCTGATCCACATCCATGATGGATTCCAGCAATACATCCTGCGTTTGACCATCAGCCTTGCTGCCGCCAAGTTTTTTAATGACCTCGTTCAAAACCGGACGGTAGCGGCCCGGACCAGGGATGATCACCCCCTCATTTGCCAGCACCCCCTTGTTTTTCAGAAGGGATTTGACCAGCCGGTCTTCGTCCGTGCAATGGGCGCCAATATGAAACGAGATATGCATACCTGTGTCATGTCTCCGGAGTTACAAGTTACGAGCGTTTCGGGATTTATAGGGCTGATTTCTGGACAGTTAAACCCGTTTCGCGGTAAGGGCAGATATGGCCGAGCAAAACAGTCAAGTTAACACCGCGCCAGAGCGCCAAACCCGTCGGCTGAAGCTGCCGGGGTTCTGGTCTGCTGCGGCTATTGGTATAGCGCTTGCGGTAATACTTCCAATCGCGGCCATCTTCTGGATGGCGTTGAATCCGGTGGAAAATATCTGGCCTCATTTATGGTCAACCGTGTTGCCAAGTTACTTGTTGAATACTTTGATACTATCGCTGTCTGTTGGTGCGCTGGCCGCAGCCATTGGCACCGGATCAGCCTGGCTCACCGTGATGTACAGATTTCCGTTTTCAAGGGTTTTGCAATGGTTGCTTTTGCTGCCCCTGTCGATACCGGCCTATGTTGGGGCATATGCTCTTGTGGATTTCCTTGAATATGCCGGCCCGGTACAAACTGGTTTGCGCAACCTGTTTGGCTGGCAAAGCGCGCGCGATTACGCTTTCCCAGAAATCCGTTCTCTGGGTGCGGCCATCATCGTTTTAGCGGCTGCATTATATCCTTACGTTTTCCTGCTGGCTCGCGCCGCTTTTCGCGAACAATCGGGTGATGCCTACGAGGTAGCCCGCGCCTTGGGGGCGGGGCCGTTTTCTCGCTTTCGCAGGGTAGGCCTGCCGTTGGCCCGCCCCGCGATTGCTGCAGGGGTCGCCATTGTCATGATGGAAACTGTCAGTGATTTTGGTGTGGTAGACTTTTTTGCCGTACAAACACTGACCACTGGTATTTTCACCACTTGGCTTGAGATGGGCAATGCCGGTGGGGCTGCGCAGATAGCAATTGTCGTTTTGTCGTTGGTTTTGCTGTTGGTTGCTTTGGAGCGTACATCCCGATCAAAAGCCCGGTTTTTCCGACTGTCCCGCCAGGCCCGCCCGGTGTCACCTATTCCTCTGCGCGGCCCAGTCGCAATGGCCGCGACGATTGCCTGCATCATCCCTTTTCTCGTTGGGTTCGTGTTGCCGGTTACGGTGATCTCAACGCACGCCTTCGCAAATGCTGACCAATGGCTGGCGCCCGGTCTGGTATTAGCGCTGGTTCACACCCTTACCGTCGGTGGAGCCGCCGCATTCATCACCGTGGCGGGCGCGCTTGTGATGGTTTACGGGGTGCGCCTTAGCAAAAGCCGCCTGCCGCGCCATATGTTGCCGGTCTCAACGATAGGATACGCGGCCCCCGGCGCGGTACTTGGTATCGGTATTTTGATACCGCTGGCCCGTTTTGACCACTTCCTCGCTGATAGTATAGAATACATGACCGGCTATGATCCGGGGCTGATGCTGACCGGCACGGCCTTTGCCGTGGTACTGGCCTATTGCGTGCGTTTTTTCGCGATTGCTCAGGGTGCTGCGGATGCCGCAATGGGCAGGGTCTCGCCCAATTTACCGATGGCGGCACGTTCGCTGGGGCGTTCGGCGGGTGGGGCTTTACGTGCGGTATATGTCCCATTAATCAAGGGCTCGGTTGGAACCGCTCTGCTGCTGGTTTTTGTAGATTCCGTCAAGGAATTGCCCGCGACACTGCTGCTCAGACCGTTCAATTACAACACCCTGTCAACCCGGGTATATGAGCAAGCGTCATTAGAGCAAATCGGTGCCGCAGCACCCGCTGCCTTGCTGGTGATTGCCGTTGGCTTGGCCGCCGTTGCATTTATGGCGCGTGCAAACCGATAACCCCCTTGCGCCCCGCTCGACAAACCCTTAAATGGCCTCGAGTGCCCCTATAGCTCAGCTGGTAGAGCAACTGATTTGTAATCAGTAGGTCCGCGGTTCGAGTCCGTGTGGGGGCACCACTTCTCAAGTTAACCCATTGAACACCCTCGGTTTTCTGTAGGAAACTGCGAGGGCGTAGGACATGGCGTATGACAAATCGGTTCCCCACTCGTTCACTAAGAACGGCATCTATTACTTTGAGAGGCGAGTCCCAAGCGACCTCCAAAAACACTATCAGTCTCGGAAAATCAGTTATTCGTTGAGAACACGGTCGGCTCCTGTAGCGGCTTCAAGGGCATCACGTGCCGCTCAACAACTGGATGAGTACTGGTATCACCTGCGGATTAGGGACCACGAACTCCCCGGCATGCATCTCCTGAGACTGCAGCAGTCAGCAGGAGTTGACGGCGATCTGCAAAAACCCACCGGCATACCAGACGGCGGCTCAGTGAGGCTCTCAGAAGCTGTTGCGATCTATCGTAGGCTCAAGGGCCATGGTCGCCCAAAGACCTTTCATCGAGCGGCTGAGCGGTCGTGCGGCTATGTTATAGACGCCTGCCGTGACAAGGACCTGTTGGCCTACACCCGCTCGGATGCGACACACTTTAGGGATGCGCTGATTGAACGAGGTCTCACCGGTAGCAGCATCACCCGTATCTTCGGGACCGTTCGCTCTGTGATGAACTTTGCAGCAGCCGAGATCGGGGTCGATTTTGCCAATCCGTTTTCGGGTGTCTACTACGACCGGCAGTCAGGTGTAGCCAAAAGAGAACCGCTGAGCGATGACGCACTCAGGGCAGTTCAGCGCGAATGCGTCAGCATAGACGATGACCTTCGGTGGCTCGTAGCACTCATGTCCGACACCGGCCTTCGGCTCGCGGAAGCCGCTGGGCTGTTACGAGAGGATATAATCCTCGAAGACGGCGTCCCTCATGTAGTCATCAGAGAGCACCCATGGCGTCGCTTGAAGACACGTGGTAGCGAGCGCGAAGTTCCCCTTGTGGGCACATC
>CAZJYZ010000088.1:0-689 GCA_964550345.1 uncultured Aliiroseovarius sp. | reverse complement strand
GCCGCAGAGCGCATTCTGGCGCAACCGTCGGAGTGTGAGTTTGCGTTTCCGCGATATAATCGAGGAGGTGAGACAAAGGCTAATGCCGCCAGTGCTGCGCTGAACAAGTGGATGAGACCATTGGTGCCTGATCGATGCACGATGCACAGCTTCCGTCACTCAATCAGGGACCGTTTGAGAGCTGTTGAGTGTCCATCGGATATCGTTGATCAGATCGGTGGTTGGCAAACGGATGGGGTTGGCCATAGCTACGGGAACGGTTACCCGCTAGATGTTCTACAAAAGTGGATGAAACGCGTCGCCTGAGTGCCTTTTGTCTAGTTCTACCGAAGAAGGGCTCCAAGAATACGGCCCAGTCTATAAGCAGCGCCTTTCTTTGATCGTGAGGCGCGTTCTACCCATTCGTCGAACTCTACTGCACCTCTTTCAACCGCCGCTGCGTATGCAGGATCACTTTGCATCCGCGACACGCCCTGTTCGATTTCTTGGAAGCTCTGCTGTAGTGCGAGGATCGAGCTCACCTGCCTCTCATCTGCACCATGTTTCATAGCTTTGTCGACGAGTTCCTTAGGTGTAGCGGCGACCGCGAACTCGGCTCCTCCGATACCATCAAACAACGCCTTGAACTCATCCACATATGCTTGGCGTTGGGCTTCTCTCGATTTGGGAGCTGACCAACTTTGTGTCGC
>CAZJYZ010000087.1:3924-5410 GCA_964550345.1 uncultured Aliiroseovarius sp. | reverse complement strand
TTCAGGTCTCATAAATGTGAGAGTCCGCATCCAAAGGGGCAAATACGCCCATGGCCTGCACGGTAAATGCTGGCCTCGCGGGTTACCGGGCGAATGACCGGGAACGTCCGAAGGGGTAACAATGTGGGGTTAACGGGGGTTAACGCTTGCGTACGCAGTACCTACCAGCCGTCCACACGCGGCCAGACCTGTCCATCCAGGGTCAGGAACTGGCCATAGCCCGCAGCACAGGTCAGGCAGGCGTGGTTGGGTAGGACACGCAAGGTCGATCCGATTGGAAAAGCGTCGAAATCGGCGTTACTGCGCACCCGGACGGTTCCATGTTCCTGATGCACCACGTCAATCTTCAGCCCCGTGGGCTGCATCGTGTCGCTATCGCACAAATATCCGAAACCGGCCTCGGGCAGGAAGGTCTGGGCCGAGATGTCCTTGGACATCGCCATAGCGCCTGCATCCACTGTCAGCACCCCGGCATCACGGTTATGGCCGATCACCGTGGTCAGGACCGACACGGCGATATCGTCCAGAGCGCACATGTCGCGGCTATACTGCGCCAGATCCCAAAACTGATAAATCCCGGCGCGGATTTCGTCTATGCCATCAAGGTTTTCTGCAAAGTACGCCGTTGGGGTTGAACCGATGCTGACCACATCGACCGTAATCCCGTTTGCGCGCAGCATTTCGGCAGCAGCGCGCGCCGCACCGGCCTCATCCTCGGCAATCTTGCGGATGCCGTCGATCTGGTCGGTCGAATAGGAATGGCCCGCATGGGACATGATCCCGCGAAACTGCGCCCCGAGGGTTTTGGCAATTTCGACGATCTCGGGCGCATCCTGCCCGATGCCGCCCCGGTGTTCGCCGCAATCGACCTCGATCATCACCGGAACATCGGGCAGGCCACCCACGACTGCGCGGGCCATTTCAGGCGAATCCAGCGTCAGGATCACCTCTTTGCCGGTCTGTTCGCGGATTTTGCGCACCCGCGCAAACTTGTTGGGCGTGATCCCCACCGCATAAAGGATGTCGTCAAACCCCGCCTCAGTCAGGGCCTCGACCTCTTTCAGGGTCGAGGCTGTCACCGTACCACGCCGCCCGCCGGTGGCCACAAGCGCCACTTCGACGGATTTCGACGTTTTGAAGTGCGGGCGCAAGGTCAGGCCGACCTCATCCATCCGTTTGAGCATCCGGGCGGCGTTCTTTTCCAACCGCGCGCGGTCAAGAATTAGTGCCGGTGTCTCGATTTGTGAAAAATCCATGTTTTCCTCCCCGCGTTTTTCCGCATTCAAGCCAGCCCGGACCGGCTGCGATCCGGGTTGGCTTGCTTAAAAATTGTCAGACTTAGCCTGCGAGTTCCCCCGCCAGCGCCTTGTCGATCAGCGCCACGGTTTCCTCGACCCCAAACAGCGCAATGAAGCTGCCGAAACGCGGGCCCTGATCGGCGCCCAGCAACACCTGATAGAGCGCCTTGAACCAGTCGCGCATCGGG
>CAZJYZ010000087.1:0-3914 GCA_964550345.1 uncultured Aliiroseovarius sp. | reverse complement strand
AAACCGTTCACGGCCAACGCTGAATACCAGCGACTGCAACTCATCCCCATCGGCAAGAGCATCCCACGCGGCCAGCTTGTCACGCAGCTCGGTCAATGCCTCACGTTCCAACCCACTGGGCGCACGGTAAGTTTTAGACGGTGCAACGAAGTCCTCGTAATACCGCACCGCAAAGCCTGCTGCGGCATCCATATCCGGATGGGTCTTGGGGCTGGCTTCGGGCGCGTAGCGGCGGATGTAACCCCACAGGGTTTCCTTGTCATGCGCCCCTGATACGGACGCAAGGTTGAGGAGCATGGCAAAGGGCACCACCATGGTCGAGGCAGGCACATTATGGCCGTGGATATGGAAGACCGGGTTGGCCAGACGTTGTTTACTGTCCTGCCCCGCATAGGCACGCAATTGCTGGTGATATTCGTCCACCGCCTTCGGAATCACGTCAAAAAATAACCGCTTGGCGGTTTTGGGCTTTTGATACATGAAATAAGACAGGCTTTCGGCCCCGGCATAGGTCAGCCATTCGTCGATTGAAATGCCATTGCCGGATGACTTCGAGATCTTCTCGCCGTTTTCATCCAAAAACATCTCATAGACAAAATGCGCAGGCGCGGGCGCCCCCAGGATACGGCAGATTTTATCATAGATCGGCGTATTGGTGCTGTGATCCTTGCCATACATCTCAAAATCCACGCCAAGCGCTGCCCAGCGCGCGCCAAAGTCGGGTTTCCATTGCAGTTTCACCTGCCCGCCAGTGACAGAAACGGTCTGTTCTTCACCATCCTCATCGTCAAAAGTGATGGTCCCGGCCGCCGCATCAACCGATTTCATCGGTACATACATCACCCGCCCGGTTTTCTGGCTGATTGGAAGGAAACACGAATAGGTCGCCTGACGCTCTTCGCGCAGGGATGCCAGCATCACCTCCATAATTGCGTCATATTCTTTCACCGCGCGCAGCAGCACTTCATCGAACTGCCCGGATTTGTAGAATTCCGTGGCCGAGATGAACTCATACTCAAAGCCGAACGTATCGAGGAACCGGCGCAGCATGGCGTTGTTATGATCGCCAAAGCTGTCAAATTCCCCAAACGGATCGGGCACGGCCGACAAGGGCTTTTGTAGATGCTCCTGCAAGCCTTCCGGGTTGGGCACATTACCAGGCACTTTGCGCATCCCATCCATATCGTCGGAAAAACAGATCAGCCGCGTTGGAATATCAGAAAGCACCTCAAAGGCACGCCGGATCATCGTCGTGCGCGCCACCTCGCCAAAGGTACCGATATGCGGCAGGCCTGACGGGCCATATCCGGTTTCAAACAAGACATAGCCCTTCTTCGGTGTCTTACCGTTCAAGCGTTTCAAAATCCGGCGCGCTTCTTCAAACGGCCAGGCTTTTGATTGCATTGCGACGTCACGCAGGTCAGACATTGGGTATTCCTTGATTTTTGCGCCTCTTTGGCGCGGATGTGCCGCTTCCTATTGCCCCCACGGCGCGGCGTCAATAAATTGAAGCCAACGCCATAGGAGGCAACATGCAAGATATCCCCCATTCCCTGACCCCCGAGGACAGCCTGATTGCCCTGATGGTGGCCATTTCCGCGTCCGATGAACACATCCTGACCGCTGAACTTGTGACGATCGAAGCCATCGTCAACCACCTGCCGGTTTTTGCCAGCTACGACGCGGACCGCATCAAGCAGGTTTCCCAAACAGTGTTTGACCTGTTTTCGGTTGAGGACGGGCTGGATGCCCTTTTTGGCCTGGTGCGCGACAACCTGCCAGAACCGCTTTGGGAAACCGCCTATGCGCTGGCCTGTGATGTGGCCGCGGCAGATGGGAAACTGCGCGAAAGCGAGCTACGGCTGCTTGAGGAAATGCGCTATGAGCTTAACATAGACCGCCTGCACGCCGCCGCGATTGAACGTGGTGCCCGGGCACGGCATATGGTGCTGTAACCCAACAGATCGTCCGCTTTGAGCCCTAAGCGGACATTCAAAATCAGTTAATACACACCAAGTGTGCTCTCCTGTGTTCTGGTTGCCGGAGCTTTGCCAGTCTGAGCACCCAAGACACTCTAGAAGAGATGATAGCACGAGCGGCGCGTATTTCAGGTAGCTGCCTCACGCGTCGTTCTTGAAAATCTCTTCGACGGGCTGGCCGAACAAACGCGCAATCTTGAGCGCCAGCGAGAGCGATGGATCGAACTTACCTTTCTCAATTGCGATGATCGACTGGCGCGAGACATCCAGGCGGTTGGCCAGATCCGCTTGGGTCATGCCGCATTCGGCACGCAGCTCTTTGAGTCGATTTTTCAAGTCAAGCGCACCCGTCCGACGATCAGACTGATCACATAGGTCATCGACATGACAACAATCAATGAAGCGGAATTGGTGGCGGGTACAACTCCGGTCTGCCCCAAAATGCTGGCCGCCGAGAAGAATACCATGGTGATGCCAACTGACAGCGCCAAAGCGTCAAACTGAATTTTCCGCTCCATTTCGTCGAGTATTCGTACAAACCTCCGATAGGACAGGATCATAAAAATCCCGCACAATAGATGCAGGGCAAACACAACCAATGCCACGAGAGACAATCCCTGTTTTTCTCCGGTTCCGAGCAAGGACAAGGTCAACAAAGTTCCGACCCAGCCGAAAGCCCAGAGATTGACACGATTGGCGTTCCGCTTGTCCTTTTCCGGCAAGCCCCTAACCAGTATTGCATCAAGTTTTCTTCCCATTAGGTTACCTCCATTTGTAAAGTTAACTTTACATAGTGTGTCACTGCTTAGATGTAAAGTTTTATTTACATTTCATCGCTTGGATGAATCCTCCTTGGAATGAAAACGTGGTCAAGGTGATCACAAAATAGCGCAAAGAAGAAGCCTAACTGCCTATCGCTGGCTGACCTTGGGCAAACGGCCGGATTGCCCCGCATAGGAGACTTCCATTCCTTGTTTTTGGTGGCTCTCCTAAAGCCCTTCCCTTGAAGACTGCGCTGGTATGGACCATATGACGCTCAGCCGGGTGGTAAGAATTGTAAAACTGCCTTTGGGAGGGCCGTGAAGATGCAACCTGCCGTTGGAGGCCCGAAAGATTTTAAATAACACAAGGACAGACCCATGCTCGAACAATTCGACATCACCAAACGCTGGCCCGCTACGAACCCAGACGCCATCCAGCTTTATTCTCTGCCAACGCCAAACGGCGTCAAGGTTTCCGCTATGCTGGAAGAATGCGAGCTGGAATATGAACCGCATCTGGTAAAATTCGCCGATGACGACCAATTCACCCCTGAATTCCTGTCGCTCAACCCCAACAACAAAATCCCCGCCATTATCGACCCCGATGGGCCGGACGGCGAGGCTATGGGCCTGTGGGAAAGTGGTGCCATCCTGATCTACCTAGCTGAAAAGACGGGTAAATTCCTGTCAGACGATCCCGCCACACGCTATGAAACTCTGAATTGGCTGATGTGGCAAATGGGCGGCGTTGGCCCGATGATGGGGCAGTTTGGATTTTTCCACGCCTTTGCCGGGAAGGCCTTCGAAGATAAGCGCCCGTTTGAGCGCTACAAAGAAGAGACCATCCGCCTGCTGGGCGTGCTGGATGACCGTCTCGAAGGGCGTGAGTACATCATGGGCGACGACTACTCGATCGCTGATATTGCCACCTGGCCATGGATCAGGGTCTTGAAAGGCCATTACGACGCCCATGATATTCTGGAGATGGATGACGTCCCTAACGTGCTGAGATGGTTTGAAAACTGCTCAAACCGCCCGTCCAGCAAAATTGCTGTAAACGTCCCGAAACGGGACTGACAAAGGCGATATTGCTCATTTCATCTTGGCACAAATACCTCGGGGGAGCGCGAGGGGGCTGGCCCCCTCGCCCGCAAAGCTCAATATCGCAGCCAAC
>CAZJYZ010000086.1:0-5489 GCA_964550345.1 uncultured Aliiroseovarius sp. | reverse complement strand
AAACCGGAAAACCGGAAAACCGGAAAACCGGAAAACCGGAAAACCGGAAAACCGGAAAACCGGGCGGTGTGTTCCGGTCACATTGGCAGCTCTCGAAGGGTAATCCTTTGGGTCTGGAACGCGTGGAACATTCTGTGAACAAGGGTTTTACTCTGCCAAGGCATTCGCTAAGGTGCGGCGCATGAGCTCTTTTGATGAAAGTGACGCCTTCGAGGCCGCATCCCGCCTGCCATTATCCGCACAGGCGATGGCCGCGCGCGCTGTTCCATATCTCGATGGGCTGAACCCTGCGCAGCGCGAAGCGGTCGAAGCTCTGGAGGGTCCCGTCCTCATGCTGGCAGGGGCGGGCACCGGTAAGACCAAGGCGCTGACCACAAGGATTGCGCATCTTTTACATACCGGCACTGCGCGCACAAACGAGATTCTGGCGGTGACCTTTACCAACAAGGCGGCACGCGAAATGAAAGGGCGGGTGGCAAGCCTGCTGGGGCAAAATGTCGAAGGCATGCCGTGGCTTGGCACTTTTCATGCGATTTGTGTGAAGCTCCTCAGACGTCATGCCGAGCTTGCCGGTCTGAAATCCAATTTCACCATTCTTGACACCGATGACCAGATACGCCTGCTCAAACAACTGATCCGGGCTGAAAATATTGACGACAAACGCTGGCCCGCCCGATTGCTCGCAGGCATTATCGACAATTGGAAAAACCGCGCCTGGACGCCTGCGAATGTGCCCGTGGGTGAGGCAAATGCCTATAACGGGCGTGGCGTTGACCTTTATCGTGCCTATCAGGAACGTCTTAAAACCCTGAATGCAGTGGATTTTGGCGATCTGCTTTTGCACGTGGTGACGATTTTTCAGGCGCACCCGGATGTGCTCAAGCAATATCAACGCTGGTTTCGCTATATTCTGGTGGATGAGTATCAGGATACCAACGTGGCGCAGTATCTGTGGCTGCGTCTGCTGGCGGCCGAACACAAGAATATTTGCTGCGTCGGCGATGATGACCAGTCAATCTATGGCTGGCGCGGTGCTGAGGTTGGCAACATCTTGCGGTTTGAGAAAGATTTTCCCGGCGCCAAAGTGGTGCGGCTTGAGCAAAATTACCGCTCAACCCCACATATCCTTGCCGCCGCCTCGGGCGTGATTGCCGGTAACAAGGGCCGGTTGGGAAAAACCCTGTGGACCGACGAAACCGAAGGCGAAAAGCTGCGCCTGATCGGCCATTGGGATGGAGACGAGGAAGCGCGCTGGGTCGGGGATGAACTTGAAGCGATGCAGCGCGGCACGCGCGGGATGGACCCCCATAGCCTTGAGGATATGGCCATACTTGTACGGGCCAGCCACCAGATGCGCGCCTTTGAGGACCGCTTTCTGACCATCGGCCTGCCGTACCGCGTTATCGGTGGCCCGCGCTTTTATGAACGCATGGAAATTCGCGATGCCATGGCCTATTTCCGCCTTGCCGTGTCGCAGGACGACGATCTGGCCTTTGAACGCATCGTTAACACGCCGCGCCGCGGGCTGGGCGACAAGGCCGTACAAGCCATTCAGCAGGCGGCGCGTCAAAACGGCGTCTCGCTGGTTGAGGGCGCGCGGATTTGCGTTGAAGCTGGCCTGATCAAAGGCAAGGGCGGCAAGGGGCTGGCCGGGTTGGTGGCGGGGCTGGACCGCTGGCATAACCAGCTTCGGGCCGAGGCTGACACCCATGTGGAAATGGCCGAAGTGATCCTCGAGGAAAGCGGCTATACCGATTTCTGGCAAAACGACAAAACCCCCGAAGCCCCCGGCCGTCTGGAAAACCTCAAGGAACTGGTCAAGGCACTGGAAGGGTTCGAAAACCTGCAAGGGTTTCTTGAGCATGTCAGCCTGATCATGGATAACGAGGCCGAGGCGGGCGAAGAAAAGGTCACGATCATGACTTTGCACGCCGCCAAGGGGCTGGAATACCCCGCCGTTTTCCTGCCGGGCTGGGAGGACGGGCTTTTCCCCTCGCAACGCTCCATGGATGAAAGCGGTCTGAAAGGGCTCGAGGAAGAACGCAGGCTCGCCTATGTGGGCATTACCCGAGCGCGCCAGTTGTGCACTATATCTTTCGCTGCCAACCGCCGGACCTACGGCCAATGGCAAAGCCAGTTGCCCAGCCGTTTCGTGGATGAATTGCCCGAAGAACATGTTGAGGTTCTGACCCCGCCCGGTCTTTACGGTGGCGGCTATGGTGCTGCGGCGCCGTCGGCGTTTGAAGAAAAGGCCGCGCGGGCGGATGCTTATAATTCACCGGGCTGGCGGCGCATGCAAAGCCGAAGCGGCGAACGGCACATGGCGACCCCGTCCGAGGCACGCGGCATCGTCATTGACCTGGAAGCGGTGTCAGCTTTCAGCGAAGGCGAACGGGTCTTCCACCAGAAATTCGGCTATGGCCATATCACGGCGATCGAGGGCGACAAGCTGGATATTTCCTTTGACAAAGCCGGTGAGAAAAAAGTGGTGGCAAAGTTTGTTGTGGCTGCCGACAAAGCGGATGATGTGCCGTTCTGAGGGACCATCACGGGTTGAATTCGTCAGATTTGCTACTCGACGTCATCCTCTCCTGTGCATTGCGACATCCGAATGATCGCAGGCCAGTTGAATTGATGGTAAATTCCATGCTCCTGGAGCCATTTGTCCTGCAGTAGGTAGGCCTCGAGCTCCGGGGCGCCAAGGCAATCCCACTCCCGATTTGATAACTGGATATCGTGTATCATTTCATGCAGCAGGGTGGATTGGTCGAAAACGTTGAAAAGGGACCAGGGTCGGACCAGATAGATATGTCGGTTTGTGTGATCAAAAGTTGCCCACAAACCTTCTTCTACGAGTAACCCATTCCCCTCATAGTCAACGATCTCACCAACAGCACAGAATGAAAGCGTCGGCGGCGACTGGTAAGCCTGCAGGAGGTCATAGGAAGTGTGTATCGCAATCCACCCGATCAGGTCGTTGAGTATTTCTTCTGAAACGACCTTTGGAATTGGCGAACCTACCGCTGCCTTATGCACGGGCGTGAAACAGGTCGCAGAATCATCTGTGAAAGTCGATTGGTTCGTTACACCGGCCAGAAGAATTACTGCCAGGCAAGCGGCCATAACTTTGAGGCTTTTACACGTTATTGCCATGTGAGCGAGGATGACATCCTTGTGGCAAGACTGTCAAACAATGGTGCTGGGGAAAATTATCCCCGACTTGGGAAACTGAAAAAAGAAACGGCGGCGCCAGGGAGGGGGCACCGCCGTTTTTTTGCCTTTGGCTTAGGGAGGAGAGAGCCATTGGCGAAACATTTTCGCGGCGGGGTCTGGGAGGAGGTGACCCCGCCGCGTATGGCGGCCGCTCAGGGAGGGGAGCGGCCTGCTATCCCATGAGTGGGGGACTTAGTGGCCGTAGACAGCCTGGAAAGCTGCTTCGCGGATTTCGCCGCGGTTAAGGCCCAGATCTTCCAGCGTGTGCGTGTCGAGTGCGTTCAGTTCGCGGACAGTTGCGTCAAAACGACGACGGTTCTCATATGATGTGCTGAGTGAACGGATGCTTGTTGCCAGACGGCTGATCAATGTTGTTTCAAACCCGCGGATGTCGCTGATAAATGCCATTTTCTTTTTCCTAACTTCGGGGACCCTCCCCGGTGATATGTCTTCAAGCCAGTTTCCTGCTTGCTGAACAGAAATAGTGAATTGCTGCGCCCGCACAACTCCCAAAGCCGAATTGCTGCTATGCAGAAAATGCATACGTATTGCTGACCTACTTTCTGGAATCGAATGGGTAATCAGGGCGCGACACCTCATCCACTTGTAAAGCTGACAAAAACAGGCAAGTAATGCGGGCGAAACGAATATGCGAACGGAGGCGGGTATGACCCAGACGAATGATTCAATTATGGCGGCACTGTCGGCGGTTGCTCTGCCTGATGGCGGGGACCTTGCCTCGCGCGATATGATCCGGGCTCTGACCATCAATGGTGGACGTGTGTCCTTTGTGATCGAGGCGGAAAGCCCGGAGCAGGCGGCCGGCATGGAAGCGCAGCGGCATGCAGCCGAAGCGGCAGTCGCAGCGCTCGACGGGGTTGAGAGCGTTTCGGTTATCCTTACCGCCCACGGCCCGGCAGCTTCTGCGCCGCCAAAGGCACCGGCAGGTGGGGCAGGGGCGCCGCCGCAGTTAAAACCTAACGGTCAGTCGCAACCCGATGATGGCCCCAAGGGCATTCCTGGCGTTGACCGGATTATTGCCATTGCTTCGGGCAAGGGTGGGGTTGGTAAATCCACCCTGTCGTCTAACCTCGCTGTGGCGCTGGCCAAAACCGGGCGCCGGGTTGGCCTGCTGGACGCCGATATTTTCGGACCCAGCCAGCCCCGTATGATGGGCACGATGCAACAACCAGCTTCGCGCGATGGCAAGACCATGGACGCGGTGGATGTGCATGGGGTCAAGCTGATCTCGATCGGCCTGCTGACGGATCCGGATCAGGCGGTGGTCTGGCGCGGCCCGATGCTGACCAGCGCCCTACAGCAGCTTTTGTTCAAGGTGAATTGGGGTAAACTGGATGTGCTGATCCTTGATCTGCCGCCGGGCACCGGTGACGTACAACTTTCGCTCAGCCAGAATGTGGACCTGACAGGCGCAGTGATCGTCTCAACCCCGCAGGACGTGGCGCTGCTGGATGCAGTCAAAGCGATCGACATGTTCAACAAGGTGAACGTGCCAATTCTTGGCTTTGTGGAAAACATGTCGATGTATGTCTGCCCCGAATGCGGTCATGAGGATCATATATTCGGGCAGGGCGGCGTGAAATCCGAGGCTGAAAAGCGCGGTTTGCCTTTCCTTGGGGAAATCCCGCTTTCGGTTGACGTGCGTCTGGCCGGTGATGCTGGCCGTCCGATAGCTGCTGGTGAAGGTGTGATGGCGGATGCCTATTCTAAACTGGCGGCCACCATGGTTAAAGACGGCATCGCCTGACCCGCGATCCCACGCAATAGCTGTTGGGAAAGTATGGGATTGGCCTGGGATCTGGCCAATTCCCTCCACTATAGCGCGAATCAAAAGACGGAAGAGGGCCTGGAAGGCCCTTTTTTCGTGAGGTTTGACGGATTCTGGGGCAACATGCAGCCAAATCTGAAGAAAAATTGGGATTTTAGGGGAAAAATCTAATTTCGGGCCTGTACCTCTATATATAGTTAGATTTTTCCAGCGAACCACAAGGTATCGCACGGTCACTGTGCTATTTTTGCCGAAACCTAAGTAAAATAAGGCTATGACACGTCGCTGAGCAGGTATGTCCCGTAAAAAACTATTGCTTCCCATAAATTCCCAAGCTATCCCTATACCTACGATGAGAACGGGGAAAACGAGGCAACAAGATCTCAAATTCCCAAGTCAGGTTTCATACAGGCACCCGCTTTCATCGAACCAAGAGATCCGGCGCGCGGGCGAGCAGACATCCCCCCAGGTGGCGCGCGCAGCTGGA
>CAZJYZ010000085.1:0-5768 GCA_964550345.1 uncultured Aliiroseovarius sp. | reverse complement strand
AATCCTCCGTTAGCTAAACCCTCATTCCTCTCCAACGAGTGCTGACGTCAGACATGCGGTGACCGCTGACGGCTCTGTTGTGGTACCGATTGACACAGAAGCCTTCGGGTTCTGGCTCAAGGGCGCGTTTGGCGCGCCTGTCACCACCGGCACCGGTCCTTATACCCATGTGTTTACCTCCGGCAGTTGGAGCCTCCCGAGTCTGTCGATCGAGACAGGCCTTCCGGAAGTGCCGAGCTACGCGATGTATGGCGGATGCATGGTCGACAAGATCGGCTGGCAGATGGCGCGCTCGGGGCTCTTGACGGCCAATGTGGATCTCATCGCTCAGGGAGAGACACTGGCGACCACCTCCGGTGCCGGCACGCCGGCACCCGTCGCCCTCAAGCGCTTCGGGCATTTTAACGGGTCGCTCACGCGCAACGGCGCGGATATCGGCAATATTGTCGGCGCAGAGCTCAGTTACGCAAACAATCTCGATCGGGTGGAAACCATTCGTGCGGATGGCAAGATTGAGGGTGCCGATCCGTCAATTGCGGCGATGACCGGCAAGATCGATGTGCGCTTTGCCGATGCCACGCTGCTCACCCAGGCCATCAACAATACCGAGTGCTCTCTGGAGTTCGGTTACAGTCTACCCACCGGCGAAAGCCTCACTGTTGACGTACACCGGGCCTTTCTCCCGCGCCCCCGCCGGGAAATTCAGGGGCCGCAGGGCGTGCAGGTCAGCTTTGACTGGCAAGCAGCCCAGCAAGATAGCGGCGATCCGATGGTTACTATCACTTTGGTAAATAATACTGAGATGTTCTGACCCAATTAGGAATTGCACTCAAATCTCAATATAGTCATATTGGTAATGTAATCAGTGTGATCCCATGCTATTACCATGCTTTGTTTAGCATGCTTGCTCAACTCAAACGATGCCGAAGGGCATCGTTTTTTTTGGCACTATGAAGGTGTTCTAACTCGCGATAGATTTTCGCCCTTTGCCTGGTATGACAGGGTTTTCCAACACCATAACGCTGCGACCGTTAATGATAACAGGTTTTGCAATAGACATTGGCGTGTCGAGTGCCCGATCCAAAACATCGGCGTGCGCAATTGAGATGTCATGATAGCGCGCGTATGCACGATCTAAACGGTCAAGCGTTTCTCGCAGCTGGGATTGCAACCACTCAACTTGCGATTTGTAGGCATCTCGTTCTCGCACAGCCGCCTGCAATTGAAACTCTGTGTTTCGGTGTGCCCAATATACATCTTCGTTGTCTTTCATGTGCATCTCCTTTTCCCCGTAATTAACAAAAGGATAATAAATGCTCAAACTTAACCTATCCTCTGACCCGCGCTGGATCGACCTCACCTCCGGCGTGCGCCTCAAGGTGAAACCTCTCTCCTCTTGCCTCGGACGTCACGGATTGGCCGACGACTGTGACTCATGGCGGTTTATTTTGGTGACCAGGTGGTGACTCAAAATTTGCTCGGTGTATCAGGCGCGATTGATGTGTCGCGTATCTCTTTGATATACTTGTTTGATTTTGGTTGCGGGAGCTCGCAATACACTTCAATTGCCGACTTCTGCAAAGTCTGTTCCTTTGCTGAAAAGTGCTCGAGGCAATGAAATCTAGAATTGCGGACCATATCATAAAAAATTTTGGCGCCAGTGAGTGGAATTAGACCAGACGGTACCCTGGAGAAAATCGAACTAATAACGAACTGTATACGAAGCCCTTGTCAATTACTGCTGATCCTTTCGAAAAATTGCGGGAATAAATCCGTCGATCGGCATCCGCCCATTGAAAACCGGCACGATTACACATAGATCTATTTACGCATCAAGAGTGAGGCTATGCCTCCGCCAACCTGCCAAACCCGGCAAGGTGGTCGCCCGAAAGGGGATGCGGCCAGATCGGCAACGAATGGGTTGGCCTCATCCACAAGCGATTGTCCTGCCGGTCTCGAACGAGGAGACCGCTATGATTACACGTCGAGATTTTATCGTATCAAGTGCCGCCGCTCTAACGGCTATACCTGCATGCTTGACAGCGAAGTCATTGAACTTGGCACCTCTGCAGGCCGAGGGGCGCCGCCGGAAACTTTTCGTGCGCCGAACTCCAGACTGGGATTTCATCCTTTACTCGAACGGGCCAAACCGACCTCAACCCTTGATCAAGCGTAGCGTGATCAAGCGGAGGTTTGGCGATGATGTCTACAACACGCTCAGGCAGCGTGATCACTGGGCCATGATCAAGGCGGGCTGGTTTAGTGCCCACGATCAATTCCTGCCTCAGCCCGTGCGCGATCCAGAATATGATATCTGGCAGGCGTACTATCGACCTGAGGTCGAAGCGCACGACCTATTGGAAGACACCTTCTTTGACGGGACGGCACCTTGGTGGGGAGCGAACATCCAAGAATATGGCCTTACCCTTGCAGAGCACCCAAACACGCCGCGTTACGCAACGGCAAAAGTGGGAAGTTTGCTGGGCCTACCGGCTCTCGCCGCCGCGATCAATGAACGGACGCCCCATGTTTCACTCGAGTACGGAGGCGTGCTCAAGCGGCAGTCGTGGGAGGATATCAGATGACCATCGACAAAATCATTAACCAGCCACAGATACTGCGGCGCATGCGCTTCTATTTACCCGGTCAGATCAGCGGAACTATTGGGATGACATCGGCCTACCGGGCGAGTTGGGTGTTTCAACAATATCCGACGCCTTCCCACAGGCCGCCAGAGAGCTGGGGGTTTGAGGTTGAAACCCTGTTGCCCCCTAAAGAAGCCCTGCTGGCGCTCAGGGCAACCGGCACACCTCTGTTCCACTGTGAAGTCTTGTGGGAGCGCCCTGCGGGCGACGTTGCGAGCGAGGAGCCGGATAAGGGTGTCACCGCCAAGCAGGAAATCGAAGGCCCGCTGGGCCGTACTGAGAGTATAGTGAAAGGACGCGATATGACGGACGAAATACGCGCACCGCTTTCGCCAGCGGAGCTGCCACAGCAACGGATCACCGAGGTCGTCGACTTACCAGCGCGCCCTGAGGGGTTCGAGCCAGTCGTTTACTACGGCCTAGCAGCGGAAGGGATCGCGCCCAAAAGACGTCCTGCCGAGATGAGTTTTCTGGGGGGCGCGGAATGGGCATGGTCGCCGATGCATAATCGTATCGAGGCTTATTACCTTCACCGCGCTCGTTCTCATTGGCTTCTGTACTTGCGAGACCTTGACCCAGACAATCGAGATTTCGAATGGCGGGTCGGTGCTTACGGCCTAAAGCGCGGCGTCGATGAGAAAACCGCAGCGGTGCATTTGATGGTTGCCCTATGGGCCTTCGAAACGAACGACGGACTGGAGCAGTTTCATTGGTTGACACACGACGGCCTTTTGTCGACCGCCGAATGGCGAGCCATAGCCCGCGAAGTTTGGGGTTAACGATGGCTTCCGAGCGCAACTCTTTCACTTCAGGTGATGTGGCCTGACGTTCTGTGTCGCCAGACAGCCGACGCTTTCCAGCTTCCAAAAACTCCTTCGACCATTTGTAGTAAAGGCTTTCCGCAATGTCTTCCCGCCGACACAAGGCGGCAATACTTTCTTCTCCACGCAATCCAGCCAAAACAATGCGGATCTTTTCCTCGGAACTGTATTTCCGCGCTGTCTTGCGGCGGATACTCTTAACTAACTTTTCTGCAGCGTCTTTGCTGCCAACGGATTTCTTGTTCATCTTCACTCCATGAAGGTTACGATGAACCAGAAATCCTCCTCGATCAAATCGTCAAATCTGTCCCAAAGGCGCTGACGTTAGACACTGCCAGTCTTCAAACCTCCAATCATGGCAAATCTATGCTTGTACGCGGTTCGCCATGGCAGGAACCAGCATAGAGAAGAATTCAATTTTGACGGATAATAGAGCATACTACCCGTCACCCTTATAATAAAAGCCTTTTTCAAATCCGCCCCTCGCTTCGCGTTTGCGAGCAGCAATCTCCTGAAGGCGCGCTTCATCACAGCCGTATTGAGCGGCGATGGCGATCAGGACTTCAAGGATATCGGCCAACTCTTCGCATTTGGCATCGGTGCCAGAGGCGGCGCGCAGTTCGTGGTACTCTTCGGCAAGCTTGTCATACAAAGCACCCAGAAGTGCCTCACCCTCAAGCGTCTTGACGATCGGCTTGCGGCCCTCGGCCGCGATTAATTCCGGGATACGGTCTCTGACCAATTTGCCTGCACTCATGAATTCCTCTTGTTAAATGATGCCTTTGAAAATCTGTTCATTGTGCCAACGGAGATATTGCGGCGTGGGCAGCAATTGCTCACTGCGTGGCGTCGAAATCTCCTTCTCGTGATACTCATCATTCAGGCGGCGTCCCCAGTCACCGACCACCCTTTCGGAGACTTTTACTTTGAGGTCTTTGTCCACGGTGATGGCGCCAAGATCGAAGAGCTTGTGGTGGATAACGCACAACGCGAGCCCGTTATTGACCTCATCGGGACCGCCGGCGGAGTGCATCTTGATGTGGGCTGCCTCTAAAGCGATAGCAGCGCCGTTCATCTTGATGTCGTACTTACAGACGCAGCACTGCTCGTAATAGGCGGTCAGAACCTTGTAGCGGAACTTGGGATCACGCTTGCGGCGGATGACGGCCTCGATCTCATCATCTCCCAGATAGAGACCAACCGCTTCCAGGATGTCCTGATGCAGGCTGGGGGAGAAGTTTCGTTCGAGCAGATTAACGGTGACATTGTCGATGAGCTTAGGATTCTGTTTGAAGGCTGCCAGGACGTCATCGGAGAAGCCGGCCTTTAGCCCGCGGTCACGTGCTTCGGTCAGATTGAGGTCGCCGGAGGCGTTCTTTTCATGGCTTTCGATCCACCAGATTTTGCTCTTGTCATTGGCCAAGCGGGCGTAGGGATAAGCTACGGTGGTCTTGGCACGGAACGGGCCATAGGTTTGGATAAGCGGGCTAACGACATCTTCGGCGTCGTTGAAATTGATGCGCTCGGCCCTTTCGTTTTTGAGCCGTGACAGCGCGTAGAGAAGCAGCAAAGGCTTGTGCGGCGCCAGCTTGCCGCCCCTTGCAAAGACCCGGATCGAGTCAAAACGCTTTAGAAGATCATCTGCCATAGTCAAAATTATTTTACTTGTCGGTATCTTGCCTTGAATGAGCGTATCAGACTCAAGAGAATTCTCAAAACGTTGCAGGGCGTCATCGCCTGCTTCGTCGGAGCCGTCGGTCACCTCTCTTCCTGATTGAGACGACGACGGCAACCAAGAAGCAGCCCCAATTCGAAACGCCATCACCAACTTATCTGAGAATGAATTTTTTTGGTCAAGTTTGGCTGGTGTACCGAACAGCAATCGATTTACTCCAGTGGCCGAAGATGGCAGCATATTGTATGCAGTTATCAAAGTCCGACTACATGCTGTTCCTAAGGCATCCAGCCTGGCTCTGGATCAAGAAGCATGCCAAGCATCTGCTCCTGCCGGTCGATGCCGGCCTGCAAGCCCGCTTTGATGAAGGCCATGCCTTCGAGCCTTTTGCTGAATCACTCTTTCCGGATGTGGTGCGCCTCGGGTTTTCGGATTTTGCCAGCTACCAAGCCCTCCGCGATGAAACCCTGAAAACCTGGCAGAGCGGCACCGATGTCGTCGCGCAAGGGCGGTACGTGGCCGAGCAGATCACCTGCATCTCTGACGTTGTCAGCCGCGATGGTGAGGGTTTCTGGACCTGTCACGTTTCAGTGCCGCCCCCAATGCTCGTTTAAGCCACTTTTCGTT
>CAZJYZ010000084.1:0-5925 GCA_964550345.1 uncultured Aliiroseovarius sp. | reverse complement strand
CCTTCTGCTCAATGCCTCTGTTTATAGTCTCATTATTCTCCGTCTCGCGGATATGAACGCCTTATCTTAGTGGACTATTTGCCATTTTTTTGGGGGGATGAATCCGAGGTGAAAAATATACCATACTTTGCGAGCCGTTTTCCAAAGCCTTGAACCCTTGTCGTGTATTGAACCGACCTTTTCCTTTACCGGCTTTGTCCGGCGTTAGCCTTTGTCGACTTCAGTTGGATGTGAGCGGCTGGCTGTTGCATCCATTACCTGATTAAGGTTTGGGCGTTCTTCCTTGAAATAGACGCCAAGGGCTGGGCTATCATTTCGCGCGGCCTCGGCCATTGCAGCCAGGACATTTCCGGTATCGTGGTCTTCAGGAAGATCGCGAACGCGCATGTTGAGGTTGCCATAAGTATTGTTGGTCTTGTCGAAAGTAACACAGGGCGAAAGCACGCGCAGAAACGAAAAGCCCTGATGGGACATGGCCTGTGTGATCATATCCGCCAGATGATGGTGGTGTCCGGCATATGCCTGCCCAACCCAGCTTGCGCCGTAACTTAACAGCATCATCAAGGGGTTCAGGGGTGCGTCGCCATTTTCATAAGGTGTTGAGGAAGTCTTGAATCCAAGGGCTGATGTCGGTGATGTCTGACCCTTTGTCAGTCCGTAAATCCCGTTGTCAAATACCAGGTAGGTCAGGTTTACATTGCGCCGTGCAGCATGGGGGATATGTCCGCCGCCAATTGCAAACGCATCGCCATCCCCCCCAACGGCAACAACTGTTAAATCATCGTTGCCGATTTTAACCCCGGTTGCCACCGGCAGAACCCGGCCATGCAATGTATGAAACCCATAAGTGTTGGTAAAAAACGGAAAGCGCGAGGCGCAACCGATCCCCGACACTACAACAACATCCTTGTGGTCGAGCCCAAGCCTTTTCAGGGCGAAAGTCAGGCCTTCGGCCATAGAGAAATAACCACAGCCAGGGCACCAGGTTGGTAGAGATTTCGAGCGATATTCCTGATGGCCATCCGCGCGGATTTCCTCCAGTTTTTCCTCAAGATAGACGGGTTTTACGCGCTTGTTCATGTTCGTACTCCTTCGCCGCCGGCAGCTTGAAGCGGGGCTGGACCCTGCCCGCAGAGCCGTCTTACCTCGGCAAGAATTTCCTTGACCTCCATGGGGGCACCTGTGGCACGGGTCAGCCTGGTCACCGGTTTTCCCAAGGCGCCGCAAATAAGATTAGCAAACTGTCCCTCATAGTTCAGTTCCGGGACCAATATCTCGCGGCAATCGGCGAAAAACTCTTCAAGGCTTTGCAAGGGCAAGGGCGACAACATAACCACCTTCATTGCCGAACAGGATATCCCTTCGGCCTGGGCCTGATACATGGTCTCCAGTATTTCGCCGAAGGTGGAACCCCAGCCCAGGATACCAACATCAACCGGCCCATCGTCGCCGAAACGCTTGCTGGTAGTCAGGTTGGGGAAGTGGACGGCACTTTTCAGTTTCTCATGGCGTTTGATGCTCATATCCATATGGATGGCATCGTTCGGCCGGCCAAGCTCATTGTGCTCTAATCCCGTGGCCGTATGCATCAACCCGGCATCCCCCGGAACGGCACGCGGCGAAATATGATTTTCTGTCATGGCAAACCGCTCATAAGCTTCACCTTTTTTCACGGTGACCTTTTTGCGTTGTTTCGGCGCGAATGTACCTTCTTTTGAGGGGATGACAGTTTCGTACCGGTTCGAAAGATATAGATCAATCAATAGGATAACCGGTACCTGGTAGGTTTCGGCGATGTCAAACGCCATGCCTGCGCACCGATAACAGCCTTCTACATTGGTCGGTGCAAGAACGATACGCTGGGCATCCCCCGAACCGCCAAAAACTGCGAGGTTCAGATCGGATTGTTCCGTCTTGGTCGGCAGACCGGTCGATGGTCCACCGCGCTGACTGACCGCGACAACAACCGGCACCTCGGCCATAACGCCCAGCCCCAGCATTTCTGCCATCAAAGCCAGCCCTGGCCCCGAGGTTGCCGTTGCGGCCCGTGACCCGGCAAAACCAGCCCCGATAGCGGCCGCAATCGCAGAAATTTCATCCTCAGTCTGCAGGAACTTTCCACCAACCGGGGGCATTTCGATAGCCAGGCGTTCCATAATGGAGGTGGCCGGTGTGATAGGATAACCGAAATAGCTTTGAATTCCCGCTTCCATAAACCCACGCACAACCGCGCCATTCCCGGTCATCATGACCGCCTCGGCACCGTTGGTTGCGTTGCTTTCCGAGCCAACTTCCACATCATCAAGCTTGAACACAGCCTGACCAACCTTCAGGCCTGCATCAAACGCCTTGATATTATCATCAATGACAATCTGCGCCTTGGTGGCAAATTTGCTTCTGATGATTTCGTGAAAACCTTCACTTGGCAGGTTCAGCAGCCCCGCAGCATAGCCAAGAACCACGATATTGCGCGAGCGTGCAGAATTTGTCGCCAATTCCGAGATTTGGCGCACGCCAAAACCATAGGGGATTTGTGCTGGATTGATATGGGCGCTGATATGGCCCCCTTCAGCCACCCGCGACCCAAGACTGTCATCATAGATAACGGCACCGAAATCACGCACTTCACCGACATGCGGAATGGCGTGACCGTCATTCAAAGAAATCAGAACGTCAGATTCCTGTTTCAAAGAATAGGCCTGTTTAGTCGAAATTCTGATGCGTGAAATACACTTGCCAAAGCCTCGGATCTCAGGCGGGTAAACATCAAAGGCAATGACATTGAACCCCATTGCCGCTGCGGCCCGTTTCATGATGTCGCCGGATGCGATAGTGCCATCACCGGCTGACCCGCAAATGGCAATTTGAATATCTGTCCCGGTTTTTGCCATCATCATCTATGTATCCAGAATGTAGAATTGAGCTGCCCGTCAGCATCGACGTCAATCTGGTCTTCGATATTTACATCGAATATCTCATGCTCGCCCAGCATATTTCGGGCCGCAAGTTTGCCCATGACGCGGACGTTTTCCCAGCCATGAAAGAACTTGTAGGCTTTTTCCTGATCATGCCAGATCTGACAAACATCTCCTGCAGCCCAAATCGTTTCGTTGGAGGTCCGCAATTCTGGATCCACCAACAGGCCGCGTTCGATGTCCACATCTGCACCCAGCATAAATTCAACTGAAGAGGCCAGGCCACAGAAGGACATGACAACATCGCCGGAAATCTCCGATCCGTCATCCAGAATGACGCGACTTGCAGGTTTGCTGCTTTTATCGCGAGAAACACCAACTGGCCGATGATCCTCATACACAGTCATGCCCTGGGCCTCCAACGCTCTGAGCAAGCGGCTGCGTTTTTCGGCTGTGATTTCATGCGGCCAGAATGTTTGCGCATTTGTGATCAGCGAGACCTGATACCCTGTCTCAAGCAGCGTCAAGGCCAGATCCATACCCACCATATCCCCGCCTATCATGACGGCGGTTCCGCCTTTTGGCAGGTCTTTATACAGCTGCATCGCAGCCTCAAACGAGCCAAACCCATGCAAAAGCCCTGCTGATTCAATCAGGTTTTCGGGCAGGTAACCACGCCCACCAGCACAAACAAGCAGACGATCATAGTGAACCGTTTCCTGATGCGCGAGGGATATGAGCTGCTTTTCCCCGTCAACATCAACAACCCGGCTGCGTCGCCGTAACTTAATGCGCATCTTGTCATAAAATGCAGGTGCCACGGCAAGCAAATCGCGCCAGTCATGACGCCCGTGAAATACCTGAGGCAGGTCATAGCGGTTATAAAATGGCAGGCCGTCCATGGTGATCATGGTGATCTTGCATTCGTCATCGGCTCTGCGAAGTGTCGTTGCGGCCGCAAAACCGGCAGAGCCGGTGCCGATGATGACGTAATGCAAGGGAACATTCATTCTTCAATCTCCCGCGTTACAAGCTGGTTACGGGTGATGGTGATGCACTTGGTTGGGCAGACGTTGTAACATGCACCACAGCGGATACACTCTTTGTTATCAATCCAGATCGCCCCGACATGGTTCCATTCGCCGGTTTCCAACAACTCGCCGTACGTCCCATCATCTTTGATCTCGATGCCTTCGACCATCTTGATGCAGTTTTTGGGGGCGACTTCGATACAGGCCCGACAATAGATGCAATTATCAACATCAATTTTGTAGTTGAGATTACACAAATAGCAGCGTTTTGCTTCTTCGTGGGCGATGTCGTCACCAAAGCCTTTTTCAACTTCACGCGTAAGGCTATCTTTTCTTTCCTCAACACCTTCGGTGGGCATATGATTGCGCGGAATATAATCATATGCCCGTTGACGCAGAGGTTCAGTAACCTGCTCAATGCGGACAGATTGCTGATACCGGGGCTTGCCCATAAGCCATGTGTCGATACCTTTGGCAACTTCACGGCCCTGGCCGACCGCCTCGATCACTGTACTTGCGCCCTTAACGTAGTCACCGGCAGCAAATACACCTTCAACAGAGGTCATGCCGGCCGCATTTATTTCGGTATTGTTCCAACGATCCCGTTTTAAATCGGCGTCAAGGAATTCATGGCTGGTCTTCTGGCCGATGGCAACAAGAAGGGTGTCACAATCAAATTTGAATTCCGAGCCATCTATTGCAATAGCCTTGCGCCGCCCGTCCTCACGCCAGCCTCCCAGCCGGTTCTGGATAAATTCGACCGCTTCCAACGCGCCCTGATCGTCACAGCGAAGCGCAACCGGTGTCCGCAGCCCCGATAAAGCGACAGTTTCGCTTTTCGCTTCGAGAATTTCTTCTTTGGTAACAGGGATATATTCCTCGGTCGTGCGTAGATGTATCGTCACGTCCTCAGCACCTAAGCGAAGTGCCACCCGCGCACAATCAAGCGCGGTAAATCCAGCTCCGACAACGGCAACGCGTTTGCCAACACTTTTTTTGGCTCCGCGGTGCATGTCGAGCAGAAAATCAAATCCGTATTCAACATTGGTGACATTTTCCACCCGGCCACCCACCGGTACTTCGCGAAGCGGCAATTCCGTCGCGGCCATACAGCCTGTCGCCAACAAAACAGCATCAAATGTATCACGCAACTCGGATAACGGAGTTTCCCCGTCTCCGTTGCCAATCGTGATCCCTGTTTTTAGATCGACGCCCAACCGTAAAGCATTGTGAATTTCCTCACGCAACACGTCCCGTGGCAAGCGAAACTCCGGAATCCCGTAGTTTAGCATACCACCGGCCTGCGCTTCGCGCTCAAAAACGGTGACATCGTGCCCCATCAGGGAAAGGTCATGCGCGGCGGCAACACCAGCCGGACCAGAGCCCACAATTGCAACTTTTTTACCAGACGGACCGAATAAGCTTTCGTTCAGGCGGTGGCCGCGATTTTTCAGATCTGCGGCAGAGCGCTTCAGATGACAGATGCTGACGGGTTCACCATTTCCGGGCAGGCCGTGACGACACTGATCCTCGCAAGGACGAGAGCATATCCGCCCAAGAACACCAGGCAGTACGTTTGCTTCTCGGTTGATCTCGTAGGACAAACCATGTTTGCCCTCCATGATTGCCCAGATATATGCCGGGATATCAGTGCCCGCAGGGCAGGCTGCCTGGCAGGGAACATTTTCACGGACCCAACCGAAATCCCGTGGGTCAGTTGAATAGTGAACATCGCTTGGGGAATGCTCATTCTTATCAGGCCCAAACATTTTTTAACCCTGGTTCAATTAATTTTAATCAGACGCTAGTGCAAGTTTTGCCATTGGTCCAGTTCAACAAGGATATTGGGTAAGTTTTTTGCAGAATTTTTCAAGCATGCTGAATTGTCACTGAACCGGATACACTGAGCAAGCAATCCTGATAGGTGAATAGCCCCTAGTATTGTAGACACTTTCTTCCCTAATTTTGAGGCAAGGAGG
>CAZJYZ010000083.1:0-6044 GCA_964550345.1 uncultured Aliiroseovarius sp. | reverse complement strand
GCCATGATCGCCTCACCACAGCCTCTCAGCCGAATGCCGAAGAAGACCCGAGAGACCATCCCGAAGCGGTTGAGCTACGCAGACATCAAGAAAGCTGTGTGGGAAAAGCATGCACCGATCACGCACTTCTTCGGCGTTGGTATTGGCTCCAAGATCATGAAGCTTGAATCTGACATCATGGTGGGGGTTCTTTTGCGCCTCATCGACAAGGGTGTTGTGGCTTTACCGATCCATGATGCCATTCTGGTGCGGCAAGATCAGGTAGAGGTTGCCATGGCGGTGATGAAGGAAGTGTTCCGGGAGAAGATAGGTGCCGTACCCAGGGTAAGTGTCAGCGGCGTTTGATGCGATACAATTTACAGGTAAGGGCGGAGAGCGGACCTTCTCTGCGGGTGCAAAGTGAACTCACCCAAACCCTGAAAGCGGCCACTCAGCCCGAAAACCCCGACCGAAAGCGTCCGCTGACCCTTTTGAGTCCTCAACGGATGTCAGGTTGTTCGCTTGCGCACTTCATTTGACACTGTGCTAGAAACTGGCTAGGGCCTGAACAAAATGCAGACGAAACAATCATGACACGCGTGTTGGTAACCGGGGCTGCGGGAACAGTCGGATACAACGTCCTTACACAACTTCGTGCGCAATCCGGAATTGATGTTGTCGCCTTTGTGCGTGATACAAGGTCAGCGCGAAAACGGTTGGCACCATTTTCGGACTATTGCAGATGCATATTTGGGGACATAACAAATCCAAAACAAGTTTTCGCTGCTTGTGAAGGCGTGGATGTAGCAATTCATCTGGCCGCACTCATTCCACCGGAAGCTGATCGCAAACCGGAGCTTGCTAATCAAATCAATGTAGGGGGCACGGCTAACCTTATCCGAGGGCTCGAGGTAGCTTCGCCAAGTGCATTCATACTCTACAGTTCCTCCATCTCGGTCTATGGAGATCGCGTTTGTGATCCAGATATCCGAGTCGGCGACCCACTTGTTCCAAGCATGGGGGATGAGTATGCAAAGACGAAAATCGCGGCAGAAACTCTGTTACAAGAAAGTGCTTTGGATTGGGGCATCTTTCGCCTGACGGCGATAATGGGCGGGCACGCTATATCACCACTTCTGTTTCATATGCCGCTCAAAACCAGGATCGAAATAGCTTCACCAGCAGACGCTGCGCGTGCATTTGTCAAGGCAATCGATCACCGCGAGAGCCTCAAGGGACGTATATTCAACCTTGGTGGTGGGCCAAAGTGTCGTATTAGCTATGCCGAGTTTCTGAGACGATCATTTCAGATTATGGGGATGGATGATGTTGTATTTCCCGAAGGTGCTTTTGCCACTCATAACTTTCATTGTGGCAACTACGTAGATGGTGATGACTTGGAACAATTGCTTCATTTTCGAAAAGACACCCTTGAAACCTACTTCGCTAAGTTCGAGCAATCGATCCCAAACTGGGAGAAACGAGTGTCACACATCCTGCGTCGTTCAATCGTCCAGAACCTTCTGCGCCAATCTGAACCGTGGCGGGTATGGCGTGGGAAAACACCTGGTTATGAGCGCTTTTTCGGTCCTCGCCTCTGAGTTTTTTTATTGCGGTCTTGCAGTTTGAGGATTTTCCCGCCAAGGGTGATATTCCACCTTCTGATCGAATGAGCTGGAGATAGGGTTCTCGGAGCGCACGATCGGCATTCGTGTCTACGCCGTCCAGCATAGCTGTCATTAACGCTATATCTAGAGAACGGCTGATATGGGCCCAAAGTGTCGGCGTTTGCATTCGTGCCCGCCGTTGGGCGAAATGCTAGGGGGAGGACTGTTTGCATGCTCACATTTTTTCGATGTTTGATCGTGGCACTCACCCTGTTGCCGGCCTTACCTTGGTCCGCATCAGCGCAGGACGCGCCTTCTTGGGGTGTGGCAAATGTTGGCGTGCTCGCACATCGTGGCACAGGTGATTTCGAGGAGACATGGGCACCCCTCCGCAGCTATCTCGATGAAACGGTTTTGGGTTGGCGATTCCAGTTTACGCCGGTCACGCTCGGCTCGGCTAGGAACCAGCTCGAGAATCGCGAGATCGAATTTCTAATTACTAACCCGGGACATTACATAGACCTTGAACGCGACTTTCCTTTGAGCGTCTTGGCCTCGCGCGTGCGCGACGGAGGTTCTGGAGAGGAAACTCGGGCTTTCGGAAGCGTGATTTTCGCTGCGGCAGGCTCCGACATCGAGACATTGGGCGACATCAAGGGGAAGTCTGTACTTGCAGTAGATGCAGCTGCTTTTGGGGGCTTTCAAGTTGGCTGGCATGAGTTCGACAAACAGGGGGTCGACCTATTCAACGATGCTGCGAGCCTCGCATTTACCGGGTTTCCGCAAGATCAGATCGTCATGCGTGTACTGAACGGCGAGGCTGATGCAGGTATCGTCCGCAGTGGGCTTCTCGAAGCGATGTCGCGTGAAGGCCACATCGACCTTTCCGACGTGACCATACTTAACCCGAATGCCGAGTTTGGTCACCCAGAGCAATTGAGCACCCGGCTGTACCCAGAGTGGCCGTTTCTCGCGCTTGGCGGCACCGACCCAACCCTGCGTAACGCGGTTGCGCGTGCTTTGCTCGACACTTGGGCCTTCAGTGTTCGCGCGCAGCCCGGACTCCCCGACAGTTGGGAGGCTCCTGTCAGTTACCACGCGGTGCGTGCGTTGCTGGTTGACTATGCCGACGCACGCCGACAAGAAACGCCCATGCCTGTGTGGCAGATCTTTCCGTTTGCCGCTTTTACCGGTCTCATGCTCGCAATTGTCTTCCTAGTACTACGCCGTCGGCACCCCCTCGTGGAACAACAACCAGCAGATGCGCAAGAACCGGAGACAGAAACATCTGAGCAGGAAGATCGTCCACCATTGACGCGACGGGAGATCGAGATACTTGCTGAAATCTGCGACGGGCATTCAACGAAGGAAATTGCGAAGGTTCTCGGGATCAGTCCAAAAACGGTCGAATTTCACCGTTCGAACCTTCTGCGCAAATATTGCGTAAGCTCGTCTCTGCAACTGGTTAAAGTCACCTCAGAGCCCTGAACCTAGGGATTTCCCTAGGTCCTTTCCCCACTTTTCAAAGGAATGCTCCAGTATCCGTGGTGGAAGCTTCCGTGCTAGGCTAACATTGTTCCCGGCAAAATGCAGCCGGGGCAAAAAACCAACAAAAAAACGTCTCAGGAGGAAACATGAAACACATAACAAAATTGCTCTGGACCTTAGCCATCACGCTCTTCGCCGCAACAGCCATCGTCAACGGGGCTGCAGCCTCAGATCGTTACGGCACCCAAAATGCCGTCTATCATATTAACTACAACGGTGGCGAGGGTGATAAGGCTTATATCGGTGCTTTGCGCAACATTCAGAATCATATCAATGCCGTGGGTGTTGATAACATGGAGGTCCGGGTCGTTCTTCATGGCAACGGCTTGGGGGTCCTATCCCGCGCGCTTGAGAACGAAGCGCTGCAGACCCGCGTGGTCGAGCTCAAGGGCCAGGGCGTGACCATCAACGTCTGCAACAATACGCTTGTCGGGAGAAATATCGACTACGAAAACGATCTCTTCGATGTCTGGGAAAGCGATATCGTGCCGTCGGGCGTGGCGGAACTTTCCTATCTCCAGCAGCAAGGGTTCACATACATAAAACCTTGACGGTTCCATCTGGGCTTTAAATGATCACTAAAAATCGAAAATAGATCGGGCGATTTATGGGTCGCCCGTTTCTACGTTTTGTCGGCAAATGGCCTTCGCCGGGAAGGCTCAAGCTCGAACGGTGACCTTGCTGCCATCGCTGTTCTTTCTGATTTCTAGAGCGAAGATCCACCACATTAGGATGGGTCTTGGAGAGCAACCAAATGTCAGCGCTGACAAACTAAATACTTTCTTGAGCGGCAGACTTGTCCGCGTTGCGGTCCTCCACCTCCTCAAAATGCTGCAATCTGCACCAATGGCCGCTCTGAGGAAGTTGCACTGCGACGCTGCGCTACTCGGCGAAGGTCGGCAAAGGGCCGGAAACAGACTAATGTGGTCTCAACCGAACACTACCGACACCATCACCGGCAGTATAGGTGAGGATAATAAAATTTGGTTTCTTTTGATTTAAAATGAACAATAGGTATCCTTAAGCACCTAATAAACATACATAATTCATGAATAATGAATAATGGATAAGAAGGATATAGGATATTTAGATATATCCTTATTTATCCCTCTCCATTTATGGGACCCGTAAGCGCCCTGGCTCTGGGTGTTTATCGTGGCCCGGTTTCCTTCCCACCAAACTGAGAATTCTTCCGCATCTATGATGATAGCAACCATCATGGAGAAAAGAGATGTTGAGTATCTTTGTGCTGCTACTGGCAGCAACAGGGATGGTCCGGCTTGCCTTGAGCTGGCTTATCCTCAAGCGGTTTGGCTGGTGGCTGGGAGTGCCACAGAGCCTGGCTGGGGCGCTTGTCATATTGATGAGCCTTCCTGATTGGATCAGTCCGATCCCCAACCCGTTTCCCCTGAGTGTCACGCTGGGAGTACTTCTGCCTGACCTTCTGTCGAGGAGGTGAGGCAATGACACAGACAGCAAAACCCGATCCCCTAGCCAATCTGATTCCGGGATGCCGCGTCGTCATCACCGCATTTGATGATGTGCCCGAGCATGTCTTCGAGGTGCAGACGGTCGAAGAAGACTTCATCACCGGAATGGCATTGTCCGGACCGTTTGCAGGGGAATACGGCGAACCAGACATTGAGATGATCCTTAGGGTCGTCTCAGACAGCTAGGAAACTGGCAAGCCACAACGCGGCAGGGATCTTCCTTACCCCAGTACGGCGTTGAACCTCATCAGAAAATCCAAATGAAACCTGAATTGGGGGCAATTGCCCCCGAAAGGAGGACTTATGTCCACGTCCATCAAGTATGCCTACCGGAAGGGTCAAACCTGGCTTTATCGGCGGACCTATCCCAAGGATCTGCAACCAGTTTTGGGTTCAAGCCTCAAGCAATCTCTCAAGACCGGTGATCTGCGGGAAGCCAAGGCAAGGGTCTCAGAGGTGAATGCTGCCTATGAGGACATCGTTGCCAAGGCGCGCGACGCACTCAAGGCAGAAGGCCTAGGCGCCAAGCAAGGGCCAATCACTCTTCCTGTCGCATATCCACGCTTCTCACTTGGCAGGACTGGGCAGGAAACAGTCTCTAACCTGGCGCGACCTTATCTCTCCGGGAAAAGTGATACCCTGTCACCCGGGGGCTTCAAGTCTCATCGCTTCAGCCTTGGGCTCTTTGTCTCGCGTTACGGTTCGCGACGGATAGGCAGCCTGTCACGCCTAGATGGCATCAGCTTCCTGAACGAGATCCGGGCCCTCTCCCCTGACAGGGGCAAGTCCTTCAGCCTGAAGGGAGCAAGTCTTGCGGAGCTTGTGGCTCTATCTCAGGGAAACTCGAGGAAGATTACGCCCCAAACCCAGAAGCGGATCTGGTCACAAGTGACCCAGTTCATGGCTTGGGCTGTGCGGGAGGGACACCTGGATCAAACGCCCTTTGGTGCACTGCAAGTCGCGGCCAAACCTGAGGTGCGAAGCTACAGCGCTCTTACTGACCGAGAGGTGACCGCTCTGTTAGGGGTTCGCGATCCGATCCTCCCCCCTATCCTGGTGATCTCCTTGTTGTCAGGGATGCGCTCTGGAGAGCTCTGCGGGCTTCTCGCGGAGGACATATCCCTCAAGGGCAATCTGGGCGCATTCTTCAGGATCAGGTCCAACGATCTCAGGTCGCTGAAAACCCGAGCGGCAGAACGTGATGTTCCCGTGCATGACACTATCCAGCGTCACATCCTTCCCGGGCTGCCAAAGGCGGGGCCGCTGTTTGCGCAGGTGACCGTTGATCGCGTGGTCAAGCACTTCGCCAAGGCAAGAGTTGCATTGGGCATTGATCGGTCTGGGGTGGTGTTCCACTCGGCGCGAAAGTGGACCTGTCCCGGTTTGATGCCGCTCCTTTGATAGCATTTATTGCAGCAAA
>CAZJYZ010000082.1:0-6143 GCA_964550345.1 uncultured Aliiroseovarius sp. | reverse complement strand
TAATAAATACCTCGGCAATGATTACACCGTTCTGGCATCATACGGGCATGTGCGCGACCTGCCGCCCAAGGATGGCTCGGTCGATACAGATAACGAGTTCGCCATGAAATGGGAGGTTGGATATGACAGCCGCAAGCATGTCAAAGCCATCGCCGACGCGCTCAAAGACGACAACGAACTGATCCTCGCAACCGACCCGGATCGCGAGGGTGAAGCAATTTCGTGGCACCTGGAAGAAGCACTACGCAAACGTCGCGCCATCAAGAAGGATACGCCGGTCAGCCGCGTGGTCTTTAACGCTATCACCAAGTCCGCCGTCACCGAAGCCATGCAAAACCCACGCGAGGTAGACGCACCGCTGGTCGAGGCTTATCTGGCGCGTCGAGCGCTGGATTATCTGGTGGGTTTTAACCTGTCGCCTGTTCTGTGGCGCAAGCTGCCCGGTGCGAAATCTGCGGGCCGGGTGCAGTCGGTTTGTCTGCGTTTGATCGTTGAGCGTGAGATGGAAATCGAAGCCTTCAACCCGCGCGAACACTGGAGCGTCAAGGCGTTACTGGCGACCCCTCGTGGACAGGATTTTGAGGCCCGCCTGACCCATCTGGGCGGCAAGAAGCTCGATAAATTCGATCTTGAAAACACGACGGCCGCCGAACTGGCGGTACAGGCGGTAGACAGCCGGGATCTGACAGTGAAGTCAGTCGAGGCCAAGCCTGCCAACCGCAACCCCTCGGCCCCGTTCATGACCTCGACGCTGCAGCAGGAAGCCAGTCGCAAATTCGGCTTTGGCGCGCGTCAGACCATGTCGACCGCCCAGCGCCTTTATGAGGCCGGGTACATCACCTATATGCGGACCGATGGCATTGACATGGCGCCCGAAGCCGTGACCGCAGCGCGCGATGAACTGGCCAGCCGTTACGGCAACGAATACGTGCCGAAAAGCCCGCGCATCTATAAAAACAAGGCCAAGAATGCACAAGAAGCGCATGAATGTATCCGGCCTACGGATATGTCACAGGATGCCGCTTCCCTGCCCCGGCTTGAGGCGGATCAGCGTAAGCTTTACGATCTGATCTGGAAACGCACCCTTGCCAGCCAGATGGAGGCTGCGCGCCTTGAGCGTACTGTTGTCGATATCTCCAGCGATGATAACCAGATCACCCTGCGGGCAACCGGTCAGGTAGTGCTTTTTGACGGCTTCATGCGGGTCTATGAAGAAGGGCGCGACGACGCGGTTGTTGACGATGACGACAAGCGCCTGCCGCAGATCATGCAAGGCGAAGCCGCCAACAAACGCTCGATCACGCCCGAGCAGCATTTCACCCAGCCACCCCCGCGCTACACTGAGGCCACCTTGGTTAAACGCATGGAAGAGCTGGGCATCGGGCGCCCCTCGACCTATGCCTCGATCGTCACCACGATCCAGGACCGCGAATATGTCCGTAAAGACAAAAACCGCCTGATCCCCGAAGATAAGGGGCGCATCGTCACGATCTTCCTGCTGAATTTCTTCCGCAAATATGTGGGCTATGAATTCACGGCCAATCTCGAGGAAGATCTCGACACGATCTCGGCGGGCGATATGGATTATAAGGACGTGCTGGGCCGTTTCTGGCGTGACTTTTCGGCAGCGATTGGTGAAACCAGCGAATTGCGCATCTCCGAGGTACTGGACGTGTTGGACGACGCCCTTGCCCCGCAGCTTTATCCGCCACGCGAAGATGGCTCGGACCCGCGCAAATGCCCGCTTTGTGGCTCTGGTCAATTACACCTGAAATCCTCACGCTCAGGCGGTTTCGTCGGCTGCGGCAATTACCCGGAATGCCGCTACACCCGCCCCATCGGTGGTGAGAATGGCGAAAATGGCGACCGGGTGTTAGGCGAAGATGAGGGCGACGAAATCTCGCTGCGCTCAGGTCGGTTTGGCCCCTATGTGCAACGCGGGGAGCGCACCGAAGAGGTGCCAAAACCACCGCGCGCCAGCCTGCCAAAAGGCTGGACGCCCGAGGACATGACGCTGGAAAAGGCGCTGACGCTTCTATCCCTGCCCCGTTTTGTCGGCGATCACCCGGATGGCGGTCAGGTCCACACCAATATTGGCCGCTACGGTCCCTATGTGATGCACACGACGGTGGATGACGCGGGCAAGGAAGCCAAGCTTTACGCCAATATCCCCGATGTTGAAGAAGTCTTTACCATTGGCATGAACCGTGCGGTTGAAGTGATCGCCGAAAAACGCGCCAAAGGGCCGGGGCGCGGACGCACCGCCGCCAAGCCTTTGCATGAATTGGGCGAACACCCCGAAAACGGCGGGCCCGTCAATGTCATGGACGGACGCTATGGGCCCTATGTCAAATGGGACAAGATAAACGCCACCATCCCCAAGGATATGAAGCCAGAAGATGTCACCATGGACAAGGCGGTTGAGCTGATCGCCGAACGCGCCGCAAAAGCAGGCAAGAAACGCCCGGCGCGCAAGAAAGCCGCGGCAAAGAAAAAGCCTGCAGCGAAGAGGAAGACGGCGGCGAAAAAGTAACGTTTATCGATCGTACGCCCGGCTTGCAGGCTTGCGTGAACCTAAAAATAGCGCCACAAATCCGTCAGGCTGTTCAATGTCCGGTCAAAAAGCGGCAGTTCCCCGCCGGGAACCTGCCTGTTTGCATTTACCAGATAGCCGTCGACCACGGCCTGCAGACGCGCAGTCACCGCACGATCAAGGAAAACCAGCCCGTTTTCACTGTCATAGAGGAATGATCTGCGGTTCAGGTTCGATGAAGTGACGACAGACAGGCGCCCGTCGATCAGGATCAGTTTGGTGTGCAACATGCGCCGCCCCGGCACATATTCATAAACCTCAAAATCCCCGGCCCAGTCCTGCACAAAACCTCGGTTAAGCGCGGTTACAAACGCCCCGGACGGATCGGTTGAGTCCACCCGCAGCACAACGATCACAGGCACCCCGCGCGCCCGGGCACGTAGCATCGCGTTCACGATTGCAGGTGTTGGGTACATGAAGGGGGATACAATGGTGATCTCTTTTTGTGCCGCATCAAGAAGCTCAACAACAAAGGCTTCCTGCGCATGATTGTCCGCCCATGGTAGCGACATGAAGTGACGTGTCCGGCCATCGCGCGGCGCCCCCGATACCGGACCTGCAACAGACATCGTCCGTGATGCATGACTACGTGTATCCCGGTGCCAGAAAGTCGACAAATGCGCCATGAAATCCTTGACGATCTCATCACCTTGCAAGGTAATCTCAAAGTCTTCGTAAATTGAATGATACAGCAGCGAAAAAAACGCATCAGCGTCGGTGTTATAGGTGCGCAGTTCAGGATAAGCGGTCATGTCAAACGGGTCGTCGAAAAAGAACCCGTCCCAGTGGTTGCGACCACCGACGATGAAACGCGAGCGCCCCGGCTGACGCGACAAGGTGGCGAAAATCTTGATATGGTGGCTAAGCTGCACCGTGTCGATCAGATCGCCCGGGGTTTTCAATCCCGGTTTTGTCCATTTGAAATATTGTATCTGGACGTTTGGAAACCGTGCTGCGAGGTCTTCATAAAGGGCGCGATCCAGATCCAGCATCAAACGATCAGCGACCAAAATGCGCACGATCGAACCGCGTGCAGCATGCCATGCCAGCATGCGTTTCAGCAAAGCGCCGGTATAATCCGCCCGGAGCAGCAGATAGGAGACATAAATCAGGTCAAGTTGCGGTGCTTGCGAGAAATCCAGCGCCATGTCCGGATCTCCCTGCATCAACTGCGTCTTGCTTACTTTACGTCCGGTCAACGCCTCAAACCTGGCGTTCAGCGCCTCAACTGAATCACTGAGCAAAGTGACATTGCCAGTTGCCTGCGCACAGGTTTGCGATAGCCAGCGATCTGCGTAAAAAGCGGCCTCCAGCGCATCCATGCGGGCCGGTTCGGGCGAGGCGCAGTAGGTCTCCCGCGCATCAAGCCTTGCCAGATCCGGGCGCGCCAGATCTTCATGACGCAAGGCCATCTGGTGTCCGTCGCCCCAGGAAAGATTGCAGGTCGTAACCTCTGGCCCAACGGTAAGATGTACTTTTGCATGGCTTTCACGCTCCAGTGTGAGGTCTACCACCTTGCCTGCACGTATATGGACAGGGTGAGCGGCGACACCATACAGCCGCGCCACGCCGTCGCAGCCTATGCTGACCTGCAAATCACGTGTCGCCAGAGAGTTCAGGGATATGGATGTTTCATAAGCGCCCTGCGCCGGGAACAGAAACTCGGCGGCCGGGTCCGTTGGCCCTTCGAGGTCCAGATAGAGATTAGCCTCGGCCAAACGCCAGTTTTCTGATGGAGAGGCGCCAGCAGGGGTCAGGGCCGAGGGCACATGCCCACCGTCAACGCTGTTTGCGTCCCCCTGAATATAGGCCAGAATGTGCGATAACCGGTCTGCAAACGGTGAGAGAATCCCCGGCGCCTGATTGCCCTGTCCCGCCATTGTGCAGGCTCCGAGCAAGGGCAGGAAAAACCAGATCCACCATCGCATGATAATCGCCCATCCCGTCAAGGTCCCCGCCGGTAATACTGCGAATCCCGACAATAAACTGAAATTGCAATAACACGTGCGCGCTTATAGCCACCAGTCCCGGACCACGAGTATTCGCGTAACGGCACAATGCTGCGCATGCATTGACTCTGATCAACCGGCACGCCAATACAGATGCGACCAAGCTATATAAGGGATTTCGCATGAACAAGATTTACGGCAGTGCCGGCGAGGCGCTGGAGGGGCTTTTAAAGGATGGCATGACCATCGCCGCCGGTGGCTTTGGCCTGTGCGGAATTCCCGAGCTTTTGCTTGATGCAATCCGTGAAAGTGGTGTCAAAGATCTGACCTTCGCCTCCAACAATGCAGGCGTTGATGATTTTGGCATCGGTATCCTGTTGCAGACCAAGCAGGTCAAGAAGATGATCAGCTCCTATGTTGGCGAAAACGCCGAATTTATGCGCCAGTATCTGTCTGGCGAGCTGGAGCTTGAGTTTACCCCGCAAGGCACACTGGCCGAACGCATGCGCGCCGCCGGTCACGGCATTCCCGGCTTTTACACCCGTACTGGTGTGGGCACGGTCATTGCCGAGGGCAAGGAAGAAAAAGAATTCAACGGCGAGCCTTACATTCTGGAGGAAGGCCTGTTCATGGACCTCGCCATCGTCAAGGCGTGGAAGGCGGATGAAAGCGGCAATCTGGTTTTCCGTAAAACCGCGCGCAACTTCAACCCGCCTGCCGCCATGTGTGGTCATGTCTGCGTGGTAGAGGTTGAAGAGATTGTGCCCACAGGGTCGCTTGACCCGGACAAGATCCACCTGCCCGGCGTCTTTGTGCACAGGATCGTGCAGGGCGAACACGAAAAACGCATCGAACAACGTACTGTGAGGGAGGGTTAATCATGCCTTGGGATCGCAATCAAATGGCTGAACGCGCCGCACAGGAACTGGAAGACGGCATGTATGTGAACCTTGGCATCGGTATTCCGACATTGGTTTCAAACTACATCCCTGAAGGCGTACACGTTACCTTGCAATCAGAAAACGGTATGCTGGGCATGGGCCCCTTCCCTACCGAGGATGAGGTTGACGCCGATATGATCAATGCCGGCAAACAGACCATCACCGAAGTGCCGCAAACCGCATATTTCGACAGTGCCTTAAGCTTTGGCATGATCCGCGGCGGCAAGATTGCCATGGCGATCCTTGGAGCCATGGAAGTGTCCGAGCATGGCGATCTGGCTAACTGGATGATCCCGGGCAAGCTGGTCAAAGGCATGGGCGGCGCGATGGATCTGGTGGCCGGTGTAGGCCGCGTTGTGGTGGTCATGGACCACACCAACAAACACGGTGACAGTAAAATCCTGCACAATTGCACCCTGCCCCTGACCGGCAAGGGCGTCGTGGACCGCATCATCACCAACCTTGGTGTTCTGGATGTTACCCACCGCGGCCTGCACGTGGTCGAGCTGGCCCCCGGTGTAACCCGTCAGGATATCGAAACCGCGACAGAGGCTAATCTGGTCTAAGCCGGCAATAAGTGAAAAATGGCGCTCCCGCCCGGCTCTGGTCCCGGCGGGACCGCCGCCCGTTGGGCCGGGCCGCGCTACGCGCGGCAGATTT
>CAZJYZ010000081.1:0-6450 GCA_964550345.1 uncultured Aliiroseovarius sp. | reverse complement strand
ATGGACATAAACGCGCTCGCAATAAGCGGATCGGACCCGGGGGCGGTACCCGGCGACTCCACCAACACCCGTTCATTTGGCGGTCATGGGGTCGAAATAGGATCGACGAACGTCTAAAGGGGTTAGCTTTGTTTCGGTGAGATACCACCGTTATCGGTTCAAAATGTACAATTGCAAATGACAATCGTGCTCCGGCTATGGCTCTGGCTGCTTAAGCAGTCCGAGTTGCCGAAACTTAACTCCTTGCGCTTAGCGGTGTGAGGCGGGGTTCGCAGGCACCTGGCAACAGAAGCCTGCACTTCCTCCTTCAACCCAAATGGCACTTGTGCGGGACGGTGCTGCCATTTGCTGTGTCTGTTCCTATGTCCAACTCGACACATAAGGCTAGACCAAATTTGGCGTTCAGCCTCTCATATCGGAAAAGGCCCGCGGGCTTCGCCACGAACAGGCAAATTATGCATCTACATCCAATGCCTTCATTAGAGCGAAGACTTGGCTCCGCATCCAGGCAGCCATTGGGGTGTTATCTGACCGCTGGTGCCAGATACCAATGATCAACGCCGGATCAATATTCATCGGCGGCACGAACACGCTTAGGCTAAATGTCCTGGCCACCTTCGACGCTAGTTGTGCTGGCACAAGCGCTATGAGGTCACTTTCGCTCACCGCGCGGCAGACGCCGCTGAAGACGGGCACGGTCATCGCAACTTGCCGGCTTTTACCGACCCGGTGAAGGGCGTCATCACCCATCGCCGCGAGATTTCCTTCGGGCGAAAACAGTACGTGATGAAGCGCGCAAAAGACGTCCATCGGCATCTGCAAGCCTTCCTTCAGTCCCGCGATGCCTGGATTGCCTGTGCGTGCGATCACGTGGAACGGGGAATGGAAGAGCGGCTCCCTGTTGACCCACTCCGGCAGCGCCATGTCTGGGATCAGTGCGATGTCAGCGTCGCGCCGCTCCAAGCTTGCCACGTAATTATTGGGAACCAGATCGACGAGCTGCGCCCTGAGGTGCGGCGCCGACTTCTGCAGAAGATCACCCAAGGGTGGCATCAAGAGTTCGGCGAAGAAGTCGCTTGCCGCAATCCTGAAAGTGCCTTTGGCGGTTTGCGGGTCAAAGGCAGCCGGTGGGGCAAGCAAAACCTTCAGGCGTTCCAGTTCTTCTCTTAATCCGACTTCGAGTCCGGCAGCATAGTCAGTTACGACCAACCGGTTCCCCTGCCGGATGAAAAGTTGATCTCCCAGTGCATGGCGCAGGCGTGAGAGCGCTCCGGAGACAGCCGATTGCGACATAGCCAGCCGATCGGCCGCCTTAACGGTTGATCCTTCACTAAAGAGGGCGTCCAGCACGCGCAGAAGGTTCAGGTCGAGTGTTGCGAAATTCACTTGGTCGATACCCCTTATCAGATAATGCGGTTTGCCTGATAGGTTGGCCCTGTTGTAGGTTCCTGTCAACGAAAGCGCTTTCGTTTCAATCCATCGCCAAGGGAGAGAAACGATGAAAGACCTAAACCAAATTGACGGGGCCATCGAGTGGCTCGGTGTACAGTACAAAACGATCCTGGCCCCGGAACAGACAGGCGGTTCAATGTCCATCGTGGACAGCTGGTCGCCGGTTGGGAGCGGCCCGCCGCGGCACGTGCATATGAACGAAGACGAGGCCTTCGTGATCCTCACCGGGGCCTGCAAGTTCTGGCTTGAGGGCAATGAGTTCACGGCAGGCGTGGGCGAGAGCGTGTTCATCCCACGGGGCAAGGAGCATACCTTCAAGGTCGTCGGCGATGAGCCGTGCCGCCACCTGGTGATCCTGACCCCTGGCGGATTTGAGGGGTTCTTTGCCGACATGGCAGCCGGCCAGTTCCGCATTCCCGAAGACATGCCCGCTATCGAGGAATCCGCCAAGCGGCACAACATGACCTTTACCGGTCCACCCCTGGACTAATCCTATGACTGACAAGCACATCGTCTACCACATTCCTGTCTGCCCCTTTTCGCAGCGCTTGGAAATCCTGTTAGCCCTAAGAGGGCAGGAGGACGCGGTCGAGTTCAGGGTTGTGGACATCACCAAACCGCGCGAACCTGAATTGTTGACCAAGACTCGCGGCACAACCGCACTGCCGGTTCTTGAAACCAGCGAAGGCTGCATTTTGAAAGAGAGCCTTGTGATCCTACGGTATCTCGATGAGGCTCTGGACGGCCCCGTGCTGCGCAGACGTGATCCGGTAGAACACGCCTTTGAATCGATGCTGATTGCCCGCGAAGGCCCCTTCACGATGGCAGGCTATCTCTTTGTCATGAACCAGGACCGCGCGCGTCAGGAAGAGCATCTGGACAAGCTTTTGGCACTTTACCGGGACATCAATGATTTCCTTGTCGACCAGAACCCAAGCGGCCCGTACCTGTTTGAGGACTTCGGTCTGGTGGAGGCCGTTTTCACACCAATGTTCAAACGATTCTGGTTCCTTGATTACTACGAGGATTTCGAGCTGCCCACGGGCAAGGACTATGACCGTGTTCGGGCGTGGCGCGATGCGTGCATGGCTCACCCTGCCACAGAGCAGGTGACCGAAGAGGAAATCGTCAAGCTCTACTACGATTACGTGCTGGGTGCAGGAAATGGTGCTCTGCCTGAAGGGCGTTCTGTCTCCAGCTTCGCTTTCGCGCCCAGCTGGCAATCAAGACCGATGCCCCCTAGGGACAAGTATGCGGGAACAGCCAGCGATAGCCAGCTGGGCCTTGTAACCTGAGCCATCGTTTCGAAGGTAATATACAAACCGGACGCTCGCACACACGGCAGCATAGGGTAAAGTGGGCTCAAAGTGGATCTTCATCTATGCCAAAACATTCACACCCCCTGTGAACGCAACATCGTAACCGCCCGCACGCGCACGCATCAGGCAAGGCTATGGCCTTGCGCGCCGTGGGATCCGCCTGCACCTAGCAACAGAAGCCTGCACTTTCTCAACTCTCCAAAAGTCTACTCTGCGGGCACAGTTGCCGTTCGCCCCTCAACCGGTTCGCCTTAAATACTTAGACCATACAAGCAAGCTGAAGCGTTTTTCCTTCCGCTATTTGAGTTCAACCCCTTTGTTCCATGGCATCAGAATTAACACGCGCGCGATCCCGCACCGATCAAAGAACACGACAAGTATCATGCCGATGAATAGAAGCAGATAAAACCACATCACGCCAAGCAACATTGCAATGATCATAAATACCAACCACACCTCGCGCACCTGAACCGCGAAACTTACGAGACTTTTGTCTTTCGCCACATAGTAAACAAGGTTTGCGGCGCTGACACAAAGAGCGACAGTATAACCCCAGGAAAAACCCACCAATCCCAAGCCGATCGTCGCACCGATTACGGCCCAGAACCACCAATCAAGTTCTTGATATTTTATTGAGAATTTCATCCTTTTCTCAGCCTCCGAGAAAATCAACGATGTTGGTATAATACATGGAAATAGCAGGGGGGCATTGATGCGCGTCAAAATCGCGCCGAAGAGGTTGGTAATCCTAATCCAGAACTCAGGCCTTGCCGCGTTTTTGGTAACCCGAAGTATTCACGATGGGCTCAAATCGGGCTTTTCCCTATTCAGGAACAGTCACGATTCTTGTGATCGTAATATCTCAGTCGCCTTCAGGCGGATCTCGTCAGGCAAGGCGACGGCTTTGCGTGCATTTGTATCCGTATGCACCCCGACAATCTCGGTTGTGGCCGTGATTTCACCGCTGGCCAAATCCCGCATTTCGTGGGCAAAACGCAGGCTTTTTGGATTAACCTCTAAAAATTTCGAGCGAATTTCCAATATATCGCCTGCAAAAGCCTCGCGTTTGTACTGAATGCGCTGTTCAACAGCGGCCATGCCGCGTCCGCCATTTCGCAGAAATTCCGGTGTCAGGCCGATTCTGCCAACCAATGCCCAGGTTGCTTCGTCAAATTTGCCCACATACCACATGACATTCATGTGCCCCATTTGGTCACAATGCCATGGATATACCGCACCTTTGTAAGTTACATCGGTATTTTCCATTGCCTAAGCCCCTGCCCTTTCAGCAACCCCAGGCATCGTCATAAACGTCCCCAGCGACGTTGCGACAAGTTTCTCAACCCCGTCCTTCACCGAGAACACATCGGTGTGTGCCACGCTGATCTGACGGCCCGAGCGCGTGACCTGCGCACGCGCCACCAGCATCTCTCCCACCGCCGGGGCCAGCATATTGACCTTGTATTCAATCGTTAGGATAGCATCCTCAGCGGCCATCAACGAAAACGACGCATATCCCCCGGTGACATCCGCAAGCGTGCCGATCACCCCGCCGTGGTAGTATCCGTTTTGCTGAGTCAGGCCGGTTTGAAATGGCACAGCTATTTCGACCAACCCCGGTGCGACCTGCCGTAGCGACGCGCCCAGAAAGCTCATAAAAGCCTGTTCGGCGAATGAGGCCTTTATCCGGCCTGCAAAATCCGGGTCACGCGGAATGTGCTTTGATTTCACCATAGAGCGCTCCTTTGCGGCAACGCTAGGCAGGCAACAGGCCCCAGGCAATATTTACGCCACGTCGCTGACGGGCATCTGGTCCTACGAATGCATTGGGACCTTCTGAAGGTGCTGGCACTGGTGGCATTGGCAGGATTGGGCCATTCGCTGATTTAGGGTCTTTCCTTCACCGTAAAAACGCTTAGGCTCACTCGGGAATATTGCCGGGGACGTAAAATGCCTGACCAAACAATTGAATACGGAAACCTGATGCATGCAGCCATGCGCGGGCTGATCCAGAAGGTCCTGACCCAGGTGGCCAAAAATGGCCTGCCGGGTGACCATCACTTTTTCATCTCGTTCGACACCGGACACCCGGATGTAGAGCTTGCCGATTGGCTGTCCGATCGCTTCCCCGACGATATGACCATCGTCATACAGCATTGGTATGACGCGCTGACGGTCAGCGACGAAGGCTTTGCCATCACGCTCAATTTCGGCGATCAGGCCGAGCCGATGTATATTCCCTATGACGCCATTCGCACCTTCGTTGATCCTTCGGTCGAGTTTGGCCTGAAGTTCGAAACTCAGGAAGACGCGCAAGAAAGTGACGCAGAAATTCCCGCCCCCCATGCGGTAGAAGACGAAATCGAAGAAAAACCGGTTACCAAGGTCAAAAAGAAGTCAAAGTCGAAATCAAAGGCCAAAAGCAAATCAAAAGGCAAGAAAGACGACACGGAAGCGCCAAAGGACGCGGAAGTTGTCAGTCTGGACGCTTTTCGTAAAAACTAGCCAAACAGGCCTGAAACGACCGCAGGCAGGGCCAAATTTCCGGCGCTGCGCGATATTTTCGGTCAACGCCACTCATAAACGAAGATTCTGCATACAATCGCATTCAAAAGCCAAAGCAATTGTTGAAATTGCCGCCCCTCAGCGTATGAAAAGAGCACCGGAACTTTAGGAGCAGAACATGGCCCAGACCCGCACGGAAACCGACAGCTTTGGCCCACTTGAGGTCCCCTCCGAAAAATATTGGGGTGCGCAGACCCAGCGCAGCCTGATGAATTTCCCCATTGGTTGGGAACGCCAGCCGGTGGCGATCGTGCGCGCTCTGGGCGTGATCAAACAGGCCTGTGCCGAGGCGAACAAGGCGGCAGGCATGCTGGATGCCGGGCTGGCTGACGCGATCATCGCGGCAGCAGGTGAAGTTGTTACGGGCAAGCTGGATGACCATTTCCCGCTGGTTGTCTGGCAAACCGGCTCAGGCACCCAATCGAACATGAACGCCAACGAGGTCATCGCCAACCGGGCCATTGAAATGCTGGGCGGGGTGATCGGCTCCAAGGATCCGGTGCACCCCAATGATCACTGCAACATGGGGCAAAGCTCAAACGACACTTTCCCAACCGCCATGCATATCGCCACCGCCATGTCGGTGCGCGACGTGCTGCTGCCGGGGCTTGAGGCCTTGGCAACGGGCCTTGAGAGCAAGGCGGAAGAATTCAAAGACATCATCAAGATCGGACGCACCCATACGCAGGATGCCACACCGCTGACGCTGGGGCAGGAGTTTTCCGGCTATGCCCACCAGATGCGCAAAGGGATTGAGCGGGTCAAACTGGCCCTGCCCGACATTTACGAACTGGCACAGGGCGGCACGGCGGTCGGCACCGGTCTGAACACCCGCCCGGGCTGGGGCGAGGAAGTGGCTGCCAATATGGCGCGCATTACCGACCTGCCCTTTGTCACGGCCCCAAACAAGTTCGAGGCGCTCGCCGCTCATGACGCCATGGTCTTCATGTCCGGCGCGTTGAAAACGGTGGCAGGTAGCGCCTACAAGATCGCCAATGACATCCGCCTGCTGGGCTCTGGCCCGCGTTCGGGGCTGGGCGAATTGATCCTGCCGGAAAATGAACCGGGCAGCTCGATCATGCCGGGCAAGGTCAACCCGACCCAGTGCGAGATG
>CAZJYZ010000080.1:0-6609 GCA_964550345.1 uncultured Aliiroseovarius sp. | reverse complement strand
TATCATGCTGGATTCGTGAGATGAATCCCTGAACGGTATTTGTGCAACAAAGCCCCATTCCACCATACTGCTTGCGCCAGCGGTAATAGGTTTGTTCAACAACTCCGATCTGTCTGATCGCATCCAGACGGGACATACCTTGCCCCATCAACACCTCAACTTGCCGTAACTTCGAGACAATCTCTTCCGGCTTCGGTCGCTTGTTCGCCATTCTCGGTCCTCCGTTCTCTAAACATAGCGCTGGACCAGTTCAGATGGGGAGGCTCAATCCCCAAGGGGGCAGATATCGCGCTGAAAATCGGTTTGATCTGGGCGGCACATATCGCGATTGATCGAGCGGTTGGATATGGCTTGAAAAGCCGTGAGGATCACCATGAAACCCACCTCGGGCGCATGGGTCGCGCCAAATCATAGGGATTTACCCCCGCGCGGACCAATCTCCGGCGGGGCATCGCGTATCAGGGCTTGTTCTAAATGAAAGTGGCAGGCCTGCCGGTAAGCAGTTCATCGCCGCACGGGAGTTCCCCCGCACCTTCAGATCTTCTGGTGTTTGGCTGATCCCCTAAGCATCATAGCTTTCGCTAGCCGTTGGACCTGTCGAACCGTTTTGACGTCACGGGGAAGATGCCGCTGGAGGGGTTAAGGACTGGTTGGAGGTGCGTTCGGTGGGGTGAGAATTCACCCTACCCAAACACATCCTCAGGATACTCAACACCCGCCAGATAAAGCCCCTCGGGCGGACAAACCGGACCACATTCTGCACGGTCTTTTGCTTCAAGCGCCTCTTTCACGCGGATCGGGTCCCATGAGCCTGCACCAACGCGTTCTAGCGTGCCAACAAACGAACGTACCTGATTGTGCAAGAACGACCGTGCGCGTAGGCGGAATTGGTATTCCCGCCCTGACAGGCCCTCGACTTGATCAATCGTGATCTCGTCCATGGTTTTGACCGGCGATGCCGCCTGACAGATGGACGAACGAAACGTTGTGAAATCGTGATGGCCGATCAGATGGGCAGCGCCCTGTCGCATCAAGTCCACATCAAGATCATGCCCGACCTGCCAGACCAATCCCTTATCATGGGTCGCAGGGGCGCGACGGGTCAGAAGGCGGAAGAAATAGCGCCGCTCAACAGCCGAGAACCTTGCGTGCCAGTCGTCATCGACCCGAACGGCCTGCAGGATCGCCACGGGCAAGGGTTTCAGGTGGAAATTCAACGCCTCGGACAGGCGGAACGGGTCCCAGTCTTTTTCCATGTCACAATGGGCAACCTGCGCGAACGCATGGACACCGGCATCGGTCCGGCCTGCCGCTGCAATCGTGTGGGCGCGCGGTTCAAGCTTTGCCAAAGCGTCCTCAATCGCGCCCTGTACCGACGGCTGGTCGGCCTGTCTTTGCCATCCGGCAAAGGGGGCTCCGTGGTATTCGACTTTAAGGGCGTAGCGTGGCATGGGCGTCCATTAGCCGTTGCAAAGCCACGGGGCAATCCCTGACTGGAAACCTATCGCGCGGCTGCCTATGTTAAAATCAACAACTTAGGAAAGGTCGCCTTTGGCCCTGAATACGATACTCAAAGATGCCGAGCGGCAGGTCAGCGCCATCGGGGACAGCATCAGTGAAGCCCTGTTCGAACCGGTCATCCGTTTGGGTGTTACCGGTCTCGCGCGGTCGGGCAAAACGGTATTTATCACGTCGCTGGTGGCCAATCTTCTGGATCGCGGGCGGATGCAGGGGCTTTCCGGAGCCTCGCTGATTAAGGCGGCGTTTTCGCAGCCCCAGCCGGACGATACGGTTCCGCGTTTCGACTATGAATCGCATCTGGAAGCACTGACCGGCCCCGAACCCTATTGGCCGGAAAGCACGCGGTCGATTTCAGAATTGCGGCTGTCGTTCAGGATTGAACCCCAAGGGTTTCTGGGCGGGTTTCAAGGGCCTCGGACGGTTCACATAGATATCGTCGATTACCCGGGTGAGTGGTTGCTGGATCTGCTTTTGCTGGAAAAATCCTATCAGCAATGGTGCGATGACACGCTGAAACGCAGGGCCGGTCGGGCTGAGGCAGCCGAATTTTTGGCGCTTTACGAGACCACCGACGGAGCGGAAGAACACGACGAGGTTAAGGCGCAAGCCTTGGCCAAAGCGTTCACAAGCTACCTGAACGCCGCGCGGGACGCAGGCTGGTCGGATTGCACGCCAGGCCGGTTCTTACTGCCTGGCGATCTGGAAGGGTCCCCTGTTTTGACCTTTGCGCCTGTAAAGGGCGAAGCGGCCAAAAAATCTCTGCGTCGAGAGATGGAGCGCCGTTTCGCGGCCTATAAGTCCAAAGTCGTCCGCCCCTTCTTTCACAACCACTTTGCGCGGATCGACCGTCAGGTTGTGCTGGTAGATGCGTTGGGCGCGATGCATCGAGGGCGTCCGGCTGTGCGTGAATTGCGCGATACGATGTCTGGACTGATGGAGGCGTTCAGGCCGGGCCGGAATCGTTTCCTGAAAAAGCTGTTGGGTGGCCGAAGGGTTGAAAAAATCCTCTTTGCGGCGACGAAGGTAGATCACCTGCACCACAAACAGCACGGCGATTTGGCAGCGTTCATGGACTCGCTAGTCCGCCAATCCCGCGACCGCGCGGATTTCGCGGGGGCAGAAACGGCGTCGATGTGCCTTGCCTCACTCAGGGCAACGACCGAAGCGAGCGTGAAGCAGAACGGTGACACGCTGGATTGTGTGCAGGGACAGGTGTTCGGCAAAGCATCGCCCGTCGCGTTCCATCCCGGTGCGGTGCCAAAGACATTGGCCGAAGTTTTGGAAGCCGAGGGGCGTTTTGGTCTTAAAGACGTTGCCTTTCAGCCAGCCCCACTGACGCTTTTGCCGGGGCAGGGGCCTCCTCATATCCGGCTGGATCGGGCGGCGCAGTTCCTAATCGGGGATGTTTTGAAATGATCCTCAGACCAGCCAAATCCACAGATGCGGGCAAGGTCGGGGCGATCCTGTCTGAGTTTATAGACACGACCGACTGGATGCCGCGCATCCACACGCGGGCCGAAGATGTGAGCTTTTGCGCCACGATGATTGATCGCGGTTGGGTGACGGTTGCCCAAGGTGACGCCGTCCACGGATTTCTGGCGCAGGACGGGGACGAGGTGAACTGTCTCTACGTGGCAAACGACGTACAAGGGCAGGGGATCGGCAAGGCGTTGCTAGACCACGCCAAATCTACTGCCGACCGGCTAGAGCTTTGGACTTTTCAAGCCAACGGCGGCGCACGGCGGTTCTATAATCGAGAAGGCTTCGACGAAAGCGACCTGACCGACGGCCAACGAAACGACGAAAAACTGCCGGATGTGTTTCTGGTGTGGGAAAGGGCGAAATCATGAGCCAAAAGCCTCAGATAATCGAGCTTGAGCAAGACGTGGTATCACCAGCCGACGCCCCCCCTGTGCCAGAGCTTGGTGAAGCCGCGATGCCGGTTCTCGCATCCACATTGGCCAAGCCGCAGGGCCGGATCAGCCGGTTGGGCAAATGGCTGACGACAATGACACTGGCGCTGATCACCGGCTGGATCGGGATCGCGCTGTGGTCCTTTGTTCAGGGGCTTCTGGCCAGCTATCCGCTTCTCGGCGGCATTTATGCTAGTGCTGTTGCCATTGCCCTAGCGCTGTTGCTTGTTGTGGCAGGGCGAGAGGTTCTCGCCTATCGCCGGTTGGGCGTTTTGGATCGCCTTCAGGATCAAGCAACAACGGCATCCGAGGACGGATCGCGTGACGCAGGCATGAAAGCAGCCGCATCCGTGTTGGCCCTTTACCGAAGTCGTCGCGATCTAAGCTGGAAGCTTCAGCGCGTCGATGAACTACTGCCCGACCAAATGGATGCGCAATCGGTTCTGAGCGTGCTGGAAACCGAATTGGTCGAACCTCTGGATAACGCCGCGCTGAAAGAGATCGAAGCCGCCTCGCGTCGTGTTGCGGCCCTGACCGCTTTGGTGCCACTGGCCCTTGCAGATGTGGTTATCGCCTTGGCATCGAACCTGAAAATGGTACGGGCCATCGCGCAGATTTATGGCGGCAGGTCTGGCACCTTTGGCAGCTGGAGGCTGATCAAATCCGTCGTGACCCATCTGGTAGCGACAGGGGCCTTGTCCGTAGGGGATGATCTGATCGGTTCAGTCGCCGGTGGCACCATCGCTGGCAAAATCTCGCGCCGGTTTGGCGAAGGCGTTATCAACGGCGCCCTAACCGCCCGCGTCGGCATTGCTGCTATGACCCTATGCCGCCCCATGCCCTTTGTGGCGCGGACCAAGCCAAAAACAGCGGGCGTCGTAAAACGCGCGCTGACAGGCTTGTTTCAGCGGGGGTGATTTAGCCTGCCCGTGGGATGGCGAAAAATGGCCGTCGGGTGCTTGGCGTTTAGTCCCGATCTATCCGGTATGTCTTGTGACATGCCTTGCAGGTCTTGGCGATATTGCGAAAACCAGTGGCTACAGCAGTTTGGTCACCGGCAAGTTCAGCAACTTCGGTCGCCGACATTTCGAGATCTAGAAAGATCGCATTGAAACCATCCGCATCGTCCCAGATCGCAGGTCCGGCCTCGCTAGGTGCAGCATCCGTGCCATGCGGGAATTTGTGAGGAAGCGTAATGGCGTAGGCCGCGATTTCCTGCATTGCCCCACGCACAGACGCTTCGTCATAGTCCAATGACCCCCGTAGCATTTGGTTCACCGATTTAAGGTTGGTGGCAATGCTGCTCATCGCGTCCATGCGTTCTTTAACAACGCCCGATGCTCCTTGATGCGCAAGCACTGTGGTCGCAGCAGTAATTGCCACCGCAACGGCAGTTATTCGAAATTTCATGATGTGTGCCTTAGTTAATCCCGTTTGCCCGCTGAAGCGTGCGTACATATGTAATGACCTGTTTCACGTCGCCATCCGTCAGCCGGTCAACCGGTGGCATATTGCCAAACGGCCAGTGGTGCCCCCGAACCCCTTGGCGAGCGGCCAGCATAAAGGCCATGTCGCCGTGGTGGCTTGGTTCGTAAATCTTGTGCACAAGCGGCGGTCCTGAACCTTCGCGCCCAGCAGCGTTATTCCCGTGACAGGCCGCGCATTTGGCGTTGAAGATTTGTTCTCCAACCTTGGCAGCGCCGGTCAGCTCTGGAACGGTGACTTGCACCAATGCGCCATCCGAAACGGCGACTTCGGCGACTGGGTCTTCTAATCCCAAAAAGCTCCAATAAGCAAAGGCCGCCACTGCGATGACGGCAACGATGATCACTATTTTCTTGGTTATGTGCTTTCCCTGTTCGATGCTTTGGCGCAATAAATGCCGATTGCGGATTATTGGTCAATACCTACCACACACCCAAACGGTTTCGTGATCCAAAACAGATGGCGCCGCCCTCTGGACCTCACCGGTTTCCCCCCCTATAACCACCGCCATGCAACGACAGTTCGGCATCATTATTCGAATTAGTCACCCGACGCTCTAAGAAACAGAGTTTGTCGGGCAAAGGCGTATGGAACACCGCGCCGACATTTGTTACCACCCCCACGATGAATGATGACGGAGCAACACGGATATGTGTGCCGAGACCCCAGACTATAAGTCTACCCTCAACCTACCCCAAACCGATTTTCCAATGCGTGCGGGCCTTCCAAAGCGAGAGCCAAGCTGGCTGGAACGTTGGGAACAGATGGACGTTTACGGACGTCTTCGCGACAAAGCCAAAGACGGCAGCCGCAAGCCGTTCACCCTGCACGATGGTCCGCCCTATGCGAACGGCCACCTGCACATCGGCCACGCGCTGAACAAGACGATCAAGGACATGATCGTGCGTTCGCACCAGATGATGGGTTTCGATGCCCGCTATGTGCCGGGTTGGGATTGCCACGGGTTGCCGATCGAGTGGAAAATCGAAGAACAATACCGCAAAAAGGGTAAGAATAAGGATGACGTAAACGTCGTCGATTTCCGTCAGGAATGCCGCAAGTTCGCCGAAGGTTGGGTCGATATCCAGCGCGAGGAATTCAAACGCCTGGGCATCACCGGCAACTGGGAAAATCCCTATCTGACGATGGATTTCCACGCCGAACGGGTGATCGCGGAAGAGTTCATGAAGTTTTTGATGAACGGCTCGCTTTATCAGGGCTCAAAACCTGTGATGTGGTCGCCGGTCGAAAAGACCGCGCTGGCCGAGGCCGAGATCGAGTATCACGATCACAAGTCGCACACGATCTGGGTGCCGTTCTCTGCGGCCAATGGTCATGGCGATCTGGCTGAGGCCCGTGTCGTGATCTGGACCACCACCCCTTGGACGATCCCATCGAACAAAGCCGTCGCCTATAACGACAAGATCGCCTACGGCCTCTACCGCGTTGACGCGACCGAAGAAGAAAGCTGGACCAATCCGGGCGATCTCTACCTGTTCGCCGACACGCTGGCAGAAGACGCGCTGACCAAATCGCGCGTGACCGAGTTCACCCGCGTGCGCGATGTTGCGGCATCCGAATTTGACGGCATGATCCTAAAACACCCATTCGCTGATCTGGACCCCTATTGGGACTATCCCGAAGGTCTCCCCATGATCGACGGCGACCACGTCACCGACGACGCCGGTAC
>CAZJYZ010000079.1:0-7359 GCA_964550345.1 uncultured Aliiroseovarius sp. | reverse complement strand
CCCCCCCCCCCCCCCCCCCCCCCCCCCCCCCCCCCCCCCCCCCCCCCCCCCCCGGATCGGACCGCCTTAAGCGGTCCGATCTTTAGTTTTAGTTGCGGACCGAAGGACCTTCGACCGACAGACCATTCCCGCGGCTGGCGACATAAAGCTCCAGCGCAAGGAAATCGGACGAGCCCGGCTTATAGGTTTCTGCCCGCGTATCACGCACACAACCCTTGAAGCGTGAATGCACGCCGTTCAGCTTGGTGTTTTTCAACCGGTATACCGGAAAGCCATTGATCTGGCCTTGGCTGAGGTGGTCGGCGCGGATCATGTTGCCGTAGTTGTCCTCGTGACACGTGGCACAGCTCAGCTCCAGCTGACCGGTACGCGCATAGTACATTTCGCGTCCCTGCTCCCACATCGATTGTGCCGGACCGTCAATAGCAACATTAACCGGCATACCGCGTGAAACGGAGGCTAAAAGCGCTTCCATCTGCACAGAACCACCCTTGTCAGCCGGCCAGGCTTCTGCACCCATGCGGTTGACCCGGCAATCGTTCATCTGCATTTGCAGATTACGAACCTCACCAGCGGCCTCGTTCCACTTTGGATACACAGCTTTTACACCGGCCATTTCTTCTGGCTCACCGTGACAGTCAGCACAGGATTTCCCTTCGCTGCCTTCCGCCGTGCCCCAGGCTTCCCAGGCTTTCTCGACCCAGATCATACCCGGATTGTCGAAATCGTCCATCTGCATGGCCTGAGTTTCGTCTGACCGGTATATCCAGCCCGAGGTGATCTCATCGAGAGCATCCGACAAATGCGCCGGCGCGGCTGTAGTTGTGACCATATGAATCTCTTCATTCACGACAAGGCTTGCACCTTCGTCAGCAAATGCACCCCCGGAAACCATAACCGAAAGCGTAGCCAGCGCAGTGATTTTCTTAAGATTATTCATTGCATTCCTCCCTGACTGTTCAGATTAACTGACTGTGATTGACTTTGAAGCCGTGTAGACATCGCCATCATCATCATACCAGGTGAAAGCGAAATCTCCGGAAGCATCCACTTTCGCGTAAAACTCGACATATGGATTTGTCGAGATTGCGCCTGCGAGGCTCATGTCGATCACGTTCGCACCATTAAAATCGCAGGTGAAACGATTGATGATTGATTGCGGGATCAGATTTCCGTCGCCGTCTTTGCGGCGGCCTGATTCCATTTTGTGGCTGATCAGCGTTTTGATAGTAACCGATTCTCCAGCCGCAGCTGTTTTCGGGACTTTAACGCGGGGTTTTACACCAGATGCCATTGTTTTATTCTCCTCTGATGATCAGCCGCCGCAGCCGCCGATGGTTACTTTTACGGATTGTGTGGTCTGGATGAAGCTGCCATCGGCCATTTGGGCCACGGCGACAACATCCTGCGTACCTGCAAGGCGGATACGGGTCGAAGCTGACTGCGCCCCGGCTGCCGGTCCGAAGTTGAACGTACAAACATCCGGGTTCGGGTTACCTGCCGCCAGCAGGATGATCGAAACCGCCCCAGGCGCAGACACGCCAATTGGCACAGTGTTACCATTTTCGGCAATTTCCGGTGCGGTCAGGGTGATATCCCCTTCGCCCGCGGCTGCACCACCGGTAAAGGCAGCAATCGCCTCGTCCGCGGCAGCCGTGGCACGCAGCGGCAACATCGCCACCACAGTCGCACCAAGGCCGACCGCCATTGCATCACGTCGCGTGAGTTTCATTCTATTCTCCCTCTTGGGTTATTCAAAGCCGGACTTACTAACAGCAAGCCAGGATTAACTATTCTGTCAGAGTTGCCAAATAGGCGACTACGTCTTCGATCTGCTGTGCAGACAAAAGCGGTTCAACCGGTCCATCGCCATGCGCCTTGCCGGTATAACGATTGCCGAGACGCAGGAAGCCGCTTGTCTTGTAGAAAGACGGCATCATCGAATCCTCGAACATTATTTTGGCATTGGACACGATACCGCGAAGTTCTGCGACACTCCAACGATCCCCCGCACCATCTAGTTGCGGGCCAATTTCGCCCTGGAATGCTATGTCGGCCAGATCGTCGACTACGTGACAGGCGACACAATTGCCTAGTTTTTTGGAACCTACGATTCTCGCACCTTCGGCCGGATCCCCGGCTACACCGCTGAGCGACACGGCGATTGCCCCGTCCGCAAAGACGACATCTGCTGGTGCAACTGTGCCCGCCCAGGCGCTTCCCACGCCCGCGCAAACCACGGCTGCTGCGATCAGTGAACGCATATTATCTCCTCCCTTGACACTTTTTGTTCTGCGACTCAGCGTAACAGCGACAGCGTGCCGCATGCAAGAATAAATTCATAATTTTGAATTTTTCGATGTAACTGCATATAAAAACATTATATTTTATCTATATAGTTTCCTTTTCCCAGCACCTAGTATTGACTCAACCGTCGTTCTGTCTTGCGGCCTGGCGGGCATTGTATATGCGGGCATGATATTTCTGGAAATTTTCATCACCAAGATATCCCTCTTCCAGCACCCAGTTAAGCAGATCAAACATGGTGCCGGCCCCGAAGGCGCCGGGCATATTGACGACGGCTGCTTCTCGTGCCGTCACGTCAGCCTTCACCTCGGTTGGAAAAAACATGAAAGTCGGCGTGAACATCACGCCCCATTTCATGGCCATGTCGCGCTCACTCAGAACCTCTCCGTCAAAATCCGTGACCTCCACATCGCCAAACAGGTTAAGCTGCACAACGAAATAGTCTTCGGATAACAGCGCCTCGATTTCCGGGCGAGGCAGCACCTCTTCGTGCATCTTCGTGCAATAAATGCAGCCTCGTTGCTCCCACAAAACCACAAAGCGTTTTCCGGCATCGTTTGCTTCGGCCAGATCCTCGTGCAAATCTTTGAACGTATCATTGTGCATCCAGAACGTTTTATGCAGCCCGTCATCCCCCATTTCAAAGGCTGCAGCCGGCAGGGCAAACAAAAGGCTGGTCAGAAGTGTTAAAAGAAAACGCATGTAATTTATCCTTTTGTCAGCCCATCGTCGAGAATACAGGGAATGTTTCAATCATCCAGTTTGAGATTACGTTAACAGACCCGGTCGCTATCAGTATCGCAAAGACGATCAGCATCACCCCCATGACCTTTTCGACATAGGGCATGTATTTACGGTAGCGCGACATCAATTTGAGGAATGGCTTAGCAAAGATCGCAGCCACCACGAATGGTGATGTCATGGCCAGACCAAAGACGATCAGAAGCGACGTGCCCTCCATCAATGTATCTTTCATGGAGGCAATGAACAGGATGGTCGCCAGAACCGGACCAACGCAGGCAGTCCAACCAAAGCCGAAGGCCAGCCCCATTACATAGGCGCCAACAATGGTCGAAGGATCCATCTTGCTTTGCATCCGCGCTTCCTGCATCAGGAACGGGATTTTTATCACGTGCAAAAAATGCAGTCCGAACACGAAAATAATGGCTGCTGCTATGTAAGAAAGTACCTCTTTCCACTGGGCAAAGGCCTGCCCGGCTGCAGTTGCGCCAAGCCCTAACAGCCCGAAAATCGTTGTGACCCCAAGGGCAAAAAAGATCGCGGACAGCACAAGGCGCCGCTGCGCGCCGGGTGAAATTTCACCGTCATCCTGAAGTTCGGACATGGAAATACCGGCCATATATGACAGGTAAAATGGCACCATTGGCAGGATGCAGGGGGTCAGGAAGGCCAGCAATCCAGCAAGTGCTGCACCACCATAGGAAACCTCAAACATACTGCCTTCTCCTTGATCTGTTCACATAGATAAATTAAGATGTGTTCAGTCTATCGGTCAACTAAGATTATTATGGAACATTTAATGCACCACCTGAGGACGTTGTTTTTTTCAAGTTTGGCAGCTTTGTACAGCCTGCCAATAAACGCCGCTGAACTGGTAATGGTGGAACAACCCGGCTGCGTCTATTGCCTGGCATGGGACCATCAATTGGGGCCGATTTACCCGAAAACTTCGGAAGGGCAATTTGCACCTCTGCGCAAGATTCAGATCAGTGATACCACTGATTCCGAAATCAACTTCGATCGCCGCATCTCTTTTACCCCTACTTTTGTGTTGGTTGAAAATAATACCGAGCTTGCCCGGATCGAAGGTTATACGGGTGATGATTTTTTCTGGGCTATCCTGTCGATGATGCTGGAAGCAGAAACGGAATACACTGGTGCCGGTTCCTGAACTAACTTTGGGGCTATGAACCGGTTCCAACTTGACTGATTGGTCAATATTGATTGCCCTAGTGCGACATATTGCGCTAAAGAGCGTGAACAATGTGAGGGCGGGAAGGAAAATTTAATGGTTTTACCGGTAATCCGCGAGGATATGGAGCCGGAAGAGCTTGACCGCATGATGTCAAGCGCCTCGGATGCTTCGACGTTGCTGAAGGCTATCAGCCACGAAGGACGATTGATGATCCTTTGTCATCTGGTGACAGGTGAAAAGTCGGTAACTGAACTGGAAGAGCTTCTAAGCGCGCGTCAGGCTGCGGTCTCGCAACAACTGGCGCGTCTGCGGCTGGAAGGGTTGGTTACCCCACGCCGGGAAGGCAAGACCATTTACTATTCCTTGACAGACGAACGCCCGAAACAGATTCTGGAAGTGATCTATGAGCTGTTCTGCAACATTGACCCGACCGGGCAGAGAGCAGTCCAGTAAAGCGTAACATACTGGTTTTAAACCAGTATAAAAGGCTTGGTGGCGATGTATGACTGGATTTCGGACGCTAATTTAGCAGCTCTTTTCGGGCTGATTGGTGGCCTGTTTCTGGGGCTGGCCGCCCGTGTTGGCCGATTTTGCACTTTGGGTGCCATCGAAGATATGCTTTATGCCGGGTCGTCCTTGCGGATGCGGATGTGGGGCATTGCCATTGGTATTGCCATGTTCGGGACCTTCGCCCTGAATGGTCTGGGCCTGTTTTCTCTTGAAGGTGCTATCTATCTGCAACTGGAATGGAACCCGCTGGCTTCCATCATAGGCGGGCTGTTATTTGGCTATGGCATGGCTCTTTCGGGCAATTGTGGCTATGGCGCTCTGGCACGACTGGGCGGAGGGGACCTGCGTTCCTTCGTGATCGTTCTGGTTATGGGCCTGTCTGCCTATGTCGCCATTTCCGGACCTCTGGCCCATCTGCGCATTTTTCTTTTTCCCGAAGTGGCGGCAGAACCTTCCGCCCTACCCTCGCTGGCGAGCCTGATCAGCGGCTGGAGCAGCATTCCGGTGCCAGCTCTGGGCATGGCGACCGGTGCTATCCTGTTCGCTGCTATGTTTACCAGCGCTGATATGCGCCGGGCCTACAAGGAAATCTTCTGGGCGACTATGGCCGGGCTGGCGGTGGTCGTTGGCTGGGGCGGTACATTTTGGGTCTTCACAAACGGTTTCACGCCGATCCCGGTTGAAAGCCACACCTTTTCAGCCCCACTGGGGGATACGATCTTCTACCTGATGACCGCTTCCGGCAGCTCTTTGAATTTCGGTGTCGGATCCGTTGCCGGCGTTCTGGCCGGGGCCTTTATCGGCACGCTTTTCAAAGGGCATTTTCGATGGGAGGCGTGTGAGGATCCACGTGAGCTACGCCGCCAGATAACAGGAGCCGTCATCATGGGGCTGGGCGCAGTTATCGCCTTTGGCTGCTCCATCGGGCAAGGATTGTCGGCGTTTTCGCTACTATATTATGGCGCACCACTGACCTTTATAGGCATCATAGCGGGCGCAGCTTTTGGCCTGCGCCAGCTTATCACCGGATTTTCAGTCAAAGGTTAAGGGGTCATGATCGCGGCACGCTGATAGCTGGCGCTGCCTTCGCTGCCATCATCATAGACCAGTCGCACATCGACATTTTCAACGCTTTGCAACGCAAATGAAATAAAGGGCAGGTTGGTATCTGATTTGATGGCATTAGGCTGCGCTTCACCTTCATAGCAGGGCTCGGCATCCCACTGGGTTTCGTCGCCGCTATTCACGCTGTAATAAATTCCCTCTAATCCGCAGCGCCACGCAAGCAGATGAGTGAAATACAATAGGTCCTTGCCATCAAATTCCCGTACCGCGACCCAGTTGGCCGTGGTGGCTTGCAGGATCGGTTTGACCTCGGCGGCGGTAGTGAATTGCTGGGCCTGAAGTGGCAGTGCAAACAGAGTTGCGACGGCTAGTATTTTTAATTTCATTTTGATGCTCCTCGGCATTTAATATTGGCAAAGCGTTGGCACATCCCCAATCGCCGCTATAATGACAGAAAATCTGAGGCAAGGCAAAATCCATATGTCGAAATCGGCGGAAAACCGGCAAAGTTTCAATATTCTTGTGGTCGCACAGGCCGGCAGACTTGAATATGAGGCGCTTTTGTTCGCCGCGTCACTTAAGGCCAGCAACCCCTTTTTCAAGGGTCAGCTGTACGTTGCGGTACCCGAAGGCGACTTGTGGAGCAAGAAAACGCAGTTGGGTCCGGATATTCGCGAAATGCTGGAAGAACTGGGCGCGAAGATTGCCCCCTTCACCTCTTGCCACTTTGGTCAAGACTATCCTTTTGGTAATAAAATCGAAGGTTTGCAGGTCCTGCCAGAAGGTGAACCTTTTGTTTTCTTTGACACCGATACGCTGATCCATGGCGATCTGAGCTGTATCAGGTTTGATTTTGAACGCCCCTCTGCCTCGATGAAACGTGAGGGAACCTGGCCAAAGATCGAGCTTTACGGACCGGGCTATAATGAAATCTGGGGTTCCCTTTATGAAAAATTCGGGCTGGATTTTGCAAGCTCCGTGGACAAGGGCCAGCCGGACGAACATTGGGAACGGTATCTCTATTTCAACGCCGGGTGGTTTTTTAACCGCTGCCCGGCGGAATTTCGCGCGCGTTTCACCGAATATGCGTTGGCAATCCGGGATGACGGGCCCGAAACTCTGGTTTGCCAGACGCTGGACCCCTGGCTCGATCAGGTTGCCCTGCCGCTGGTGGTCCATGCTTTGGGCGGCGGCAGGCCGGGACCGGAGCTAGCGGGATTGGACGGCGATATCACCTGTCATTGGCGGGTGCTGCCCCTGATGTATGCCCGCGAAAGCGACCGGGTTGTGGATTTTCTCGAGGCAATCAGTGCTCCGAACAAGATCAAGAAACTGCTAAAACGTTATGAACCGTTCAAGCGGACGATTTACCATGGGCGTGGGCGTAAAGTGCGCGCCTTGTTTGATCAGAAAAACCTGCCGCCCACAGAACAACCAATCCGAAACAAGATCAAACGAGAAGGGTTCTGGATGCGGTGAGCCGTTTTATTCCAGTATTCCAGTATTCCAGTATTCCAGTATTCCAGTATTCCAGTATTCCA
>CAZJYZ010000078.1:0-7563 GCA_964550345.1 uncultured Aliiroseovarius sp. | reverse complement strand
GGCTTGGGAGACCGATCCTCAAGACCAGCCTCCCCGCGCTGCAAGTATCGGTCGTACCAACGGTAGAATGTGGTGCGAGGGATACCCAGTTTGGCCAATGTACGACGCGCTGACAGGTGGCTTTCTTCAACCAACCGAATGATCTCCAGTTTCTCAGAGGCAGAGTATCTCATTCGTGGTCGTCCCCATTGCCGGTCATGCTTTTTTTGAGCAAGCGCAGTTCGAGCGTTTGTTCCGCAACAACCTCTTTTAGATCACGAGCTTCGCGCCGCAGGTCCTTGACCTCGTCGGTTGTCGCTGCACGTGCTGTGTCACCGGCAAGCCGCTTCTTCCCGGCTTCCATGAAGTCCTTCGACCATTTGTAGTAAACACCTTGGGAAATCCCCTCACGGCGGCACAGCTCGGCGATGCTGTCTTCGCCGCGAAGGCCGTCCAGAACGATCCGGATTTTCTCTTCGGCTGAATACTGTTTGCGTGTTGCCCGCTTGATGTCTTTGACGATCTTCTCGCCGGGGCTCTTACGTGTCTTTCTCATCGTCCACTCCTCAGTGGTTACGATGAGCCAAGAACTCTCTCTTATCAAATACCCCTATTTGGACCCATAGGCGCTGATGTCAGACACGGATCAGCAATTCAGGGTCGATGGATGGACGACCCGTGTGGCTGTAGAAATCTGCCAGATACTTGCGGATGTCATCCAGGTCGACAAACCGGTCAATGGATCGCAGAAGATGATCTTGGGGGACGTGGTCTTCCAGTGAGAACTCATAAAATAGAGCTGCCTGTGCTTCCTGCTTTGGCCCCATCATCGCGAAATCCCACAATCAATAAGAGGATTGAATCAGCGATACACCAATCGATCAAGGATGAGTTTTTCAACAGAATAGGCCGTTCACAACGGCGGCCTTTTTTGTGAGGCTGGAGAAGATGCTGCACAACCGCATGGCAGCTTCGAGCCCGTATTATCCAATGCTTCGGGGTCAACAAATCTCTGAATCGGGCGCAAAGCCGAAATTTGGAACTGCAATTAAGAAACTCGGGCAAACTCGAATACACTCTCTTACCCCATCCTTGTTTCAGCAACCGCCAGCGCATGGCGAGGAACCTATGTTCGAATGTGAAATCCTTTTTGGGTGGCTGCACTTACTTGGACGAAAGCAGTGCTTCGCATATCTGCGCGTTCGGTGATTTCAATCCTTCGAGGATCGTGAAGTGATTGTGGTTGCCATCAATGACCAGATCGGTATTCACGTCCATGCCGCTCCAGATCATGTCCAGTAGACGAGACTGCCGAATGAATTCGGGGCGCTCGCCGCCGCCGACCCAAATACCGACCTCTATTCCAGCGATCGGAACCAGCAATGCAGGGCTTTCCTCGGCGGCTTCACTACGGGATAGCATTAAGGTGTCATTCATCGCGGTTTGGCGCAATGGGCGCAGGTCGTGCAACCCGCTAATCGACAGGACGTATTCTATGCGCGTGCGGCTCGCATTCGAAAGCGGGCTGTTTTCACAAATCATACGTGTGACCAGATGCCCTCCGGCAGAATGACCAGCCAGACGGATCGGACCATCGACCTGTTGTCCGGACGCCTCAATTGCGGCGCCGATTTGCCTGGTGATGTCGGATATCCGTGCCTCGGGCGTCAGCGTATAGCTGGGAATGGCAACCGCCCATCCCCGGGCGCGGGCCCCTTCGGCTAAGTCGGTCCAATAGGATTTATCAAGCCGCATCCAGAAGCCGCCATGCACAAAAATGAGCAACCCTTTGGGCGTACTTTCCGGCCAAATCAGATCAAAGACCTCTCTTTCGGCACTGCCATATCTGATATCGGCTTCAATCCTGACCTGCGCCCGATATTCCGCGGCGCGCTCTGCCCAGAAACCGGGCAGAGCGTGAGAGCCTTCCACATGCCCCATATTGTTGAAAGCATCATTCCAATCATGCATATCGAAAAGCTCCTTGGGCCAAACCTTATCCCGCCTGATATTGCGGGGTCGAGGCAAGAAACTCCCCATACGCATCCGCATTGGGATAGGAGAATTGTTCAGCCAACGGGTTGGACCGTTTGCTTTTCTTCGCCCCCATATCCGCAAGCAGTTCGTCGAAATGCTTGAAGTGGAAGGGCGCCGAGCACAAACCGCCATAAACCTGAGCCGCCGGGCGTTCCTTACGTCGCCAATCCAGCATCATTTGCATGTTCTCACGCATCTGGGATTCGGTTGGTTGATTGGCAAGTTGACCATCGGCGTAGCGCACCAGCCAATTGGCGATCATCTCGGCAGACAGGATGGTGCAGAAGCTGGAGTTGAACCCGACAAAACCCATCTCCGGCAAATCTGGGTTCACTGACAGACGATAGGTCTTGTATTGCCCATCTTCCTCAATCAGCTTGGCTCGGTATTCGTCCGGCAGAACCGGTACGCCCAGTTTCCAGCCTACCGCCAGAACTGACACGTCGCAGCGCACCTTTTCGCCGGTGGTCAGCAGGATACTGTCGCCAACATATTGATCATAGGTGCCCTGAACCAGTTTCAGCTTTCCGCTTTTCAATGCCTCGAAGAACCCCGGCGTGACCAGCGGCAGCGAACATGATGCCTCTTTTTCGATCGGTGTGTCGGGGACCATGTTCCACCGCTTCAGGCCAAGCTGCACCTTGAGCATAGTTTCCAACCCGCGAAAGTTGGCCCAGACCAAAGGCTTGGTGATTGCGGCAAACAGCTTTTTCAGCGGCCCACGCCCCCAGCTGTTGAACTGCATTTCCTGCGCGCGCATGTATAGCAAACGCTTGAAGTTTATCCCGCCGACGAAATAGGGCACCCGCCATACATTCTTGCGATAGACCATTGTCACCTGTTGGGCACCGTTTTCCACCGCATTGACAGCGATATCAGTCGAGGATTTCGAACCACCCAACACGACGACATGTTTGCCGCGTGCGATTTCAGAATCCGTGTATTCAGAAGAGTGCATCACCCGACCGCCCTGGGCGATAAAAACATCCTGTCCGGGATGAGTAATGATGTTCTTGTAGGAAAACTGACCGGTGCAGATTGCGACGAAATCGAAATCCTGCTTGCGGATGCGCCCGGCACTTTCCAGCGTCAGGGTCCATCCCGGTTGCCCGTCGGCGCGGCGTTCCATTCCCACCACATCGGTGTTGAGCTGAAAAAGTCGACCCAGTTTGTGCTTGTCGGCATAGGAATGAAGATAAGCGTGAACCTGCGGCCCTTTGGGCCATTGGGCGTAGTCATCCGGCATCGCCATGTCAGTATAGCGATAAAGATCCTTGGGCGATTGAGTCTGAACGCCGGGGTAAGAGCGGCTAAGTTCCCAAACGCCACCAAAGTCATGGCTGCGTTCAAAGCCAATCACCCGGTGGCCGCGTTCGTCGAATGCCTTTGCTGCGGCAAGGCCAGAGACCCCACCGCCGATGACGGCGACAGTTTTGCGTTTTACCATTGCTGCGTCTCCTTAACCGGCGTCCGGCGGGGGTGGCAGGAAATCGACCTCGTGCAGGGCTGACAAACGCACCAGCTCTTCTGGCTCGGTGACGCCATCCAGTTCACCAAAAAGGTCAAACAGTTTACGCGACGGTGAAACACCAAAGACGCATTTTGCCTCTTTTCCGGACCGGTTATACACCCCATGCGCCACGCCCATCGGCATACGCACCATGTCGCCCGGCCCAGCCTTGTTGGCGGTGACATTGCCTGTCTCAAAGCCGAAATCGACCTCAAGATCGCCTTCGAGTACGTAAATCCACTCATCCTGTGTCGGATGAATATGCGGTGGAACGAATGTCTCTGCCGGAATGATTGCGTGCCAAATGAACGCATTGTCCGACAAAAGCTTGGGCGTATAGGTATGCCCGACCACGTTCCATGCGGTTCCGTCCAATCCTTCGGACGCCCCGGTAACACCTTCTCCATTGTGCATTTTTTGTCTCCCTGTTCGTTGGTGAAACAAACGCTATAGGAGGCTGCACCAAATCAGTTATCCAAAAAACGAAATCCATTTTCGCGTCGAATCCGCGCTGAGCAAAGAATGTGCTATAGCTGCGGGATGGAAAGCGCGCGAACAACATGACCAGAAATGGGAATGCTCATCTGCCTTTGGCAAAGAACTGCCTCTTTCAGTCCGATAACCTGGACGAGGCCCGAGCCATTGTGGCCGACAAATTCTGCGATCATCGTCTGGACCGCGTAGCGCGTTCGGATCAGTTCGATGCGGTTCACAACCGGGCTGAAGGTCATGCAACATCGCTGAATTTCATTCGCTACGGAGCCGATGTTGAAATCGAGCCTGGCGAACTTAGCTCGTTCTACCTGATTCAGGTGCCCCTCACCGGACATGCGAGTATCGACAATTCCGCTGGCAAAGTCGAAACCGGCCCTGGTCTGGGCAGTGTCCTGAACCCGCACCGGCACACATCCATGCGATGGCGCGAGGGATGCTCGCAGCTGTTGTTGCAGGTCGATGCCGCGCAACTGCAAAACGTGGCGGAACGTCTTCTCGGGCGAACCTTGACGCGACCTGTGACTTTCGAGACCGCGGTTGATCAACGCTCATCAAAGATCGGCGAATGGGTGCAGCAATTGCACACCTGTTTTAATCTGGCCGACAAGGGCGCGGTCTTTGCCGGAGGCAGCTCGCATACGCAGGCTTTGGTCGAGGAGCAACTGATCGAAAGCTTTCTTTTGAGCCAGCCCAGCGACATCAGTGATCTGATGACTGAAGATGCTAAACAGGCCGAGAATATGTATGTTCGCCGGGCGATAAACTACATTCACGACAATCTCGGTGAGCCGCTTACCATCGGCGATGTGTCCCAAGCGGTAGGGATATCAGCACGCAGTCTACAACTGGGATTCAAGGCCGAATTCGGTCAAACGCCAATGCAATACTTGCGCGAAACGCGCCTACGCGAGGCACGCCATCTGATCAGGTATTCTCCGGCGCATGAAAAGATCGGAGACATTTGCCTGAGTGTAGGTTTCGGCCATTTCGGACGCTTTTCAGTCGAGTACCGACAGCGGTTCGGAGAAAGCCCGCACGAAACCCGTGCGAAGAGTGGTTAGGCTTTGGCTACAAAGACATCCAACGGGCGACTCATGTGTTGTAGCGGATGCTCGCAGTAAAAAATCATGGGGGTAGGCGAATACGAGTTTCCTTTGCAAGACGAGACCTTTGTGGTGGCAATGGAACCATGATCTTTATCCCTTCTCAATTCGAATGGCGGACGTGGCAGCTACCAGACATTGGTGTAAATGCAACGAATTCACGCTTAGTCCGCAACTGTAACATTGACCACCACCCGATTTTGCGTGCGCGGCGAATGGCCGGAAAGCGGGCTGCGACCGCAGCATCTTGAAGGTAGGTCGAAGGCCGGTTTGGGCCGATTTTTCCTCAGATCACGGTGACTGTTGTCAGTTACCCATCCAATAGCCCCATCACTTTCTTGCTCACCTTCTCCGCCGCTCTGGAAAGATGCCCATCGTCCAGATGCGCATAGATCTCGGTGCTGGACTGGCGTTTGTGACCCAGCAGCTTGCCCGTCATGGAAAGGGTTTCACCGGACATGATGGCATGGCTTGCATAGGTGTGCCGCAGATCATGCAGCCGTGTGGTCGGTGGAAGAGCGGCACGTTCCTTGAAGTGCTTCCAATGAGTGTCGATACATCTCACTGGTTCACCTCTTCGCCTAGGATGCGGGAAAACGTATTTCCTCAAGCCCCTCTCTTTTCGTTCTTTCAGCAGAGCCTTTGCTTCCGGGGACAGGAGAACTTCACGCGCACCGGTCTTTGTGGTGAGAAGACTAAGACGATCCCGTTTTACCTCGCCCCAGGTTAAGCGCAGGATTTCCCCTGAACGACAGCCTGTGAGAAGGATAAGACGGCTGGCGTCCGCTGCATCCCTGCGTTTGAACAGCGCTTTGTCCAGCACCTTCCCAAGTGACCCGAGTTGCTTGGAAGTAAGCATCCGACCTCGAGCGCGCCGTTTGTTCCGCCGAATGGGTGCGCAAGGGTTGGGAGCGTGTTCCGGGAGATGACCTGCCTCTCGGGCGAAGGCCAGCAAGGTCGTTAGATGGCCTATGCACTGATTGGCCCCACCGGGACGGGTTTTAGAATACTCGTAAAACCACTTCGCGATATCCGGCGTTGTCAGCTTGTTGATGGGGGTGTCCCCGAACGCCGGTAGAAGCTGACTGTCCAGATAGGTCTGAAGGCAGTAGAGCGTCGAAGGCTTGTAGACACTTTCCTTAGCCGCCATGAACTCGGCAGCCAGCTTGGAAAAGCGGATGGCATTGGGCTCCTCGGTTTGCGTCAACACGTCTCTGTCGACGGTTTCGGCAAAAGCCTTGGCTCTCGCTTCCAAGATCGACAGTTCTTCTATCTTGCCTAGAGTGACTCTCCGCCATTTGCTCTCGACCTTGTGGCGCAGGACCCATGACATCGCACCAGATGGCTGAACCCGGATCATGAGCCCTGGACACTGGCCATCCTTGATCGCGTATTCTTTGGCTTTCGGTCTCAGGCTGTTGATGAGGGACTGGGTGATTAGGGCAGGAGGGTTCATTTCGACACCCCGCGCTTGGCGTTGCGGCGCGCGATGACTTTCCGACGGAAGCTCACCTCATCCAAACCTTCGGTTTTGCAGAACTCTGGCAAAGTGAGAGAGGAACGCAGAAAGCGATCAGCCGGATCGGGAGGTCTTCGCGTGGATTTCCTTCGCGGTTTTCCTGACAGGGACTTATCAAGCCGTGATCCCACCCTCTTGGCGGCTTTCATGATTTGCTCTTCGGCAACCTGTGTATAGGCGGCAGTTGTTTCAAGGTCGGAGTGCCCCAGCAATCCGGCAACTGTTTTCAGCGGAACCTTGGCGCTGACAGCGGCAGTGGCAAAGCCGTGCCGGAGGTCGTGGATGCGCAGATCGCGGAGCCTCGCCGTGTCTCTGATACGATGCCAGGTCTGATTGATCCGTATGTCGGTCAAAGGACGTTCTTCCCGAGAGAAGACGTAAGCGCATGTCCTCGGGCGAGACGCGAGAATGTCCCGTGCTGGCTTTCCAAGCCAAAGCGTGCGGGGGCCTGCCTTGGCATCGGGTATCACGGCACGCTTGTCTTCAATCATGTCCCACCGCAGAAGGCGGCCTTCCGATCTCCGTCCACCGGTCAAAGCCAGGAAGCGGAGCAATTGCACGACCTCGGGTTCTTCATCCTCATGAGAGGCGAGAGCAGCCCCCAGACGGGCCCATTCTTCGTCTGACAGGTATCTCTGTAAAACGCGGCGCAATATTGGGCCACAGAAGCGGCTGCGTTTTGCAGTTGTAGCGGGCCTTGTTGCACAAATGGCGTGAGGGATTCCCTGTTTGAATCCAGCATGGTAGCTGGCAACCATGAGCAGTCCGGTACGATCTCGGTATAGACCTTTTCGTTGCGCTCAAAGACCTCGATCCCCAGCTGCATGGAGGGGGGAGGATCGAAAGCAAAACGCTCTGGAGCAAGACCGGCTGCGTAACATGTCAGTTTCTGCGTTTACGGAAAAACTGACCACTCATGC
>CAZJYZ010000077.1:3389-8330 GCA_964550345.1 uncultured Aliiroseovarius sp. | reverse complement strand
TCGTCAGGCTCATAACCTGAAGGTCGTAGGTTCAAATCCTACTCCCGCAACCAAAATCAAACAAGTATATCAAAGAGATACGCGACACATCAATCGCGCCTGATACACCGAGCAAATTTTGAGTCACCACCTGGTCACCAAAATAAACCGCCATGAGTCACAGTCGTCGGCCAATCCGTTGCGTCCGAGGCAAGAGGGGCTCCGTTGTTGATTAAGACAATCGGCGTTTTGCTGTGGCGAAAACTTGGAGTGTAGCAACGACCTTCATAGGCAGGCTCCAATCAGGAAGGCCGGGTAGCAGTCGTTCGCCGCAAGCGCGAGCAATTCATGCCGGGTAGTTTAAAGCCGACATCCAGATCACACCAAGACGAGAGACCATTCTGCAACGCCGCAGGTCCGCTCTGTGCCCTTACTGTCGGATGCCGAATTGCACGGAGTTCGTCACAAAACGATGAAACCGGTCCTTGGGTTCGCACCATGAGTTGAAAGGAGGGAAGAAACCGTTATGTCGTTGCGTAACCCGAAAAGAATAGCAGTCCTTGAGGACTCGCCAATATTCTCTTTAGTTGCGCGTGCTTTCCTTGCAATGGGACCAGAAAGTCATTGCAGAGTGACACCTATCCCTGATCAAGAAACTTCGCCATCCATTTCACACTTTCAGCCGTGTCATCCTGACCTTGAAGCGATGCAATGGCGGTGGTTGCGGTTTGCTCGCCGATCCGGTCTTCACGTTTTTGAATCAGGTCATAGTTCAGGTCGCAGGTGAAATCCGGATGTTGCTGGATGGCAAGAACGTTGTTGTTGAAGGTGAAGCCGCTAATCGGGCAGAAATCGCTGCTCAAAAACACTTCGGCGCCTTCGGGCAATACTATCACCTGATCTTGGTGCATTGCGTGCAGCATTAATGGGTCATCGCTTGCTGGGCACCACGATGTGTCGGCAACTACTGATACGGGCATTAGCCCAACGCCGTATCCTTTTGGCGATCTTTCGACCACGCCACCCAAGACTTGGGCGATGGCTTGATGACCGTAGCAGATGCCAATGATCTGGATATCTTTTGAAATGATGTCGCCAATGAATATTAAAAACCGGTCCTGCCACTCAAGGGATTCAAAAACCGAATACTTGCCCCCAGTGATCAAATAGGCGTCGTAGTCTTCAGGCTGTGGAAGCTCGCCCGTGACCGCGCTGATCGTCGTCCAATCGGCGTGCGGTAGATAAGGTGCCAACCCCGCCTTGAACCGCTCGGGTGAAGGTGGATGGGCGGAAGCCGCCCCCGGCTCAGTGTGTCCGATGTGAAGAATGCAGATTTTCATGCGTAAATGCCCCGCTTTTTGGCCGTTCTACACGGCTGCACCCCCCTCTGAAACGCTATTTGAAAGGCTAATTACCCCATAGGTTGGCAGAATAGCAGGCGGGACGCACTATAAGCATAAATTATGGAAACCTCGGGATTACTCATAAGATTATCGATTTCAATATTGCGTGTTACTTTCCCCTAACCACGGGATTCAGATTCGGGAAATACAAAAGCAAATGTTCAACAACCTTCAGTTTCAAAGCGGCGGACAGTCCCACGATGTGCTGAGCGTGAGCAGATCACAATCACCACTAATTCTTTCCTTCCCCCATTCGGGCAGCACGTACCCTGATGATTTCAGATACGACCCCAAGCTGCCTTACGAGAAGATCGACTTTCCATCGGACAAGTACGTCGACGAGCTGTTTTCTGATGCGCAAGCTTTGGGGTATTCGACCATCAAGGCTAACTTTCCCCGCGCTTATGTGGACGTGAACCGCCATCAGCACGATATAGACAAGGACATGCTAGAGGACGGCGATAATTGGTACGGCAGACTTCTACCCGGTTCGGTCAAAGTGGGGGCGACGCTTTTTTGGTCAAAGTCTGGCGGCACGCCGATTTATGATCGCAAACTGTCCCTTCAAGAGGCCAAGAATCGGCTAGCGCAGTATTTCATTCCCTATCATCAAACCATGACCTCGCTAATTGAGGACGCCCGCAAAGAACACGGCTGCGCCTATATTGTCGACTGCCATTCGATGACGCAGTTTGACACCAAAACTCGCGGCGGCAAACAGCGCCCTGAGATTGACATCGGCACAAGAAGTGGCGGCAGTTGTGCGCCCGACCTGTCGGACAAAATGGCAGAGTTGTTTGCCGCACGTGGATACGATGTCGGCATCAACAAGCGCTTTGTGGGTGGCGAAATCACCGTGCGCTACGGCTGGCCCGAGATTGACCAACACATCTTCCAGATCGAACTACGCCGCGACCTTTACATGGACGAGGCAACCCGCGCACGCGGAGAGAATTTCCTGAAAATAAAATCGGACTGCAACGCGATCCTTGGAGAATTCAAGGAATATGTGGCGCAGCGCACTAAGGAAAACACAGGCAAACCAGAAAACAATATGAATGACAGGAGGAGTTCATGAAGAAAACGCTCACAACATTGGCAGCCGCGGCTGCTCTGATGGTCGGGGGGGTTGCGCAGGCAGAAGTTCTGCGTATGGCCTATAGCTCGGCCCCACGGTCAGTTGACCCATATCCATTCGGCGGCGCAACAACCGCTGGCTATAAAGAGCACATCTATGAAGCTCTGGTAGGTCACGACGACCAGCCGTTGCTATCAACCGGATGGACTTGGAATAGCCCAACCAGCTTGACAGTACATCTGCGCGAAGGTGTTAAATTCCATAATGGCGAACCGTTTACGGCCCGCGACGTGGTTTATTCGGCTTGCCGCATGATGTTCAAGATTGACGACAAGCGCAATCTGCTGACCAGTTCGATGGGCCCGTTGACCGATGTGGTCGCCGAAGGTGATCACGCCGTACGGTTTGAGACGAAGAACCCCTATCCACTTTGGGTCCAGAAGATGAAGTTCTTGTCGATCCTCTCAGCCTCTGGCGGGGACGTTCCAGACGGACCAATCAAGTATGACTCAACAGGCGACTGCGGTATCACCGCATATCCAACACGTGACGACTTTGAAAACGGCGACGCCGCGGTTGGCACCGGTCCGTTCAAGCACGTGAGCTTTGCAAAAGAGTTCGCAGTCATGGAGCGTAACGACGACTACTGGGGCGAAGCCTCGAAGTGGGAAGGCGTTGAGATTTCGTCGGTCAGTAATTCGGGTGCTCGGTTTGCCGGTCTTTTGGCAGGTGACTATGACCTGATCGAAAACCCAACAAACGAAGACATAACTGCGCTTGACAGCAATGACGACTTTGACTTCTCGGGCAAGCCAGCATGGCGCACCATGTTCGTTGTACTTGACGTCAACGCCGAAGGCGCCCCGGGCGTTACTGCCGCCGACGGGTCTGCACCTTTGGCAAATGCCAAAGTACGTAAGGCAATGTCACTGGCCATCAACCGCGAAGCAATCACCGATCGTCTGTTTGGCGGCAACGCAACGCCTGCAAACCAGTACGCACCCAGCTATCGCGCCGGTGCACCGGAAATGCCTGCACTTGAGTATGACACTGAAAAGGCCAAGGCACTGCTGGCCGAAGCTGGCTATCCTGATGGCTTCACCATGCAGTTCAACGCACCGTCAGACCGCTATCCAAACGGTACACGGGTTGCTCAGGCACTGGCACAATACTGGTCGCGTATCGGCATCACAGTCGAGCTGAACACGCAGCCTTGGTCAGTCTTCGCCAAGGCACGCAGAGCCCGCGAAATGGGTGCGTTCTTCTACGGCTGGGGTCACCCACAGGGTCCGGCACAGATGATCTCGTTCGCCTTTGCATCACGTGACAAGGACCTTGGTCTTGGCTCGTCGAACTACTCGAACTACTCGAACGAAGCATTTGACGCCGCAATCAAGGCTTGGGCCGTGGAAACGGATGCAGCAAAAGCGGATGAGTACGTCGGCGACGCAATGCGCGCTGCGATGGCTGATATGCCAGGCATTCCGGTCTACTACACCCACTCACTATGGGCACACCGGGCTGACCTGACCGTTGACGGTCGTCAGGATGAGCGCACCAGTGCGTTCATGGTATCCTACAAATAAAAGCAACAAGCCCGCGCGGGCGCACAGTCCGCGCGGGTTAACTATAGGGGAGAGTGGTAATGCTGAGTTTCGTCCTCAGACGACTTGGTCAGAGCGGTGTTTTGGTTCTGATTATGTCAATTCTGGTTTTCGTTGGCATGTATGTGGTCTCTGACCCGGTCGCTGTTCTCTCAAGTGATGACTTCACCGAGGAAGACCGGATCGCGCTTGCCAGAGAGCTGGGCGTCGACCGGCCATTGATGGTCCAGTATTTCAGCTTTCTCTCTAATGTTGTGCGAGGCGATTTCGGAACCTCTTTCGTCTATAACAAACCTGTTCTGTCTTTGATCGTAGAACGCCTGCCCGCCACCTTGGAAGTCGCCTTTCTTGCGATCGCAATCGGTCTTTGTATTGGTGTACCCCTCGGCATCTATTCCGGTCTCAACCGGAAACGGAAATCCACCAAAACCATCAGTTTTCTGACCACCGTCGGATATTCGATCCCGAACTTCTGGCAGGCGCTGTTGCTGATCCTCGTATTCGCAGTCTGGCTAAAGGTTCTGCCCGCATCCGGACGCGGCGATACCACCTTACTTTTCGGCATCGAGTTTTCATTCCTAAATCTCGACGGTCTGCAACACATGCTTTTGCCCGCCATTAATCTGGCGATCTACAAGATCTGTATGCAAACACGACTGGCACGTTCAGGCACGCAAGAAGTGATGTTTCAGGACTACATGACCTTCGCACGAGCCAAAGGCATTCCGCGTCCGCGCCTGATCCGTCGCCATTTATTGCGCAACATCCTGATCCCGATTGTCACCATCACCGGACTAGAACTTGGCGGGTTGATCGCATTCTCTACCGTCACCGAAACGGTGTTTAGCTGGCCGGGCATCGGCAAGCTGCTTCTCGA
>CAZJYZ010000077.1:0-3289 GCA_964550345.1 uncultured Aliiroseovarius sp. | reverse complement strand
AAGTGGTGGATCAGCATCTTCCCCGGTGTGGTTCTGGTGGCGATGGTGCTTTGTATCAACGTGGTTTCTGACCGGTTGCGCGACCACGCAAACCCCTATCTTCGGGCGAAGGATTAAGGCGATGAGTAAACTAATCACAGTCAGCGACCTGACCATTGCCTACCCAATGTCGGACGGCGAAATTTTCCGCGCCCTAAAGAACATCTCGGTCGAGGTTCACCGCGGCCAGATCGTTGGCGTTGTCGGCGAAAGCGGCGCAGGCAAAAGCACAATCGGTAAAACTGCTTTGGGCTTGCTGGACGAAAACGCAGTGATCGAAGGTGGCTCGGTTTCGCTTGAAGGCGCGCAGATCAGTGACTTGTCCGAGGCAGGCTTTACCCCAATCCGTGGCAAACGCATCGGCTACATCTACCAAAACCCGATGACCGCGCTTAACCCGGTGCTAACCATTGGCGAGCAACTGCTGGAAACGATTGAAACCCACACCGACAAGAAAGGTGATGCGGCCAAGGCTTATGCCATTGAACTGCTTGAGCAGGCCGAAGTGCCCGAAGCCGAGGACCGCTTGTCAAAGTATCCCCATCAGTTATCGGGTGGTCTTTGTCAGCGCATCGTTTTTGCCATCGCCATTTGTGCGCGGCCTGACCTTATCATTGCAGACGAACCCACAACGGCGCTTGACGTGACGGTTCAAAAGGCCGTTCTGGACACTCTTAAAAAGCTGGCCAAACAAGACAACATCGCCATCATCCTGATCACCCACGACATGGGCGTGGTGGCCGAGATGTGCGACTATGTTTATGTGCTGCGCTATGGCGGGATGGTCGAACACGGTCCGACGGAACAGGTTCTGGCTCATCCGTCCAAAGCCTACAGCCGCGAGCTTATGGCCGCGATTCCACGCATCGACAAAAAAGTCGAGCGTTTCGCCGTACCCGGCGGCATGGGCAAAAGCAAAGACCGTGATCGTGCGCTGGCATTCCTGCTTGATCGGGAAGATCGTAATGTGATTTCCGACGAGCAGCCGCTTTTGACTGCACGCAACCTGTCGAAAACCTTCGTGACTCCCGCAACCGTGGTAAGTGCCGAAAAGGTGTTTAAGGCGGTCGACGATGTCAGCTTTGACGTCTTCCACGGCGAAACTCTTGGGATCGTCGGCGAAAGCGGGTCGGGCAAATCGACCGTGGGCCGAATGGTTCTGGGCCTTCACCAACCCGACGACGGATATAAGCTGACCTATCGCGGGCAGGAGCTCTCATCGCTGAAAACACGGGCGGAACGTCTTGCGCTTTCAAAGTCGATGCAATGCATTTTCCAAGACCCCTACTCATCTTTGAACCCACGCATGAGTGCTGGTGAAAACATCACCCATGCGATCAAAGCTCACGGAACCGTCGGGCGGGCAGCCGCACATGAATTGGCAGGTGACCTGATGGAACTGGTCGGCTTGCCGCGTGGCAACGTCCGCAAAATGCCCCACGCTTTCAGCGGCGGCGAACGTCAGCGGATCGGCATCGCCCGCGCCCTGTCGTTCCGTCCCGATTTCCTGTTTTGCGACGAACCGACATCAGCCTTGGATGTGACCGTACAGGCTGAACTGCTGAACCTGATGAAAGACCTGCAATCCACCCTGGGCCTGACCATGCTATTCGTCAGTCACGATCTGGCAGTGGTGCGTCAGATGTGCGACCGCGTATTGGTAATGAAGGCCGGTCAGGTCGTTGAGCGCGGCGACTGCGATAAGGTACTGGTCAACCCGGATCATCCCTATACCCAAGGGCTTTTGCAGGCGATGCCACGGTTTTCATTCGACACAGCTTGATAAGAATTCAACGGATTTTTGGTGGATATTGCGTGAAATAACCGCAATATTGCACCAATTCCATAAGAAATCCGATATCTGATGTCCGAAGCAAAAAAATCCCACCGCATCCGGCGCCTCAAATACATCGAGGCGTTTTCAGCCGTTATTTCCACCGGATCAATCTCGGCAGCAGCCCGTCAGCTTGGCGTATCACAACCCGCAGTCAGTCAGCTGATTAAGAACCTTGAGGAAGCTGTCGGCGCGCCTTTGTTCGTGCGCAGAAACGGCGCGATCTTCCCAACAGGCCGCGCGGAAAACCTGCGCGAAGATGCAATAGACCTTCTGGCACAGTTGGACCGCTTCCAAACCCAGTTGAACTACCGCGAAACTCAGTTGTTGAACACGATCCGCATGTCAGCCACATTGAGCATCACAAACGAAATTCTGCCGTTGGTCATCGCGGAGATTCACGCACGGCACCCCGACGCCAAATTCTATGTCAGCTCAATTCCCCTAACCGGCATGATCGAGTCACTTACCCAAAGCCATGTCGATTTCGCATTCCACACCCGCCCGCTGGAACACCCACAGATTAGAAACGACATCATAGCCGAAGCACGGCAGGTCGCCGTGATGTCTTCGGACCATCCACTTGCATCAAAGAAGAACCTGGAAATCAGCGATTTTCGTGGCTGCAATCTGGTTGGCTCCACCCGCAACGACCCATCTTACCGGTTTTATAGCGAGCTATGGCAGAGGCATAAAATCCAGACAAACCACGTCTTGCAATCGCCTTTCGCAAGCCTGTCTATGCAGATGGCACATACCTTTCAGGCCATATCATTCAACAACGAGTTGATGGCCAAAAGCGCATGCCAGCGTGATCCGAGACTTGTCTGGAGAAAAGTGAACGGCATCGACGAAACAACCACGTTTTATCTCGCATTAGCCGATTGGCAATATGGCGGTGATACGCACCGCCTGATCTCCAAGAGTTTCAAAAAGGCTTTGTGAAACGGCAATTTATGACACCGCATGTCATAAGCTTTAGTATCCACGCACTGGAGCAAACCCTCCGACTTTCAGTCGGAACTGCTTTAGCGTGAAAGAATCGTGTTATGTCCTTACCCTCGGAAAAATGAGCCGCAGCCGGTTCGAAGGCTCATTTTTCCGAGGGTAAGGACATGCAATATAACACCGGAAAGCACTGCGTATTCTATCACCGTTACCATATCGTCTGGTCGACCAAGTACCGTTTCAAGGTGTTGACTGGAGACCTACGCCTTCGAGTGCGCGATATTTGCCGTCAGGTTTGCCGCGAGAACGAAGTCGACTGTCCGGGATCAGCGCTTATGGGTCCAAATAGGTTAATTTGATAAGAGAGTGTTTCTGGCTCATCGTAGCCACTGAGGAGTGGAAGATGAGACAAACAACTCATGCAGCATTGGAGCATCACCAACATTGCTGCCGGTAACTTCCACGGCC
>CAZJYZ010000076.1:0-8423 GCA_964550345.1 uncultured Aliiroseovarius sp. | reverse complement strand
TCAGGCCAATCATGCACTAACATTCAAACTGGACCACTCAAGGGGGGCTGATCAACAATGAAGAATACTAACAGTGCTCGCCGCATTGATTTGGCTGTAAAAGACACAATCTCCTCCACTTGGTGGCATTGTTTAATATAGGGGCAGGCAATGGGGTTTCTCTTGACCATCAGGTAAAATTGACTGGCCAAATCGACCCAAAATGTTCAATAGTGAAACCCATTAAAATACTGGAATATCTGGGGGGTTTTCCAAAATGAATTTTAGATACGGTGCCGGGCTAATTGCTGCATTACTTTGCCCTGCGCTCCCTACATCTGCCTCTGGCATTGAAATGCCAGACAGCGCACAATTACGTGCACAAATGGAACAATTTCAAACAGTTGCACCCGGCTCAATTTTTGCCCTGCAACCTTTCAGAGGCACGCAGAGCACAATTGGCCGCGATGAAACCAAGCTTTCTCTGACGTCTCTAAATCCCGTGGTTAATTCCTGGTTTGTGCTTGAGGTCGAAGCTCAGGGCTACTGGGACCGCCTACAGGCCTATCACCTTGAAAATGCTGACCCTGCGACGTGGCAAATATCATTGACCGGTGGGGCGAATGCTGGCCTCGTTATTGAGGGCGACGACGAAAACATTCTGTGTGCACCATGGGTCGGTGACTATTCCGAACTGGATGAAGCGCAAGACACACCGCTTACATTTGCACCTATTTGCGGCGGTCGCCTTTATCTGCGCAACCGGGTGTCCGGTTCGCGTACCAACCGCGAAGCAATGGCCGATTTTCTTCGAAACAACGTGGTTTTCGGCGATAGCATCGTTAACCTCATCAAAGGCTCGTTCTACGAAGACGCCTTTATGCAATCTTCCGAAACAGAAGACGAAGGCGATGCCGGGCTTACTGCGGAAGCACTTGGACAGGCCAATCTGTCCCGCTTCCCCTCTATGTATACGGCCCCCGGCTTTGATCTGATCGGGACGGAAGGCGGGCGTATGCAGGCCGGAAGCTGGTATGCTGTCGAAGATGCGCCGGGCATTTATGCCAGCGTCATGCAGCCGGGCATGATCCACCCGGATATTCTGAACCGTTCGGGCGAAACAAATTGGCTGGATGGTGTCGAGCAACGCGCTGACGTGCATCTTGTTGCTTTTGATATGTCCAACTTTGACATTGGCTATGAACCAGGCACCAGCCATCCGAGCCTTGGCTGGTCTTCGCGCCCCTATGGTACAGGACGCGACTGGAGCATTCCCGGCCCTGACGGTATAGATTCCCCCGCCCCCCTGGTAACAACCGGGATGCTGAGCCCGGCGCTGACCGAACGGGTCGCCGCCACATTTACCGGTGGATACAAACGCGACCACGGCGCCTTTCGCTATGGTCCGATGGCAACTTTCAACCACGGACATCACTACGGGTTTTATACCCACGGTACGACCTTAAGCCGGCTGCAACCGGGCCTTTCAACGCTGTTTCAAAAAACAGACGGTACGTTGGAAATGCGCGTCTGGGTGGATGAAGACAATAAAATGCTGCCGGACATTCTGTTTGCGCGCCAAAACGGTGTTCCTTTGATCGAGCCTGACCCGGAAACCGGCGAGGCCGTGCCGGGGTCTCTGGTGCGTCAGTGGGGGCCCGGTAACTGGTCTGGTTCCGCCGATGCCAATCTGCGCACCCTTCGTGCGGGTGCCTGCATGCGTGAAGTAGAGGGCAAACAATTTCTTATTTACGCCTATTTCTCCACAGCGACGCCGTCAGCCATGGCACGTACCTTTCAGGCCTATTCCTGCGACACTGCCATGCTTCTGGACATGAATTCGCAAGAGCATACCTATATGGCACTTTACCCGCAGAATGAGGATAACGACTGGATCGAGGCGCAGCATCTTGTGCGCGGAATGCGGGCGATTGACCAGCGGCGGCGCGATGGTTCTTATATTCCCCGATTTGTTGGCTATGCTGACAATCGCGATTTCTTTTATATTCTAAGGAAAGATGAATAAGGAGACGGCATTATGAAACTTGTTACCGGCTTTGGATTAACCCTATTACTGGGCCTGGCTGGCCTCGCTGCTCAGGCGCAAAGCCTCGCGGAGCGCAACGAAGCAATGTTTCAGCAAATGCAGTCTGCACGCGGCGTCAGCAACACCGAGATCAAGCGCATCCGCGAAATTTTTGCGCGCTCGTCCTATATCGGGCAGGGCAATCCCTCTGTCACCCGTCACCCGCTAACTCCACAAGAAGCAGCCGCACGCATTTCCGGGTCGCCATCATCACTCTACCGCAATTCCCGGTTTGAGCGTATCTGCGGCGACCGGTACATGGCACCCTTATACGACCCGGCCACAGAGAAACCAGAAGACGCAAAAGTCTGCGTTGATATGTTTGAATATCCCAACATTCCCATGGTTTATCCGGTTGTCTGGGTGCGCGCCTCCGAGGCGGCCCAGCTTTGTGCTGCAGAAGGTAAACGGATGGGGGATGCGCATGAATGGGAAGGCGCATCGGCTGGCGCCTTGCTGGATCCGGATTACCAATTTGGCGCCGGGCATGGCGGGATGCGTAGCTGGCATAATTCCCATTGGTCCAGCACCCGTGGTCAGTTCTCAATAGGGGAATGGCGCAGTGGCGTTTGTGCGACGGGCAGTCACAAATCCGGTTCCTGCAATGGCGGCAGTTTTACCGGCTGTGGCTCAAACACCTATCCGGCAGGGTCTTTCCCGGCATGTAAAAGCCCCCTTGGCGTTTATGACATTGATGGGAATGCGGCCGAACATATGAACCTGCCAATGGCCCCGGATCAGATGGCAAGTGCGGGCAGTACCCAACTTGGTGTGACCGAAATGAAGGGTAGCTGGTTCATTTGGGACACCGTGCGCGCCCATGAACATTGGAGTCGCTGGAGGGCGCCATTCTGGCATGGTTCACGCGTTATGTCGGGCAGTTCACACCGCAACTATCACCTTGGGTTTCGGTGTTTCAAAACTGTCAACTGATTTGGTTTTGGCAATAGTTGGTGGCCTTTAAAGGCCTGCCAACCGGATTGCGCCCTGACCGACTATCCCGTCACTATTCAGGAACCGGGCATATTGCCTGTCCTGCAGCAGCGCCTGTAGATCAACCGCGCGACCATCCACGTAAGCGGTTTGGCTAACCAGCCTGATGCCGTGGCTGTAGTCAGCATAGCCCGCCCCATGCACGGTACTAAGCGGCTGGATCGGGCTGCCGCTACGGCGATGCCAGCCATAAATGGCCACGCGGCCCGGGGCCGACGCGAGGCGGTTCGTCAGGACAAGGTCTTTCTTGTGCCCTGAAACCAAAAGGCCAAGCGTGCCATTTGTCGAGAGGCGCTGATTTTCAACGGTTGCGTTATGGCGCAGGAAATAGGGGGTTGAGGACATTTGCGCGCCCGGCGGCATGGGTTGCGGCGACAGGCGAACACTGGCCTGCGTGTAGATCGCGTCAACCATGCGGGTTGTCGGCAGCATCATGTCAAAGTGTTCGGCAATCTGACCGGCGGCAGACAGGCCCAGAGGAACGCGCACGTAATCGGCGTTGCTGCCAAGAGCCAGATAATCAGGTGTCACACAAATTGTGATATCCGTACGCCGTCCGTCACCAAGGGTACCCGTAAAGGTAACCGGTACCAGATTGCGCAGAAACTTCGGTACATTCCCCGACATAATCTCGCGGGCAATTTCAGCGTCACGCGCGCCACCACTGGCAGACGCAAGCGTTGCGATAAACTCAGAGCCCGTCTGATCCCGGCTGCTACGTCGTGGAATTGCCCGCGACAAACGGCCACTGCATCCTGAGCCTGAGCGCCCGGTCGTGCGCCCGGTAAACAGCCCGCCGTTGCCTGGCTGCACCAAGCTGGCCAATTGCGGTGTAACCTCTTCCGTTGCCGTTGGTGCTGCCGTAGCTGCAGGGCGTGCCGTGTTTTCCACGACTGCTACGCTTGCCGGTACCAGGCCAGCAGGGCGATAGTCCGGGCGCGGTGAAGTCCGAATGGCGTAGACTTCCAACCCCGGTTCCACTGCCGCCACCAGCACCGTTTCCTCGGTTTCTTCGATTTCAGGCGCAGATGCTTCTGCAATGGTTTCCTCGGGCACGGTCAATGGCATTACGGGTCGCGCCGCGGCAACAATTGGCGGCCGGCCAAATATGACGCGAACCGGTGCTGTAATCTGCGCATCTTCAATCCCCGGCATTGGGGCGAGGTTCGCTGTCGTGGTTAACGCGCCTGTTGATGCGTCCACCAGAGGCGCCGATAGAAGCTGCGGCATCAGCGGGGTGTTATCGGTTACCGCCGACAATGCACCAACCCCGAACCAGATCCGCAAGTCAGGTGTGCCTACGGCCGGCGGCGCGTCCTTAATGCTGACGCGATAAAAAACCTGCTCATCCAACATGGGTAAAACAAGCGCGAGGTAATACACCGTCAACGCCGAAACAGCGCTTGCACCAGTAAAGGCAACCAGCGTCATTACGACGAAGGTCGGCACCTTTAAAATAGTAGCAGCTAGCTTGGCGGCCCACTCTTTGAACGGGCTGAATGTCTTGTCCCTCATAAATTCGGAGTACCCGTCAGAACTTAAGGAAACAAGAAACCAACGCACGGATCTGGTCGAACCCGCCAATAACGGCGGAAATCAGCCGTTTTTGGCGCGAAATAAGGGATTTTTGGTAAGTTTTCCCCAAACTATTCCTAAAATTTTTTCGGTCAGGCGCAGCTTTGTTTTCAGAGAACCGGTTCTGTGACTGTTTCAGAAAAGAATCACCGCACAAACTCAAACGTGCTTTTTGCTTAAGATCAGTCGCTCAACGCCTTTGCAGCTGCCGTAGTCAAAGGCCCGACGACACCGTCAATCGCTGCGAGATACAACCCGCGTTCCTGCAGGATCTTTTGAAACTCAATCGCTGTTGCGCGGTCCCAGTACGGGGTCCGGCCACCAATTTGACCCCGAAGATCACTGAATTTTACGGCTCCGGTTTCCATCGCCTGCACATAAAGTTCTGCTGCGCGCAACGGATCCGCTTCGACACCCCGCCCCTTTTCAAAAAGAAAGCCAAGTGTGGCTATGGCATCAGGCTCATTCTTATCCGCAGCCCTTTGAGTAAGCCGTGCCAACCCTTCCAAATTTTCAGGAACGCCGTTGCCATTGTCTGCATAAAGTTCGGCAAGTTCCAAAGTTGCGTTGGTATTTCCCTGGTCCGCCGCAGCCTCAAGCAATTGCAAAGCTTTGTTCACATCCGGGATATTCAGAGAGGCATCAACACCGCCCGGAATACCGTCACCTGTCATATAAGTCTGTGCCAGCCGGTATTGGGCAAAGTGATAACCACCTTCAGCGGCGATACTCATCAGCCGCACCATTTCTCCGATATCGCGTGGCACACCCCGGCCTAGACGATACATGAATGCCAGCGTGGTTGTTGCTCCCAAATCTCCGGCTTCGCTGGCCTTCCGGTAATATTCCACCGCTATGTCCGCATCCGCTTTCACATGACCAATTCCGAAAAGGTAATAATCCCCAAGCTTGGTGTCGGCCGCTGCGACGCCCGCTTCGGAAGCCTCCTGAAATCGGCCAATGGCGGCTTCGTGCGAACCGTCATGCTGCAAGGCAACACCCAGATGGAAATACGTTGCGCCGTCGGCGCTTCCGATTGCGATTGCTGCCTCGCAGAACCGCCTTGCTTTGTTCAATGCCTCCAAGGATGCCTCTTGCAGGCCCGGATTGGCCGGAACCCCTGAAAACGGCTGGCCCGCCAATTCAAGACACCGGTTTTGAGCCGCGCTGTCTGAAGATTGAGCCGTCGCCATAAAGGGCAGCAAAGCAGCCACGGCAACGAATGGAAAAAAGGACCTGATAGTATATGCTTGGCTGTTCATGTTTCTTCTCGAAAAATTTCGGGCAATACGAGCGTATCGACGATTAGATTACGAGACAAGGGCGCGGAAACGTTAACTTACCTCGTCATCTCACGCCAAATTAAGAACCCCAGTCACGGGACATACGCACAGCTGCCGCGAACTTCCCAGCCATGGACTTGTGCCCATTTTTCGGACTGACCGATTTAAATTTGGCAACAGCCTGCGGGGTGTAACCCAGATAATCAGCGGCCAGTTCAATCGTGCCCAACCCCGTCAGTTCGGGCATCATTGCCGGGCGAATGTCGCGCCCAAGTTGGTTGGCAAGGAACTGAACGAAGTAAGGATTTTGGCTCATTCCACCATCAATAGGTAGCGCGCCGCTCATTTCGACACAGCCACTCATGGCCTCCATGACCTCTTCCGCACGAAATGCGATGCCTTCCAGAATTGATTGCACCATCTGCGCAGGTGTATGCTCAAGCGACAGGCCCAGCCAAGCGCCGCGCGCCCGCGGGTCCCAATGCGGGCAACCCAACCCGACCAGTGCCGGAACAAAAGCCAGCCCAGTTTCAATTGCTGTTGGCGTGTCAAATGCGTTTATTTCCGAGAAATTCGTGAACAGCCCCAGCGAGCGGGCCCAGTTGAGGGCGGCACTTGCCGTGTAAACCCCGCCATCCACGGCAAAGACCGGTTTTTCACCATGCTTTTGCCAGGCAATCGTTGGCAAAAGTCCAAGTTCCGGTTGGTTAAAAACCTCTTGCCCGGTCACCATCAGCGCGAAAGCACCGGTGCCAAACGTGATCTTGGCGTCACCGGCCTTGCGGCACCCGAACCCATATAGAGCGGCTTGCTGATCCACCACACTGGCTGTGACAGGTACGGGTCCATTGGCGGTCTGCATCGCGCCAAACTCTCCGGTGGTTGTCACGATTTCAGGCAAGGCCGATTGTGGCACACCAAAAAGCGCACAAAGATCCGCGTCCCATTCCTGATTTTCAAGATTCATCAAAGATGTTCGGCTGGCTGTTGTCACATCAGTGACAAAGACCCCGCACAATCGATCGAGAAAGAACGCATCGGTTGTTCCCAGTCGCAAAGTGCCACGGCCAAAAGCTTCTTTCGCCGCAGGAATATTCTGAACGATCCAACCAAGCTTACTAGCCGAGAAATATGGGTCGAGCGGAAGCCCGGCGCGTTTAAGCGTCAGTTCCTCGCCCCCTTCCCTGCGCAAGGCTTCAATCTTATTGATGCTACGACTGTCCTGCCAGACAATTACCGGCGACAGGGCTTCTTTGGTTTCCGCGTCCCATGCCAGACAACTTTCACCCTGATTATCGATGCCGATCGCATCGACCTTACCCGCTGCATCAGCGCAGGTCTGCATGTTGCGAATTAGTTCTTCAGGGTCATGTTCGACCCAACCTTCGTGCGGATAGAATTGCTTGTGCTCAATCGTATGGGCAACCTCCAGCTGCCCGTCCTCTTCAAGCACAAGAACACGGGTCGAGGTTGTACCCTGGTCAATACCGGCAATACGCAATCTAAGGCTCCTTTTTGATCGAAAGGTTTACCGTCGCTTTGGGGCGCACCTGCAAAATTGCAGCCAAGGGCATCTGAATTCGGCGCACGGGCCGCGCGTTGATACGCGCCTGCCAGATGGCTTCGCCACCCACCTTTGCCTCAAGGATGCCTTTGACCGGTTCATTCAGGCCAATCTGCATCTTATCCATCCCCCCCGGACGGTCTGTAAGCCCTATTCTCTGGGGTAACACAAAACCAATCGCCGGATCGGTGCTTTGCAGCCGTGCCTGTTTGGGCTGCGACGTTGCATGCCCAGCCAGATCATGGGCGATCCGCCTCGCTGCCTCAACACCCTCACGCCAGCAATACCCCGAGGTCTCAGCCGGGCGCAGAAGATTTCCGGCGCTGTAATATGCGGGGTCCGAACATTGGCCATACTGATCGATAACCGGCCCACCTGTACCGCTGTCGACCTCAAGATGGCTCTGGCGCAGAAGCGCTGCCTCAGGGCGGAACCTGCCGGAAATGATCACACCATCCGTTTCAATTCTTTTCCTCGCGCCCGTTGCATCGGTAAACTCCAGTGCCTCAACCCGGTCGCGCCCGATAATCCGCGGCTCTTTCGCTCCCAGATGCAGAGGCACCCCCCTGAGCCGATTGTAGGCCCGCAGCAGGTCGTACGTGATAATGCGGTGGTTTTCCTCGACCATGGCAACAGGCCGAATCCCCAGATGGCGGCAGGTATCTATCGCTGAAAACGAAACCAGTTCTGACCCAAGAATAACCGGACGCCGGAAGGGGCGTAATCCCTGCAAATACACCATGGACTGTAAGGCGCCAGTGGTCAGAACGCCTTGCGGTCTGTCACCCCCAATGAACCTTTGCGCCCTGCTGCTTTCACGCACCCCGGTACACAAAACAACCCGCCGGGCCTGCAAATCGGTCGTTCCTAAGGCGGTTGACAGGCTCAGCCTGCCACCCGGATGCAGCGCCGTAACAGTCGTTTCAGTGTGGATCTCAACGCC
>CAZJYZ010000075.1:0-9344 GCA_964550345.1 uncultured Aliiroseovarius sp. | reverse complement strand
TTGATCCTCCGTTTCCTAACTATAAGGGCGGACCGGTTCAAAGGGGGAGGATCACTTTTGGATCAGTCCGAACATTCGAACCGGTAATTTGAATGCCCGGTTCAGACGAGCGCAAAGGCCCGCCGAACCCTCAGTTAAGCAAGCGCAACGGTGTACAGATTAGTTTGCTGCAGTCGGTGAAGTGGTGAGTTCGGAAGTTCCAACGATCAAATAATATCCGACGATGTAGCTAGTGAAACGTTCCCGACCGCCTTGCTCGCGAGTTCCAGAAATTTCGTGCGTTCCGTCTGGTCCATCCCTTGCAAGATCTCATCTTGCAGCGCGGTAACCACTGGCAGGATTTCCCTAAAGACATGCATCCCACTTTCGGAAAGTCGAACCTCGCGCGCGCGGCGGTCGTGTTTACACACATTGCGTATAACGAACCCCTTCTGTTCCAGACGGTCGATGACGCCGCCTATCGTAGCCCTGTCATAGGCAATCTTGGCCGCGACTCCGGCCTGATCAATGCCTGGATGGGTGGCAATGGCATCCATCGCCGCGAACTGCACCGGGGTAAGGTCAAACCCGGCCTGCTGCACGCGCGTTGCGAACACTTGCGTCGAGATTTGGTTCAGCCGCCGGATCAGATGCCCTGCCATGGCGTGCACTTTCATACTCAAACTCCGTGAAAGGGGTGTCATTTAATATAATAATAGCATTATGTTCTGGGAAATGATTTGTATACATATTTATTATTTGCGCCAGATAGTAAGTACAGCTATTAAATTACATCATGGGTAACCCTTACAGCGTTCCCAGAGACAGGAGCACGGATCATGCAGTATTACGTGGACGGATTTCGCGGAGGTGATCCCGATATCAAGAATGCGGCTTCGAACCGACGTGACCGTAGCGAGAACGCGCCGCTACCTGAAAAGGTCGACGTGGTAATCGCCGGCACCGGTCCGGCAGGCTTGTGCCTGGCAGCACAGCTTTCGCGGTTTCCTGAAATCCAAACCATGATTGTTGAGAGCAGTCCGTGTAACATCGTCAAAGGCAAGGCCGACGGCATAAACACGCGCACGATGGAAATGTTTCAGGCTTTCGGCTTCGCAGACAAGGTCATGCGGGAAAGCTATTGGGTGAACCAGACCAGTTTCTGGATGCCGGACCCACAGAACCCAACTCATATCAAACGCATAGGTCGGGTGCAGGACGTAGCCGATGACAGCTCGGAAATGCCGCATATCCTGATCAACCAGGCGCGTCTGCACCAGCTTTTCCTTGACGTAATGAAGAACTCACCCACGCGGCTTGAGCCTGACTACAACCTGTCAGTGCGCGATGTCGAAATCGACACCACAACCGACACGTATCCGGTGACCGTGACGCTGGAAGATACTGGCGTGAACTGGGGTGAAACGACCACGGTGCGGGCCAAGTATGTTGTCGGTTGCGACGGTGCGCGCTCGAATGTGCGCGGGGCCATCGGAGGTGAGCTGCACGGCGATGCCGCACACCAGGCCTGGGGCGTGATGGATATTCTCGCCAATACCGATTTCCCCGATGTGCGCCAGAAATGCCTGGTAACATCGGCCCATGAAGGCAATGTGCTGATCCTGCCGCGCGAGGGCGGGTATCTCTTTCGCATGTATGTGGAATTGGACAAGCTCAACATCGGTGAGCGTGTTGCCAACCGCAATTTCTCTCAGGACGATATGATTTCGGCGGCAAACCGGATTATGCAACCTTACTCGATCGACGTGAAAGAGGTCGTCTGGTGGTCAATATACGAAATCGGCCACCGTCTGACCGACCGGTTCGACGACGTACCGGTCGATGCGGCCAAAACCCGCAATCCACGTGTCTTTACCGCAGGCGACGCCTGCCACACCCACAGCCCGAAGGCCGGACAGGGCATGAACGTATCGATGCAGGACACTTTCAACCTCGGCTGGAAACTGGCACATGTGCTTCAAGGGCGGTCTGATCCGAGCCTGTTGCGCAGCTACTCGGCCGAACGCTGGGCCGAGGCCAAACGGCTTGTCGATACTGACCACGAATGGGCCCGGATCATGTCGGCCCCTCCAGGCAAGTCCGAGCTCGACAACAACGAAGAGCCGCGTTTTGTGCGGCATTTCAAACAAAACCTCGAGTTCACCGGGGGGCTGGCGGTCAAGTATGACCCCTCGGCGTTGATCGGTGTGCATACCCACCAGGCGCTGGCGACTGGACAGGAGATCGGCCGCCGGTTCCATTCGGCACCGGTAGTGCGGCTCGCGGATGCAAAGCAGATGCAACTCGGCCACATAGCCGAGGCGGATGGCCGGTGGCGGATCTATGCATTTGCTGGCAAGTCCGACAGCTCGACCCCGCGATCAGCCATCCACAAGCTTGCAGACTGGCTTGAATATGATCCGAATTCGCCCGTGGTGAAGTTCACCCAGAAGGATGAGGATATCGACGGGCTGATTGATCTGCGGGCGGTGTTCCAGCAAACCTTTGACGCGCTGGCATACGAAGATTTGCCTTCCCTGCTAAAACCTAAAGTCGGCAAACTCGGTTTACAGAACCACGAGAAGGTTTTTTGCGTTGATCACAAGGGCACCGGTGACATTTTCGATATGAGGGGGATCGACCGGAACACGGGCTGTATGATCGTAGTGCGACCCGATCAATATATCGCACATATCCTCCCACTTGGAGCCTATCAGGAGCTTTCCAAGTTCTTTGAAGGGATCTTCCTGCCGGTTGGTAAGAATTGTGGAAAGAGAAGCTAGTTCTGAAATCTAGAGCGTTTGCTAGTACGCAGCGCCCCCGGCAGACTGCGCAGCGCAGTGAAAACACGCAAATTAATGGGTCCAGACGTGACCGGGCTGATGGTACCAGAACCCGTTGGAGAAAAGTGCCGGGAATTGCATTGCATCCAGCCGGTCCTGGCCAGCTTCAGCCGTGATTTTGGTGTCTAGGACATCCCTAAAAGTTTGCGCGACCGCAACCATGTCCTGCGTATGAGGTGACAACCGAAAATCAGTCACGCCGAGCCTGCGCAGGTCGTCGGCTTCAGGCAGCAGGTTAAGATAGGTTTGCGACAGGGTCTGAATGCCGTTCACAGTCAGGAAATCCTGCCCGGACAAGGTGTTGAGCGGCATTCCATCGGGGTCTTCCTCGCAAACGAACTGGCAATTGTCCTTAATGCGGTCATGGGCGCGAGCATGATAACACCGGGCCGATAGCGCTAGCGAGGTGCGCCCAAAGACCTGCACCTCGGTTGTCACCCCCAGCTTCTTGGCATGTTGGCAGAGAACTTCAACCGCCGTACCCGGCAGTTCGATCGGGAGGCCAAAATGGGTTGCTCCTCGTTCGGCAAGGTAAGACATGGTTTCTTCGTTATAAACGTTCATCAATGGGCCGATCCTATGCGGATGATCGGTCAGGTGCCAAAGTGCGGATGTATCGTTGATCTCTATCTCGTGATCCCGGATGGCGCAAAATTCTTCCATCATCTTTCGTTCACGTTTCAACATGACCTCTGCAAGGGAGGAAAAAACCACCTTCTTGCCGCCGCTCTCAAGGCGTTCCACGATTTCAGGATAATGCTTTTCAAAAAACGGTGTCCGTTTTGAACAAATCACCTCGCCCAGATATACCGTGTCGATGGGGGCTTCGTCTGCAATTCTAGCATAAAAATCAATCTTCTGCTGGGCGGGCCAGTGGAACAGGATCGGGCCAAGTGTCAGTCTTGTCATGTCATCACCGCCAGGTTTTACTTTTAAATGCGCCTTGGGTTTCCTTTTGCCCTTCGGTCAGGGCCAGCAGGCTGGATAGCTGAGGTTCCTGTCCATCTGCAACCTGATCAACTGCCTGCCGGAAGGACGACACAACTTTTTTCACATATGCCCTTGATCGTTGGCGCCCCTCAATCTTCAGCGCATGCACGCCTGCTGCCATCAGCTCGGGCAGCATTGATGAAAGGTTAAGGCTGATCGGCTCTTCAAAGGCATAATAGCCATCGTCTTGAGCGGGCGTCTTATAGCGGCCCTTGCAGATCGTCGGGTATCCGGCTGTTTCATCGCAGGAAATGCAGTCGATAGTGTATTCGCCCAACCGGCTGATCGTGTTACCTGCGTCATCACGGGTGAACTCAACCTGCGCCGCAGGGGAGCACACGCCGTCCAGGTTGGTGGACAGCCCGGTAATGTAGTTCGTCAGGCTACACCGGCCTTCGACCATCAGACCATGATTGCCAAAGATGAAAGTTTCGATTTCGCAGGGGATTTCATCTGCGATCTGGCGAATTTCCGGTACGGTCAGAATTCGGGGCAGAACCACGCGTTTAACATCGAATTCCCGGCAATAATATTTGATGGATTCTGGGTTAGATGCTGCGGCCTGAACCGAAAGATGCAGGCGTATGTCCGGATATTTGGTGGCGACATAATTCGCAACTGAAATGTCCGCGACAATGAATGCGTCCACGCCCAGCCGCGCGCCGGTATCGACCGCATCTTTCCACAGGCTGGTTTTACCTGCCGGTGGGAAAGTATTGACTGCCAAAAGGACTTTGGCACCATGCGCGTGGGCGTAGGCGACGGATTTCTCCAGTTCGGCGACGGTGAAGTTCAGGCCGGGAAAATTCCGGGCATTGGTCGCATTCTGAAAACCACAATAGACCGCATCGGCACCGGCATCCACGGCTGTGCGCAAAGCCGCAGGTGTTCCTGCTGGGCAGACAAGTTCAGGAGGGGTCATGTAACTGCTCTCGATTTGGGTTGGTCCGCAGCCCTGCGAAAAGCCTGTAATATCGCGCGCCCCGGCGGACCAAACATATCAGCCACCATTTGCGCAATCGATCCGTCCACATCATCAAGCGCATTACGAAGGCAGACGACGGCCTCGGTGTTTCCCCGGATGTCCAGATCGCGCGAGAAAAACAGGGCGTCGCCGTCCTGATCCCCATCCACGAGCTGCAAAAGGTTAAGAAATTTTCCGGATATGCTTGCGTCACAGGGTGGTGCAGTCTTCCGTGGAAATGCGCGAAGTGACAGATTTACCGGGTCCGGATGTAAAACAAGTGCAAAAGGCAGGTTGACCGGATCAATCAGGAAAAACGCGTGCTTATGCTCCCCCAGCCGGTCAAACATGCTTGGGTTGGCGGCTCCGATACGGTGCACGATCCGTTTCAGCAAAGGCTGAAGAAGGAAAAGAGGAGTCATACCTTTCATAAGCTAGCCCTTGAGTTGAAGACACCACGACGGACCGCGTGCAGAAACGGCCGCTTTCTGGGACTACATATCAATATCCTCGGGCTGGCGAATTGATTATGATCAAGTATCCATTCTTTTGGAGGTTGGCCAACCATTTCAGAAGGAATTGATGCTTCTGTCAGAGTGGGTTCAGCGCCACCATCCGCTTTTCCCTGATCGAAGGGCTTCCGTTTTGGCCGTTTTCCAAAGCAGTGTGCTTGTCCAAAGGTCATTTTAATTACCTTTTCAATTTACTTGTTGCCATATTGGATGCTGCCCGGTCCTCCGTTATATTGGAGGCGTATAGTGGAGAGATAAACATGACGGATCGTTTTGAGATCACAGACAGGCTGGCCAGCCGTCTGAAAGAAGAGAGGGCAGCTAAGGGTTTAAGCCTGGACGCGCTTGCTAAAATTTCAGGTGTTTCGCGTTCGATGCTCAGTCAGATTGAGCGGGGGGAATCCAGCCCGACAGTTGCGAGCTTGTGGAACCTGACGCGGGCTTTGAATGTTGATTTTGGGGCACTTCTGGATCAGGAGGCTGAACCGGCGCATCCCATCCGCGAAATCGTACATGCCGATAATGTACCGGTGATCCGCAACCGGGCGACGGGGTGTGTGATTCGTATTCTCAGTGCCTCAGAAGAAGTGGGCGGACATGAGGTCTATGATATCCGGTTCAACAAAGGCGCAACTTTGGAAAGCTCCGCGCATAAAAGGGGCAGTATCGAACATCTGACGGTTCTGGAAGGCAAGCTACTTGTGATCTCTGATGGAGAGGAAGCGTCGGTTTCGAATGGTGACACGGTTCGCTACGCGGCAGATGTGGACCATGCGATCAAGGCAGTTGAAACTGCCCGGGCTTTGCTGATCGTGCAAAATGCTTAATATCCATCTTACCGGATACAGTCCACTATATTGACACAACTCCAGTTTAGCGGATAAAATCCAATACAATGGAGGCCAACATGCAAAAGCGATTCCTGGACTATCTTTCCTCGACCCTTGAAGACATTGAAGCCGAGGGGCTTTTCAAGCGCGAACGCCTGATCACCTCGGCGCAGTCTGGTCGGGTAACGGTCGAATTGCCCGATCACAACAGTCGCGAAGTGATTAACCTATGTGCCAACAACTACCTGGGCTTGGCGAATAACGCCCGGCTTATCGAGGCGGCCAAGGGCGCTATGGATGAGTACGGTTATGGCATGGCGTCGGTGCGATTCATCTGCGGTACGCAGGATTTACACCGCGAATTGGAGCAAGCTCTAGCCCGGTTTCTGGATAAAGATGACGCCATCCTGTTTGCCGCTTGTTTCGACGCCAATGGGGGCCTGTTCGAACCGCTTCTGGGGCCTGAGGATGGAATAATTTCCGACAGCCTGAACCATGCCTCAATCATTGATGGCATTCGTCTTTGCAAGGCCAAGCGCTATCGCTACGCCAACTCGGATATGGCTGACCTCAAAGCACAACTGGAAACTGCCCGTGCGGCCGGGGCGCGTTTCATCATGATCGCCACCGATGGGGTATTCTCCATGGATGGGTACCTCGCCAAATTACCGGAAATCACAAAGCTTGCCCAGGAATATGACGCCATGGTGATGGTCGACGACTGCCATGCTACCGGCTTCATGGGCCCAAAGGGCCAGGGCACACCTGCCCATCACGGGGTGGATGTAGATATTCTTACCGGCACGCTGGGCAAAGCGCTGGGTGGGGCGATCGGGGGCTACATCGCGGGACCGCAACCTGTGATAGATCTGTTGCGCCAGCGGGCACGACCTTACCTCTTTTCCAATTCCTTGCCACCGGCGGTGGTCGCTGCGGGGCTCGAGGCGCTCAAGCTGGCCGAAGAAGGCGATAGCTTGCGGGCGCAGTTGTTCGAGAATGCCGCCTATTGGCGATCCGGGCTGAGCGAACTGGGATTCGAGCTTTTACCCGGTGAACACCCCATCATCCCGGTGATGTTGGGTGATGCAAAGCTCAGCCAGCAGATGGCTGCGCGCCTTTATGAATTGGGCGTATATGTCGCCGGGTTTTTCTTTCCCGTGGTGCCGAAAGGGCAGGCCCGTATCCGTACGCAAATGAGTGCTGCCCTTACACGTGATGATCTGGATAAAGCGCTTACCGCCTTTGAAACCGCGGGTCGCGAATTGGGTGTAATTCAATGAACGGGTTAATGAAGTGTTTGGTGAAGTCCAGGGCGCAAGAAGGATTGTGGATGGAGACCCGCCCCATTCCTGAGATCGGCCCGGATGACGTGCTGATCCGGATTAATCAGACAGGCATTTGCGGCACAGACGTGCATATCTGGAACTGGGATGCATGGTCACAAAGGACCGTTCCGGTGGGCCTGATCACCGGGCATGAATTTGCAGGAGAGATTGTCGAACTGGGGCGTAACGTCGATGATTTGACCATAGGCCAACGTTGCTCGGGCGAGGGACATCTGATAGGCAAACATTCACGTCAGAGCCGGTCGGGAAAATTCCACTTGGACCCCGAAACCAAGGGGATCGGGGTGAATGTTGACGGTGCTTTTGCTGAATACCTGCGTCTACCTGCCTTCAACGTGGTGCCCTTGCCTGATGCAATCCCGGATGAGATCGGTGCCATTCTCGATCCTCTTGGCAATGCGGTGCATACCGTACTCAGCTTTGATATGATCGGCGAGGACGTGTTGATTACCGGCGCTGGCCCAATTGGCATCATGGCCGCCGCTGTCGCACAGCATGTGGGCGCGCGTCATGTGGTGATAACGGATGTCAATCAGGCGCGGCTAGACCTTGCCGCCCATGTGACCGACGTCATCCCGGTGAATGTCGCGACGACTGACTTGCACGGAATCGTGGACGAGCTTGGTATGAAACAAGGTTTTGACGTAGGGCTTGAGATGTCGGGCAATCCAGCCGCTTTCGACCAGATGGTCGCGGAAATGGTTATGGGCGGGCGCATCGCCATGCTGGGCATTCCTCCCGGGAAAAGCCAGGTGGACTGGTCGCGCATCGTCTTCAAGGCACTGACCATCAAGGGTGTCTATGGCCGCGAAATCTTTGAAACCTGGTATAAGATGATCGCCATGCTTGAAGATGGGCTGGATATCGGCCGTATCATTACTCACCGTTTTGCGGTGGATGACTTTGAGCAGGGATTCGCCGCCATGCTCTCGGGCAAATCCGGCAAGGTCATTCTGGACTGGAGGAATTGACCTCTGAACTCCCGGTGGTGAAAACACTGTGAAAGTCGAAAATCATCGCGGCCTTGCGCCGTTCTATCTGGCCATTGTCGTCAAGCATCGATACCAAATTTCTTCGACCAAAACTGAATAATACCCTGCACCTCGGCTTCTCTAATAATTGCAAGAATGAAGTTCTGTTTATCCAGGGCAATAATGACACGCTTGCCATCGCGGAACGGCAAAACCGTCAAAGACGGCTTGACTAGTGCTGTTCGTAAGGACCGGTTGCGATCATTGTTTCGTTCTATGATTTCCTCTTCCAAAACCAGAAGTCTTTCCTGAATGTCAGCGGGGCCGGAGCACTGCGACGGCCTTCCTGTGTTTTCATTGTACAGCCAGGCCTCAGCCATTGATTGGATACGAGAGGAAAACGAAGCCAGCCTGTTTTCATCCTGTGGTATTGAAGAAGCTTTTCTCAAACAGGCAACCGAACAACTTGCGTCTACGGCCGATAAGCTTTCAGCTCGGCTGTGCAAATGCAATTGATATGGCCCAGGAGTTTCGCATACAGATCTGAGCTGATTGAGAATATCGCCAGCCAACTCGTCGGCGCCTAGTGCGTCGGATCGTTGTTCGGGATGTAAGGTATCATCGAAACGAAGCCCAAACAGCCTTCGGTTAGAAACGGTCAACATGGCAATATGCCCAGCACCGTTGGTTAAGGTGTAGTTTCTGGGCAAAACGGTTTCATCCACCGTGCGTGTGACCAGCTCCAAAAGGGTCGTGAAGTTTTTGGCCGCAGCCTGTGGCTCCCCCGGTTTGGTCGTGCGGACTAAGCTCAAACGTTCAATCACTTCCCGCAAAGTGTTATCGGAATTTCCCGTTGTCTTAGCCCCCTAAAACTGTGCCACTATTTGTCTGGCACAGGAGGAATGAGGA
>CAZJYZ010000074.1:0-9678 GCA_964550345.1 uncultured Aliiroseovarius sp. | reverse complement strand
GGATACTCGCTTAGTTTAAGCCGCCTTTGGTACCAAAAACCCTGACGACGGACAGATAATTTTTAGGTGTCTCCAATAACGCTACAAGGGCGATCGAGCTTTTGGATTGGAGCGACGCAGTCCCCTTTTGCGGCGCTAACCGCAGCATTAGCTAGGAAGCGGCCGGCCTTTGTTACGTCCTCTTGAATAGTCAAAATTCCCGGTCTGAACAGATCAAGGATTGAAACGGTCTCCTTTGAGTAGACGTCAAAAAATTCGCCGATTGCTTGGCCGCTGTCTTCAAGCCCTGCAACTGCTGCCATTGTTGCATTTGGTGACGCAGAGAGAATGGCGTCAAATTTTGGGGGCTGGTTCACCCGTTGAGCAACATATGATCTAATCTTCTGTCGATGACCGTCGCTGTCGATTTTATTCGCGATCTCGAGTTCGATACCGCAGTTTTTGGCCGCTGTTTTTGCACCTTCTACAATCTCGATAGCGTAATTCTGATCGGGCGGCGGAGCAATCAATAGTACGCTTTTGCGACCCCGCTGAGCGAGGTTCTCAATCGCCAACTGTCCAAAAGCGAAATTGTCAAAATCAAAATAGGAATGCTCTTCGGCCCAAATTGTGCGTCCGTGAGTTACAAAGGGGAAGTTCTGCTCCATCAGATATTTCACTCGCTGATCCTCGGGTTGGATCTGGTTTAAAATGATCGCGTCGGCTGTTTTGTTTTGAACAATATATCTGATGGCTTTTAGAGGATCGTCGTCCGGATAATTTGGCGTAACGACCAAATGGTATACCGTTTCACGTAATCCGGAAGCGACCGAAGAAATCAAACGCGACATGAGGCTTAGAATATCGTCTTCGGTAGAAAGTACCAAAGCGATGACATTCGTTCGACCTGTTCGTAAACGCACCCCTGCTCGATTAGGAATGTAACCAATCTGATCGGCAATTTTGCGAACGGTTTCCTTGGTTTTGCTGCTTATGTCTGGCGCATCGCTAAGAGCGCGTGAAACTGTCTGAACCGCAAAGCCGCTAAGTTCAGAAATAGTTTTTAGTGTCGGGCGATCGCCGGATCTGCGAATCGACTCAATCTTCGACCTATCTGGTTCGGTCCTGTGGGCCATTTCTCTGTCTTTCCCGGATCAGTTTCACTAAAGTCGCTCTTGATCCATCCTGCGCAACGTGCCGTTTTTTGTAGTGAATTGAAAGTGTTCACTACAAAATTCAGCGCCCTATTAGTTAACGCTAACATTTTGATTGCCCAAAAGTCTATAACGTTATAAGTTTATCTGTAACGTTACAGATAGGGAGGTTTCTGACGTGCGTTACAGTTCACTTTTGACTTCGGTTGCCGTTGCAGGCGTTATGGCTGGACAAGCTATGGCGGCTGGCGAGCATGCACAGGGCGGTACTTTGACCGTTCCAATTATTACCGCGACTTTCGTGGAAGATTTTAACCCGTTCAGCCAAGCCCAGATCGACTTGGTGCGCGGTACAATGTTTGAACCGCTATTTGTACACAACGCGATGGCGGGCGAGATCAACTGGCGACTGGCGGAAAGCTTCTCGTACAGCGACGATCTGATGACTTGGACCGTGAAGATCAAAGACGGTCTTACTTGGTCGGACGGCGAAACGCTGGACGCGCATGACGTTGCGTACTCGCTGAACTTGGGTGGCGAAGATGCTGCGCTGGACAAGTCGGGTAAATGGGCTGACGGACTGATCAAGTCGGTAACTGCTGCGGACGATCACACGGTTGTCGTCGAGTTCAACCGTCCGGATGCTACTTTCGACTGGTATCTCGAAGATGCGTACATCGTGCCAGAGCATGTTTGGTCGAGCGTTGAAGACAAGCTGACATTCCCCAACGCAAACCCTGTTGGATCGGGTCCGATCACCGAAGTCACCGCGGTTCGTGACAACCAGATCGAGATCTGCCGTAACCCGAACTACTACAAAGCAGACCAAGGCTTGCCGTATCTGGATTGTATCAAGTTCCGTCAGTACTCGGATAACTCTCAGATCCAGCCAGCCCTGATGGCTGACGAGATCGACTGGGGTTCGAACTTCATCGCGGACATCGACAAAACCTATGTGGCGACCAACCCTGAGACCCACGGTTATTGGTACCCTGCGAACGACCTGATCAACATCTACCTGAACACAAAGATGCAGCCGTTCAGCGATATCGCATTCCGCCAGGCGTTCTCGATGGCATTGGATCGTGACACGATCGTTGATCTGGCCGCTTATGGCTACCCAACCGCCGAGCGTCACGTGACTGGTCTAGGTGAGTTCTTCAAAGTTCACTTCAACGACGATGTGAACGCGAACTACGATTATCTGGCCGAGTACAATCCTGATGCGGCAATGAAACTGCTGGATGATGCAGGCTACGCTGACGTCGACGGCGACGGCTACCGCGAAAACCCAGATGGATCGGCCATCGACTTTGATATTCACGTTGTGAACGGTTGGACCGACTGGGTTCAGACAGTTCAGATGACAACTGAGTATCTGGCCGAAATCGGCATCAAGGCAAACACCCGCGCAGTTGACTGGGGTGTCTACGATGGTGCGTTGAAAGACGGCAGCTATGAAGCCTCGATCAACTGGTCGGTGACCAACAACGTTGATCCGATCCTTGCGTATCGTGACTACTTCCACCCAGCCCGTGAAGGCGAAAGCTGGCACACCAACCACGGCAAAGCCTCGGCAGACATGGGTGCTTTGGTTGACGAGTATGGTCAAACCTCAGATCAAGCACGTCGCGATGAGATCCTCGCGTCTCTGATGGAGTACACTGGCGAGAACATGGCTTTCGTGCCACTCTTCTCGAACCCGACTTGGTATCAGTACAACGCAACGCGCGTTGGTGGTTGGCCAACCGCGGATAACCAGACAGTTCACCCGGTCTTCTACTCAACCGGACGTAAACTGCTGGTATTCGAAGGCCTCTACGCGAAGTAATCGCCTCCTATAAAAAGTGGCAAAGCGGTAACCCGCTTTGCCCATCCATCCCGGTCCGTATTGCTGATCCACATCAGCCGGCGACTTAGGCAAACCCCCAAGAGAAAGCGACCAGACCGATGGCATTCATACTCCGCCGATTGGCTTTCTATTTTTTGGCCATCTTTGTTGCAATCACCTTCAATTTTATCATGCCTCGCCTTATGCCTGGCAATCCGATTGACGCTATGTTTGCGGCAGCTGCAGGTCGACTGCCCGCCGAGACGATTGCCGCGTATGAAGAAATGCTCGGCTTTACGAACGGCCCGATCTGGGAGCAATATCTTCAATATCTCAAAAGTGTTGTAACGTTTGATTTGGGACCAGCGATTATGCTTTTCCCCATCCCCGTTGCCGACGTTCTAGGAAACACGCTGCCCTGGACCGTTTTTCTCGCCGGCACTGCGTCACTCGTTTCTATCGCCCTTGGGTGCTTCATAGGGCTGTACGCCTCCTACAATCGCGGCGGCATTGTCGACCGGTTCGTGCCTTTCATTTGGCAATTCATCGCGTCGATGCCGCAGGCCGTGACTGCCCTGTTTATGTTCTTTGTATTCGCCCTCACGCTGAAGTGGTTCCCTTTAGGCTTTGGCGTTAACCCTGATTTAGAACCCGATTGGTCGTGGGCTTATATTCGCAGCATTTTACATCACGCAGTGCTGCCCATGGTCACTTTGATCATGTCGATGTTGGCAACATGGATTTTCACGATGCGCAATGCGATGGTGAACGTTTTAGGCGAAGACTACATCACCATGGCCAAAGCCAAAGGGTTGGCGCCAAGGCGCATTATGACCCATTACGCGGCCCGCAATGCGATCCTTCCTGTTGTCACCGCTGTGTCCATGGCGCTTGGATTCGCAGTAGCCGGACAGGTATTTATCGAGACGGTCTACAACTATCCAGGCATCGGCCAGTTGATCATCAAATCCGTCAGCGCACGTGATTACCCGCTGATGCAGGCGTGTTTTCTCTTAATCGTTCTATGTGTTCTAGCCGCCAATTTCATCGCAGACATTCTTTATGTCGTGCTCGATCCACGCTTGCGCAAATAAGGGGCCTGGTCCATGAAAACCATCCTACGTTTCCTGTCTGGTCTACTAAAGTTTTATCGTGGCAACCCTGCTGGGATAATAGGCAGCAGCATTGTCGCGCTTATTGTTGTGGCATGTCTCTCGGCCCCCATCCTCGCGGAAAACGACCCCAGAAAACGCGTAGCACGAGGGCATCAGCCGCCAAGTGCAGAACTGGTTTTCGGCTCAACTCGCGCAGGCAAAGACGTCTACTCGCAGGTGCTTCACGGTGGGCAGGTTTCGCTATTCGTAGCGTTCTCAGCTGCAACTGTGACCACCGTTCTTGCGCTCGGCATTGGAGTCACCTCGGGATACTTTGGCGGGCGTATTGATGAAACGTTGATGGCTATTACAAACGTGATGCTCGTCTTTCCGCAACTCCCGTTGCTAATCATACTCGCTGCCTTTTTAGGGCAAGTAGGTCCTTGGGTGATCGCGCTTATACTCGGGCTAACTTCGTGGCCTTGGGGGGCCAGGGTTATGCGAAGTCAAACTCTCGCAATCCGTAAAAAAGAGTTCATCACGGCAGCAGAAGTCATGGGCGAGAGCAAATGGCGCATTATCGTCGTTGAAATCATCCCCAACCTGATCAGCCTCGTGGCTGGCATGTTTGTGGGCACATCACTTTACGCGATCGGTGCGCAAGCTGGTCTCGAGTTTCTCGGTCTTGGAGATCCAACGGTCGTCAGCTGGGGTACGATGCTCTATTGGGCTCAGTCGAGCGCCGCATTCTTCGTCGGTGCATGGTGGGATTTCGTGGTGCCAGGCACGGTTATCGCGCTTACCGGCGGCGGTTTGGCGTTGATCAACATTTCAATTGACCAAGTGTCCAACCCAAAACTTCGCACAGGCCGCTACCTAAAAATCTGGCGTCGAATGAAAGCGGAAGTTGAAGCAAAGCGGAGGCAGGCATGAGCACGTCCGAAGCTCCTTTGTTGCAGGTGCGCAACCTGTCGGTCGACTACGTAACCGACAATGGAAACGCGCGAGCAGTCAACAACATTACCCTCGATATTCGTCCGGGTGAAACGGTGGGACTCGCAGGAGAATCTGGTTGTGGGAAAAGCACATTAGCGTTTGCCGTTGCCAATCTACACGCAGCGCCGGCCTTGATTTCTGAAGGAGAGATACTTTTCGAAGGTCGAGACGTTTTGAAGATGTCGGAACGCGAACTGCGATCATTCCGCTGGAATGAAGCTTCGATGGTTTTCCAAAGCGCCATGAACGCATTGAACCCGGTGATCACAATCGGTGAGCAAATCATTGACGCAATCCTTGCTCATAAACCCATGACACCGAAAGAAGCCTGGGCACGAGGAGAAGAGCTGCTTGAAACCGTAGGTATCCACCCCTCGCGCATGAGTTCTTATGCCCACCAGTTGTCCGGAGGCATGCGACAGCGCGTGGTCATCGCAATTGCGTTGGCGCTACGCCCAAAACTGATCATCATGGACGAGCCGACCACTGCTTTGGATGTGGTCGTGGAACGCGAAATCATGGACGAACTGTATTCCCTGAAAGAGGAGTATGGCTTTGCGATCCTCTTCATTTCGCACGACCTGTCACTAATGGGCGAAATCGCGGATAAAATCGGTGTCATGTACGCTGGTCGTCTTGTAGAATTCGGCGCTGCAGAGGAGGTGCTCAAAGACGCCGTTCACCCCTACACTCGTGGGTTGGTCGCTTCTTTCCCGACAATTCATGGCCCGAAAGTCAGACTAGAAGGCATTCCCGGTAACCCGCCTAACCTTTTGGAACTTGGTAGCGGGTGCCCGTTTGCGGATCGTTGTAACAACCGCACTGATGATTGCGAGATCACCGTTCCCGAATTACTGACCTACGGTGAAAAGCAGGTTGCCTGCCATGTTGCCAAACCCGGAGGGACTGTAGCATGACCGAAGGTATCACTGTTGATAATCTGACCATCGACTTTTCAATTGGCGGAGGATTGTTCTCCAAAAACTATCTACGCGCAGTCAGCGAAGTGAGCTTCGAGCTTAAAAAGGGCGAAGCGCTCGCGATAGTGGGCGAATCCGGCAGCGGAAAAAGTACCGTGGCCCGTGCTTTGTGCCGTCTTTACCAGCCTACGGAAGGGAAAGTCCTTCTAGATGGGCAAGACGTGAACAGTGGAGGTGAACTGTCACGACAGAAAGACTATGCCCAATTGGTTCAGATGATATTTCAGGATCCGTTTGGCTCGCTCAATCCTGTTCACACAATCCGTCATCACCTAAAACGTCCCGTTAAAATCCATAGTCCAGGCCTTTCAGCCGAGCAGATCGAAGACAAGGTGATCGAACTGATCGAACGCGTTGGGCTTTCGCCTGCCCGCCAGACAGCGGACAAGTTCCCCTATGAGCTTTCCGGCGGCCAACGTCAGCGCGTGGCGATCGCTCGGGCCTTGGCCGTCGGCGCAAAGTACATTCTCGCGGACGAGCCTATTTCGATGCTCGACGTGTCGATCCGCTTGGGTATTCTCAACCTGATGGACGATATGAAGCAGGACGGTATCGGCTTCATGTACATCACGCACGACATCGCTACAGCCCGCTACTTCGCCGAGCGTACAGCGGTGATGTATGTGGGTCATATGGTGGAATGGGGAGACAGTGACTCGGTCACCCAGAACCCTCAACATCCTTATACTCAACTGCTGATCAGCGCCGTGCCTGAAGCTGGCAAAGAAAAATCGACCGAACTAAAAGCGAAAAAGGGCGATATCCCTCATCGTTCTCCCGAGAGCGTTGGTTGCCCATTTGCGTCGCGCTGCCTTCAAGCGACCGACCAATGCTCCAACGCGATGCCAAACACCACCGAAGTCGCCAAAGGGCACTTCGTTCGGTGCTTCTTATTTGACCAGAAATAATACGCCCAAAAGACGACTAGCCATGAACGAGCAAAGCCCCATGACCACTGAAAACAGCAAAACTGTCTCAAATTCCGAAGCAAGAATTTCCGACATACTGAACCGGATGAGCCTTGAGGACATGGTAAGGCTTCTTTCCGGAGAAGACTTTTGGTCCGTTGCAGCCCTACCCGATTACGGGATTGGCAAACTGCGTGTGACCGATGGGCCTAACGGCGCACGAGGTTCGGGATCGTTTTTTCAAGACGGCGGCGAGCGCGTTTCTTCAGCGTCTTTCCCGGTCGGAATTGCTTTGGGCGCATCGTGGAACCCAAAGCTAGTCGAAGAGATCGGCGCAGCTATCGCCGAAGAAACCTTGTCGAAGGGCGCTCAGGTGTGTCTTGCGCCTACGGTGAACATCCACCGCAGTGTTACAAATGGCCGAAACTTTGAGTGCTATTCAGAAGATCCCGAGCTTTCAGCCGATTTAACAACGGCTTTCGTTAGGGGTCTTCAAAGCAAGCGCGTTGCTGCAACGGTTAAACACTTCGCCGGCAATGAATCTGAATTCGAACGCACGACCATCAACTCGAGCATTGATGAGCGCAGTTTGCGAGAGGTCTATCTTCGCCCGTTCGAAGACGCCGTCAAAAAAGCAGACGCGTGGGGCATCATGACCTCGTACAATAAGCTGAACGGCACATATACCGCCGAGAATGAGTGGTTGCTGGAAGACGTTCTTCGCGGAGACTGGGGCTTTGATGGTTTTGTCATTTCCGACTGGTTCGGGTCACGTACAACAGCTCCCACGGTCAACGCAGGCCTGGATCTTGAAATGCCTGGACCAACCCGGGATCGGGGAGACAAGCTGATTGCAACCGTTAAGGCTGGTGAAATTTCGGAACAGAAAATTCGCGACCGGGCCCTTGCCATGCTGCGAGTGCTGGATCGTGTTGGTTGCCTTGACGAAATGCCTCCTTACGCCGAGGTATCTGATAATCGTCCGGAACACCGTTCTCGCATCCGAAGGGCTGGGGCAGAATGTGCGGTGCTTCTCAAGAACGACGGCGCCCTACCTCTCAAAAGTGAAAAGAGCATTGCGGTCATCGGACCAAACGCAAAGGTTGCCCAGATTATGGGCGGCGGCTCTTCTCAGCTAAACCCGCACTATCGCGTCTCGCCTTGGGACGGCTTGCTAAGCAAGCTAGGCGAAGACGCGCTGGCCTATGCACCAGGTTGTCAAAACCACCGCTGGGAGCCTTTGCTACACGGAGATATCACGATCGAGTTCTTCGCCCGCAACGATTTGGGCGGTGAAGTCGTAGCAACGTCTAAACTGACCTCAGCCGTTGAGTTCCTTTATCCAGAACCAGTTGTGGGCAAAATCGCGCGAAATGATTTCTCGTGTCGCGCAACAGTGTCATACACCGCAGAGACATCGGGGCCCCATTCGTTCGGTCTGCATTCGGCTGGTAAAACGCGCCTAAAAGTAAATGGCGAGGTGATCGTCGACATCTGGGATGATTGGACCAAAGGCCGAACCTTCTTTGAAGAGGGGTGTGACGAACGCACAGGCTTGATTGATCTGGTCGAGGGTGAGACCTACCTGATCGAAATGGAACTTCAAACAGTTCCTGCCGCAAACTTGGTCAACCCGGCCTTCCGTTTCGGTGTTTCTCAGCCGCTCGGCGATGCAGCCATCGCCGAAGCTGTTCAGGTCGCGAAAGAAAATGACACGGTCCTTCTATTTGTCGGACGCTCCGGAGAATGGGACACCGAAGGCTCTGACCTAGATCACATCAATCTGCCAGGCCGGCAGAACGAATTGGTCAAGGCGGTAACAGCTGTAAACCGAAATACTATCGTCGTCCTGCAAACCGGCGGGCCAGTTGAGATGCCTTGGCTCGATGATGTTGCTGGCGTTTTACAAGCTTGGTACCCCGGTCAAGAGCTTGGGAACGCTGTAGCTGACATGCTCTTCGGAGATATTGAGCCCACCGGACGACTGCCACAAACATTTCCAAAAAGCTGGGCGGACAATCCTGCTCAAAGTGACGATCCAGAAGTGTACCCTGGGATTGATGGGAATGTTCGCTATGACGAAGGCGTATTCATTGGATATCGCCACTACGACGCCAAAGGAATTGAACCAATGTTCCCCTTTGGTCACGGGCTTGGCTATACCCAGTTCGCAATCGAAGAAATGGAAATCACCGAAACCGAAGATGGTCCTTCAGCACGAGTGACGGTTCGCAACACGGGCGAGCGTCACGGTACAACGGTCGTTCAGCTATACGTTGGAGACAAAGAAGCCTCGGTCGCACGGCCTGAAAAGGAACTCAAAAGTTTCGCCAAGGTCGCACTGGCTGCGGGCGAAAGTACTTCAGTTCCCCTTCAATTAACTTCGCGCGATTTCGCTTTTTACGACGTATCTAGCGGAGCTTGGCGCGTTGAAGCCGGCAGCTTCACCCTATCAGCGGGCTTTTCCGCTAACGACATTCAGGCTTCGGCCTTCATCACTCGTAACGAAGAAGAAATCGGACGCTAAGGATGCGCATTCGCTCTATTTCAACCGCCATCGCTGCCAGCGCCCTAACGGCCAGTGCCGTTTTCGCTCAAGACATTCAACCAGCCGTTGGCGAAGGTTGGAAACTTGTCTGGAATGACGAATTCGAAGGGGCCGAAATAGATACCTCAAAATGGGGATGGGAAACAAACTGCTGGGGCGGCGGCAATAACGAATTGCAATGCTATACT
>CAZJYZ010000073.1:0-9874 GCA_964550345.1 uncultured Aliiroseovarius sp. | reverse complement strand
GAGCCTCGGTTAGCGAAAAACGCTCAGCTCTCCAGAAAACCCTGACTACGGACAGACGCCAGCGCCTATGGGTCCAATTAGGGTGGTTTGCTTAGAGAGAGCTTGTTGTTCATTGTAACCAGTGTGGAGTGGACGATGAGTAAGACTGTCCGTTGTCAGGCAATCTGCCAATCGATCCGAATTGGGTGGGCTATGGCCGCGATCCTCTGGCACCGATGCTGGATGCGGTGACGGCTGACGGCTCGGTTGTGGTACCGATCGACACAGAAGCTTTCGGGTTATGGCTCAAAGGGGCGTTTGGTGCACCGGTCACCACCGGCACCGGTCCCTATACCCATGTGTTCACCTCCGGGAACTGGAGCCTGCCGAGCCTCTCGATCGAGACCGGCCTTCCGGAAGTGCCAAGCTATGCGATGTATGGGGGCTGCATGGTCGACAAGATCGGCTGGCAGATGGCGCGCTCGGGGCTCTTGACGGCCAATGTGGATCTCATCGCTCAGGGAGAGACACTGGCGACCACCTCCGGTGCCGGCACGCCGGCACCTGTCGCCCTCAAGCGCTTCGGGCATTTTAACGGATCACTGACGCGCAACGGCGCGGATATCGGCAATATCGTCGGGGCCGAGCTCAGTTACGCCAACAATCTCGATCGGGTGGAAACCATTCGGGCGGACGGCAAGATCGAAGGCGCCGATCCCTCGATCGCCGCGATGACCGGCAAGATCGATGTGCGCTTTACCGTCCTTTTCGAACGAAATAAACGGGTTCCACCGCATCCGCCATTACGGCCTTCTGGCCAGTGGCGTCCGCAAGGCCAACCTCGCCAAAATCCGTGCCTTGTTCTGCGTGCAGCCCCAAAAGCAGGAGACTGTGCAGGATGCAGAGACAGAAGTAACCCCTCTCACGCTGCGCGAACCGTGCCCATGCTGCGGCGGACCCATGCGCATCATCGAGATCTTCCGTCGTGGGCAGAAACCGATGTCACGCGCGCCACCACGGGAGCAGGCAGCATGACCGACCGCCCGTCAAAAATCCTCAAGACGCGCTGGCTGCACCATGCAGTACCGGCCAAATCAAGGTGCGCAGATCAACCTCGGGCATCGCCCACCAATGCATTTCCGCCGAGAATACACGGTCTACCCGGACCACAAGCCCGCGTGCCCCTTGTATCTGGTGCCGTGAAAAGAGCGCCAATCGGCCCGCTGAAATCGCCGTAGCATCGAGCGTCCGCACGCTTTCCCCATAGTCTCACCAAGATCCTCGCGGCTTCGTCCTTGGGAGGTTTTCCAACGCGGGTCCGCCGCCCGCCAAGCCGCACCATCTCACCGCGACCCGCATCAGAAAACCTTCACCATTGCCGACCTTCAACGAACCCTGGCCCTGCTGCGCTGCAGCCCGTCATTCCGGACTTTCGCTGCAGGTGCAAAACCTAGCCGACTGCGAACTGGTAGTGTGCGGACTGAACGGACTTGTGCAGACGCGGCAACTGCAAGCGCAGAAATCCTTCGCTTCTGCGGCAAGTCATTTGTTACGACGCCGACCATTTTCCCGAAGCGGTCGTTGGAGTTTGCGACAAGGCGACGACTCCAAACCGACCCTTCGTTGGATGGCGCCTTAGCCGAAAAGGAGTGGACCCAGCCGTCGATTTCTCTTGCGAATACTGTTCACGCAGCATCTTCTCGCCTCTGCAGCAAACCGTTTGCCGCGATGCAACCTGTGTCGGCACAGGGGTTATTGAGTTTCCGCAATCACACGCCACTTGCAAATTGCCCTTTCACAGCGTTCTGGCGGGCCCAAACGGGAGCGGGTTTTACGGACCAATGCGAGTGCCGAGGAGGCAAGTGCAGAATGCAATATAGAGCGCTTGCAATTGCAGCCACGAAACCTCGGCAATGCAGCCTGGTCCTGTCGTACTCAATCAACTGTGCCGGTCGTGTCGAATTTCGACCTTCATCAATTCGTAACTGCGCGCATAGGCCGGGTTTCCTTCGGACGCGGATGGCCATTCCGAATGATTGTGACCAGCATGGCCGTGACCCTGGAGCGCGGTGACACAGGTGTAGACCCCGAAAACCACGATCATCAGTCCGGCAATCTGGCGCATCACCGGCCGGCGCAACCAGCCTCCCAGAATGTCTGCAAACACACCAAATGACAGCAGCGCCGGCAATGTGCCCAGCCCAAAGGCCACCATGGTCAACGCCCCGGCAACAGGTGAGGCCGAGGCCATCGCCAGGGCAAGCGCGGAATAGACAAGGCCACAGGGCAGCCAGCCCCAGAGCAGCCCCAGCCCCAGCGCTTGAACCGGGGAGCGGACAGGTAGAAAAGCGCGGCCAAATGGTTCAATCCGGCGCCACATGTGTTGGCCTGCTTTCTCCAAAACGGTGATCGCCTGCCACCAACCGGCAAGATATAACCCCAGCGCGATCATCATCAACCCGGCGATCATCCGCCCGATCGGCACCGCGTTGCCAAAACTGGCAGTAGCGGCCAGCGCCCCCAGCAATCCGGCAAGCGCCCCGGCAATGGCATAGCTGCTGATCCGCCCCAGATTATAGGCCAGGTGATAGGATATCCGCCCGCCTTCGCGCGGAACCGCCGGATCGATGCCAGCGTCCAGAGCCCCGACGATCCCGCCGCACATGCCCAGGCAATGTGTCAGGCCAAACAGGCCGAGCAGAAAGGCGGTGAGCAGGCTGAATTCCATACCAATCCTTGCTTACAGGGTCATTCGCGGGCGAGTTTCAGGGTCGCGCGCTGTGAGATGTCTGATCTCTTTGCAGGCGCGCCACTGTCCCCCGGCAATGCGCGCGATGAATTCCACACAACCAGCAGACTGCTTGACGACATCGCCAACGCCGCGAAAAGCGGGTTCAGCACTCCGGACAAGGCCAGGGGAATCGCCGTGGCATTATAGAGAAGCGCCCAGCCCAGGTTTTGCCGGATACGTCGGCGGGTGGCAGCGACTAAGCCAAACGCGTCAAACACCCGGTTCAAATCATCACCGGGGATTACCACATCTGCAGCCTCGGTCGCGAGAGATGTCGGCGCACCAAAGGCAATGCTCAGATCGGCCTCGGCCAGTGCCGGTGCATCGTTCGACCCATCGCCAATCATCGCAACGGTGCCCGCCTTGCGATAGTGCCGCACAATCGCCGCCTTGGCCTCGGGCGGGACCCCGCCGTGCAGCGTGTCAAAGGCGTCTTCAAACCCACCCAGATGTTCGGCCCCCGACAACAGCACTACCCGGGCGTTTTGGCGCAGCCGGCCGACCACGTCGCGCCACGCGTCGCGGGCGGTGTCACGGGTGAGGAAAGCCCCCTGTGCCGTTCCGTCCCAACCGACAAAGGACAAAACCCCGTCTTCGGCGCTGCTGTCGGGCAACTGCTGTTCCAGCGCCGCCGGGATGTCCCAACCCAGTATGGCAAAAAGCTGACGACTGCCAACTGCAACCCGCTGGCCCGCAACGGTGGCCACCAAGCCGCGCCCTGGGTGCAAATTGGGGTTTTCGCCGGTTTGCGTCTGGTCAAGCGCTGCGATGGCCTCGGCAATTGGATGGCTGGAAAGCCGCTCAACCGCCGCGGCTGCGGCTATCGCCTCGGGCGGGCCGATATAGGTTACGACCGACATGTTGCCGGTCGACAGGGTGCCGGTCTTGTCGAAAATGATGGTGTCAAAACGGCGTGGCCGCTCAAAAATATCAGGGCTGGTGAAAATGATCCCGCGCCGTAACGCCGCCGAAACCCCGGCGGCGGTGGCTAGTGGCATCGCCAGGCCAAAGGTGCAGGGGCAGGACACGATCAGCGTTGCCAGCCCCACGAGCATCGCCTCGCGCGCGCCGCTGCCCGAGGTATGAAACCAGATCGACACAGCCGCCGCCAGCACCAGCACCATCGGCACGAACCCCCGCGCCAGCCGGTCGGCCAGCCCGCGCATGCCTGCCGCGCCGCTTTGCACCTCCCACAGCACCCGGGTCAGCGCTTCGATATGGCTTTCCGCGTCCGGATTGGTGGCGACGCTGATCTCGCCTTCGACAACCAATGTGCCGCCCTGCACCGGGTCGCCGGGGCCAAGGTGCACCGGAAACGGCTCTCCCGTCATCAGCGAGGTATTGATCGCCGCACTACCGGTTTTGATCACTCCGTCCACCGGGATGGCCTGTCTCGCGCCGACGATCACCGCTTCGCCCGGTTCGAGCGCATCAAGCGGGATGATCACCTCGTGACCGTCGCGCATGACCCGGGCCTCAGGCGTCCAGGCGGTCATCAGCTTGTCAAGCTCTTCGGCGGCACTCGCCCGCGCTCCGGCCTCGAAATAGCGTCCCAAGGTGACCACTGTCAGAATCGCAGCGGTTACATCGAAATAAAGCTCGTCCACATCGCCGCGGAAATACTGCACGGCAGAATAGGCATAGGCCGCCAGAATGGCGATGGACAAAAGGTTGTCCATGTTAAGAACACCGGCGCGCAGCCCGACCCAGGCGCCCCGAAACACCGGAATGCCGACATAGCCGACCAGGATTGTGGTCAGCACGAAGATCGCCAGCGGTGCTGCACCAAAGGCCAGCCAGCGCACCGGCTCAAGCTCGGCATAATCGACGATGCCCAGATGGGTCGGGTAATAAAACGCCAGATAGAGCATCATCACCACCGCCGACAACGACGTTGCTGTGACCACCCGAAACAGCGCCATGTCATTGCTGCGCGTCGCACGCGGGTCTGATCGCAGGCCAACTGTGTACCCGGCGATGCTCATCAATCCCGGCAGGTCGGATTCGGCTATACGGTCCTTGTCATAGATCACCCGCGCGGTGGCCGTGGCATAGCTGGACCGGGCCGAATAGACACCGTCGATTCGCTCGGCCAGCTGTTCGATCAACACTTCGCACGAGGCACAATGCATGCCCTCGATCCGCAAAAAGGCCTCGGCGCCGTGGTCCTGCGCGGCTTGAAGTGCTCCACTAGCCTTGTCGCGACGGGCAAGTATTTCCTCACCAAATCGTTGAAAAACCTCACGACAGCCGACACAGCAAAAGCTGTGTCCTTGCGCCTCGATCGGCGGTGTCGGGGTTGGTAATCCACACAAATGGCAGGTCATGGGACGGGTTGTTACCAAAATTCTTGCGTTAACGGGAACTTTATCTCTATTGTCACTATATAAGAAAGATTATCACAAGGCGAGAAAATGTCAGTCAATAGGGCCTTCGCGATTGTCCGTGCTGTCGCCAATTCAATCGGCCCGGTCAGCCCAACCGAGATCGCAAAGCAGATCGGGGTTCCGCGCGCCAGCGTCTACCGGCTGATCAAGACGCTTGAAGACGAAAGGGTGCTGCGCCACTCAAAAGATCGCTCCCGGGTCGAACTGACAGCCGGGTTTCTGCGCAACATGCTGGCCGGGGCCAGCACCGACCAGATCATCGCCGGGTTCGAAGAAACCCTGTCCTGCACCGCCAACAACTGGGGGGCGACCGCGTTTTTAGGCCGTCTGAACGGCACGTCGGTCGAGGAGGTGCATTCGGTTGCGCCTTGTGATTCAAGGATGGGCCATGTCCACCCGGGCCTGAACAAGCGACCCGCGCATGCCTGTTCGGCTTCGCGCGCAATTCTGGCGTTTTTGCCGGCTGACAGGGCCGCCGCCCTTCTGGGTGATGAGCACGAGCGTTTCACTGAGCGGACGCTGACCGACAAGGATGCATTGGCTTATGAGCTTGCCGAAACGCGCGCCCGTGGTTTTGCAGTCTGTGACGAAGAGATCGACCCCGGCATAACCAGCGTCGCGGCGCCGGTGATCATCGGGCGTGCCGGGGTGGTGTTTTCGCTGGGTATCGTCACCTTCACCCGGCGCATGCACGAGCACGGCATCAAGGCTGTCGGCGACTACCTGCATGCCAAGGCAAAGGGCGCGGTGCTGAACGCAAGCCAGAACCTTTTTGAATTCACCACCTGAGCCTCCGTCACAACGGGAGCGCCATCAACGAGCAGGAACGCGACGACAAACCAGACACAGGGCCACCGCACAATAACAAACACCGGGGCCGATACCATCACCACACAGCGGAGGGACAACAGTGCTGAACTTCATATACCAGTCCGGATGGGGCGCATTTGCGGTGCTGCTCTTGTTTCAAATTCCTTTTCTTCTGGTCTTTTTGACCGTGGTTTTCCGCAAAGCCTATGTAAACACTTCCCCCAACGGCATCACCGACGCAGATGTCGGCAAGTGGCGGACCCGCTGGCTGGGGCTGGTGATTGCTATGTTCCTGGTCGTCAACCTTGCCTCGATTCAGTTCATTCCGGCGATCTATACCGCCAAGGCAAACGCCTCAGGCGTGGATGCCATAGATGTAACGGTCGAAGCCCAGTCCTGGAGCTATGACATGTCGGCCTATGAGTTCGAGGTCGGCCAGCCTGTGCGATTTAACGTCAAGAGCCTGGATACCGTGCACGGCTTTGCGATCTATCACCCCAACGGCAAGGTGCTGTTCACCATGATGCTGGTGCCGGGGGTTGGGGATTCATCGCTGACTTACACGTTTGAAGACCCGGGCACCTACAAAGTGCGCTGCCTTGAGTATTGCGGCATGGCACATCACGACATGAGTGACGAAATCATCGTCACCGCGGCCAGCAGCTGAGCGGACAGGGAGAAACAATCATGTCTATTGCAAATTCCATAGTGAGAAGCGTTCCGGTCTACGGGCGCATGTTCGAAGTCGACAGCGAGCCCGAGCTTGATGCAATCAACCATTGGCCGGCGGCGATGATCATGGCCTCGTTCATCTGGTTTTCGGTTGCGGTGCTGCTTGGTATTTCGCTGCCACTGACCCAGATGTTGGGGCTGGATGCCAGCCTGTTTTACACTGCGATCACCGCCCATGGTGCGGCGATGGCGTTTCCGTATGTGTTCCAGCTGATGATGGGCGTCGGCCTACACCGTGCGGCGGGCTGCATGGGTAAGCCGGTGTCGGGTTGGATTCCGGCCGCGGCTTTCTGGTGCATGAATATCGGCGGTATCCTCTTTACCATCGCAATCCTGGGCGGGTTGAAAATCAGCTATGCTGTGATGTATCCGCTTCCGATCGTTGGTGTCGAAACTGGCCAGTGGGCGATGTGGACCGTTGTTCTGGGTTTCACCGGCATTGCCGGCATCCTGCTGACGGTGATCCTGCTTTACCCGGTTCAGGTGATCAAGATGCTGTTCTTTGATCGCGAACGCGAAGAATTGGTGCTGAACCGCCGCAAGCTGGGCGATCCGGGCATGCTGGGCATGGCGATGGCCGCCTTTGTTCTGCTGATCATGGGCACGCCGCTGCTGATCGTGGCCAGCGCGGTTTTGCTGGCGCTTTACGGCATCGTGCCAATGGCGTGGATCGGCTGGGCCACCGACCCGATGGTGTTCCAGTTCGTATTCTACATCTTTGCCCACAACCTGATGGAAGCGATGGCGATCATGATCATCAGCGCGGTCTATGCCACGCTGCCGCTCTATCTGGCGGATGGCACCCGCAAGCTTTACAGTGACAAGATGGCCAATCTGGCGCTGTGGATCCTGCTTCTGACCTCGGTCACATCGTTCTTCCACCACTTCTTTACCATGTTCCCGGCCTTGCCCTCGGCGCTCAGCTATCACGGCAATATCATGAGTTGGGGCACCGGCGTCGGCGCGGCCGTTACCATCTTTACGGTGACCATGACCATCATTAAGCACGGGCTGCGCCCCGAGGCTGGCGTGATGGCGGTGCTGATGGGCTTTACGCTTTATATCCTTGATGGCGTCAGCGCGATTGTCACCTCGAACGTGGCCTGGTCGTTCCAGCTGCATGGCACCATGTGGCAGGCCGGTCATACCATGGCGGTTTTGATTGCGATGTCGATGATGTGGCTGGGCGTGTTGCTGCATCATTACCCGGTTCTGACCGGGCGGGTGCTGGATGCGGCGCGTGGCAAATGGTTCGTGATCCTGTTCACCGTAGGTGCCATGGGAGTGAACTGGTCGTTCCTCGCCGCGGGTGCTGCCGGTATGCCGCGCCGCTTTGCTTCGTGGAATCAGGAAGGCTGGATGGTCTATGGCTATCTGATCCTGATCTTCGGGATCTGCCTGGCGCTGTCGATGGTGGTTTTCCTGGTCGATGTGTCCAAGGCCCGCCGGATCAACACCGGCATGGAAGGCGCGCCGGCAGAATAACTCCGTGCCGGAAGATAAAACCCACAAAGGCGCGCCAAGCGCCTTTGTGATCACCCCCCCTACAACATTGGCGAGGAGAGACACCGTGTCGCTCAATGAAACCGCACAACCCGGCGCACGCTTGTCGGCCCTGACCAATCTGCAAGCCTACCTGGCCTTGTGCAAACCAAAGGTGGTTCTGCTGATCGCCTTTACCGCTCTTGTTGGCATGTTGCTGGCCGTGCCTGGGGTTCCGGATGTAGCGCTGCTTTCGGTCTCGTTGGTTGGGATTAGCCTGGCCGCCGCATCAGGGGCAGCGATCAATCATTGGGTTGATCGGCGGATAGACGAAAAGATGGCTCGCACCCACAACCGCCCGCTACCCCGGGGCGAAATTTCACCGTCTCGCGCGTTGGGTTTTGCGCTGGCGCTTGGGGCGCTGGGGCTTGGGCTGCTGGCGGCACAGGTCAATCTGCTGACTACCGGTCTAACCGCGCTGTCGCTGATCGGCTATGCGGTGATCTACACGGTCTACCTGAAACACGCGACGCCCTACAACATCGTCTGGGGTGGGGCCGCCGGGGCGGCACCGCCGCTGTTGGGCTGGGTTGCGATGACCGGTCAGGTCGAGGCCGAGGCGATTGTGCTGTTCGCCATCATCTTCCTGTGGACCCCGCCGCATTTCTGGGCGCTGGCAATCAGACGACGCGAAGATTATGCCCGCGCCGGTGTGCCGATGCTGCCTGTCACCCATGGGGTCGAATATACCAAACGCCAGATTGTGCTTTATACAGCGGCACTGATTATCGCCACATTGGTGCCTTTTGCCATCGGCATGTCAGGTCTGCTGTACTTGGTGGCCGCACTGATGCTGGGAGCCGAATTCATGCGCCACGCGATTGGTTTGTTGCGCGGCGATGACAACGCCCAGGCGATGGCGATGTTCAAGTTCTCGGTGCAATACCTGATGTGGTTGTTCGCCGCTTTCCTGCTGGAACATGTACTAGCCCACGTCGTCTGAACCTTTTGTCGTAATAGGTTTTGGCACATGTGCGGCCCGAAAGGTCGACAAGCTCAGATATCGACTTGCTGTTTCTTCGCAAAAAACGCGCTTAGTAGGGCATGAGGGTTACACCGGCATTCCCACTTGGCAAAAGCGTTGCTACCACCCATTGAATTCGCATCCGCAGACCCTTTGGCACCAAATTGAACCATCCTGCGAGCTGGATGAATGACCGCTGTTCTTGCTGCGGCGCGACGGATTCTTGCACGCCATTGCGGCGAGAACTCTTCTGCGCGTGCATGTAGCCAGGTATCGGAACTTCCGCAACGGGCTCGGAGCCGACTTGCGGCGATGCGGCAGGTTTTACGGATTCGCCGCTATCTGAATGTCCGGTGTCTCAAGATCGCCTCGATCACGCTGCAATTGCGGAGAATGACCGCTTCCCGGCCATCCTGCAAAATTCTGCGATGCGAAAAGGAAACCGATTTGCGATCCACATCAACGCCACATCAACCTGCGAACGCGTGTGAGGGCGAATTCGAACGTTCAAGATCGCGCTGTTGTCGTTGACTGTCGCCATAATGATTGCGCGGTATCAAATGGTTGCCGCCAACTTATTGAATTCAAATGATTTGGCGGAAGTGCTTGATTGCGGCTCATAACCTGAAGGTCGTAGGTTCAAATCCTACTCCCGCAACCAAAATCAAA
>CAZJYZ010000072.1:0-10081 GCA_964550345.1 uncultured Aliiroseovarius sp. | reverse complement strand
ATTGAGCGCGAAGTGTTCGACGCCCCCTCTTCGGGTATCGCTATGGGCATGTATAACCTTGACGCGTCGATCTATGATTTCGCCCGTGCTTCGATGAATTACGGCCTTTCGCTTGGCTGGCCGGTTTACCTTTCGACCAAGAACACCATCATGAAAGCCTATGACGGACGTTTCAAGGACATCTTTCAGGAAGTCTATGAAAACGAGTTCGAAGCGGCCTTCAAGGAAAAGGAAATCTGGTACGAACATCGCCTGATCGACGATATGGTTGCAGCCAGCATGAAATGGTCTGGCGGTTATGTCTGGGCCTGCAAAAACTACGATGGCGACGTGCAGTCCGACACCGTGGCGCAAGGCTTTGGCAGCCTTGGCCTGATGACCTCGCAACTGATGACGCCGGATGGAAAAATCGTCGAGGCCGAAGCTGCCCACGGCACCGTGACCCGCCACTACCGCCAGCACCAAAAGGGCGAAGCAACCTCGACCAACTCGATCGCGTCCATTTTCGCCTGGACCGGTGGGCTTAAACATCGCGCTAAGCTTGATAACAATGAGGCCCTGCGCGATTTCGCTGAAACCCTGGAAAAGGTTGTGGTCGATACGGTCGAAAGCGGTTTTATGACCAAGGACCTGGCGCTTTTAGTCGGCCCGGACCAGAAATGGCTGACGACCGAAGGTTTCCTTGAGAAGGTGGACGAGAACCTTTCCAAGGCATTGGCCAGCTAAACGCACCAGCTATGAAGTTTTAAGGGCGGGGCAAATCCCCGCCCTTTTATTTTTTGCTCTGGCCTTTTCGCGCGCCCCGCGTTATGCGCCGCGCAGACACCCCCGAAAGGCAGGATTATGGACCTTCGCAATATCGCGATTATCGCGCACGTTGATCATGGCAAGACCACTTTGGTGGATGAATTGCTGAAGCAGTCCGGTGCGTTCCGGGAAAATCAGGCTGTGGCCGAACGGGCCATGGACAGCGACGCGCTGGAACGTGAACGTGGCATCACCATCTTTGCCAAACCGACTTCGGTTGAGTGGAAAGGCACGCGTATCAACATCGTTGACACGCCGGGCCACGCCGATTTTGGCGGCGAGGTTGAGCGCATTTTATCCATGGTTGACGGCGTGGTCTTGCTGGTGGACGCAGCCGAAGGCCCCATGCCGCAGACCAAGTTCGTTACCTCTAAGGCGCTCGCCCTTGGCCTTCGCCCCATCGTGGTGCTGAACAAAGTCGACAAACCCGACGCCGAGCCGGACCGGGCACTGGACGAGGTATTTGACCTTTTCGCCGGGCTGGATGCGGATGACGATCAGCTTGATTTCCCGCATCTTTATGCCTCAGGCCGCTCGGGCTGGGCGGACGCCGATCTGGACGGCCCGCGCGAGGATCTGCATGCGCTTTTCAACTTAATCGTCAATCACGTGCCTTCCCCGCGTCAGTTCTCCCATCAGGATGAACCGTTTTCGATGCTGGCCACCACCCTTGGCGCCGATCCCTATCTGGGCCGGGTTCTGACCGGGCGCGTTGAAACCGGGCGCCTGAAAGCTGGCGCCAATGTGCAGGCAATTTCGCGCATTGGTCAGAAGATTGAAAACTTCCGGATTACGAAAATCCTCGCCTTTCGCGGCCTTGCCCAGCAAGAGATTGACGAAGCCGTCGCCGGTGACATTGTCACCCTTGCAGGCATGACCAAGGCCACGGTGGCGGATACAATCTGTGCCCTGGCAGTAGAGGAGCCCTTGGCCGCGCAACCCATTGATCCGCCGACCATTTCTGTGACCTTCGGAATCAATGACAGCCCGCTGGCCGGCCGGGACGGTAAAAAAGTTCAATCACGGGTGATCCGCGACCGGTTGATGAAAGAGGCCGAATCCAACGTCGCCATCAAAATCAGCGACACGCCAGGCGGCGAAGCCTTTGAGGTTTCCGGGCGCGGTGAATTGCAGATGGGTGTGCTGATCGAAAACATGCGCCGCGAGGGCTTTGAGCTGTCAATCTCACGCCCTCAGGTTCTGATGCGTGAAGAAAACGGCCAGAAGGTCGAACCGGTCGAGGAAGTCACCATCGACGTGGATGACGAATATTCCGGCGCGGTGATCGAAAAAATCACCGGTACCCGCAAAGGTGAACTGGTGGAAATGCGCACCGCAGGTGCCGGAAAAACCCGTATCATCGCCCATGTACCTTCGCGCGGGTTGATCGGCTATCACGGTGAGTTTCTGACCGACACGCGCGGCACGGGTGTGCTGAACCGGGTGTTTCATGGCTGGCTGCCTTACAAGGGGGCCATTCCAGGGCGTCGCGCGGGCGTCCTGATCTCGATGGAGAACGGCTCCTCGGTGGCTTACGCTTTGTGGAACCTTGAAGACCGCGGCAAGATGTTTATCGGGGCACAGGCCCCGGTTTATACCGGCATGATCATCGGGGAACACAGCCGCGAAAACGATCTGGAAGTGAACCCGCTCAAAGGCAAAAAACTGACCAATGTGCGCGCATCCGGCACGGACGAAGCCGTACGCCTGACAACGCCGGTCACCATGTCGCTGGAGCAAGCCATTGCCTATATCGACGATGATGAACTGGTGGAAGTGACGCCAAACGCCATCCGCCTGCGTAAACGGTACCTTGATCCACATGAGCGCAAACGCCGTTCAAAAACGGCTGTGTGATCCGGGTACCCCCCCTCTTGCTTGTGCTTGCCCGGAGATTGCGCTCTTCTGACGGGATAATCAGGAGGGGAAGCAATGCGAAAACTGCAAAGTCAGGGTGTGCACCACATCACCATTAACGGCGCCGACCGGCAATGTTCGATTGATTTTTGGGAGGGCGTGCTGGGCATGCCCCTGATCTTTGACCAACCCAATCTTGATAATCCCGGCGAAGGGCATCTGTATTTTGACCCCGGTGACGGACGATTGATCACGATCTTCACCAATGAAGCACGCCGGCGCGACCCATCCCTTACGGCCTCGTCGCCAGGCAATGTGCACCATCTTGCCTTTGCGGTCAGCAAGGCCACTTTCTCACAAGCTGTTGAGCGGCTGGATGAACGCGCCATCCCCCATTCAGGCCCCAAGGACCGGGGCTTTATGGATTCGATTTATTTTCGCGATCCGCTCGGCCTTTTGATTGAACTGGCCTGTTACCGGTTTGAGCCCCCGGCGGGCTGTACCCATGCGGATGTGATGATCAAGGCGCACCGCTTGCGAGTAGAGCGGGGCGATTATAACATCGCTGAAATTCATCTGGCGGACGCGATCGAGGCGCTTGTCCGGCAACGTCAGGGATCACTGACCGAAGACCGGGGGCCGCGCGACCCTTACTGATGTTTTATGCCGTTGCCGGTCAAGAGTCATTAACGGAATGTCACCTTGCCACCCTGCGGCGGGCAGCTATGCTCGTCGTAAGGACTTTTAACATGCGCTTTATCTGATTGCTTTTCTGGTTTGTAATCCGCTCACAGCGTCAGCTGAAATTTTGGCCTGCCGAAACGGTTTGGTCACAGCACAAACCGAGGATTCGGAACTTGCCCTTAAGATTTGTGCAGCCTCAGACAAGGCACTTGCGGTTTTGGAAAATTGCTCCCTCCCAACCCCCGAGCCGGTAAACATCGAGGCCGTCGAAACCATTCCGGAAGATTGTGTTGCGCTCTACCATTGTGGCGAAAACAGAGTTGAGGTGCTGGCACCTGACAGGCTTGCCAAGCACCGCAACCCGGATGGCTTGTTCACCGATCTGACGGACGAAGCCCTTTTCGATGCCCTCATCGCCCACGAAATGGCCCATGCAGCATATGAAACTCCGCCCTGCCCGTTTTTTGACTGCCGGGTCACCAGTGAATATGTCGCCTATTCAATGCAGATCATGAGCCTTTCGGCTGTGGATCGTGCGGCAGTTGAAGCCCGTATTGCGATGGATGAAAATGTGAGCTTTGACGAACTCAATGTCATCCTCTTATTCATGGCGCCACATACTTTTACCGCAAAAGCGTGGGCACATCTGAACCAACGCCCGGATGCCTGTGCCTATATGGGCCAGATCGCCGATGGTCTGATCCGGTTTGACAATGATATTCGCTGAGCACTTACTCGTCGGTTTCAACCACCATCAACTCTCGCTCTGCAGCTCCACGAGCATGGCTTAAAGCTTCTTGGTAAGCATCTGAATGGTAACATTTTTCTGCATCTTCCAGTGATGGAAACTTAGCCACAACATTACGGGCACGGTCTTTTCCTTCAAGCTGAACATACCGCCCGGCTCGGGCAATGAAATAGCCGCCATGGGCGGCAATTGCAGGCCCGGCAAGGGCAGCGTATTTGCCGTATGCTTCGTCATCAGTCACGGTCACATGGGCGATCCAGAGTGCTGGCATCTTATCCTCCTATCACGGCCTCGGCCGCCTTGATTGCTGCTTCGGCATTGGTGGCATCTTTGCCGCCACCCTGCGCCATATCCGGTCGTCCGCCGCCGCCTTTGCCGCCCAGTTCCGCTACTGCTGCGCGCACAAGGTCAACCGCCGAAAGCTTTTCTGTCAGATCATCCGTGACCCCGGCGGCAACCGCTGCCTTGCCGCCCGCATCTGCAATCAGCAAGATCGCGCCCGAGCCGATTTGCGCTTTGTGCGCGTCGATCAAACCGGGCAGATCCCGGCCCGATACCCCCGACAACACGATAGCGGCGAATTTAATACCGTTCACGTCGCGCACTTCCGGCCCCTCGGATTTGCCGCCGGACATTGCCAGTTCCCGGCGCAATTGCGCCACTTCGCTGCTCAACGCTTTGCGTTCTTCAAGCAAGCCCTTGACCCGGTCAACAATTTCGCCCGGTTGCGTTTTCAGCACACCTGCAATCTCGGACAGTCGCTTGGTTTCTTCCTCAAGATAGGCAAAGGCAGCCTTGCCGGTCAGAGCCTCGATCCGGCGCACCCCTGCGGAAGAGGCGCTGTCACCCAAAACAACGCACAGGCCAATATCGCCGGTGCGCGCTACATGTGTGCCGCCACATAATTCAATAGACCACGTTTCGCCCTGAGACCCCTTGCCCGTAGGCGCATGTCCCATGGATACTACCCGAACCTCATCGCCATATTTTTCGCCAAACAGCGCCTGCGCGCCGATCGCCCGGGCATCGTCCGGGGTCATGATCCGGGTTTCAACCGCCGTGTTCTGCCGGATATAAGCGTTCACTTCCATGGCGATATTGTCCAGCTCCTGCTGGTTTAGCGCCTTGGTATGGCTGAAATCAAAGCGCAACCGGTCCGGCGCATTAAGCGACCCACGCTGCGCCACATGTTCACCCAACTCCAGGCGAAGCGCCTCGTGCAGCAAATGCGTGGCTGAATGGTTGGCGCGGATAGCCGAACGGCGCAAATGATCAACGGCAAGTTCAGCGCCCTGCCCGGTTGAAATCTCACCCTTTTCCATTTCCGCGATATGGATGAAAATGCCGGCGACTTTCTTTGTGTCAGTGATGCGGGCCGAGCCGGTTTCGGTTCGGATCAGGCCGCTGTCACCCACCTGCCCGCCTGCTTCCGCGTAAAACGGCGTTTGGTTCACAACTATCTGAACATTATCATTGCCACTGGCAGACGCCACCGCATCAGCCCCGGAAATAATCGCCAGAATCTGCCCCTCGGCATGTTCCGTGTCATAGCCAAGAAATTCGGTCACACCATTTTGTTCCGCCAGGTCGAACCAGATGGCGGCATCCGCTGTTTGCCCGGAACCGGACCATGCGGCACGGGCCTTGGCCTTTTGTGCCTCCATCGCCGCATCAAACCCGGCCTCGTCCACCCCGCGCCCTTTTTCGCGCAGCGCATCCTGGGTCAGGTCTAGCGGAAAACCATAGGTGTCGTAGAGTTTGAACGCAGCTTCGCCGGGCAAGTCTTTGCCCTCTGCCAACTCGTCCAATTCATCATCGAGCAGTTTTAACCCACGCTCCAACGTTGCCTTGAAGCGGGTTTCTTCATTCAGCAGCGTTTCTTCGATCATCACCTGTGCGCGGCCAAGTTCAGGGTAAGCCTGCCCCATTTCCTGCACCAAAGATGGCACCAACCGGTGCATGACCGGGTCTTGTGCCCCCAGAAGGTGAGCGTGGCGCATGGCCCGGCGCATAATCCGGCGCAGAACATATCCACGCCCCTCATTTGACGGCATGACCCCGTCCGCCATCAGGAAAGAGGTCGAGCGCAGATGGTCGGCAATTACTCTGTGATGTACATTCCCGGGCCCGTCTGGGTCCTGATTAGTCACATTCGCGGAGGCCTCGATCAGGTTGCGCATCAAATCCGTGTCGTAATTGTCGTGCTTGCCCTGAAGGAGCGCACCAATGCGTTCCAGCCCCATGCCGGTATCAATCGATTGCATGTCCAGGGCCGTCATCGAACCGTCTTCGAACCGCTCGTTTTGCATGAAAACAAGGTTCCAGATTTCAATGAACCGGTCGCCATCTTCCTCGGCGCTCCCCGGAGGACCGCCCCAGATATGGTCGCCATGGTCATAGAAAATCTCGGTGCAGGGTCCGCAAGGGCCGGTTGGCCCCATCTGCCAGAAATTGTCATCGGTCGCGATCCGGATGATCCGGTCTTCCGGCACGCCAACCTTCTTCCAAATTTCTGCCGCTTCATCATCGGTATGGTATATCGTGACCAGCAGACGGTCTTTGTTGATCCCGAATTCCTTGGTAATCAGGTTCCAGGCGTAAGGAATGGCTGCTTCCTTGAAATAGTCGCCAAAACTGAAATTGCCCAGCATTTCAAAGAAGGTATGGTGGCGCGCCGTATAGCCGACATTGTCCAGATCATTGTGTTTGCCACCGGCACGCACGCATTTCTGGCTTGTGGCGGCGCGCACGTAGTCGCGGCGTTCCACCCCGGTAAAGAGGTTCTTGAACTGAACCATCCCCGAATTGACGAACATCAACGTCGGATCGTTTCGCGGCACGAGGGGCGAAGAATCGACAACTTCATGCCCGTTTTTTTCAAAATAGTTCAGAAAGGTGGTGCGGATTTCGTTAAGGCTAGCCATTTTACTTCTGCATATTAGGCCCAATACGGGCATTCGCCCCGGTTTATCGGGGTCCGGCCCGATAGTCTATATGCGAGAAGGGTCCGGAACTGCGAGAGTCCGGACCCCTTTCAAAAAAGTTTAAAGCTTCAGGCTTCCAACACACCGCCATCGTCTTTTTCATCGTCGGTTTCCATGCCTTCTGGCATGTCAAAATCCAACCCGTGTGCCGCACGAATTTTATCTTCGATCTCCAGCGCGGTACGGGTGTTTTCGCGCAAATATCCCGTGGCGTTAACACGCCCCTGACCAATGCGCTCATCCCCGTAAGAAAACCACGAGCCCGATTTTTCTACAACACCCGCCTTTACACCAAGATCCAGCAGCTCACCCATTTTTGAGATGCCTTCACCATACATGATGTCAAACTCAACCTGTTTGAATGGCGGGGCCACCTTGTTTTTGACGACCTTGACGCGGGTCGCGTTGCCAACCACTTCTTCACGGTCCTTGACCGCACCGATCCGGCGGATATCCAGCCGCACAGACGAATAAAACTTCAGCGCGTTGCCACCAGTTGTGGTTTCAGGGCTGCCAAACATGACACCGATTTTCATGCGAATCTGGTTGATGAAGATCACGGTGCATTTTGTCCGGGCAATCGAGCTGGTCAGCTTGCGCATGGCTTGGCTCATCAGGCGGGCATGCACCCCGACACTGGAATCTCCCATGTCTCCTTCCAGCTCTGAGCGCGGGGTCAGCGCGGCAACAGAATCAACGACAACCATCGTGACAGCGCCGGATCTGACCAAAGTATCCACGATCTCCAGCGCCTGTTCGCCGGTATCGGGCTGGCTGATCAGAAGCTCATCCAGGTCAACGCCAAGGTTTTTGGCATAAAGCGGATCCAGAGCATGTTCCGCATCAACAAAGGCGCAAATGCCACCTTTCTTCTGCTCCTCGGCAACACAATGCAACGTCAGGGTCGTCTTACCTGAGCTTTCCGGTCCATAAATCTCGACCACCCGGCCTTTCGGCAAACCACCAATTCCCAAGGCGATATCCAGCCCCAAGGAACCGGTCGAAGTTGCTTCAATCTCAGTCACCGGGTTATCCCCGCCAAGCTTCATGATCGAGCCTTTGCCAAACTGCCGTTCAATCTGCGCCAATGCACTATCCAGTGCTTTTTGCTTATTACTGTCGTTTTTACTGCCCATATCCAGAATTTTCGCTGTTGCCATTTTCCTGTTCCTTATTCCACACCCGCATAACGGCGGCAATTGCTGCTTTTGTTCACCTGTTGTTCCTGTTTGCTTATGAGATCAAAAAGAGAACAAATCAAGTAAAGTTTTAACTTGTACAAGATTAAGGTCTGAATGGTTAACCAATGGTTAGCGGTTAATAAGTTTTCTGGCTTTCTCTAACCCGTTGAAAATAGCACATAATATCAACGTGCTGCAGTGTTGAGCAAAAAATGATTGCCCTGACCAACAAATACAATTCCGCCAGCCTACTAGTGTAATTGACTTTGCACAGTGGCTGTTAGTTCGGAAAGTGAGAATGGTTTCGGCAGAAAAACAGAATTTGGAATACGTGCCTGATGTTCCGAAATACTGTCCTCGGCGTAGCCCGACACGAAAACAACCTTTACGCCAGGACGGGTTTTAATTGCCTGCGCAACCCATGTTGGGCCGTCCATACCAGGCATGATCACATCGGTCACGAAAATATCTACATTCAGGCTGTCATCCTCAAGGATACTCAGCGCCTCTTCCGCGTTCTCCGCCTCCAACACAGTAAAGCCACGCATGCGAAGCGCTCTTGAAGCGAAGGCCCGCACGGGGGCTTCGTCTTCAACCAAAAGGACGATCCCACCATCCGGCGGGGGCGGATTATGCGTTGGCCGAGGCAGCTCTACCTTGTTCTTTTTTTCCTTGTTTGCAGCACTCCAATCCGCAATCTCGGCAGACGTTTCCACGTTTTGTAAAACCGGAGCTACACCTTCACCAGAAAGAATTTGTTCGACCAGGGCCTCTTCATCCGGCGTTAGGATTGACTTCGGTTGAATAAGTCCTATCCCATTGTTATAATTAGCTTTATCCAAAATTGACCCCCGTTCCGAAACGGTAGGTTCAAGGGTAATATTCCCGCAAGCAGCCGGCTGTTCTTCTGGCATATTGGCCCGATGTTCCGAATTTCCACTTTGATCTGCCTTAGATAGCTCTGGAACAATCGTATTTATCAGGCCAGCTTTAACCCTGATAGATCCCGGTTTTTTCTTTTGGCACGCGGTCGATATCGACCTCTGTCGACACCGGTAAATACAGGGTGAAAGTTGTCCCCGAAGCTATTGTTGAATCAACGAATATATATCCGCCGCTTTGCTTGATAATGCCATATGCCATGGACAGGCCCAACCCTGTCCCCTTGCCAACGCCTTTGGTTGTAAAAAACGGTTCGAATATTTTTGTGAGCTTGTCCTGGGCGATGCCGCTACCCTGATCTTCAACCTTGATCATGACATATTCACCAGCGGGAACACTCGCCCGGTCGCGCTCCAGCTTTTCAGTCAACAGGATATTGCGGGTTTCGAGAAGAATATTGCCACCATCGGGCATAGCATCGCGCGAGTTCACGACAAGATTGACCAATACCTGCTCCAGGTGATGCCTGTCTGCCCGGATAGGTGAAAGGTTTTCGTCCTGAACAAGGTTGAGATGGATTGTTTCGGGGATCAGGCGGTTCAGTAAATGCGCCAGATCTCCTAACAATTCCGTCAGATCAAGAACTTCAGGGTTTAAGGTTTGTTTGCGGGAGAACGAAAGAAGTTTGCCGACCAGCGTTGCTGCGCGATTAGCGTTTTGGTGAATTTGTGACAAATCGGCATAGTCAGGATCCGATTCTTCATGCCGGACGAGCAGCAAGTCACAATGACCGGATATTGCCGTTAAAAGATTATTAAAATCATGCGCTATTCCACCGGCGAGTTGCCCCAAAGACTGCATTTTTTGCGCCTGCAGATATTGCGCCTCCATGGATTTCAGCTCGGTTGCGTCTTGCAGCACAGCCACCACAACGGGAC
>CAZJYZ010000071.1:0-10360 GCA_964550345.1 uncultured Aliiroseovarius sp. | reverse complement strand
GCCCCGGTGATATCGTTTTTTCCCTTGTTTTTCTGGCCTTTACTCTGTTTTTGCTCAGCCAGATAGGCGAGCAAACTGTTTGGAAAAAAGGCACTAAACTTTTTGCCCAGCCATCGTTCTGGCCAGCAATATCGCTGGGATGTATGAGCCTTTTTGCCGTGTTGCACCTGTTAGGTTCCCTTGCCAGCCCACGCATCCATGGCCGCTGGGCCGAGGTCAGACTATGGGCACGGTCACTGGAATATGTTGTCTGGTTCCTGATCTACGTGGCTACGGTGCCGGTTATCGGCTATCTGCTGGCGACCATCTTGTTCGCGGTGCTATTAAGTTACAGGTTGGGGTACCGCAGCCTGAAATGGGGTTTTGTGGCCGCTCTGACGGGCTTTGCCATCGTGCTTTTGTTCAAGACCTTCCTGCAGGTGAAAGTACCCGGTGGGCAGATATATGAATACCTGCCGGACGGTTGGCGCAGCTTCATGCTGGTCTATTTTTAGGGGCTGGACATGGATGACCTGATTTCCGGCATACAGATCCTTGCCCAATGGCAGGTCGTGGTGGCCCTTTTGGTCGGTTCAATCGGCGGGGTGATCATCGGGGCCATTCCCGGTGTTGGAGCCGCAGTGGCCATTGCCATCTTGCTGCCCGCCACCTTCTCGATGGAGCCGATTGTGGGCCTGACCATGCTTTTGGGCATCTACGGCAGCTCTATGTATGGCGGGGCAATACCAGCCATTTTGATCAATACACCGGGCACGGCCGTTAACGCCCTGACGACCTATGACGGCTACCCTATGACCAAGCGCGGGCAAGCGGCGCGCGCGTTGTCACTGGCCTATTCCGCGTCCTTTTTTGGCGGTGTTTTCGCCATTCTCTGCTTGATCCTTCTGTCACCAATCCTGGCGATGATTGCACCGCATTTTGGCAGCCGCGAGATTTTTCTGGCCGCTCTTCTGGGCATTATTCTGGTGGTACTGGCCCATCGTGGTCAAATTTTCGCCGCCGGCATGCTGGCTGCTTTCGGCGTATTCATCAACACGATTGGCCTTGAGCCGGTGAAATACACCAAACGCTACACCTTTGATCAGGGCTGGTTGTCCTCAGGCGTTAATCTGATCGTGGTCGTTTTGGGCATTTTCGCCATTTCGCAGGCCTTTGCCCTGTTGATCAATCGCGACGAAAGCCCCGAGGCCAAGCCGGTTTCAGGCTCCATGCTGGGCGGGCTGAAAGAGTTGATGGGGCATAAACGCGTTGCGACAGCTTCGTCTGGCTTTGGCGTGATCATGGGCATGATCCCCGGTGTGGGTGAGTTCACGGCCCAGTTCATGTCCTACACCTACGCCAAGAAATCCTCAAAAACGCCCGAGGCCTTCGGTGACGGTGCCCCCGAGGGGCTGATCGCATCTGAAGCCGCCAATAACGCCGTGCCCGGTGCGGCGATGATCCCGCTTCTGGCGTTGGGCATACCGGGTGAAGCCCTGACCGCGATGATGTTGTCGGTGTTTTATGTGCACAATGTCATCCCTGGCCCGCAGCTTTTTCAGCAAAACCTCGATTTCGTCATGGCGCTTTATATCGCCATGCTGCTGCTTAACGTTATCGTGCTGATTTTCCTGATATTTTCGACAAATCTGCTGACCAAAATCATTCAGATCCCGACCCGTTTTCTGGGCATGGTGATCCTCACGCTCAGCTTTGTCGGGGTCTATTCCCTGCGCAATTCCATAACGGACTGCGCCATGGCCGCCGGTTTTGGGGTCTTTGGCCTGATCCTCAAACGTCTTAACCTGCCGGTGGTACCGGTGATCCTTGGCATGGTGCTGGGCGGGATTATGGAGGTCAAGCTGCGTTCAGCCATGGCGCGGGTGAAGACGCCAATGGATTTCATCGATCGACCCATTGCCGCGATCCTGTTCGCTCTCATTCTGCTGATACTGGTCCTGCATATCCGCACTGTGATCCGCGAACACCGTGAACGGTTGAGCGAGGCCGAGATTGACCACGATATTCACGACAGCCAGCAACGGTAAGAGGCACCTATGGGCGACAAGACAATTTTGGTGGTTGGCACCTATGACACAAAAGATGACGAGTTGGGGTATCTGGCCGGGGTGATCCGGGGGCAGGGCGGTAACGTGGTGACGATGGATGTCTCGGTGCTGGGAGATCCTTCAGAGCCCTGTGACCATTCAAAACATGATGTGGCCGGGGCGGGGGGCTCTTCGATTGAGGCCGCGATTGCCACCGGGGATGAAAACGCAGCCATGCAGATCATGGCGGCGGGGGCATCGGCTCTGGCGCTGAAGCTCTATCTCGCTGGCGCCTTTGACGGGGTCATAATTCTGGGTGGGACAATGGGCACCGATCTGGCGCTGGACCTGTGTCAGGCATTACCGCTTGGTGTGCCAAAATACGTGGTTTCAACCGTATCGTTTTCTCCCCTGATCCCGCCTGAACGGCTGGCGGCAGATATCCAGATGATCCTCTGGGCCGGGGGGCTTTATGGGCTTAACTCGGTCTGTAAAGCGTCCCTGTCACAAGCTGCAGGCGCGGTGCTAGGTGCTGCGCGGGCTGTGGAAAAGCCGCGCTTTGACAGGCCCCTAATCGGCATGACCAGCTTTGGGAAAACCGTGCTGCGATATATGGTTAGCCTGAAACCAGCGTTGGAGGAACGCGGTTTTGAGGTCGCCGTGTTCCACGCCACCGGCATGGGCGGGCGCGCTTTTGAAAGCCTCGCCGCCGAGGGGGCCTTTGCCGCCGTGATGGATTTTGCCCCGCAGGAGCTGACCAACCATATCATGGGGTCGGCCATTTCCGCCGGACCTGACCGCATGACAAATGCAGGCGCCGCGGGCATTCCGCAGATGGTCGCGCCGGGCTGTTATGACCTTGTGGATGTGGTTGGCTGGCAGGCCCTTCCGGATCGCTTTCAGGGCTATGAGGTTCATGCCCATAATCGGCTGTTGTCGTCGATCCTGTTAGGGGCGGATGAGCGGCGCGAAGTGGCACGCGCAATCTGCACGCAACTGGCAGGGGCCAAAGCGCCGGTTACCCTGTTCCTGCCAAAACTTGGCTGTAATGAATGGGACCGCGAAGGCGCGCCTTTGCACGATTCAGACGGGTTGGCCGCGTATATCGATGAAATTCGTGCAAACAACCCGGAAAATGTTACCCTTAGCGAACTTGATGCCCATATCAACGATGCCGCCTTCAGCGATGCGGTGCTGGAATTGTTTGACACATGGCTGGATGAGGGCATTGTGAAACGGTCTTGAATGTCCGGAGGGGCAGATGCCGCATCTCAGTTTTGAATATTCGCGTGGGCTCGGGGAATTGACCGATCTCGACGCCTTCGCCGCCACTTGCCGTGACGCGCTGGTTGCCACCGGGGCCTGCCCGGTGGGTGGCATCCGGGTGCGCGGCTTTCGTGCCGATTTTCAGGCGATAGCGGACAGTGCCGGCAGCTATCACTTCCTCGACATGGTACTGCGGCTGGGGCAGGGGCGCACGGCTGAGATCCGCGAAATTATTGCCGACGCGCTTTATGCAGCTGCTGAAGCTGCGTTGCGACCCGAGTTAGGGGACATACCTTTTATTCTCAGCCTCGAAGTGCAGGAAATCGAGAAGAGTTTTAGCCGTAAAAGCTGGTCAACGATCCACGCTGCTATTGAAAAGGGCCAAATTCGGTGAATAGGTCAGGGCGGAATTCGAGCCAAACTGGTTGTTTCACGAAGAAAAATCGCCAAACTTGCAAAGTTCACAAATGTAGACTTCTATTTTTACAACATTCACTCGCGAAATATATGCAAGTTCAGTTGGAAAATTACACTTTTCGAACAATTTCATGGTGCTTGGGAGACCAGCCAAAATCTGATGATATCTCGGTTCAGGCACGCGATATACCGCTTTCAGGCGGTGAACTTGCTGCGTGAAATCACATTTGCGCAGCTAAAGGCCGACATTTGGCGACCCTGTTCCCACAGGTCACGGATTGGTTGGGTTAGTTAATCCGCTTGCCTACTTGCCAAAATGTCTGCGGACAACAAGCGGAGGTTGGTTCGCCCGTAGCTCAACAATGAACAAATCGCCATAGGTCAGGGGCGGGGTGCCTGGCGCGTCAATTTCCGCCCAAAGATTTGTGATATTGTCCTTGTTGCCAACCCAGACCAACGTTTTGCCCGAGTTGCCGGTAAACATTCTTGTGGCCACATTTGTTGCAGGAATGCGGATTACATCCAGTCCGCGTTTTTGGGCAAGGGGTGCGGCCGTATCAAGGTTGCGCTGAACCCCCGGTGAATAGATCGCATCAATTGCGACGCCAGCAAGAGCTGCAGGCAAAGCTTCGGCACGGGCGATGCCCTCGGCGCTGAGCTGGTCCCCCTCGCGGTCCGCATGGCGCAGCACAATCAGGGTGCCGGTTGTGTCAGACGGCAGGGGTAACATTGAGCAGGCCGCAAGCCCCATAGATAGCAACAACGTCAGAAAAACGAGCCGGATTTTCGTGTAAATTGTCATTAGATCCCCCAAATCCTAAATGGCCTCAAGCCCAAGATTAATCCTCGGAACGCGCTTGTGTCCAGTTTGTGCAATTGGGGTGGGAAAAATGGGTGCACAGATTGCGCACCCGAATTTCATATGACTATCGCACAAACTTCTTATGTTTCAGGCGCTTAGGTTCCAGAGCATCGGCGCCCAGCCGACGTTTCTTGTCCTCTTCGTAGTCTTCGAAGTTACCCTCGAACCATTCCACATGGGCGTCGCCCTCAAATGCCAGAATATGCGTGCAGATGCGATCGAGGAAGAAGCGGTCGTGTGAGATGACCACGGCGCAGCCGGCGAAATCCACCAGCGCGTCTTCGAGCGCGCGCAGGGTTTCCACGTCCAAATCGTTTGTCGGCTCGTCAAGCAGCAGTACGTTACCGCCTTCTTTCAAGAGCCGCGCCATGTGCACCCGGTTGCGTTCACCCCCGGACAGCAGGCCAACCTTTTTTTGCTGGTCGCCGCCTTTGAAATTGAAGCTGGAGCAATAGGCACGTGAGTTTACCTCGGCATCACCCAACTGGATGATATCCAGCCCGTCGCCGATGGCTTCCCACACGGAGGCATTCGCATCGAGATCATCGCGGCTTTGATCCACATAGGAAAGCTGCACCGTGTCGCCGTATTCGATTGTGCCCTCATCGGGATGTTCCTGTCCGGTCAGCATGCGAAAGAGCGTGGTTTTACCCGCGCCGTTGGGGCCAATGACGCCGACAATACCGCCGGGGGGCAGAGAGAAGCTGAGATCTTCAACCAGCAGCTTGTCGCCCATATGTTTTTTCAGCCCTTCAACTTCAATCACCTTCGAGCCAAGACGAGGGCCATTGGGTATTATGATTTGGGCGCGCGACAGCTTTTCGCGCTCCGAGACCTCGGCAAGATCATTATAGGCGTTGATCCGCGCTTTTTGCTTAGCCTGACGGGCGCGTGGGCTTTGACGCATCCATTCCAGCTCGCGTTCCAGCGTTTTTTGCTTGGATTTATCCTCACGCGCTTCTTGTTCCAGCCGCTTGGCCTTTTGCTCCAGCCATGCCGAGTAATTGCCCTCGTAAGGAATGCTCCTGCCACGGTCGAGTTCAAGGATCCAGCTGGTGATGTCATCGAGGAAATATCGGTCATGGGTGACGATCAGGATGGTGCCTTTATAATCCATCAAATGCTGTTGCAGCCAGGCGATGGTTTCGGCGTCCAGATGGTTGGTTGGCTCGTCAAGCAACAACATGTCAGGGGCTTCGAGCAAAAGTTTGCAGAGTGCCACGCGCCGTGCTTCGCCGCCTGAAAGGGTCGCAACGTTCGCGTCGTCAGGCGGGCAACGCAATGCTTCCATCGAGACATCAATCTGCGCATCAAGATCCCACAGATTGGCCGCGTCAATCTCATCCTGAAGCTTGCCCATTTCCTCGGCCGTTTCGTCCGAGTAATTCATCGCCAGCTCGTTATACCGGTCCAGCACGGCCTTTTTACCCGCCACGCCCAGCATGACATTTTCGCGCACGGTCAGATTTTCATCCAGTTTGGGTTCCTGCGGCAGGTAGCCAACGGTGGCGCCTTCGGCGGCCCAGGCTTCCCCGGTGAAATCCTTGTCCAGCCCCGCCATGATTTTCATCAGGGTCGATTTACCGGCGCCGTTCACACCGACAACACCAATTTTGACGCCGGGCAGGAAGCTCAGGCGAATGTTTTCAAAGCATTTTTTGCCACCGGGATAGGTCTTGGAAACCCCGTCCATGTGATAAACATATTGATAGCTGGCCATTTCGGTCTGATCCTTGGAATGCGTTTATTTCGGGGGTTGATACAGGCTGATATTCCGAAGGGCAATTCTCGTTCTTCTGCCCCGGAAAATTTCAGGTCAGGGAGGATTTTCGAAATCCCTACCTGTCCACCGGCATTGGCTTGCCGTCCTCATCCAGTGCTACGAAAACAAACAGACCCTCTGTAACCTTGGCGCGGTCGGCCTCGCGACCACGTAAGACCCATGCTTCAAGCGCAACGGTGATCGAGGTCGTGCCCACGCGTTCGACCTCGCCGTAAATGCACAGGATGTCCCCGACCTTGACGGGTCGGATAAATTTCATGGCGTTGACGGCAACGGTGGCCACCCGGCCCTGTGCCCGTTTTGCCGAGACAAGTCCGCCTGCAATATCCATCTGGCTGAGCACCCAGCCACCGAAAATGTCACCTGCGATGTTTACATCACGTGGCATGGCGAGGGTGCGTAGAATTACGTCCCCTTCGGGTTGGTCTTTCGTCATGAGCCGGCTCCGTTTTGCTTTACCCAAGCCTAGGGCATGCTCGGGCCAGCCTCAAGCCGCGCGGCGCAAATCTGACCCCGCCTCACCGGTGACTGGCGGGGTTTCATGAGGAGATGCTCTTTTCCAGTCAGACAGACGCATCAGATCGCGAATATCCTCGATTTCTTTGGGGGGAATGCCAAGTGCGGCAATCTCTTCCACGTCCAGGCCGCGGTCAAACCCGTCGATCACCTGATCGACCAAAGCATATTCGTGCCCAATGCCAAATTCATCGCTGACACCTTTCGCCATGTCAGGAGATGGCAATTGATCACGAACCGGGGCGGGAAGGTCCAATGCCCGTGCAAGGTCACGCACCTGCGTTTTTAAAAGCCCGGTCATGGGTTGGATTGGCAAATCGTCGATCCCGTCCTTAACGAACCAGCCCACTTCGGATTCTGAGCGGTTGGCAGCGCCAATCAAGAGCAGATTACGCGTTTTAGCCATGTCTTCCAAAATCTCGCGCCGCCAGATATGGCGGGCCGAGAAACCAGCATCCACGTGATGCATGGTCATGTTGAACATCAAACGTTTGTACCAGGGGCGTAGCCTTTCACCGGCACCGATGCGCAAGGTTGATTTAAACGGTGTCTCACCGCACAGAACCCTGTATGTCCCGGCGCTGATTTTTGCGACAATAGGCGACAGGCGCAGGGCTTTGATAAATACCGGCTTATAGACACCGCGCACGCGCATTTCCTGTGTGATTGGTACAAGTTCCAGATCAATGCCGAGCCAATCAGCCATCAAGTGGGCGTTGGCGCCAATATCTTTGCTGCTATCCGCGTCGGACAGATAGGCCATATGAAGGCGTTCAGGCCCCACGGCCCGCGCAGCAAGCGCAGCCAGCACCGAGGAATCCAACCCGCCGCTCATGCCAAGCAGGATGCCCGCACGCTTTTCGCGTTTCATGGTGTCTTTCAGGTAGGTGGTTATCGCTTTGATAGCCTCTTCTGTGACTATTGAAAGGTCAGGTCTCATAGCGTCCTCCTTTCCATCGCCTCCGGTGGAATTGTACCATGAAGCGTGCACCTGCGGCGTTGACCCGGGTCAACACCTGCCACCAGTTTGGGTCATAGGAGGGCGGCCCATGGGTTTACTTTCCGTCGAACTAGAGGGAGGAAAATGACGCATTTTAGCGATTTTCCTTCCATATCAGGGACCTGCTGGGATATGGCACTTAGCCATGCGATATGATCTGCCATATGCCCGCCCCGGTCAGAAAATCGGCCTTTTGGGCGGGTCCTTTGACCCGGCCCATTCGGGGCATGTGCATGTCACGCGTGAAGCGTTAAAAAGGTTCGGGCTGGACAGGGTCTGGTGGCTGGTTTCGCCGGGCAACCCGTTGAAGAAGAACGGACCTGCCCCGATGGCCGAGCGGCTGGCGCGCGCGCGCCGCGTGATGCAACATCCCCAGGTCAGTGTTACCGGGATCGAGGCGCGGCTGGGAACCCGCTATACCGCCAAAACACTAGCGCATCTGCAAAAACTATATCCGGGCACGAAATTCGTCTGGCTGATGGGGGCTGACAATCTGGCGGATTTTCATCGCTGGCAGGATTGGCAGGAGATTATGCACCGCGTGCCGGTGGGCGTGATCGCGCGCCCGGGGGAACGGGTGGCGGCACGCACATCGAAAACGGCGCAGACCTTCAAGGCCCAAAAGTTGCGAGGGCGCGAAGCGCGCTTGCTGGTACAGGCCGAACCGCCACGCTGGTGTTTGATCAATGTTCCAATGATCGCGGCTTCTTCCAGTGCCATACGGGCGCGCGGGGAATGGTAGAAAAGTAAACCTGCCCGTCGCAATGGGCGTGCGTCGCCGCCAAGATATCGCCCTACAACAATATGTTTCCGGTATCCGGGATGATTTTCGATCAAATATGTGCAGGGTCAGGAAACCCGCTATTGCTCTTTCCCGCCAAGCGCAGGTAAATCATAACCATGACGGGTGGGATTTCGAGGCGAGTATTACTGGGAGGCATTACCTCTCTGGCGGCCGGGCAGGTATGGGCCGGCGCCCCTCTTACATCCCCGCTTCCGGTTCGCAGGCCCGGAAATGTCAGCAAAGCTGCAGCCAGACCCGCAGATACCCTGATCGCCAAAGCTGAACTGGGCGGAAAAATTGGCTATGTGGTGGCAGACGGGCACACGGGTGCGGTGCTTGAAACGAAAAACCCCCTTTTAGCCCTGCCGCCGGCCTCTGTCGCCAAGGCGGCAACGGCAGCCTATGGGCTTGAGGCATTAGGGGCAGGGTACCAGTTTCGCACACGCCTGGTTGCCACCGGGCCGGTCGAAGGCGGCGTGCTGAAAGGGGATCTGGTATTGGTTGGCGGAGGGGATCCGGTGATGGACACCAACCACCTTGCCGATATGGCGCGGCAATTGAAGGCCACAGGCGTGACCGGAATTACCGGCAAGTTCAAAGTCTATGCCGGGGCGCTGCCCTATCTCAGGCAAATCGACAAAGAGCAGCCGGATCATCTGGGCTATAACCCGGCCGTTTCGGGGGTGAACCTGAATTTCAATCGGGTGTATTTTCAATGGAAACGCGCGACCAGCGGCTACACTGTGACGATGGACGCGCGCTCGGACAGATACCAGCCACGGGTGGCGACGTCGCAGATGCGCGTGGTTGAGCGGGACATGCCGGTATATACCTACAAGCAAGATGGCGACGTCGACGAATGGACCGTTGCGCGCGGCGCATTGGGGGATGCCGGGTCGCGCTGGTTGCCCGTGCGGCGCCCGGACCTTTATGCGGCCGAGGTCTTCCAATCCTTGGCGCGCAGTTTCGGTATAGTTTTGCCGGTTGCAAAGGAAGTCAGCAAGATGCCCGGAGGCACGGTGCTGGTTGAACATAAATCGGCCTCGCTGAAGGCCATAACCCAGCTTATGTTGAAATATTCCAACAACATGACAGCCGAGGTAGTCGGTTTGACGGCAAGTACCGCGCGTGGGCGCGACCCAAATTCGTTACGGGCGTCGGCACGGATGATGAATGACTGGATGAAGGATAGCCTTGGCACCAGGCATGCCAAACTGGTGGACCATTCCGGGCTAAGCGACGCGTCACGCCTGTCTGCCAGTGATATGGTCAAGGCACTGGTGCATGCGGGGGCCGGGGGGCAGCTCCATGGGTTGATGAAAGAGGTGGTGCCGGTTGACAGAAACGGACGCCAAGACCCGGACGCCGGCTACAGCATCCATGCCAAAACCGGCACCCTGAATTTTGTGTCCTCACTGGCGGGCTACATGACAACACCCTCGGGCAGGCCGCTGGTCTTTGCGATTTTCACTGCCGAAATGAAGCGGCGTGGTGAGATTAAGCGCAGTGATCGTGAGCGCCCGGCAGGTGCCCGCGGCTGGTCCGGGCGTTCGCGTTGGTTGCAGCATCAGCTATTGGGCCGCTGGGCCTCGCTTTACGACAGTTAACGTGGCGGGCAGCTCAAAGCGTCGTTGGCTGCGATATTGAGCTTTGCGGGGGGGGGGGGGGGGGGGGGGGGGGGGGGGGGGGGGGGGGGGGGGGGGGG
>CAZJYZ010000070.1:0-10782 GCA_964550345.1 uncultured Aliiroseovarius sp. | reverse complement strand
CATTCCTCCTGTGCCAGACAAATAGTGGCACAGTTTTAGGGGGCTAAGACATGCGACGATCGACGTTGCTCCGACGATCCTTAGCTTGATGGGGGCCGAAACCGAGGCTCTGGGATTTGGGCGAAATCTCCTCAGCCCGGTCCTGTCCCTGCGAAGTACGTCAGAGGATCTGGACCAGTTGATGGAACAACACTGGTCGTTCCTGACTTCACTTGCTGCTTTCCCGCAACTGGATGACGGTATCCGGATCGACACTACAGCTGACAGAGCCTATTTGGGCGAGCGCTTCGTCAAGCTTCCTGCACTATTCCAGCTTGATGAAAGCTTAAGAGTAACTGACATAACTTACGAATGGGATGCTGGCATCAGTCTGCCGGTGAACCTGACAAATATGTGGTATGGCAACCGGTTTGTCTGGGTCGACAACTGCGAGCGGGTTGCATTTTTTGAAGGGAGTCAGATCCCACAAGAATCGGAGTACTGCGCCCTGGCTGGCAGCCTCGGCAGTCCCGGCCTGAAGTCCTTTATGCTGCCTAACGGAAAGCAGATTGTGTTCTCGCAATTTGAACCGGTTTTTGAAGGAATGACCCCGAAACTGGCCTATTATGAAAGTGTGATAGAACAGTTTCGGAAGCGCACCAACTTGGAGGATGCCGCTGCTGAGAGTTCTGTCAGTCCGCCCGAACTTGTCGGTGATTTCGTTATCCGTTCGTCTGGGGGTGCTAACGCAGAGGCTAGCTGGGTCTTCAACCGCGAACAGGGAGGTAAGACGTACCTTTGGAGGGGGCTGACACTGCTTGGGCTCAATCAGGGTGAAGCACCGGTTAAAGTGGCGCACAAGGACACGTGCGGCTGGGGTGGGGTGCGAAATGACCCTGATGTGCTTGTCGACACTGACTTTGCTACCGCAATCAGGCAAGCCAAAGACAAATTTGGCGCATTCGCTATCGTCGCGCATTCGTCCGTGGTGTGCTACGAGATCGACCCGCACCTTAAGGAACTTTTCACGGGTACTGAATTCACTGATTGGCGTGATATCTGGTGGGAACAGCCCTATATCGCGATTTTATCCGGCAATGGCCGTGTCGAGGAATTTGTCGGTGCAAGAAACGATTCACTCGAGCTTGAATTTCGCGACTTTGTAAGGCCGGAAGTTTTTTCCGAACGCCCCTAGTTTTGCGTGTAACGACCGGTACGGAGATAGGCTGTAATCTACCGTTGATCATCCAATGCTGACATCGACCTCTGCCTAACAGGCTGTGTCTTCTGCGGGCGTGGTAGCAATTTCAGCGTTTGCTCAATCATTATCATGTAGCAGTAGCTTTCTAAAATTTACTGGCTAATAATCTTCGCATCTACATTTGGTTTTTTAAAATTTGAGCAAATTGCGAGTGCCAGTGCCCTGGGAAAAAACGCAAATGCAAGAATTGTACGATCGGGAAAAGTAGATTGAGGGATATCCGGTCTTTCGCATGAAGAAAAATGCGGACAAAGACGGGATTGCTATCGTATCCGGAGCGGACAATACACGGGTACTGGATATTGTCAGGTGAGCATTAGGGTAGGTGCAAGAACCCAGGGAAAAATTAAGACCAATAAAAACAAACGGTCAAATTGTTTGGCTGGTGCTGTGAGGGAGGATTGAACTCCCGACCTCACCCTTACCAAGGGTGCGCTCTACCACTGAGCTACCACAGCCTTTCTGTGGGCGGGTGATTAGACCTAATCCGCCGAAGGCGCAAGGGTAATCTGGACCCTAATTCCACACTGGGTTAGAGAGGGGGATGAATAAAAAATCCACCGCACCTTCCAAGGGAAATCAGGCAGAAGACCGGAGCGACCGCTTGAAGGCGGCGTTAAAGGCCAATATGGCCCGGCGCAAGGCTCAGGCGAAGGCGCGCAAGGCACCCAAGACAGACACAAACGCATAGCGAGGCAGGCAGATGGACAGAATTATCGTAACAGGCGGCGGGCCGCTGCAAGGTGAAATACCGATAGCCGGGGCAAAGAATGCCTGCCTGGCGCTGATGCCGGCGACGTTGCTGAGCGAAGAGCCTCTGACCCTGACCAATGCGCCGCGCCTTTCGGACATCAAAACTATGACCGAGCTTCTGACCTCTCTGGGTGCCGAGGCCAGCGCTTTGCAGGATGGTCAGGTTCTGGCAATGTCGAGCCACGACATCAACAACCACATCGCCGATTACGACATCGTGCGTAAAATGCGAGCCTCGAATCTGGTGCTTGGGCCCATGCTGGCGCGTCTTGGCCACGCGGTCGTGTCTTTGCCCGGCGGCTGTGCCATTGGTGCGCGTCCGATGGATCTGCACATTCAGGGGCTGGAGGCGATGGGGGCTGAGATCGAACTGCGTGACGGCTACCTGCATGCCAAGGCGCCCAAAGGATTGAAAGGCGCGGTTTATGAAATGAGCTTTGCCTCGGTCGGGGCAACGGAAAACATCGTTATGGCGGCGACTTTGGCCAAGGGTACAACCGTGCTTAAGAATGCTGCGCGCGAGCCGGAAATTGTTGATCTGGTTGCCTGCCTGAAGAAAATGGGTGCGCATATTGACGGCGAAGGTACCAGTGAGATCACCATCGAGGGCGTCGACCGTCTGCACGGTGCCACCCACCCAGTAGTGACGGACAGGATCGAGCTTGGAACTTATATGCTTGCCCCGGCAATCGCTGGTGGCGAAGTGGAATGTCTGGGCGGACGGCTGGATCTGGTTGGCGCTTTTGTTGAAAAACTGGATGCGGCGGGGATATCGGTTGAAGAAACCAAACGTGGCCTGAAAGTCGCCCGCAAAAACGGGCGTTTGTCGGCTGTTGATGTCACCACCGCGCCTTTTCCCGGTTTCCCAACCGATCTGCAGGCCCAGATGATGGCCATGCTCTGCACGGCTGATGGGGTAAGCGTGCTGGAAGAGAAGATCTTTGAAAACAGGTTCATGCATGCACCTGAACTGGTGCGGATGGGGGCCGATATTGACGTGCAGGGCGGGACCGCAACTGTGACAGGGGTCGAAAAGCTGAAAGGTGCGCCGGTCATGGCCACTGACCTGCGGGCCTCTGTCAGCCTGATCCTTGCAGGGCTGGCAGCCGAGGGCGAAACGGTGGTAAACCGGGTCTATCACCTCGACCGTGGCTATGAGCAGCTTGTGCGAAAGCTGTCTGGGGTAGGGGCCAGGATTGAACGGGTATCGGATAAATGAACGAAGACGCAAGATTTGAAGATGGTGGTGAAAAGCCGCTTGGCTTGATCGTGGCGGATAGCGAAGATTTGGCGGTGGTTTCGGCACTGGTTCAGGACGCGGTATTTCCAGCCAGCGAAATGCGTTGGCAAAAAGCCAACAGGCGCTTTGCATTGTTACTCAATCGGTTTCGTTGGGAAGACCTGCCGGCGGCTAAACGCCGGAACCGCCCGGTGGAACGTGTGCAGGCATTGGTATTGATTGACGACGTGAAACAGGTGCGAAGTCAGGGTATTGCGCAAGGCGATAAGGATATGATCCTGTCACTGTTATCTGTCGAATTTGAACCGGCAGAAGATGGTATGGGCAAGGTGGTGTTGACTTTGGCTGGTGACGGTGCCGTGGCAATAGAAGTTGAAGCGCTGAATATCACGCTGAAGGATGTCACCAAACCCTATGTGGCGCCATCAAAGACAGCGCCACACCATTTGTAAGTTTAGACGGTCACAAGTCTCATAGGCCGAAGCCTATTTCTGAATTGATTCCAGATGTTCTGCCAGTGTCAGAACTCTGCCGCGAACAACCAGTTCGGCTCCGTAGAAGCCAACTTCTTCTTCTGCTTTTTCAGCAAAACGATCGCCCCATACCGGCATCAAACCACTTGTTTCGGTGTCGCCGTGGGTCCGAACTCCGCTACGCCCATCAATGATTTGGATGATTTTCAGCATCGGAAATTCGCCGTCATTTTGTTCAGCAAGAATAGTCAGATCAGGTACATCGACCGTCAGGTAGTAAGAAAGCGGCCCATTGCCCAGACCGTCTTGTCCGTGGCAAACGGCACATGCCGACATGTATTCGGCATGGCCAGCATTTTCAGCAATCGCGGAACCTCCTAACATCAGAGAACCCGAAACTGCCAATGCGATACTTAATAGTTTGTAAATACGCATCATTTCCTCCTCTTCTTGTCTGGTTTCCTTTCCTATTAACCTCTTGACCCTCCACTCCCTCCACGCTGACACCTTATCATTTAATGCTGGATTTTGCCTTGATGCTGATCAATCAGGAGCACCCCTGCAAGTTGTCGACAATACTGACCTCCCGAAGGAAAGCCGGCAAAATTGGGAGTGAAAGTGGGGTTAGTAAAAACAACGGTGGCGCCATTCTCAACGGCGCCACCCCAACTATATCGGCTTAGCAGGCAATCTACCTACCTAACCAGCACCTAGTTCTGGATCGATTCCAGATATTGTGCCAGCGCCAAGATGCGACCGCGCACCAACAGCTCGGCGCCATATACGCCTGCCATTTCGGCTTCCTCAGCTTCAAACTGATCGCCCCAAACTGGCATATTGCCACCGGAATCAGGTCTGGCATCACCGTGACCGCGCAGGCCGGTCCGCCCGTCTATGATGTGGATTACCCGAAGCATCGGAAACTCACCATCATTCGCTTTTGCAAGCTCGGTCAAACCCGGAACCTCTATGGTCATATATTTTGAAAGAGGTCCATCACCTAACGCACCATCACCATGACATACTGCGCAGGAACCCATATACTCGGCTTCCCCCGCACTTCCTGCAATCGCCACCCCACTCATCAGGGACATAGCCGCAATTACAGCGGCACTGGTGATTAGTTTCTTGATAAGCATCTTATTCCTCCTTTCTGAGTTTGTGTCTGTTTTTTATTTGTACCTCCTCTCGTTGTCGCAACGAGAGTGTATCATTTTATTCGGGTTTCCGCCTTGATTGAGCGCAATGGACATGGCTTTGCATTGGTGAGGATTTCATCTCAAACAAAGGTTCAATCCGGCGGGAAATAGCGCTACACGATGTTGGAACGCTGACGGAGATGATGATGCCCGCATTTCTAAAATCAACCGATTCTGACTTTGAAAAGCAGTTTGTGGCTTTGCTGGCGATGAAACGCGAGGACAGCCCGGATGTGGATGCCACGGTATCCGCAATCATTGAGGATGTGCGCCAGCGCGGGGATGCCGCCGTGATCGAGTTGACGGCGCGTTTTGACAGGTTGGACCTGACACCGGAAACTCTGGCTTTTTCGGCCACAGAAATTGACGCTGAATGCGCGAAAGTGCCAGAGCAAGAGCGCGCAGCGCTCGAACTGGCGGCAAAGCGTATCCATGCCTACCACGCCCGCCAATTACCTGAAGATGCCCGTTGGACGGATGATGTCGGGGCCGAGCTTGGCTGGCGCTGGACGCCGGTGCGCGCAGCCGGGCTATATGTGCCGGGGGGGCTAGCTTCCTACCCGTCATCGGTATTGATGAACGCAATCCCGGCCAAGGTTGCCGGGGTGGAACGGCTGGCAATAACCGTGCCAACGCCGAACGGGTTGACCAACCCTGCCGTATTGATGGCGGCGCGTATCGCCGGGGTGGATGAGGTCTATCGCATAGGTGGTGCGCAGGCGATTGCTGCTTTGGCGCATGGCACGGAAAGTATCGCACCGGTGGATAAAATCACGGGTCCGGGCAATGCTTTCGTCGCTGCGGCCAAGCGGCGGGTCTTTGGCAAGGTTGGTATCGATATGATCGCGGGTCCGTCGGAAATCCTGATAATCGCTGACAAGGAAAATGATCCGGACTGGCTGGCGCTGGACCTCCTGTCACAGGCAGAACATGATGAAAGCGCCCAGTCGATCCTGATCACCGACGATGAAGACTTTGGCCGCGCTGTGGCGGCAGCGGTAGAAAACCGGCTTGAAACCTTGCAGCGTAGCCCTATTGCCGGAGCTTCCTGGCGCGACAATGGTGCGGTGATCACGGTGCGTGACATGGTCGAGGCAGCGCGGCTTTCAAACCGTATCGCGCCAGAACATCTGGAACTTTGTGTGGCCGATCCTGACGCGCTGGCGGATGCCTGCACAGAAGCTGGCGCCATCTTTCTTGGGCAATGGACGCCCGAGGCAATCGGCGACTACATCGGCGGACCAAATCACGTGCTGCCAACCGCGCGCTCAGCGCGGTTCAGCTCGGGCCTGTCAGTGATGGATTTCCTGAAACGAACGACGCTTGCTCGCATGACGCCAGAAGCACTGGTCAGCATTGGACCGGCGGCTGAAATCCTGGCACGTTCAGAAAGCCTTGAGGCGCATGGATTGTCCGTCACCGCCCGCTTAGAACGTCTAAACAGGGGCGAATAATGTCCAACCATATCAGTAAAATAGATATAGACGACACCGGTCTTGCCGCGCCAACACCAGCGATTGAGCAAGAACGCAACGTGGCGGTGTTTGACCTTCTGGAGCAAAACCACTTTGCGTTGCCATCGCGCGGTGACGTGGTGTCTCCGGCGGGACCATATCATCTTAACCTGTCGATCCGTGACAGGCGTCTGGTCTTTGATATCAACACCGAGGATGGCGAAAAGGCCGGTGAATTTCACTTGTCACTCGGCCCCTTCAGGCAGGTGGTGAAAGATTATTTTTCGATCTGCGAAAGTTATTTTGAGGCGGTAAAAAAGCTGCCCCCGGCCCAGATCGAGGCCATTGATATGGGCCGGCGGGGTATTCACGACGAAGGCGCGCGCATTCTGGAAGAACGTCTGGCAGGCAAGGCGGATGTGGATCACGACACTGCGCGCCGCCTGTTCACCCTTATCTGCGTTTTGCACTGGGGTTGAGCATGGCGGCAGAACTTCCAGGATCCGTGTTGTTCTGCTGTGACCATAACGCAGTGCGTTCGCCTATGGCCGAGGGCATGATGAAAGCTTTTTACGGACAGGAGGTCTATGTGCAATCCGCGGGTGTGCGTGGCACGCTTGAGGTTGACGGCTTCGCGGTCTCGGTTTGCGCAGAGTTGGGAATTGAGCTCGCCCGCCACCGCACCCGATCCTTTGAGGAAATGCGCGAATGGGGCGATGACCTGTCTGGTTTTGACCTGATCGTTGCTTTGTCCCCCGCCAGCCTGCGCATGGCGCAGGAGCTTACACGGCATGCGCATATGGAAATTGAGTACTGGCCGGTCCTCGACCCGACTGATCTTGGTGCAAAACGCGAGGAGAAACTTGCCTCGTACCGCCAGACGCGCGACCAGATTCGCGACAAGATGTTGGCGAGGTTTGGAGAGCCGCAACAGGATTAAGATGCTCCAAAAGGGGAAAGGGTGGCTTGGCAAATGCCGGCACGGTGCCTTAACCGCATGGAGCTTTGCATCTTAAAATGTTCGTGGCTTGCAGGGGTGCTGCCTGTCGCAAGTGCATAATTTGGCCCATTGAGCGCTGTGACGCAGACTGAACAAGCGAAAACCCCTTGAATACCCGTCACTTTAGGCCCATTTAGGGGGCGCCCGCGATTTGGCGGGGAACTTAAGTCAGGAGTGACCATGGCCAAGGAAGAAGAGCTCGAATTTCCCGGTGTCGTCAGAGAGCTCCTGCCTAATGCGACATTTCGGGTCGAGCTGGAAAACGGCCATGAGATCATCGCACATACGGCAGGCAAGATGCGCAAGAACCGTATCCGGGTTCTGGCCGGCGACAAAGTTCAGGTGGCGATGTCGCCTTATGACCTGACAAAAGGCCGGATCAATTACCGCTTCAAATAAGGTGGGCCCAAAGGCCGACATGCGCCTGATTCTCGGATCGGGTTCGCCAAGGCGCGCCGAGCTGTTGGGCCAGCTGGGGCTGGTCGCCGACGAAGTTCGTGTGCCCGAAACGGACGAAACACCCTTGAAGGGCGAAATCCCTCTGAATTACTGTCGCCGGATAGCTGCCGGTAAAGCCGAGATCATGAAGGTAGCTTCCGATGAAGTCGTTTTATGCGCGGATACCACCGTGACCCTTGGTCGCCGGATTATGGGTAAACCGGCCGACGCGGGCGAGGCTGCGGCGTTCCTTTACGCCTTGTCTGGGCGCCGACATCGGGTGATTACTTCGGTCGTGGTGCGAAACGCATCACAAACATGGTCGCGGGATGTGATGACACAGGTGAAAATGAAGCGTCTTTCTGACCTTGAGGTCAACGCTTACCTCGCCACGGGCGACTGGCAGGGCAAAGCAGGCGGTTACGCCATTCAGGGACCGGCAGGTGCCTTTATCCCATGGATTCAAGGCAGTTATTCCGCCGTTATGGGGCTGCCTTTGGCTGAAACGGCTCAGCTTTTACAGGCGGCTGGTTATCCAATACATGGGCGCCAGCTATGAAAGGTCGCCTCATCGCTTATGACAAGATCGACGGTCGCGATGCTGCGGCACTCGTCGAGGATGGGGTGCTGCAGGATCTGCTGGTGGACAGCGCGGATGGACCCACGCCCGGGGCAATCTTTCGGGCAATTTGTGACCGGCCACTAAAAGGGCAGAGCGGGATGATGCTGCGCCTGCCGCAGGGGTCCGCGTATTTGCGTAAAGGCAAGGGGCTTAGCCCCGGACAGCCGATTTTGGTTCAGGTTTCTGGCAGGGCCGAAGATGGGAAGGCTGTACCGGTGACCTCGCGGATATTGTTCAAAAGCCGCTATGCAATTGTTACCCCCGGCGCACCGGGCATCAACGTCTCACGCCAGATCAGAGATGATGAAGAACGGGTGCGCCTTTTGGAAATTGCCCATGCGGTGATGGGGGATAGTGTTGACGGGTTGATCCTGCGCTCGGCGGCAAAGGATGCCCATGACAAAGATGTTGCGGATGACATTACCGCAATGCGCGATCTTGCTGCTGCGGTAGCCGGTGACGCGTCGGGGAAGAAGCCAGCCTTGCTGGTCGATGGTCCGGATGCACATCTGCTTGGCTGGCGCGATTGGCCGCAACCTGATCAGCAGGAAGAGGGGCCAAAAGCTTTTGAACGACACGGCATAGATGAGATGATTTCGACAATTATTGCTCCGAAATGCCTGTTTTCCGGAGGGGGATTTGCATTTATCGAACAAACCCGTGCTTTGGTGGCGGTTGATGTAAATACGGGTGGTGACACGTCGCCTGCTGCCGGTCTCAAGGTTAATATAGCGCTGGCCCGCGACCTGCCGCGACAATTAAGGTGCCGGGGTCTTGGAGGGCAAATCGTCATAGATTTTGCCCCAATGCCCAAAAAGGATCGCCGCCAATTAGAGCAGGTGCTGCGCGCATCTTTCCGTAAAGATTCCGTCGAGACCGCTTTGGCCGGCTGGACCCCTTTGGGGAATTTTGAACTGCAAAGAAAACGCGAACGCCAGCCATTGGGGCTATTTGAATGAGCTGCCCGATCTGTAAAAAAGAATCAGATCCAAAACTGCGTCCATTCTGTTCGCGCCGCTGCGCCGATGTGGATCTGGGCCGGTGGCTCAGCGGTACATATACGCTGGCTGCGGATAGTCAGGAGGACTTGGAGGAAGCCGCTAAGGCGCTCGCTGACAAGCCCTCAGGACCACATTGAAAATTCATCCATTTCCCTCTGGACATGCTAGCTGGCCACGTCTAGAACACCGCGACCCGCGATGGCTTAGCCAGCGCACCCGTGCCCGGGTAGCTCAGGGGTAGAGCAGTGGACTGAAAATCCTCGTGTCGGTGGTTCAAATCCGCCCCCGGGCACCACTAATCAAAGATTGAGTGGGAACAAGAAGGATAGGGTCGGCATAGGCTCCGATTTTATGTGGTGTTCGTCTAGGCCTGTGTGTCCCTGCAACTCTTAATCTGCAGTTTCCCCTGGAAATCTTAACCATCGCCATTTCACAGGTCGTCGCAGGGTTTTCTACAAAACACGTCCGTGCTTTTTCAACGCCGTTTCAGAATCTGTCAATCGCCCGGCGTAAACGTCGATATGGGCCATGTGAAGGTGAATAAAGACATGTAAATACAGGCTATTACACTGTTCGTACGCAGCTAGTGAGAGCTTGGCAAACTCTTCCGCCACGCTCAAATTTGTTTGACGCAAGGACAAAACGATCAAAAGATTGAAAACCACGCTGTGGCAGATAACATCATCGGGATCGAAACAGGTTGTTGCGTCTACATATTCCCACAACTCGTCGGCGGATGGTTTCAGGTTGTTATTGAGAAAACAGGAGCTCAAGAACCGGCAAGGTGGCCTAGGTTTCGTCCATGCGATGCTGCTGTTGCACCAGCGGTATCCGGGATTTGAAACCCATTTCCTCGATTAAGAAAAGTAACGCTTTTTGGCTTGCTGCAACTGCCCAAGTTCGAAGTCCAGTAGAACCTTGGTCAGTTGGGTATCAAAGGATTTCCCGTCCAGACCCTTGATGGACACATATTCCTGAACCGGCAAAGTGAGCGCACGCCTGAGGGACAGCGCCTGTTTGATATCATTGCCAACAGTTACCACGTTTCGATATTTCCCGTTTTCGACGGTAAGATTTGTAACGGGACGGTTTCCGAGTCAACGAGTTTACCTGGCACAGGCATTATCGTTCTATCCTGCCCGCTGCTTGCTAAGAGAAACTGCCATAATTTCGATAATATTCGTTCTGGAAATTTCGGACGATGTGGGCGGCGCATAATTTGTTGGGTGAAAAAAAAGTCTCGGAATCGACATCAAAACCTGAAATTCAAGCCCTTTCCCCCCGTTTTATAAGGACAATTAGGAATTCAAAGATTCCGGTAAGAGGAAGGGTTGAAGTCTGGTCACAAATATTGGTAAGTTT
>CAZJYZ010000069.1:0-11136 GCA_964550345.1 uncultured Aliiroseovarius sp. | reverse complement strand
GATGGCGGTTTGTCCACTTCTGGCTTCGGCGTATCGAAATGGATCGTGCTGCCCATCGTCATCGCGCTGACCGTTCTTGGTCTGAAGATGATCCCTGGTGCGGTCGGCCAGAACCTGAGCCGTCAGTATAAGATCTTTGGCAACAAGCACACTTGGGCAATGACGGTGATCTACACGATGACCTTTGGTTCATTCATTGGCTACTCGGCTGCGCTGGCGCTGACCATCAAGGTTGTATTCGGCTTCACGCATGTCGCGGGCGCTGATGGTGTGATGATGCATGACGCGGTGAACCCGAATGGCCCCTCGGCCCTGATGTTTGCCTGGATGGGCCCGTTCATCGGTGCTTTGATCCGTCCGCTTGGTGGCATGTGGGCTGACCGCGCCGGTGGTGCGAAAGTGACCCAGATCATCTCGATCGTCATGGTTGCCAGTGCACTGGGTGTCGCTTACTTCATCCAGCAGGCATATTCGTCGGCCACTCCGGAACAGTACTTCTACCCGTTCCTCGGCCTGTTCCTGATCCTGTTCGCTGCAACCGGCATTGGCAATGGCTCGACCTTCCGGACCATCGCCATGGTGTTCGACAAAGAGCAGGCTGGCCCGGCTCTGGGTTGGACCGCAGCGGTTGCCGCCTACGGCGCGTTCATCATCCCGAAAGTGTTTGGTGAACAGCTGGGCGCAGGGCATCCTGAATACGCTCTCTATGGCTTTGCGATCTTCTACACGATTTGCATCGTGATCAACTGGTGGTTCTACCTGCGTCCGAATGCCTACGTGAAGAACCCATAAGACGATAAACTTCTCTGCCCCGGAGCCTTTGCGCCGGGGCAGTCGAAATGCGCAATTTAGGAGAGATTTCCATGAGCCATCTGCTCGACCGCCTCAACTTTCTCAAGTCGAAAGAGATCGACCGTTTTTCCAATGGCCACGGTCAGACCACGGATGAAAATCGTGACTGGGAAGACACTTATCGGGACCGCTGGCGCCACGACAAAGTCGTGCGTTCGACCCACGGAGTGAACTGTACCGGGTCGTGCAGCTGGAAGATTTACGTAAAAAGCGGCATCGTGACCTGGGAAACCCAGCAAACCGATTACCCACGCACCCGCGACGACCTGCCCAACCATGAACCACGTGGTTGCCAGCGTGGTGCCTCATACAGCTGGTACCTCTATTCGGCTAACCGGGTGAAAACTCCCCTGGTGCGCTCGCGCCTGATAAAATCGTACCGCAAGCTGCGGGCAACCATGTCGCCGACCGAGGCTTGGACCAAACTGCAGGCTGATCCAATCCTGCGTGGCGCTTATGTCAAAACCCGCGGTAAGGGTGGGTTTGTGCGCGCTGAATGGGACGAGGCAACCGAGATTATCGCGGCCGCCAACGCTTATACTGCCAAGACGTACGGCCCGGACCGGGTCTTTGGGTTCTCTCCGATCCCGGCCATGTCGATGGTTTCTTATGCCGCCGGTTCACGTTACCTGAGCCTTCTGGGCGGCACCTGCATGAGCTTTTATGATTGGTATTGTGACCTTCCACCGGCCAGCCCTATGACTTGGGGCGAACAGACTGACGTGCCGGAAAGTGCTGATTGGTACAATGCTGGTTTCCTGATGATCTGGGGTTCAAATGTACCGCAGACCCGGACGCCGGACGCGCATTTCTATACGGAAGCGCGCTACAGCGGTACCAAATCCGCCGTTGTCAGCCCCGACTATTCCGAAGCGGCCAAGTTTGGCGATATCTGGCTGGCGCCCAAGCAGGGCACCGACGCGGCATTGGCCATGGCGATGGGCCACGTCATCCTGCGCGAATACCATCTGGACCGCCAGGTGGCCTATTTTGAAGATTACGCCCGCAAATACACCGATATGCCTTTGCTGGTGCGCCTTGAAGAAAAAGACGGCCGGCTGGTGCCGGGTCGTCAATTGCGCGCCGATGATTTCAAAGGCAAACTCAGACAAAAGAATAACCCGGAATGGAAAACCATCGGGTTTAACGCCGAAACCGGCGATCCTGTTGTGCCCAATGGCTCGGTCGGGTTTCGCTGGGGTGAAAAAGGCAAGTGGAACCTGCAGGAGAAAGCTGGCACAAAAGATATCGAACTGCGCCTGTCGCTGCTGCTTGAAGAAGACCACGACGAGGTTGTCGGGGTCGATTTCCCCTATTTCGGCGGTGAGGCGTCTGAGAACTTCACCAAGTGCGATCACCCCGATGTTCTGACCCGCAACGTGCCGGTCCGCAAATTGGCCCTGTCTGATGGCGAGGCTTATGTCGCCACCGTGTTTGACCTTTTCTGTGCGAATTACAGCCTCGACCGGGGCTTGGGCGGCGACAACGTTGCCAAAAGCTTTGACGACGATACGCCATTCACGCCCGCATGGGCCGAAAAAATCACCGGCGTGCCGCGTGATCAGATCATCACAGTAGCACGCGAATTTGCCACCAACGCCGAGAAGACAAACGGCAAGTCGATGATCATCATCGGCGCGGCGATGAACCACTGGTACCACATGGACATGAACTATCGTGGTGTCATCAACATGCTGGTGATGTGCGGTTGTGTTGGCCAGTCTGGCGGCGGCTGGAGCCATTATGTGGGGCAGGAAAAATTGCGCCCGCAGACCGGCTGGCAGCCTCTGGCGTTTGCGCTGGATTGGGCGCGTCCACCGCGCCACATGAACTCCACCTCGGCTTGGTATGCCCATACCGATCAGTGGCGTTATGAAACGCTTAAGTCCGCAGAAATCCTTTCGCCCACCGCACCTGACGGTGATTGGACGGATGCGAGCTTGATTGACTACAACATCCGAGCTGAACGGATGGGTTGGTTGCCTTCAGCACCGTCCCTGCGCACCAACCCTCTTGAACTCGCGAAAGCGGCGAAAAAGGCCAAGCAGGACATTCCGGCCTATGTCGCGGCCCAACTGACCTCGGGTGAGCTTGAGATGTCGTGCGAAGACCCGGACGCGCCGGAAAACTGGCCGCGTAACCTCTTCGTCTGGCGCTCGAACCTGCTTGGGTCTTCTGGCAAGGGGCATGAATACTTCCTCAAGCACCTGCTTGGCACCGATCACGGTGTCATGGGTAAGGATCTGGGCGAAGAAGGCGGCTCGATGCCAATCGAGGCGCGCTGGCATGACGATGCACCAGAGGGCAAGCTTGATCTGCTCGTATGCATTGACTTCCGCATGTCGACGACGGCGGTTTATTCCGACATCGTTCTGCCCACCGCTTCGTGGTATGAAAAAGACGACCTGAACACCTCTGACATGCATCCGTTCATCCACCCACTGCAAGCAGCTGTGGACCCGGCATACGAATCCAAGTCAGACTGGGAAATCTTTAAAGCGATTGCTAAGAAGTTCTCAGAGGTTGTTCCGGGCTATCTGGGCGAAGAGACGGACATCGTTTCCCTGCCGATCCTGCATGACACCCCTGCCGAGATTGCGCAGGATCAGGTGAAGGATTGGAAAAAAGGCGAATGCGAGTTGATCCCAGGCAAGACGGCGCCGAATTTCATCGCCGTTGAGCGGGATTATCCCAACCTCTACAAACGCTTCACAGCACTTGGTCCGCTTATGGACAAGGTCGGTAACGGCGGTAAGGGTATCACCTGGAACACCGAGGTCGAGGTCGAGCACCTCAAATCCCTCAATGGTGTTGTCACTGAAGAAGGTGTCACCCAGGGAATGGCCCGGATCGAAACCGGCATTGACGCGGCCGAGGTCGTCTTGATGCTGGCACCCGAAACCAACGGTGAGGTTGCGGTGAAGGCATGGGAGGCGCTGTCGCAGAACACCGGCATCGACCACACCCATCTGGCCAAGCCCAAGGAAGACGAGAAGATCCGCTTCCGCGACATCGCGGCCCAGCCTAGAAAGATCATCTCGTCCCCGACATGGTCGGGCATCGAAAGCGAGGAGGTCTGCTATAACGCTGGTTATACCAACGTGCATGAGCTGATCCCGTGGCGCACCCTTTCTGGTCGTCAGCAGCTTTATCAGGATCACCTTTGGATGCGGGCCTTTGGCGAAAGCTTCTGTACCTGGCGTCCGCCGGTAGACCTGAAGACGATCACCGCCGATGTGCATGATGCGAATGAGCCGCATGTGGTGTTGAACTTCATCACCCCGCACCAGAAATGGGGCATTCACTCGACCTATTCCGACAACCTGTTGATGCTGACGCTTAACCGCGGCGGGCCTTGTATCTGGATTTCGGAAAACGATGCGGCGAAAGCCGGGATCGTGGATAACGACTGGGTCGAAGCCTTCAACATCAATGGTGCACTGACCGCACGCGCGGTGGTGTCTCAGCGGGTTAAGGATGGTATGACGATGATGTACCACGCGCAGGAGAAGATCGTGAACACGCCCGGGTCTGAAAAGACCGGAAAACGTGGCGGCATTCACAACTCGGTCACCCGCGCCACGGTGAAGCCCACCCATATGATCGGCGGCTACGCCCAGCAAAGTTACGGCTTTAACTATTACGGCACGGTCGGGTCAAACCGGGATGAGTTCGTGGTTATCCGCAAGATGAAAAATGTCGATTGGCTTGATCGACCCGCCAAAACGGAGGCAGCAGAATGAAAGTCCGCGCTCAAATAGGGATGGTGCTGAACCTCGATAAATGTATCGGGTGCCACACCTGCTCAGTAACCTGTAAAAACGTCTGGACCAGCCGCGATGGCGTTGAATACGCATGGTTCAACAACGTCGAAACCAAACCCGGCATCGGATATCCGAAGGACTGGGAAAATCAGGATCGATGGAATGGCGGCTGGGAACGTACCAAGTCCGGTAAACTCCAGCCCAAACAGGGTGCGAAATGGCGCATCCTTTCCAACATCTTCGCTAATCCTGATTTGCCTGAGATCGACGATTTTTACGAACCGTTCGATTTTGACTATGACCACCTGAAATCGGCTCCGGAGATGGAGGCCTTTCCAACGGCACGACCGCGCTCGAAAGTGTCCGGCCAACGGATGGAAAAGATCGAATGGGGTCCTAACTGGGAAGAAATCCTTGGTGGCGAGTTCGAGAAGCGCTCGAAAGACTACAATTTCGAGGGCGTGCAGAAAGAGATTTACGGGGAATATGAAAATACATTCATGATGTATCTCCCGCGTCTCTGCGAACACTGCCTCAACCCTGCCTGTGCCGCATCCTGCCCCTCGGGCGCGATCTATAAGCGTGAAGAGGATGGGATCGTCCTGATTGATCAGGATAAGTGCCGGGGCTGGCGGATGTGTGTCAGTGGCTGTCCCTACAAAAAGATCTACTACAATTGGGAAAGTGGAAAATCGGAAAAATGCACATTCTGCTATCCGCGGATCGAAAGCGGTATGCCAACGGTCTGTTCGGAAACCTGCGTTGGGCGCATCCGTTACCTAGGCGTGATGCTATATGACGCCGACAAGATCGCCGAAGCAGCATCGGCGGAGGGTGAGACAGACCTCTATGATGCTCAGCTTGGCATTTTCCTTGACCCCAACGATCCCGAAGTGATCGCGGCCGCCCGCAAGGAAGGTGTGCCGGAAGCATGGATCGAAAGTGCCCGAAATTCGCCAGTATGGAAGATGGCGATGGAGTGGAAGGTCGCCTTCCCGCTGCATCCCGAATACCGCACGCTTCCGATGGTCTGGTACATTCCGCCACTCAGCCCGATCCAGAACGCCGTTGAGGCGGGTAAGATCGGCATCGACCGCGAAATGCCCGATGTGTCGTCTTTGCGTATTCCGGTGAAGTATCTGGCCAATATGCTGACTGCCGGGGACGAGGCACCAGTGGTGACCGCTCTGGAACGCATGTTGGCGATGCGCGGCTATATGCGCTCAAAAACCGTGGATGGCGTCGTCGATATCGGCATTGCCAACAAGGTCGGGTTAGAGCCTGGTCAGATCGACGACATGTATAAGATCATGGCGCTGGCCAATTATGAAGACCGGTTTGTGGTGCCATCTACCCACCGTGAACAGGTCGAGGACGCCTATGACCTGCGCGGTGGCTGCGGCTTTACCGACAGCAACGGATGTTCGACCGGCTCTTCGGGCGGCAAGCTCTTTGGCTCGCGTCGCTTCGTGACCCCGCCTGCAAGTGAAGGGGGGGCAGGGTAATGATCAGAACCTACAAAGCCCTCTCGGCGCTTCTGAGCTATCCGTCCGCGGATCTGCAGGCAGCGTCGGGTGAAATCGCCCAGGTTTTTGCCGAAGAAGGTATTCTTCCTGAAACTGCGCAACGGGCCCTTCGCCCGTTGCTCGCCGACCTCACGAGCATGGATCTTTATGATCTGCAGGAACGCTATGTGCTCTTGTTCGACCGCTCACGCACCTTGTCGCTCAACCTGTTTGAACATGTGCACGGCGAAAGTCGCGACCGTGGTCCGGCAATGGTCGACCTGCTTGAGACTTACCGCGCCGGTGGTTACGACCTTGACGCAACGGAGTTGCCCGACCATCTGCCGGTGCTGCTCGAGTTTCTGGCGACGCGGCCGGATGCCGAGGCACGTGACTTGCTGAACGATGCAGGCCATATCATCGCGGCCCTGTCTGAGCGTCTAACCCGACGCGAAAGCAATTATGCCCCGATATTGGCCTGTCTTGCCGATCTTGGTGGTGTTGTCGCCTCGACCGAGGCAGTGCAGGAGCTGCTTTCGGTCAACGACGATAATCCCGAAGACCTCGAGGCGCTCGATGCGGTTTGGGAAGAGGCCGAAATAACCTTCGGTCCAGACCCGAATGCGGGATGCCCCGCTTCCCGAGACATGCTGGCCCGAATGGACCCGGCTCAGGCGAAACCAAACGCGGCCAATCCCGCAAGTCCCGTTACTTAGGAGACGATCATGCACCAGTTTTTGTTCGGAACTCTACCCTATATCGCGCTGACCATTATGTTGGTTGGTTCTGTCATTCGCTATGAACGCGACCCCTACACCTGGAAATCAAGTTCGTCCCAGTTCTTGCGGCGCAAGCAACTGATCTGGGGATCAGTGCTGTTTCACGTAGGCGTGTTGATCATTTTCGTGGGCCATCTCTTTGGCTTGCTTTTGCCCGTGGAGCTTTACGACGCGCTGGGCGTCGGCCACAGCTTCAAACAAGGCCTGGCGGCCGTTGGTGGCGGCATTGCCGCTGTCTTCGCCGTCATTGGCGGGCTGATGCTGGCGCATCGACGCTTTTTCGATGCACGCGTGCGCGCTACATCGAACCGGGCCGATAATGCGATCATCCTGATCTTGATCCTGCAGCTTCTTCTGGGGCTGGCGACAGTGCCCTTGAGCCTTGCTCATATGGATGGTCACGAGATGGTCAACCTGATGAACTGGGCCAATGGCATCGTCACTTTCGATGGAGGTGCTGCCAGCTATATCGAAGGTACCCATATCATCTTCAAGACCCACATCTTTCTGGGGTTGGTGATCTTCATTCTGTTCCCCTTCACCAGGTTGGTGCATATGCTGTCCGCTCCGGTTCGTTACCTGTGGCGCCCGGGCTATCAGATCGTGCGCTCCCGCAAGGGCAAGGCGTAAGAGTAAGGCGATGAAACCGCTCTTTCCCGAAGTAACCGTAAACGGAGAAGTAGTCCCGGCGGCGGATATCGCCGCCGAGGCTCAGATGCACAGCGCACCCAAGGAAAAACCTGGCCTTGCCTGGCGGGCGGCGGCACAAGCACTGGCAGTTCGCACGCTTCTACTACAGGCCGCCTTGCGTTCAGGGGTGGACCATGAACCGATCCAGCTGGGTGAGGGGCGTGAGGAAAGTGCAGAAGAAGCACTTATTCGCTCGTTTCTGGAAAGTGAGATCGACCCCGAGGCGATAACCGAAGCTGATTGTCGTGCGGCATATGAAGCACGCCCGCCGCAAGCCGCCGAGATGAGCTATGACGAGTTGGTGAAACCTCTGTTCGAACATCTTGAACGCGCGGCCTGGACGCGCTCGGCAAAGGGTCTTGTCGACCGCCTTGTTGCGGATGCTCAGATTACGGGCATCGACATGGCGCCGTTAAAGACCCACTGACGGCTAAGCGATGCTGGGCAAAATCTTCACCCAAAACACCAACTGGGCCGATGAGCGGGTTGCTTGTGACCCGGCCTATTTCGATCGTCTGTCGATGCAGCAGGCGCCTGAGTTTTTCTGGATCGGCTGCGCTGACAGTCGCGTGCCGGCAAATGTGGTTTGCGGGCTTGAGCCGGGTGAGGTGTTTGTCCACCGCAACGTAGCGAACGTGATCCACAGCTCGGACATGAACATGCTCTCAGCTCTGGAATATGCTGTTGAGGTGCTGAAGGTGAAACACGTCATCGTCTGCGGTCACTACGGCTGTGGTGGCGTGCAGGCCAGTGTGGAAACCTGCCCGCACAGCCTGGTCGATCATTGGCTGGAGCCGATACGCCGATTAGCCGACATTCATATCCACGAACTAGTTGTTCTGAACGGGGAAGAAGCGCGGTTGAACCGGTTGGCTGAGCTTAACGTGATCGAAAGTGTTAAGCGTCTGTGTCAAACCCCGATCCTACGCGGAGCTTGGGAAAATGGCTCTGACGTTTCGGTGCACGGCCTGATCTATGGGTTGAAAGATGGTCGCATCCGCGATCTCAACTGCAGCGTTTCTGCGGGGCTGTTCGTTGATGAAAGGGACCACGGGCAACACTCACGATGAGGTGGTAATGTCGCGTAACGAACCATTGTGGCGTCGCACCCCGCCAGCAATATTCCCGGTTTGCCTTGGGTTGTTGAGCTTGGGGCTGGGATGGCGCAATGCCTCAGACATGCTTCCGTTGGCGAAGGAAATCGGTGGTCTGTTACTGGGATTTGCCACGGCGTTTTTCTTGTTTTTCCTCTTTTTCTATCTGCGAAAAACCCTGACACGCCCAAAGGTGTTGTTTGAAGATATGACAAATCCGGCTGCACGGGCGGGTGTTGCGGCGGCTGCTATGTCGATGATGCTTCTGGCGGCGGCGTTACTGCCATTTGGCATATCGGTGCCGCAGGTCTGGTGGGCCGGCGTCATTTTACAGATTGCCGCAAGCGCCATTGTAGTTCGGGCAATCTGGAAAGATCCACCAGAGCGGCGGTCTTTCACGCCGTTCCAGTACCTTACCTTTGTTGGTCCGATTGTTGGTCCGGTCGCGGGTGTCCCGCTGGGCCACGTCACCGAAAGCATCGTGCTGACATTTGCGGCACTGCCAGCCTATCTGATCATCACCATAGGCTGCGCCATCAGCCTGAGACGGTCGCGACCGCCAATCAAGCTGCGCCCGTCGCTGTTCATCTTTCTTGCCCCTAATTGCCTTTTTGCCATCAGCTTTGATCTGTTGGACTTCGAGATCGCCTTTTTCGTGTTCTACTGGGTGGCCAATATCACGGCCTTTGTCTTGCTGCTGCTGATCCCTTGGTTGATCCGCGGGGGATTTGGGCCGGTATGGGCAAGCTTCACCTTTCCCAGCGCGGCATTTGTACATGTTCAGATCCTGGCCATGGACCACGGAGCCGGTCTTCTCGCCCTGATTGGGGTCTATGCGGGGCTGGCCATAGCGACCCCCTTGATCCTTGTTATCACGTACCGCATCGCCATGCTCTGGGTTACAGGCGCACTTGCAGAACAAACCCTTGCCGCGCGTGCCTGACAGCCTTTCGAGATGGCGACGTGGTTTGTGTGCCCCTTGGTCATCATCCTTGTGGTGCGCTCTACGGCTTTGAGATGTACTATTTGAACGTATTCGCAGGGGCCGCTGCGCAAGTGGAGATTCGTGCCTGCCTTGGAAGTTGAATGGATTATGGAGAGGGATGCGTGATGCCGGAATTCGCGATTTACCCCAGCCTAAAGGGAAAAACCGTATTTGTTACCGGCGGCGGCTCGGGGATCGGGGCGGAAGTTGTCACTGGCTTTGCCGAGCAAGGGGCCAGGGTCGGGTTTGTTGATCTGGATAAGGCGGCGGCGCAAAAGCTTCTGGCCTGTCTTGACGGAGAACACGCCTTTGCGCCCTGCGATCTGCGCGACATCGACGCGCTGAAAACTGCGTTTGACGATCTGGCGACCAAGCTGGGACCGGCGGAGGTTCTGGTCAACAACGCCGCGCGCGATGACCGGCACGATTGGGCCGAAGTGTCACCGGAATTTTGGGATGACCGGATGAACACCAACCTGCGGCATATGTTTTTCGCAATTCAGGCGGTCGCGCCCGCGATGATTGCGGCCGGAGGTGGTGCGATTGTTAACATGGGGTCGAACTCCTGGTGGGAGGCGGGCGGTGGTTTCCCGGCTTATGCAACCGCAAAAGCTGCGGTGCATGGCCTGACGCGTACCATGGCCCGTGACCTTGGCAAACACCGCATTCGTATCAACACCGTAGTTCCCGGCTGGATCATGACCGAGCGACAGAAAGACCTGTGGGTAACGCCTGAGGCTTTGGCTAAGCAGGTTGATCGCCAATGCCTGCCTGACCCCATCGACCCGGTTTACGTCGCACGCATGGCCATATTCCTTGCCTCTGACGATGCCGCGATGTGTAGCGCCACCAATTTCTTGGTCGAGGCCGGATCAATCTGAGCCAACCGTTTGAATTGGTGGCCGGTGCCGAGTAGCTCTGGCAAGACAAACCGGCCGACTGGCGCGCCGCACGGCTGACCGAACAAGGGTTCGGCGTGGGGCTGTGGAACTGGCCGATCACGCCCTAAGCAGCAAATTGCTGGGATCCAGGCGCAAAATTAGGCAAAGGGAGGGTTCGGCGGGTCAATAACAAAGGTCGCGTTGAAATGTTGCCCCAATCTACCAAACATGTCGGGATTGTCGGCCGCAATCCGCTTTGCGATTTTCTGCAGTAACGGCTGGAGAATGCACATTCAGCTGGCACGGTCCGGGGCTGGAATGACGATCCTGGCCGCGTGGGTGCAGGCAAAATTCCCGGAGTTGCAGCGCGATTTATCAAGACCCGGTTTGATGTGCCGCATTGCAGTATGGGTAAGTGATGGTATTGGTACGCGCGCGCCTGATGCATTTTCAACAAGGTCCATTAGGCTTTCCGTCGGTTGCTATTTTAACCGGCAAGGCATGTTCATTTCCTCAGATCGCACTCGGCAGACTTGTGTTGGCCGCCACCGGGCTTGGTGTGATTTTCTGCCCGGTAGCATGAAAA
>CAZJYZ010000068.1:0-12801 GCA_964550345.1 uncultured Aliiroseovarius sp. | reverse complement strand
TGATCTATATTGCCGCAGCCATCATAAACGCCCGGTGAATCTCAACACGCCCTAACAGCGGTGCCAGACCTTCACGGATTCGGTCACTTTTGGGAAAATCATCCGGTCGACCCTTCAGAACCAGATCTACAAGCTCGGGATCATTGCACATATAACTGCGGAAAAACGGCGTGCGGAACTCGGCCATCCATGCCCGGTACAGACGCGCGGGTTGCGCTGACAATATATCGCGACGAAAGAGTTTGGCATAGCGCCATAGCGAGACTTTGCCCGGTCTGGCGGGCGGTTTTGGAGGAAGGGAAACTGGACAGGTCATGGAAGCATAGAAGTGTATTTTGACGCAACGACGTCAATGCGGCTTTTAGACGGGGCCCGACCCCGGTAGCGGCTGGACAGGGTTAATGGCCCGGCTGTGATACGAAAATAATCATAGTCTCCAGGCCGGTCAAAGGCGCATAGATACTGAAAATGCAGGCGGAAGAAGCGCCAGCGCAGCTTGGCCCAGCGTTCCGGGCTGAGGGTCTGGGTAAATGCGGCTGAGATCACCAATGGCCAAAGCTTATCACCCTGTGGATTGGCCCCGGAAACCGCAACCGGATCGCAAAGCGCGAAGGCGCAGCCATCCCCTGGCGCGGTTACATCGATCCAGGTGATTTGCCTGGCAAGCGAAAGGTCATGCAGATCTTTGCGCAATCTTTTAGCTTTTGGCAGGAATGACACCATCGGCACCACCTGCCCCAAGGTGAGAAATCCCAGAACCGGACCGTCCTCGGGCACACGTCCGGTGCGGATCAGGTCGGCCAGTATGGACACGCCCAGATGCGCCCCCGAAGAATGCCCCACCACCAGAACCTCGTCCACATCTTCGGCCAGTGCCTGGGCAATGGCATCTCCAAATTCAGCCATGCGCGCCTCAAGTTCGGGGCTGATTGCCCCCTTGGAGCGGGCAGAATAGGCGTAGTCATGCATCAGGTAATAAACGTAGAGCTTGTTATCTATTTTGCGAAACCACCTGAGCAGAAACGTCACTACTGCCAGTAAAGTCGCCCAGAACCCGGCACGTTCAGCCAATTGGGTCCATGCCCCTGCGCCAGCGATCTCGGCTCCGGATCGCAAGGCCCAGCCGACCAGCCCGCCCAGCACCCAGCCGACAACAAGCGCCAGCACCAATTGCAGGATCAGCATACCAATCGGATACAAAGCGGCAATCACCGGGCCTTTGCGCAGCCACATCAGTCGGCGCAGGGTGCCTGACGCAATATAGGTCCAGGCTGTGCGTAGCATCAAAAGGTAGGTTGCCGGGATATTCAGATCCATGGATGAGCGCACAATGTCCGACCAGACCAGCACCTCAATCTCGGCCTCGGTTTCCTTTCCGTCCATACGGCCTGTTACCTGCCAGCCATAGGTCGACGCCCCCTGACGTCCGATCAAGTCAATCTCATACCCGGATATATCCGCCTGCGCTGCACCTTCCTTGCGGTAAAGCTCACGGTAGCGACGCGGGTGAATAGGGTCGTAACCGGGAATGTAAAAAACCCGGCGTCGTCTGACTTCTTGTGGCGCGTGATTTTCCATCAACCGAATACTGCCTCTTTCACAGGAAAGTAGCCGGAAAATCTGACAAAATTAAGCCCTATTCAACCAAGGGTGGCAAGCCATGGGAACATTTCAAGAAGCCAGAAGGAAAAGGCGGAAAACCCGCCCGTCAGCATCATCAGGCCGATGGTCCACAATAAAAGTCCCATAATGCGCTCAATGCGATCCATATGGCGTTTCATCCAGTTCATCAGCCCCGTCATGCGAGGGAAAAACGCTGCGACCAGAATAAACGGAAGGCCCAGCCCCGCAGCATATACCGCCAACAGGGCCGTGCCGCGTGCCACGTCTGCCTCGCTGGCAGCGATGGACAGGATTGCGCCCAGTTGCGGACCAATACACGGGGTCCAGCCAAATGCGAATGCCAGCCCCAGCAAATAGGCTCCAAAGGCCGAACCGCCCCGGTCGCCCGCATCCAGCCGCGCCTCGCGCTCCAGGAAAGGTATGCGGAAGGCACCGACAAAATGCGCCCCGAAGACCATCACCAAAACACCGGCGAAAATATTGAAATAACTCTGGTTTTGCAAAAAGAACGCCCCGAAGGCCGAGGCCGTAAACCCAAGGAAAAGAAAGACAGTCGACAGGCCCAGAACAAAGAACAGGGCCGTCAGGGTAGCTTTGCGCGCGCCTTTCTTACCCTCAGCCAGATCCCCCATGGAAACCCCGGACATATAGGCCAGATAGGGTGGCACGATCGGCAGGACACAGGGCGACAGAAAGGACAAAAGTCCGGCAACCAAAGCAACCAGCATGGCCGGCAACAGAGAGGCATCGATGATTTCTATTCCAAACATACCCCCGTCTACCGCGCGATTTCGCCCGCGTCACCACCCGAAATGTCACATCAGCGCGACTTTACCCGTGAGTGCCGTGAACGAAGCAAAGGCACTGGACAGGATGGCGGGCTCACCTTAAGCCTTGCGCATGAAAGTTGACGCAGAACTGGACGCGCTGGGGCTTTTATGCCCGCTGCCCGTCCTGAAAGCCCGCAAACGCATGCAACCGCTGGAAAAAGGGGCGGTCTTTTGTCTGATCAGCGATGATCCGGCCGCACTGATCGACGTGCCGCATTTCTGCAATGAACAAGGGCACGAATTGCTGTCACAGGAAGAGGACGGCGAAGCAATGCGGTTTTACATTCGCAAATAGGCTGCATCCTGCAAGGCTAACGACCCGAAACCCTAAGTCCAAAGAAAAAACGCCGGGCGAACCCGGCGTTTTGTCTAAAATATCGGTGGGGCTGAATTAGCTTCCCAGCGACCACCAGCCTTTTTTCTTTGGCTTAACTTCGGTTTCCGGCTGAGCATCAACCATGACGGGCTCGGGCTGTGGCTCCAGGGCAGGTTCTGTCGCGACTGAAGCCGGCGTTTCCACCACCGGTTCCGCCTTTTTCTTTGCCGGAGCGCGTTTGCGCGGAGCTCTTTTAGGCTTCTCGGCAACTTCTTCCTCGCCCTTGGCCTCATCTGTAGCTTCGGCTTCGACCTTCACTTCGACATCGGCTTTTTTGGTCGTGCGCCGTTTGCGGGTGGTCTTTGGCTTCGGTGCAGGCTCAGCCTCCGTTTCTGCTTCTGCCTTGACGGCCTCTTCTGCCTCAGCAGCCTTGGGCGCCGCTTTCTTGCGCCGACGCGGTGCCCGTTTAGGCTTGGCCTCAGCTTGCTCTTCCGCAGCTTCCTCGGAAGCAGTTACATCCTTAGCCTCGCCTGCCTCATCGGCGGGTTCCACGTCGGTGGTTTCTGTGTCCGCAGTTTTCTTACGGCTGCGGCGGGTGCGGGTCTTTTTAGGCGCTTCTTCTTTGGTCTCTGCCACCTCAGGCGCCTCAGCGGGTGCCTCTGCCGCCTCTGCCGTTGCCTCTGTGGAAACTTGCACGTCGTCAGCGGCCGGACTGTCTGCACCCGCCTCGCTGCCAGCTTCGCTTACAGCCGCTCCATTGGCGTTGTCCTGCCCGCCACCCGAGCCGCGCCGCCGGCGACGCCGACGACGGCGTTTCTTCGGTTTGGGCGCCTCTTCGGCGTCTGGGGTTTCCTCGACGACCTCCTCGGCATTGTCTATCTCGCTCATCAAAGCGGCATCGACAGAAACCACCTCAGCCGTAGCCTCAGGTACTTTGCGCGTTGCGGTTTTGAACTTTTCAATCGAGAAGTCGGGCGAGATCAGAAATGGATCAGCCTCGACCCGGACCGAAAGCCCGTACCGCTCCTCGATCTGAGCGATATGTTCGCGTTTGGTGTTGATCAGGAAATTGACAATGCCAACCGGGGCTTTCAGCAGCAATTCGCGGCTGCGCTTGCGCACGCCCTCTTCTTCCAGCTGACGCAGGATATTCAGCGCCAGATTGTCATCCGAACGCACCAGGCCGGTGCCGTGACAATGATTGCAAGGCTGGGTCGTGGCCTCGATCATGCCCGGGCGCAAACGCTGACGGGACATCTCAAGCAGGCCAAAACCGGAAATCCGGCCTACCTGAATACGTGCACGATCAGTCTTCAGCTTGTCTTTCAGGCGCTTTTCAACCGCGTTGTTATTGCGCCGCTCTTCCATATCGATGAAGTCGATGACGATCAGCCCGGCAAGGTCGCGCAGGCGCAACTGGCGGGCCACTTCCTCGGCCGCTTCAAGGTTGGTTTTGACCGCCGTATCCTCGATGGAACCTTCCTTGGTGGCGCGTCCCGAGTTCACGTCAATCGCAACCAAGGCCTCGGTCACACCGATAACGATATATCCACCCGAGCGCAGCTGCACCGTCGGGTTGAACATCGACGACAGGTAACTTTCCACCTGATGGCGCGCCAGAAGCGGCATCGCATCGGTATATTGCTTCACGTTTTTGGCGTGGCTGGGCATGATCATTTTCATATGATCCTTGGCCACCCGGTAGCCCGCAGCCCCTTCAACCAGCACCTCGTCAATCTCACGATTGTAAAGGTCGCGGATCGAGCGTTTGATGAGGTTACCCTCTTCATAAATCTTCGCCGGTGCGATGCTTTTCAGGGTCAGTTCACGGATTTGCTCCCACAGACGCTGCAAATATTCGTAGTCGCGCTTGATCTCAGTCTTTGTGCGCTTGGCGCCCGCCGTGCGCACGATCAGACCCGCACCTTCCGGCACGTCAATCTCGCCAGCGATTGCCTTCAGTTTCTTGCGGTCTGCTGCATTGGTGATTTTACGGCTGATCCCACCGCCACGGGCGGTGTTGGGCATCAGCACGCAATATCGGCCCGCAAGGCTGAGATAGGTGGTCAGGGCAGCACCCTTGTTGCCACGCTCTTCTTTGACCACCTGCACCAGAAGGATCTGGCGGACTTTGACAACTTCCTGAATCCGGTATTTTTTCGGGCGGCGCTTGCGCGGCTGCCGGATTTCCTCGGTGACGTCTTCGTCTGCGACGCTTTCTATCTGGTCGTCTTTTTCCGATGCATCAAGTTTGGCGGCGTCGCCGTCTTCGTCATCACCTTGAGCGGCGTCTTGATCCGCGTCCCCCTCGGAGGGTTCGGGCTTTGCGTCTTCGGCCGCCGCCTCAGCAGGTTCAGCCGCCGCATCTTCAGCGGGCGCGTCTTTTGCCTCGGGCCTCGCTTCTTCGCCTGACTCTATCGCCTCAGGTTGCGGGCTTGCGGGGCTGTCTTCTGCCGCGACATTGCCGTTTTCAGGCTCTTCCACCGGGGTTTCCCGGGTGGTTTCCATCGGCGACATGCCTTCTTCACCGGTGTTGGCATCATCGCCTTCAAGGTCGATCACATCCATGCCGGAAGGGCTGTCAGCGACTTCCTGTGTTGCCACTGCATCGGCGTTATTCGCCTTTGCCGCCTGCGACTTGGAGCGCGAGCGTGAACGGCGCCGCTTGGGTTTTTCCTCGGCTTCTCTCTCGGCCTGTTCCGCCTGCGACTTGGCATAGGCGCGCTCTTCAGCCATCAGGGCTTCGCGGTCAGCGACCGGGATCTGGTAGTAATCCGGGTGAATTTCCGAAAAAGCCAGGAAACCATGGCGATTACCGCCATAGTCAACGAACGCCGCCTGAAGCGATGGTTCGACCCGTGTAACTTTTGCGAGATAAATATTGCCAGCTAGCTGGCGTTTGTTTTCCGATTCAAAGTCAAATTCTTCGACCTTGTTTCCGTCCACCACCACAACCCGGGTCTCTTCCGGGTGGGTGGCATCGATAAGCATCTTTTTAGCCATGTTGTTCCACTGCGCAATCGCCCAGCCCTCCTGCCCGGTGGGCCGGAGGTTCGGGGATTGCGTCTGATAAGGGCGAGCGGGCGCGCTGATAATGGCGCAGGCAGACCGGCCCAATGGGGTTTACCCTGGGACCCTGCTCGGTGCGTCTCAAATATCTCGCGCGTCATCGCGTTTCTTCTCCGGCGCCTCCTGTCACTAGGCGCCCATTCATGGCCCAGCCGGTTAAGGTCTGGGCATAACACTGGCCTTGCGGCCAAATCAGCCTGCCTTGAGCGTCGGCTACCTTGCCGGAACAAAAACTCAAAACAGCGAAACTCGTTTGGAAGGCACGAAATTCGGGCCCTCTTAGAGGGAGCATAAGGGCAGAGGGGAGGCGAATACAATGGTCAAATTGTAAGAAGGGGCGAAATCACCCCGGTATACACTGGATTTTAACCTCGTCAGTACAGCCCGCCAGAAGACAGAGAACCGAAATCAGCGTTGTCATCCAGCAAGATGATATTGCCGTCCGAGGTCGTCACCCGCGTATCAACATCCCCCAGGCCTTCGCCTTCGGTGCGTTCCGGCAGGAACAAAGGCAGATCCGACCCCATGGCAAACCCACCGTCGAACATGACGCCGAATACAGGCTCTTCGCCATCTCGGAAATACTCAGCAACAACATGGTCGCCAAAAGCGTCGTCCGGCAGACGGGCACCGGAATAGCGGTCGATCTTGATGAAATGCCCGCCTTCAGGCACCTCGAACGCCCCCCCGCCATAACGTTTGACAGCCTCCAGCATGAACTCGTTGAAGACAGGGCCGCACATGCCACCGCCGGAACCACCGGCGATGCGGCGCGGACGGTCATAGCCCAGATAACACCCGGCAACGATGTTTGAGGTGAAGCCGACGAACCAGACATCGCGCGCCTCGTTGGTGGTACCAGTTTTACCTGCGGTGGGCACGGGCAGGTTGACCGTTCCGGCTGCGGTACCGCGCTGCACCACACCGCGCATCATCGAGGTCAGTTGATATGCCGTGATCGCATCCATCACCCGTTCACGGTTGGAGCTAATGCGTGGTGGTTCGGCCGGGCTGATGTTTTCCACCGCGCAATCGACGCAATTGCGCTGATCATGGCGGTAGATCGTCGTGCCCCAGCGGTCCTGCACTCGGTCCACAAGAGTTGGTTCAACCCGTTCGCCGCCATTGGCGAACATGGCGTAGGCCGCAACCATGCGGAAAAGTGTGGTTTCCTCGGCCCCCAGCGAGTTTGCAAGGAATGGGTTCATACGCTCATAGACCCCGAAACGCTCTGCATAGGCGGCGACCACGTCCATGCCGATTTCCTGCGCCAGACGCACGGTCATCAAGTTCCGTGAACGCTCAATCCCGGTTCTGAGCGGCGTGGGTCCATAAAATTCGCGCGACGCATTTTGTGGCCGCCAGACCCCGGCGCCGGTTTCAACCTCGATCGGCGCGTCGATGATGATCGTCGCCGGGGAAAAGCCGCTGTCCAGCGCGCTGGCATAGACGAAGGGTTTAAAGCTTGAACCGGGCTGGCGGGTGGCCTGCGTGGCGCGGTTGAACACCGAATGCTGGTAGCTGAACCCGCCCTGCATGGCCAAAACCCGGCCGGTATTGACGTCCATCGCCATGAAACCGCCCTGCAAAAGCGGGATCTGGCGCAGGGTCCAGCGTACAAAGGAACCATCGCTATCCTTGGTCAGGGCGCGCACATGTACCACCTCGCCGACACGCAGGAGGTCGCCCGCAACCCGTGCCGTGCGGCCAAGGCTTTCATCTTCGTTCAGACGTTTGGCCCAGGTCACATCCTGCGCCGGAATCCAATGGCCGTCGCCGTCTTCTTCGACCCCTTCGATACCAATGCGCGCGTCGCGGTCTCCAATCTCCAGCACCACCGCCATATGCCAGCCTGCAATATCACGGGGAAAGATGGTTTCATCCAGTGCCGCGCGCCAGCTGGCTTCGTCCGCCAATTGCTCGGGCGTCAAGGTGATGCCGGTGGGGCGCCAGACACCGCGGGAGCGGTCAAAATCTTCCAAACCTTTGCGCAAAGCTGCCGCAGCGATATCCTGCATATCCGGATCGACGGTGGCGCGAATGGTCAGACCACCGTTAAAAAACTCATCTTCGCCAAAGTTGCGGCTTAGCTGGCGACGGATTTCATCGGTAAAATAATCCCGCGGCGGCAGGCCGGCGCGGAAGGACGGAAAATCGCCGTTTTGAACTGACCGGATTGTGGTTGCGCGGGCGCGGTCATACTCGGCCTGGTCGATATAACCGTTCTCGAACATCTCGCGCAGCACCTTGTTGCGCCGTTCCAGCGCCGCATCGTAGTTTTTCACCGGGTGGTAAGAATAGGGTGCTTTTGGATGGATCGCCAGAAACGCCGCCTCTTCGGTGCTAAGGTCTGAAAGGCTTTTGTTAAAATAGGTCTGGGCCGCAGCCGTTACCCCAAACGAGCGCGCGCCCAGATCAATCTCATTGAGATACAGCGCCAATATTTCGTCTTTGGTCAGCGTGCTCTCAAGCCGAACTGACAGGATCAATTCCTTGACTTTGCGTTCCGCGCGCCGGTCCGAACTCAGAAGAAAATTCTTCACAACCTGTTGCGGAATGGTCGACGCCCCACGCAGCCGCCCCCCACGGGCGGCCTCTACCGCGGCTGCTACCATACCACGCGGGTCAAACCCTTTGTGGTAGTAGAAGTTTTTGTCTTCCGCCGAGATAAACGCCCATTTCACCAGATCAGGAATTTCGTCATGTGGCGTGAACAGGCGACGTTCGCGGGCAAACTCGTCCATCAACCGCCCTTCGCCGGAATAAATCCGGCTGATCATTGCGGGCGTGTAATTAGAAAGCTGTTCGTGGCTGGGCAGATCCTGCGCATAGGTCCAGAAAATCGCGCCAAGCAACAGCGCCCCCATGAAGGCAGACAGGGTCAGCCAGGTGAAGATCGCCCCGAAGAAACCAAAAATGAACCTGAGCACGGATGCCCCCGACTGCCTGAAGTGACCCCCCCTATAGAACACCCTTTTGAGGGGGTCAAAACACAAGATAGAAAACTTCGGCTAATTCGCGCCGCCCATAGGATTTCACATGCCGGTAATGAATCGTGCGCTCAAGAAATTACGCGTTCCACGCAATGTTAAATACCTGGCCAAACACAACCATAGCGCGCACTTTGGGAACAGCCTCCCCCGATTCTGTATCTGTTTCATCACAAGAAGAGCAGCAGCGATGACGCCTTGCCAATGATCGCTTTACCCCTGGGCGACGGGAGGGCTAGCTACTACACACATTTAGACATTTTATATATAGGAAAGCCCGTGAAAAAGACTTCTTTAGCCGCTGCAGCTATTGTCGCTTTGCCAATCACTGCCGCCGCCGGAAACCTGACAGCTCCAACAGTTTCGCCCCCGCCACCAGAGCCCGTTGCTCAGCCCGACTGGTCAGGTTTTTATGCTGGCGCACAAGCTAGCTTTGATACGGGTGGGGTCGACTTCTATAACAACAACGCATTCGTGGTCAGCCGAGTTTTTGACCCGACGACGAATTACGGTGCTTTTGCCGGATATAATATCCAGAACGGCGCGCTAGTTTACGGTGGCGAGTTGGCTATCACAACAGCAAGCGGGGCGGTTACCGGCTTTCCCGCTGCGGTTTTCACCTCTCCCGCGGTTGATCTGAAAGCCCGCATTGGATACTCGATGGGTTCCGCACTGGTTTACGGTTTTGCCGGTGGCTCGTCCCTGTCTTTGGACAATGCCATCGGGCTTATATATGACACTGTTGGCCTAAATTACGGCATCGGTGCATCCTATCTGATCGGCGACAATCTGTTTATTGGGGCCGAGTATCTGCTGCGCGATATGACAGGTCCGCGACGCGACGACCCAGCACGTACAGGCAATATTACCACTCAATCAGTCGAAATTCGTGCGGGCTGGCAGTTCTGATCTACTTAAATTTTGGAGCGGCGCGTGAGATTGCGACGCTCCTGAATTTTGAAAAACCGGAATTTGAGTTCCGCAAAAGAATCTCGCCCGGCGGCTTGGAACTTTGGCTGGGCATGTCTCTTGCTGCATCAGTCATATTGCGATTTTGACGGTAACGGGCAAAACCGCATGACTACAAGTGGCAAATTCATCGGCGACACCATATCCCATTTCTATGCTTCTCTAGCAACGACACCTTCGTGGGAAGAAGATATGTTCGGCCCACGCACACCCTTGCACCAGTCGTCGCAATGGGCCAGTGTCGCGCGAAATTCAAACCGTGAGGCTTATGATGCGCATCCCCTCTTCCACCCCTGTTTTTCACGCTGATGGCCAGAAGGGCGACAATTCCCTCGGCACCCTGCCCGATTGGGACCTGAGCGACCTCTACAAAGCCCCGGACGCCCCGGAACTGGCCACGGACCTTAGCTGGCTCGAAGGTGCCTGTAGCGATTTCGCGGGGAAATACGAAGGCAAATTGGCGGCGCTGGATGCGGCGGGCCTGTTGAAATGCGTAGAAGAATACGAGGCCATCGAAACCACGGGCGGGCGCATCATGTCCTATGCCGGGCTGCGCTATTACCAGCAGACCACAGATGGCGAACGCGCCCAGTTTCTGCAAAACAACCAGGAAAAAATAACCGACTACACCGCGCCGCTGGTGTTTTTCTCGCTCGAGGTTAACCGCATTGATGACGACGCGCTGGAAGCCCTGTTCGCGGATAATGCGGCCCTTGCCCGTTATAAGCCGGTGTTTGAACGCCTGCGCGCCATGCGCCCGCATCAATTGTCTGACGAGTTGGAGAGGTTCTTGCATGATCAGTCCAGCGTCGGCGCGGCCGCGTGGAACAAGCTGTTTGATGAGACCATTGCCGGGCTGATGTTTGAGGTTGATGGCGAGGAACTGAACCTTGAGGCGACCCTGAACCTGCTTACCGAGCCTGAGCGGGCCCCGCGTGAGGCTGCCGCGCGTGAATTGGCGCGGGTTTTTGGCGAAAATGCCAAGCTCTTTGCCCGTGTTCACAACACATTGGCCAAGGAAAAAGAGGTCGAAGACCGCTGGCGCAAGATGCCAACACCGCAAACTGGCCGCCATCTGGCCAACCATGTGGAACCCGAAGTGGTCGAGGCGCTCAGGAACGCGGTGGTTGCCGCCTATCCGCAGCTTTCGCACCGCTATTACGAGCTGAAACGCAAATGGCTGGGGCTCGATAAGCTGGAGGTCTGGGACCGCAATGCCCCCCTGCCGATGGAAGACACCTCGACCGTGCCATGGGACAAGGCGCGCAGCATCGTTCTGGACGCCTACAGCGCGTTTGACCCGGAAATGGCGCGTATTGCCGAACCGTTCTTTGACAAAGGCTGGATCGATGCCGGTGTGAAACCGGGCAAGGCCCCCGGTGCCTTTGCCCATCCTACCGTGACCGACGTGCATCCTTACGTGATGCTGAACTATCTGGGCAAACCGCGTGACGTTATGACTTTGGCGCATGAGCTGGGCCACGGCGTGCATCAGGTACTGGCGGCAGATCAGGGTGAGATGCTGTCGCAAACCCCTCTGACTTTGGCCGAGACTGCCAGCGTATTCGGTGAAATGCTGACCTTCCGCAAATTGCTGGACGAAGCCACCGACCCCGAGCAACGTAGGGTATTGCTGGCAGGCAAGGTCGAAGACATGATCAACACCGTGGTGCGTCAGATCGCGTTTTATGACTTCGAGTGCAAACTTCATGCAGCACGTGCAGGTGGCGAGTTAACCCCCGAAGATATTGGTGAATTATGGATGTCAGTACAGGGCGAAAGCCTTGGGCCGGCGTTTAATTTTATGGATGGTTATGAAGCCTTCTGGGCCTATATCCCGCATTTCGTGCATTCGCCGTTCTACGTCTACGCCTACGCCTTTGGCGACGGGTTGGTAAACGCGCTTTATGCGGTCTACGAAGAAGGTGACGGTGACTTTCAGGCGAAATACTTTGAGATGCTGAAGGCAGGTGGCTCCATGCATCACAAGGAATTGCTGGCGCCGTTTGGACTGGATGCGTCTGACCCGAAATTCTGGGACAAGGGGCTGGCGATGATCTCGGGCTTTATTGACGAGTTGGAGGCAATGGAGGGGTAAAAGCACTCGGATAGCAACATGACCGAATGGCGACTAGGCGGGCAATCCTACCGTTAGGTTTATTCGGACAATCCAGTTTTGACCCGAAATAGCAAGAAGTACTAGTTTTGAATGTGTTGTTGCAACAAGGCGAAAAAATACTGCTTCAATTTTGTGAAAGAAGAGAGAAAATGGATTCACTGAAGCTGGGAAATCTCGGACAATGAATTTCCTTGCCGGACTGGGAGGGCTGGCCATGGGAAGCCGTTTGCGACGCTGGCTCCAGAACCCAAGAAGGATTCTTGAAGGAACCAATATTTTAGCGGGGCAAACCGTTGTCGAGGTTGGTTGTGGCCCAGGGTTTTTCACGTTGGATGCCGCCGAGATGATCGGAGAGAGCGGCCACCTTATCGCCATTGAACCACTTACTGATTTTGTTCGAACGGTTGAGGACAAGGTTGAAAAAGCCGGATTAAAAAATGTTAACGTTTTAACTCGCGATGCCCTGAATACAGGATTGAGTGACAATAGCGTAGATATGATCTTGCTGTTAGGTGTGGTGCCTTTCCCCACCCTTCCGCTCAAAAAGCTGCTCCCGGAAATGCACAGGATTCTTAAAACTGGAGGCACGCTGGCGGTTTGGTTATTTCCGACAACGGCCGGAGTGCCGACAAAGATTTTGAAGTCCAAGCTCTTTACCAAGGCAGACAAAAAGAACGGTGTTTATTCCTATTACTGTATCAAAGAACCAGATTGACCGGCCGGTGGCGGAAAACCAGCCGACCTTGTAGCACTCATATGACTGATGAAAAAGGCACACTCCGGCCGGCCCGCGGCGTTGAGCAGATGACCACATTGGATCCAAAGCTGACATTGTCCGTAGTCAGGGTTTTCTGGAGAGCTGAGCGTTTTTCGCTAACCGAGGCT
>CAZJYZ010000067.1:2264-14735 GCA_964550345.1 uncultured Aliiroseovarius sp. | reverse complement strand
TACTGTTCCAAGAATATCCGGTATTCCGGTATTCCGGTATTCCGGTATTCCGGTAACTGAGATTGGATTTTGAGTGGAGTGCCTTGGCAAGGGCCTTGTTAAACTACGCAATTCGGGCTCAGAAAAACCGGATTGATGGAGCTTCACCCATTACCTGAACTTCCCTACGCGGCTTGTTTGGCTCTATCCAATCCACCACTAAAGAGGGCAAATATGTCAGTCCGCTTGTGCGTATTCCTGTGGGCGACAGGCGGCACTCCTCACCCCCCCAGCGCGCCTTTCATCCAGCCATCAGGGAAACAGGTTGCGGGGTGATCCATTTCTTCCTGCCAGCGCCCAATTGACCGGCGGGTTTTAAAACCGGGCAACCCATCGGATCCGCCGACATCATGCCCCAAAGCCTCCAACCCTCTTTGCATGGCAGCTATATCCGACCGGTAAAGCTTACCCCGCTCCCCCCAGCTTGCCGAAAAATCACCCATGCCATATTGGATGCGGTCTCCCAAATTGCCCACATAAAGCGCATAGAGGTCGCTACGGTTGTATCGTTTCAGCACATAAAAATTTGGTGTGACAAGGAAAGCCGGACCATGCCGTCCGGCTGGCATCAACAGAAAACTCTCGCCCTGTCGTTCATGCTCGGGGAATGGTCTGCCCGAAATGCGCGTGATCCCCATCGCTTCCCATTCAGCGATACTGCGCCCCTGATCCTGCCCTTCCAGCGCACAGGACATTGTTTGAGGCACGCGCACCTCGAAACCCCAATCTCGATCTGGAATCCAACCATGAACTGCCAGGAAATTGGCAATTGATGCCATTGTGTCTGCATCTGAGCGCCAGATATCTGCATGTCCGTCGCCATCCCCGTCCGCGGCATAGGCCAGAAAGCTTGCAGGCATAAACTGCGGCTGTCCCAATGCGCCAGCCCAGCTGCTTTTCATTTCAGAAAGCGGCACATGGCCTGCCTCGGCAATTTTCAACGCTGCAATTAATTCGCGGGTCAGGTAATCGCCCCTGCTGGCAAATGCCCTCGTCCCTAAGACTCTGAATGCGTTATGTGAGATAGCAACACGCCCATATCCGCTTTCACGCGCCCAAATGGCCAGAATGATGCGCCCCGGAACACCAGATATTTCTTCGACCGCTGTCAGAGTATCGGCGTGACGTGACGCAATTTGCCTGCCTATCGCAGCCGATCCTTCCAGCCCCCCCCGGCGGAAATAATTAGCCGGGGCTCTGAACTCGGTCTGCCTGTTTTCCTGGGATGTCTCCGTCTCCATTCCCGGCAAAACTAATGCGGGCAAGTCCCAGTCCAGCGTGACATTGGCAAAAGCACCTTCGAAAATCTGGCTGGAAACCCCCTGCTCTGTGGCCCGTGGCCTGACAACCTCCTTTAGCCAGGTCTGGAACTGACGCTCAACTGCCGCCCTGTCCTGCGCCATAACCGGGCCAGTCACGCCCCCCAGAAGAAGGGCAAAAAACAAAACCAGTCGTAGCATAGGCGGGCTCCTGCACAGCAAGTAATGATTAACTGCTGTCATGATACGACAAGCGTCCCACCACTCAAGTACGCGGAAGCCTTGAAGGCGGATATCTGCTGTATTTTGCGTAGTGACTTGCGGTGATACCGAGCAATCAGCCACGACACGTAGATATGACAAGGCATTGTAGGGTATCGTCATGCCATTAAGCATGTGAAGATTTCGTGGAACACGACCTACCAATGTCGCTGCAAGAGCAGCAACGCATTCCATCAACATGGACTTTGAAAGGAAGAGTTTGCCAACAGGAAGGCCCCCGTGGAAATGAACCAAAAATCAGGCATGCTGCTGGTTTTTCTGGCCGGGGTCCTGTGGTCTACGATCGGGCTTGGCATTCGGATGATCGAACATGCCGAGGTTTGGCAGATCCTCCTGTATCGCTCAACCAGCCTGACACTTTTCCTATACCTCGTCATTCGTGTCAGGAGTGGCGAAAACCCGTTTGTTCTGGCACATCGTACGGGCTTGCCCGGTGTAATCGGAGCGTTAGGTCTGGTTCTTGCCTATTCCGGTGGGATTTACGCGATCCAGCGTATTTCCGTTGCAAATGCCATGTTGCTTTTTGCCAGCGCACCATTTGCGGCCGCTTTGCTTGGCCGGGCCTTTCTGGGCGAAAAGGTGCGGCGGGCAACCTGGATAGCCATGGGCATCGGGTTTGTTGGAATATTGGTGATGGTCATGGACAAAACCGGTGGCGGCACATTTGAGGGCAATCTGGCCGCGCTTATATCCGCATTAGGGTTTGCGGTGTTTACCATCACTTTACGCTGGGGGAAAACCTCTGACATGTTGCCTGCAGTATTTTTGTCAGGCCTAAGTGCCATCGTCATTACCGCGGCGATCTGCATTCTGACCGGTTTGCCATTGGTACTATCCCCATCAGATACGGCTATTGCCCTGGCAATGGGTGTTGGTCAGGTGGGCATGGGCCTGCTGCTTTATACGCTTGGATCCCGGACCGTACCGGCGGTGGAACTGACTTTACTATCCATGTCCGAGGTCGTCCTGGGCCCGGTTTGGGTTTGGCTTCTTCTTGGCGAGGCTGCTTCGTTCAACACCCTTGTCGGTGGGGCGGTGCTGCTGGCGGCCATTGTTGGCAACGCAGTTTCCGGGGCGCGCAGGAGGCCACCCATTCACATGCCTTAGTTAATTCGCTGACAAGCGGGGCCCGTTTAGCACGCAGTACCGAGCGCCCGCACAGGCAGAAACCAGCGCAGAACCCGTCAACGTGCCAACAAACTCAAACTGCAAATCAATTTGCGCATTGATAGCCAAAGAGCTTGACTTGCCCCATGCCTACAACGCTCCTGAAACGGAGTAAACTTGGGAGAAACCATGGATCTTGCGCATATCATCACCTTCAATGTTACCCTCATCGCACAGAGGAAACGGATGTGAAGCCATGAGCCCATCTCAAAACATCACAGCTGTCGGATTGGCCGTTGTGGCCTCAGCCATTCTGAGCTTCATCGACAATTTTGTTGCAGCTATCAGTCAGGAGGCAGGTCTGTGGCAATTTCAAGTGTTTCGCACCTTGTTTGCGGTTCCGCTGCTGCTGGGTGCTGCCTGGATTTTGGGTAAGCCATTTCGCATAGGGAACCTGCCACGTCTTGTTTGGCGCAGTTTGATCGTATCCGTAGGCCTTTTAATTTATTTCGCCTCTCTTGGCACGCTTTCAGTTGCGCAGGCTGCCGCCGGATTATTCAGCGCGCCCCTTTGGGTCGCTATCTTGTCCGTAGTTTTATTTAAGCAGCGCATAGGTGCCCTGGGTGCCTTCGCTGTCTGTCTGGGGTTCGCCGGTGCCCTAATGCTACTGCAACCAACGCTCGGTAACCTTACTTTTCTATCCTTGCTGCCACTGGCTGCTGGTCTCTTTTATGGCTTAGGCATGATGCTGACCCGCCATTGGTGTGCAGGGGAAAGCCCTTTGGTACTGACACTTGGAATTTTCCTGACCATCGGATTTTCAGGTCTGATAATGTTAATATGGGTTTCCATTTGGCCCGGAGAAAGCTTTGTCAACACGCCTTGGACAACGCCAACTCCGCGTTTCTTTTGGTTAACCCTGTTTCAGGCCGTGGGTGCGGTGATTGCCGTTTCGCTTATTACACAGGCTTACCGGATCGGTAATTCTGCCCTTGTCGCGGTATTTGAGTATTCTTTTTTGATTTTCGCCAGTCTTTGGGCATTTTTGCTTTGGGGCTCCAAAGCTAACGCCATTGCATGGGCCGGGATTGCCGTGGTCGTAATTTCTGGCATCCTGATGGCGAGCGCCGGACGGAGCAGGCAAGAAAACGGCGGATCAGAGGTGTAGGGCCATTTTTCGCCCTTCGTGGATTGCCGCCGCTGCATTTCGTGGGGCAAGGGCGTCACCGATCAGAATTGGCATTTGACCATTATGCATCAGGTCTTCAACCAACTGCATGTCAGCCTTATTGCCAGTTGCCAGAACCAATGATTTTGCAGCGATGGTCTGGGTTTCTCCGGTGAGTAACGAAAGGACTTGCGCGCCGGTCCCGGACCACAAGCTAACGGCACTTTCCGTAACAAAACTGACGCCGAGCTGGGCCAGAGAGCGCCTTGCCGGTATGTCAGCGGCGGAGCGCTGAAGCTCTTTAGCCACCATGGCATCCGGTGTCACGATGGTGACACGATGGCCATCCTCGGCCAGTTTCCAAGCCGTGCCGATGCCGCGCCAGTTGCCACCTTCATCGAGCACGATCACCTCATCCCCTAAACGGGCGGCGTTGCCCATGACATCCTCGACCGACCACACGCCGCCTTTGTTCATGCCCGGAAGCGTTCTTACATGGGGTAACGCCTTCTGAAATCCGGTCTCAGCAGGCAGAGAACCAGTGGCCAACAACACCTTGTCTGCCTTGAGCGCCGCAATATCGTCGGCATCCAGATAGGTATTGTAGCGAATATCAACGGCGAGCCCTTCAAGCTGGCTCTGATACCAGCCTATCAAGTCAGTGATCTGGGCACGCCGGGGCTGAAGCCCCGCCAGCCGAAATTGCCCACCCGCATCGGAGGATGCCTCAGCAAGTATGACCTTGTGACCACGTTCCGCCGCAACACGCGCGGCCTCAAGTCCGGCGGGACCGGCACCGACCACCAGAATGGTTTGAGGGTTAGGTGCAGCCGAGAACCGGTCACCGCCCCAAACATGTTCGTGCCCGACCGACGGATTGATCAGGCAAGATATCCAGTAGTCGCGGCCGCGTCGGCCCCAACATTGCTGATTGCAGGACAGGCAGCCCCTGATATCCTCTGGCCGCCCCGCTTTCGCCTTTGTGACAAGATGTGGGTCAGCTATCTGACCGCGTACAATCGAGACCAGATCGGCCTCACCCGCCCCTAACATTGTATTGGCGTTCTCCGGGGTGCGAATATGGCTTTCAGCCGTAACCAGTGCGTTTTTCACCACCCCTTTCAGACGGGTCGCTAGATCTGCGCCCAGCTTTTCGCCATGCTGAAACGAGGGGATGATTTTGACAAAATCAAAGTAGCTGCCTGTGCCGCCGGTGACATAATCCATCAGCCCTTCGGCGTCGTGCAAGGCAACAATCTCGGCAGTATCTTCGCGTGAAAGCGCGGCCTCAACGTCCGAACCATCATTGACCGACAGGCCAATGATAAAGTCTTCGCCGCAAGCCGCACGGATACGCTGTAATATCTCGCGGCTAAGCCGGGTGCGGTTCTCTAAGCTGCCGCCCCATTTATCCGTGCGTTGGTTGGAAAACGGCGTCCAGAACTGGTCCAACAGGCAATGATAGGCCGCCCAAACCTCCACCCCGTCAAACCCGGACTTCTGACACCGAATAGCGGCCTGCACGAAACTATCTATGGTTTCTTCTATTTCGGCCACACTCATCGCATGGCTGCCGTCATTGTCGTGATAGCTTGGGCCACCAGAAGGTGACCAATTGGCATGCCAGCTATTGTCCCAGTCGCCGTGCGCGCCGACATGGTAAAGCTGTTGGATCATCACCGTTCCATGGGCGTGGCAGGCATCGGTGATGCGGCGAAAATGAGGTATCACATCGTCGCTTGAATGGCGAAAGTTTCCGCGCGTCAGCACCGCCGCCGCATGAACCGGCATCGGTTCAACCACGATCATCGCTGCCCCGCCCATTGCGCGCTCGGCATAATAGGCGAGGTGCTGATCCCCGGGCAGACCATCCTTGGCCATATTGGTTGTATGCGCCCCAAAAACAATCCGGTTTTTCAAAGTCTTGTGGCGCAGTTGGACAGGGTTGAGAATATGCTTGAATTTCATGGCTTACCTCGTGACGTCCCCCAAGTATCCGACAGGCGATAGCCGCCGGGCCATGGGTCATCAGGGTCGAGCATGTATTGCTGGGCCCCGATGATCCATGAACGCCCGGAGATTTCTGGAATGATCGCAGGGGTACCATTCAGTGTCGTAACCCCAGCGATACGTCCGGTGAATTGTCCGTCAATGATCGAACGGGTGAGAAGCGTATCCCCGAGCGCCACTTCACCGCGGGCCGCCAACACCGCCATACGGGCCGAAACGCCCGTTCCAGTCGGCGAGCGGTCGACTTTTCCTGGTTTGATCGCTACAGCAGACCGGGTTTCACCCTGCACAACCGGGCCTGCAAAATTGCAAAAACTGATATGCCTCCAGTCAGGCAAAGTCGGATGTGAAAAACCTAGTTGATCATTCGCGGCATCGGTTATCAACACCCCGAGCTGTGCCAGATCAGCAGCTTCATCAGGCGTGATGCCAAACCCTAAAGCCTGCGCATCAACGATAACGAAACTATCGCCCCCGAAGGCCGTGTCGACGGTGAGGGTGCCAAGGCCCTCAACCTCAAGATTGGCATCCAGCCAGGCAGCAAATGAGGGCAGGTTTTGAATTGTAATGCGCTTTGCTTTGCCGTTTTCGCATTCCGCCCGGACCTGCACCAATCCGCCCGGGGCTTCGAGGGTCAGCTCGGTCACCGGCTCGTGCATAGGCAACAGGCCTTCATTCAACAAAACCGTTGCAACGCAGATCGAATTAGAACCGGACATGGGCGGTGTGTCTTCCGGCTCCATGATGATAAATGCCGCGTCGGCCTGCGGGTGTATTGGCGGAACCAGCAGGTTCACATGCCTGAACACACCACCCCGAGGTTCATTCAGAACAAAATTGCGCAAGGTCTGATCTTGCGCAATCCAGCGGCTTTGCTCCCACAGGGTCGCGCCGGGGGGCGGTGCGACGCCCTTGATGATCACGTCCCCAACTTCACCTTCCGCATGGGCGGATACGATGTGGGTGACCTGACCCGGTTGCATCAGATGTCTTTCAGAAGGCGAAGCGCGTCATAGATAGCAGCGTGGACGTTGCGCGCGCTGACCGCGTCCCCGATCCGGAACAACTGGAACGCCCCTGCTGCATTGCGGATGATGGTCTGGGGGCGGCCTTCGATGAGCGCGTCATGATCTACCGCACCAACGTTTGAAGACAGCTCCTTCAGGTCAAAATAGAGGTCATCCAGCGGTAACGTTCCGTAGTTTACCACCACCTGATCATATTCGGCGCTGTGGGTGTGGTCACTGTAATCTGTACCGATTGTGGCCGACAGCTTGTTTCCGGCCCGTTCGACTTTCAACAATCGACGCGTCACCGTGAAAGTCACGTCCTTGTCCTGCAAGGCGCGCATGTATGGCACCAAATTCATCGCCATGATATCCGGGGCAAAGACGCGATCCGGCGTCATGATCTCAACTTTGGAGCCTGCTTCGGCGGCAATCTCGGCGGCTTGCAGGCCGGGATGGTCGCCACTTTCATCGTAGATCAGCACGTTTTCCGCCGGTTTAACGTCGCCCGAGATGATGTCCCAGGCGGAAACCACGTTTGCGGCTTCGCCGTTTTGTTCAAATAATTCAGTATTGGGCAGGCCACCCGTGGCGACAATCACAACATCGGGGCTCAGGGCTGTGACGTCTCCGGCATCAGCCCAGCTATTGAAGTGAAACGCCACGTCGCGCGCCGCACATTGCGCCATGCGCCAGTCTATGATCGACATCATTTCGCGCCGACGCGGGCTTTGGGCGGTCAAACGCACCTGTCCACCGGGGTCAGCGGCCGCTTCAAATACTGTAACTTCATGGCCGCGTTCGGCGGCGACCCGAGCTGCCTCCAACCCACCGGGGCCTGCGCCAATGATAACAACCTTCTTTTTCTTGTCAGCCGGGGGGATATCGTGGGGCATGGTCAGTTCACGCCCCGTGGCGGCGTTATGCATACAAAGCGCATCGCCCGCCTGATAGATCCGATCCAGACAATAAGTGGCACCGACGCAGGGGCGGATATCCTCTTCGCGCCCCTCTTCTATCTTGCGCACAATATGCGGGTCGGCCATGTGGGCGCGGGTCATGCCCACCATATCCAGCAGCCCTTCGGCCACTGCGTGGCGAGCAGTTGCCACGTCGGGGATCTTGGAGGCATGGAAGGTGGGCATACCGGTCGCCTTCTTCACTTCACCCGCAAAATCAAGATGCGGTGCGTTCGCCATGCCCTGCACCGGGATCACATCGGTCATTGCCGGATCAGTGTGGATACGCCCCCGGATCACATTGAGGAAATCAAGCTTGCCGTTCGCGGCTAGGCGTTTGGAAATTTCGATACCTTCATCGGCAGTGATACCACCCTTTTGCGCCTCATCCGCCGTGTAGCGAAAGCCGACAATAAACTCGGCGCCAACGCGTTTTCGGATCGCATCCAGCACATCCATTGGAAAACGCAGACGGTTTTCCAGCGTATCCGCGCCATAAGGTCCAACAAGATCATTGGTCAGAGGCGACCAGAACTGATCGAGCAGATGACCGTAAACCTGTAGCTCGATCCCATCCATGCCACCTGCCTGCATACGTTCGGCAGCATCGGCAAAATCGTTGATAATACGTTCAATGTCCCAGTCTTCTGCCAGTTTGGGGAAGGCGCGGTGCGCAGGTTCACGGTGTTTTGTTGATGAGATTGACGGCAGCCAATCGCCCTTATTCCACCCGGTACGCCGCCCAAGATGGGTAAGCTGAATCATTACTGCACAGCCATGTTCGTGACAGCCATCTGTCAGCTGCTGAACCCATGGCACCACGTCGTCACGGTAGGCAAGGATGTTATTAAACACCGGAGGACTGTCTTTGCTGACCGCGGCCGATCCGGCTGTCATGGCCAGTGCGACACCCGCCTTGGCCCGTTCCGCGTGGTAGGCCGCATATCGTTCCTTGGGCATGCCATCTTCGGGATAGGCCGGTTCATGAGAGGTTGTCATGATTCGGTTTTTCAGCGTCAGGTGTTTAAGCTGAAAAGGTTGCAGGAGCGGGTCTTTGGACATGGGATTACCTCAATACCAGGCGTCGGGCTGAGACGCCTTTTTCTTTGCGATGAAATCCAAAAGCGCCTCGTCAATAGCCACATCCAACGGCGGCGCCTCGTAGTCATTCAACACTTTCTTCCAGCGGGCATTGGCGCGGGTGGCCATGTCAACCTCGCCCTGTTCATCCCAGCTTTCCCATGGTTGGTTGTCATCCAGGGCGCTTTCATAATAGGCGGTTTTATAGTGGCGCAGTGTGTGTTCGGTTGAGAATAAATGTTCACCCGGACCCAATTCAGCCAAAGCGTCAAATCCCAAAGTGTCATCATCCACCTTAACGCCGTTCAGATAAGCGTGCAAAGCGCCACACAGGTCCGTGTCCAGCACGAATTTCTCGTAGGACATGGCCAGAAGGCCATCGAGAAATCCCGCCGAATGTAGCAGGTAATTGGCACCGCATTGGACGGCGGACATCATCGACATCATGCTTTGCTGCATGGCCTGTGCATCAGGCAGTTTTGAGGTTGAAAAGTTACCCGCGCAGCGCAGTGGCAGTTTCAGGCGCCGGGCTAGCTGCCCCATGACGAGCGAGCCCAACGCAGGCTCGGGTGTGCCGAAAGTGGGCGAGCCCGAGCGCAGGTCCATCGAACTCAGGAATGAAGCCAGAATAGCAGGCGCGCCGGGGCGTACCAGTTGAGTCAGGGCACAGGAAACCATGCTCTCGGCCAGACATTGCGCCACCGAACCGGCCATGGTCAGGGGGGACACCGCGCCGCCCAGCAGGAACGGTAGGTGAATTGAGCCCTGATTTGCTGCTGCATAAGCGCGAATTCCGGCCGTTGTCACACCATCAAGAACCAAGGGTGAGGTTGTGTTGAAATTACCCATGATGACACAGTGTTGGTCAACAAAGTCAGCACCAAACAAGATGCGGGCCATTTCAATCGAATCTTCTGCCCTTTCCGGTGCGGTGATAGACCCCAGAAATGCCCGATCGGAGTATTTGATGTGGCTGTAAACCATATCCAGATGGCGCTTGTTGACCGCGACATCCGTTGGTTCACAAATGGTGCCACCCGAATGGTGTAGCCAGGGTGAGGATTGTCCCAATTTGACCAGATTGCGAAAATCTTCGATCGTGCCATAGCGACGGCCTTTATCAAGGTCCATGACAAAGGCCGAGCCGTATGAAGGCGCAAACACAACCGCGTCACCGCCGATCTCGACGGTGTTTTTCGGGTTGCGTGCATGCTGTGTAAAACGCGCCGGTGCCGTTTTTAGAATTTTGCGGATCATGCCGGGGGCAAACTTGATATTCCAGCTATCAGACGTAAGTCCGGTCACCTCGCCACCAGCAGCCCGAAACAGAGCTACAGCTTCGGGATCATCGCGAAACTCAATTCCAATTTCGCTCATTATACGCTCGGCGGTCACTTCGATTTGCTCGAGGCTCTCATCGCTCAGAATATCAAAGGTGGGAATGGCGCGGGAAATGAAGGGAACTTCCAGATGAGGGTTATGGCCAGGCTCAGTTGTTCGAAGGCTCCGCCCGCCGCCACTTCGCCTGCGCGCCCTGCGTTCTGATGCCATCCCGCCGCCCATCGCTCTCTCCCCGCGAGTCGTATAACTGACATATATGTTCTCTAAGTTGACACACCTGTCAAGATTTGTATTTTGCCCCCATGGATGGATCAAACAACGCCCGACCCCGCGGGTCTGAAGATATCTGGCTAGATGCCGCTTATGAAGTATTGACGGAAAGTGGCGTCGAGGCCGTGAAGGTAATGCCGCTTGCCAAAAGCCTGGGTCTGACACGCACAGGGTTTTATTGGCATTTCAAAGATCGGGATGCCCTTTTAGAAGCCATGATATTGCGCTGGGAGGTCAAAAACACTGGCAATCTTATCGCCCGCACCGAAGCCTATGCGGATGGGATTTGCGAGGCCATGTTCAACCTGTTCGATTGCTGGCTTGATGACACCCTGTTCGACGCGCCGCTAGATCTGGCAATCCGGAACTGGGCCCGGAACGACCCGGCGCTACAGGGCCGTCTAGATAGGGCAGACAAACGGCGTTGTGACGCCGTGCGCGCGATGTTCCAACGTTTTGGGTACAACGACGCGCAGGCACAGGTGCGCAGCAAAACTGTAATTTACACCCAGATCGGATACATCTCGATGCAGGTTTCAGAAAGCTGGCAGGACCGTATCGCGCGCATGCCTGATTATGTGGAGGTCTTTACGGGGCAAGCGCCCTCACAATCCGAAAAAGAACGGTTTGAAGCGCGCCACCGTATGCCGCACAACTGAAATCAAATACGCGTTCTGTTTGGTATATCGCAAATGCAGGGGCGAAAATGTGGATCGCTCTAGTGTTTGTGGTGATCCGGCGCCTTACTGGCCAACACTTTCAGTGCCTCAATTACCTGATGGAAGGTATCAGGCTCAGGTTTATAGAACACCCAGTTCTTTCGCCGGTGAGAGCTGACCAAACCTGCCTGCTGCAGCAAATGCATGTGGTTGGTAACACTGGGTTGGGTCAGGCCGGTCTTTTTTGTCAACGCGGCGACACAGACGCCCTCGTCCAAGGGGTCTCCACCCGGTTGCGGGGGGAAAGAATCTCGCGGATTCATCAGCCAACCCATGATCCGCAAGCGATGCTCATTTGACAACGCTTTGAAAATCTCACCGATTGACTCGATTGCGCATTCCGGTGTTCCGGCCATCTTGATAGAAACCTTACTATATAGGTACATTCCTATACACCCTTCCACTTTTAACAAGCAAAGTCAAGGCAAGACGCCGCCCAATTCGCATTTCGGCCCCATTCAGCGGCATATGATACGATTTACCGCAGGCAATTTGCTTTTTTCGCGTTTTGGTCTGCAAACTTGGAAAGGAGCGGCATGATATTCGGCTCCGGAAGCAATGCCCGGCACCTCAGTGTTTGGATTACTTGTTGCACCCGAGGCAGTTTCAGGCTCTCATGCTAACCCATGACAGCGGCATGTTATTGCCTATCACCCGGTTTTGAGTAAAAAATTTCCCATGCTAGCTTGATCTGGCACATTTTAGCACCACCTACTACGTGCGAGTGTCGGTTGAGTCATAATTGTAACGGGACGGCGGCCTCAACACTGCCCCCAACATTGGAGGAAAATATGAATATCGCCTCATATTTCATAAAAACTGCCGCGGCGGGTACGATGCTATTGATGTCGTCACTTGCTGCCAGTGCAGTTGAAGCAACGGCCACAGTCCAATTAAATGTACGCACTGGCCCCGGTACCAGTTTTGGTGTGATTGACACGCTGGACCCCGGGGAGTTGGTAAATACCACCGAATGCCAGGCCTCTGGCTGGTGTTATATCGAGCAGGCTGGGCCAAATGGCTGGGTCAGTTCAAATTATTTGCAAGCGGTTCCACCCCCCGCCCCGCCTGGTTCCGGCACGCCTGATTGCCAACTTCGCCTTACCCTTGGCGGCGGCGGTCAACCAACGCTGGAGCTGATTTGCGGCCCGACACCCGGCACACCTACACCTCCCCCCCCACCACCGCCGCCGCCGACGACATCCTGCTCGAGAAGGGCGTCTTCGTCGC
>CAZJYZ010000067.1:0-2254 GCA_964550345.1 uncultured Aliiroseovarius sp. | reverse complement strand
GACGAAGCGTGCTTTTATCGCGATGCCAACTTCCAGGGCCCACATTTCTGCTACGCTCCGGGTGAGTTGAACTCGTTGAACTCAACCTTCAACGACCGCATCTCTTCGGTTCGGCTTAACGGCAACGTCAATGCCAAACTGTGTGTAAACAACAACCTCGGTGGGTATTGTGCGACGATAACCTCAAATGCCCCGGTCCTTGGCGCATTGATCAACAACCGCGCCTCTTCTCTGCGGGTTTATACACCAGGAACACCCGGTGTTATCGTGCCTATTCCGCTACCGATACCAACACCCATTCCGATCCCGCTTCCTCCGGTCATCCCCGGCACCTTTAAATCTGGCCTGATCTCTATCCCATCCAGCTTTACTGCCAATCTTGACACAGGAGCGACCGGTGGCGCGGGTGTGGACATCTGGCACCACGCGATCAATGCAGCAGTACGCCGTCTGGAAGTAAGAAACGGGGCAAAACTCGCCCTGGGTGACGGATCGAACCGTGGCTATAGCGGGTGTAACAGTGCGAGCTTCAGCTCAAACCCAATCCCGTTTGCGTCCCTGACAATTGGCACATATGTGTGCGCGAAAACCAATGCTGGCCGGATATCTCAATTCCGCGTCAACGGGTATGACGGCACGACACTTGAAATTGGCTTCACCACCTGGAAAAAGCCATAAGCCCTAAAAATTGAATGGCGGCACCTTGGAATATAACCGGGTGCCGCCATTTTTAATTTTGTACTTTCAGACGGTCCCGACGTGTCTGAAACTTACAGACACGGGTTCCCGGCAGCTTGTTCAAAGGTAATAGAGCGAAGTGCCGTTTAGAAAAATCTGTACCTTTTCAGGCTCTGCCCTGAGGCGCACAACTTCGTTACGCAGGTTTTTGTGGATCCCCGGCAATTTAGCGATAATCGGGCCTTCATCATCCTTGTGCTTAAAGTAAAGCAAGGTCACCTCACCCAAAGCCTCGGTCAGGTCCACGCGCCCCTCACAGACGAAATCCTTGCCATCCGCCTGCAACATATCTTCGGGGCGCACGCCGATATTAACCTTCTGTCCCTTATGTTCTGCCCTGCTGGGCGCCGCAGAAACCACAATCCCGCCGCCTTCAAGTTCCACTGTAGTCTGATCCCCGGTGGCAGTGATGGTTCCGGGTAGCAGGTTCATGGCTGGCGAACCGATGAATTGCGCCACGAACTCATTCTCGGGACGCTCATATAACTGCAGGGGCGAACCCACCTGTGCGATGCCCTTATCAGCCAACACCACGATGCGACTGGCCAGTGTCATAGCTTCGACCTGATCATGCGTTACGTAGATCATGGTGCTTTCCGGCATGCTTTCCTTTAGCTGCGCGATTTCGATCCGGGTCGCCACCCGCAAAGCGGCATCAAGGTTCGAAAGGGGTTCATCAAAAAGGTAAACTTTAGGGTCTCGCACGATCGAGCGCCCAATGGCGACGCGCTGGCGCTGACCACCAGACAAGGCCTTGGGCAGACGGTCGAGATAGGGCTCGAGCTGGAGGATCTTCGCGGCCTTGCTGACTGCGGATTCGATTTCAGCGGCGCTTTTCTTTGCCAGTTTAAGGGAAAATGACATGTTATCACGGACTGTCATATGCGGATAAAGCGCGTAGGACTGGAACACCATGGCTATGCCGCGCTGTGCGGGCGGCACATCGTTTACGACCACCCTGTCAATTTCCAGCACCCCGTCAGTGATGCTTTCAAGCCCGGCTATCATCCTGAGAAGCGTTGACTTGCCGCAGCCGGATGGGCCGACAAAAACGATCAACTCACCGGTTTCAATATCCAGATTGATGCCCTTTAAGACTTCAATGTCCTTGCCATAGGTTTTCGCAAGATTTGTAAGTTTCAGATCCGCCATCATACCCTCCCCTTCATGCCATTTTTTCCATCAGGCAGACCTGCCAGGGCGCAAGCCTGACCGTGCCATCTGCCTCGGGTGCCACCGCACCAATTTTGCTACCCGTCCTCTGCCAATTACCCTGTGGAGGGCGTATCTGACCCGGTTCTGAGGAAAGGTTGAAGGCGCAAAAGATCGCGCCGGGCCCCTCTCCCCGTACAAACCAGACAATCGTACTTTCACTATGCACGCCAGAATGGGTGCCGCGCTGCAACACCTCATGTGCTTTGCGAAAAGCAATGACGTCGCGGTAATGGTTCAGAATAGAGCCGCTATCTTGCTCCTGTCCCGCCACGTGACGGCCCAGATGCGCTTCGGCAACCGG
>CAZJYZ010000066.1:0-15306 GCA_964550345.1 uncultured Aliiroseovarius sp. | reverse complement strand
AGATCAGAAACCGGTTCTGATCCAGCCGGGTAACAACGCCGTCGTCAAAAACGATCCCGCCTTCCGTCAGCATGAAGCCATAACGGATGTGGCCCGGCTTCAGGGTTTTCATATTGTTGTAGTAGATGAAATTGACGAAAGTTTCGGCATCTGGACCCATGACTTCGATCTTACCCAGCGGTGAGCCGTCAAAAATACCGGCGGTGCCCCGGGCTGTCAGCACCTCTTGGTGGATGCGTTCTTTGGGTTTGCCGCTGCCGTACCAACCGGGGCGCAGCCAGCCGCCATATTCCCCAAGGGCCGCGTCGGCGGCGCGATGTTGCGTCTCCAGCGGCAGGCGTTTGAGTGGATGGCGAAGTTGTTTGCTGTGATGGCCGTGAAATGCCTCGATGGAGACCGGCACAAAAGGTGGGCGGAAGGTAGTGGTGCCAACCTCGGGGATCGGTTGGCCTTGTATGGCTGCCATAGCTGCCAGCCCGGCCATGTTTGAGGTTTTGCCCTGATCCGAGGCCATACCCAATGTGGTGTAGCGCTTTAAATGTTCGACCGAGACATAATTTTCGCGCGCCGCCAGCTCTACGTCTTTAAGGGTTACATCGTGTTGAAAATCAATCCATTGACGCCCTTTTGAACCGGGTTCTGGCCAAAGCGGTGTAAGGTGATAGGTGGATTTTGCATTGGGCATTTTCTGACCTGCCCCCGCAGCACGCGCTTGTGCAAGCGAGGCCTCAAGGTCAAAAGTACCGTTGGCACCGCCGACGGCAAGCATGTCCTCAGGGCCGGAGCCGGGCAGGTAGGCCTGCCGTTGTTCGCACCAGTCAAGTTTGCCCCCGGCATGGCGCCACAGATGCACCAAGGGGGTCATGCCGCCAGAGGCAAGGATTGCATCAACCCGGTATCGCTGACCACCAAGGTCCACCGCGCGTAGTTTCTTTGCCCCGATTACGCGTGTGTGGCCCTGCGACGGGTCAAGCTGCGTAATCCTGGCTCCTGCATCCGTTAAAAGCTGTATGGCGGGTCCGGCGAAGGAATTGTTTGATAAAACCGCAATTTCCTGCCCCACAAGAACACCGTAGCGGGCCAGATACTCGCAGGCCCCGTCCAAGGACATGATCCCCGGACGGTCGTTGCCTGCGAATGTGATTGGGCGGTCAATGGCCCCCGTGGCCAGAATGATCCGGCCTGCCCGCATGCGCAACAACCGCGGCGGCGTACCAAAGGTGCCGGTTTCAACCAGCCCGACCATTCGGTGGTCGAAAATGCCAAAAGCAGTGGTTGAAGTCAGAATGCGCGCCCCGGCATCCTTTATGGCGCCAACCTGGGCAGTGATCCATTTTTGGACCGGAGCGCCTTCAACCTCGCCCAGTTGAAACAAACCGCCGCCAAGTTGCGGGTGGTCGTCGACCAGAACAACGTTCTGACCCACTTCGGCCGCTTTTCTGGCAGCCACAAGCCCGGCGGCGCCACCACCGATAACCAATGTTTCGCACTGGGCATGTTGTTGATCGGCCACGTAGTCTTCAAACACGTCAGGGCCGACGGCGCCCAACCCGGCCATCTTGCGGATGACCGGTTCAAAAAGATGCCAATGCGGCCACATGAATGTTTTGTAATAGAAACCTGCGCTTAACCATCTGTGAAACAGGTCAAGTCCGCCCTTCAGGTCAAACTGTGCCGAGGGATAGGTATTGACCGAGCATGCGATCATGCCTTCCTCCAGCGGTGTCGTAGTGGCCTGGCAGTTTGGAAATTCACGCCCGTTCAACGTGACATTCATGATTGCGTTCGGGTCATCCACCCATGCCCCCCAAGGCCCGCGCGGCCGGTGGTATTTGAAACTGCGGCCCATGATGCGCACATTGTTCGCCAAGAGCGCCGAGGCAAGCGTGTCCCCCTGCGCCCCCTGAAACCGGCGCCCGTCAAAGGTAAATCCAAGCACCTTGCTGCGGTCGATCAAGCCTCCTTTTGCAACCCGGTGCGATGTCATTTAGCTGCCCCCCCTGAATGGGGTCGAACCGATGACTTCCATGGAATCGCTGTCACGCTCCAGCAGGAACAATTCCCGACAGGTCAGGTGCATCCAGACCTCGCGCACCGGACCTTTTTCGTTGCGCTGGCTGTAAAGATAACCTGACCAGTCCTGCGCGGCGATGGTGCGGGTTGTATCGGGGCGCGTTTTTCCGGCCTCAGCTGCAAAATGGAACTCGCGCTCGTCACGTGGGCCACAAAAGGGACAGGGGAAAATCTGCATGGGACCTCCTAATGCGCGATGCCGGACGCGGCACCTTCGTCAACTAGATGCCCAGTCACAAACCGGTCCCGATCAAACGGACGGCTGATGCGGTGATGCTGGCCGGTTGCCAGAATATGGGCGAACAGATAACCGCCAGCGGGAATGGCTTTGAACCCACCGGTGCCCCAGCCGCAGTTGATAAAAAGCCCCTCGATCCCTGATGGGCCAATTATGGGGGAAGAATCCGGCGTGACATCAACGATACCGGCCCATTGGCGTAACAATTTCACCTTGGCCAGCGCAGGCATCATTTCGGCCAGACCGCCAAGCACGGCCTCCTGTGCCGGTAGGTTGCCGCGCTGGGCATAGGATGGAACCCGGTCCAGCCCACCACCGATTACCAGCCCGCCTTTGTCTGACTGGCTGACATAGGTGCCTAAAGGGGGCGCCAGAACGACCGTGTCCAACACGGGTTTAAGCGGTTCCGACACGAATGCCTGCAAGGTGTAGGAGGTGATGGGCAGATCAAAGCCAGCCATCTTTGCCAAAACCGAGGAATGCCCGGCCACGGCCGCTCCGGTTACACCGGCACGGATTTCGCCCTTTGAGGTATGAACCCCGACGCAGCGCCCACCCTCGGTGACGAAATCCAGCACCTCGCAGTTTTGAATGATGTCCACACCCAGCGCATCGGCTGCACGCGCATAGCCCCATGCCACCGCGTCGTGGCGGCCAGTGCCCGCACGCGGTTGGAAAATGCCGCCATGGATGGGAAAGCGCGCGTCAGTACGGAAGTTCAGCAATGGTACCAGCTTGCGCACCTGATCACGGTCCAGAAGTTCGGCGTCGACCCTATTAAGGCGCATGGCGTTGAATTGACGCGCCGCCATTTCCATTTCGGGTTCGGAATGCGCTGTCGCCAGCATGCCGCGCTGGGAGAACATGATATTATAGTTCAGTTCCCGCGCCAGTTTTTCGTAAAGCCTGACTGAAAAGTCATAAAGTTCGGCACTTTCCGGATAGAAATAATTTGAGCGGATCACGGTGGTGTTACGCCCGGTATTCCCACCGCCCAGCCAGCCCTTTTCCAGCACCGCGACATTGGTGATGCTGTGGTTCTTGGCTAGGTAATAAGCGGTGGCCAGCCCGTGCCCGCCGCCGCCGATAATGATGACATCATAACTGGATTTCGGTGCAGGCGATCGCCACGCCTTTCCCCAGCCTTTGTGGCCACGCAGCCCTTCGCGCAAAAGGTTAAGTGCAGAATAACGCGGCATCACTTTGCCTCGATATTCAGGGCGATGGTGCGCAGGGGGACAATATCTTCGGGGTCCGGGTCCTGGCCGGTGAAGCCTTTCAAGTAGCCTTCCAGCCGGTCCACGCGCTCTTGCATAGGTTCGTGCACTTCAAGTGCATGGTACCCGAGCGGCATGAAATACAGAATCCTTGCACGAATGTCGGCGTCATAAGCGCTGTAACCGTGGCGTTCGAACATGGCCGTGACCGCCTTCAGCCGCCGGGCATCTGCCTGGTCAATCTGTTGGCGTACATTTCCGTCCCTGCGTGACCATTCGCGCACGGCGAAATCCAGCCCCCGGTCAAACAGAGCCGGGTCGAGGAAGCAATGAAAAAAGTTACAGACTGCTCGTGTGATTGTATCCTCGGGCTTTTCACAATGCGCGATGATGGTATCAGTATTGCACTTTTCCCAATCGTCCAAAAGCGCCTCTAACAGGTGCTTTCGGCTTTTGAAATACCAATAAAAACTTGACCGTGAAACCTCAAGCCGCTCACCCAATGCCAGCACTTTTACCTCGGCCACTCCATCGCTGACCAATACATCCCGCGCGACGTTCAACCAGTCTTCCCGCGTCACCTTTACATGCCCGACGAGCGGGTCCTTGGTCGGATCATCCCGGTGAAGCAGCCGGGTTGCGTTTTTCACCATTTCATCTCTCCTTTTAGGCGTGCAGCTACGCTTTTAAGAGAACAGGCCGGACGCACAGAACAACTGCGCCAATTTCTATTATACCCATGTTCTTATCTTCCACAAAAGCTTGCGGTCGATGCGAAGTCCAGTCCTCATTCCCAGTTGCAGAGCATGTAAGGCGGTGGTGTACGGAAATTCGCCAAGCAAGTTCGGAAATGATCGCTTTTGTGACTTCTTTTGATGCAGTTTCATAATGATGCGCTGGTGTAACGGTAAAACTAGCGCGGTCCGGAACACCCTCCTGCGCTCACACCGTCCCGTGCAGGCCTGATGCCGATCACACCAGCCAGTTTTTGTAATCACTGACCAATAGGTGTTTCGGGGCTTCGTCTTCTTCGGCCTCGGCAAAGCGCCCGATTGGTTCGCGAAAAATATTATCGGTCTCGTCATCGTTGACGGTCGAAACCTCGCCGATCAGAACATCCCCACCTTCGCCCCAGAATGCATGCCAGTCTCCCGGCATCAGAGTCACGCTTTCACCGGGGGAAAGGCGCAGCTTTTCTCCAGCGGTAAAGTCGCGCCGGATCCCATCGCAGTAAACCACCCCGCCCTGATCTTCAGCAAAGTGCCCATTGGCATCTGATCCGAACAATTCGACGACCAGTGTGGCTCCGCCGCGGTTAATGATATCCTCGGCCTTGATCACATGCGTGTGCATCGGTGAAAGCTGGTCCTGCCGCGAGATCAGCAGCTTTTCAGCGTAGCACATTCCGGTGCCCTTCTGCAGGTCCTGTAATCTACCATTTCGCAGCGTGAACAGGAACAGGCCCATCGCATCAAACCGGCCATCGCCGTAATCGGTAATGTCCCAGCCACAGCGCGCGTCGATAACGTGTTTTGCTTCAACGGCCCGCGCACGAAACTCTTCCGGACTCCAATAAGCGAAGGGCGGCAGGGTAAAACCGAATGAACGGATCATCTCGTCAGCTTCGGTCATGATCTGGTTGATGCGGGAGCGTTTCATGTGTCGACCTTTGGTGTTGTGTGAAAACCGGGAAGGCTGCAGCTGATAAGGTTTCGGGTGGAGCCCAAGACTTGCCGGAATGGTCATGCCTTAATACGCGGCAAATCTGCCAATTTCAAATAGGCGCTGATAGGCTTTAGCCACGGATCATTTATGCCATCCATCCTGTTTCGCAGGATCAGGCTAGCCGCCCCGATGGACCAGCTTGCCGTCTGCATCCAGTATGACCTGACCATCTTCCTTGGTCAGCATGCCCTCGGGCCACTTATCCAGAAGTTCAAGCACTGCCTCAGAGGGGCGACACAAGCGCACTCCTTTGGGGGATGCCACAATTGGGCGGTTAACAAGCACCGGATGCTCCAGCATTGCGTCCAGAAGGACTTCGTCGCTGACGTTTTCCTCAAGCAGGCCCAGCTCGGCCGCAGGTGATTTCGTTTCCCGCAACGCTGTACGCGGTGTCAGATTTGCGGCGGCAAATAAGGCCATCAATTGCGGGCGGGTCCAGCCTTCGCTCAGATAGTCGATAACCACCGGTTCCTCGCCCGATTTGCGGATGATCTCCAACACATTGCGCGAGGTGCCGCAGGCGGGGTTATGGTGGATGACGATCAAGTTTCACGCCCCGCAAATTTTGTGCGTGTCCGGTTGGCAAAGGCGACGAGTGACAACATCACCGGCACCTCAACCAACACCCCAACCACCGTGGCCAGCGCCGCGCCGGAATGCAGGCCAAACAGGCTGATTGCGACGGCCACCGCAAGCTCAAAGAAATTTGAGGTGCCGATCATGGCGCAAGGTGCGGCAATGCGATGCGGTACCTTCAGCGCATAGGCGGCCCCGTAAGCAATGGCGAAAATGCCGTAACTCTGGATCAGGATCGGCACTGCGATCAGGGCAATGACCAGAGGGCGGGCCAGGATGACCTCTCCCTGAAGGCCAAACAGGATCACCACAGTGGCGATCAGGCTGATTGCCGACCAGGGTTTGACCCTGGCGGTGAAGGCGTCAATTGCCTCTTGCGACCCCAGCACGCGCCGGGTGATCAGGCCAGCGATTAACGGCAAAACCACGTAAAGCACAGTTGCCAGTACCAGAGTTTCCCACGGCACCACGATCTCGGTCACACCCAGCAAGAAGGCGACGATGGGGGCGAATGCCACGACCATGATCAGGTCATTCACCGAAACCTGCACCAGCGTATAGGTGGGATCTCCGCGCGTTAGTTGCGACCAGACGAACACCATCGCCGTACAGGGGGCCGCGCCTAAAAGGATCAGGCCTGCCGTGTATTGTGCAGCGTCTTCGGGTTTAAGGAACGGGGCGAACACATAATCAAAGAACAATACCGCCAGAAACGCCATGGTGAAGGGCTTGATCAGCCAATTGACCACAAGCGTCAATATCAGGCCTTTGGGCTGGCGGGCGACCCCGGCCACGGCACCAAAATCAACCCCAACCATCATGGGGTAAACCATGGCCCAGATCAGCACTGCAACCACAAGGTTGATCGATGCGACTTCGGCTGCTGCAATGGCATTTACCAGTCCCGGCGCCATAAAACCAATGGCGACACCCGCAACAATCGCAAGGGCAATCCAGACAGTCAGAAAGCGTTCAAAAAACCCGATTTTCTCTTCGGCGTGTACAGGGGCATCGTTCATGTGTCGGACCTTTGGTGGTTCTATGCTGTTTGCGTGGATCTACGATTGAATTTCCCGGTTTCAGCCACAGCCACAAGAGCCGTCATCGTCGCCGTCAACCAGATCACTGATAACCGAATGTGTCCAGCAATCATCCGCGCCCGCCGCCTCACTCATGGTCAGGGCAAAAACATATCCGATTTCAGCATCGGTTGCACCGGCTGCGCGTGAACCACGAAAATGCTTGCGCACGCAGGGTTCCGAACGCGCTTTGATCGAAAGGGCAAAACGCATCAACTCGTCAGTTTTGGCGTCAAAAGGGCAATGTGTGTCCAGTGCTGCGTCGAGGTCTTTAAGAGCATCCATAACAGGTGCCGCATTCGTGTTCAGGAAATTCACGTTCTCTCCCTTCAGGGTTTTCGTAATTCGGCAATTACCGAACTATCAAAGCTGATAGGGGATTCGGTCAAAGCTTGTCAAGATTTGATAATTCGGCTAGTAACGAATTATGAACCAAGATACAGCAATAGAAGCCTTTGGTGCCCTTGCGCAGACATCACGCATGACGATCTTCCGTATGCTGGTGAAGGTCGGCCCGAAGGGGCTGACCGCAACCGAAATTGCCCGCCGTGCGGAGATTGTTCCCTCGACCCTGTCCGGGCATCTGGCTGTATTAAGAAGGGCGGGGCTTTTAACATCCACCCGCAAATCGCGTGAAATCCACTATGCCGCCAATCTTGCGGCGATGAACGCCCTGCTGTCTTTCATGCTGTCAGATTGCTGCGATGGCGAAGTTGAAAATTGTTCCGAAATCCTGACGCTTCTTGATCAAGGCGCAGCTTAGCCGGGAATTGCCCGCAACTGCCGGTTCGTAAGCATTGCTAACATTACAGTATAATATTTATGTCTTTTTGTGAGCCGTTATCCCAACTAAAAAATACTGAACCAAAAAGTTGGACCTCTGGGAGCTGTCGGTGTCTTCGGGACAAAAATATATGGATGTTTCGGTTTGGCGCGGGGACGGGCAATCGGGAAGGTTCGAACGCTTTTCGGTGCCTGCTCAGGAAAACCAGACAATCCTTGATGTCGTAGTCTGGATTCAGCAAAATGAGGATCCAACGCTGACATACCGATATGCCTGTCGCGTTGGTATGTGCGGATCGTGTGCGATGACGGTGAACGGCGTGCCACGCTGGACCTGCCGCACACATGTCAAGAAAGTACTGAAAGGCAACCGGCTGGAAGTGGCTCCGCTGCGCAATCTGCCTGTCATCAAAGATCTAGCAACGGATATGGACGGTTTTTTTAACAAATGGGTTGCAGCCGGGGGGGTGCATCATCCGACAACAACGCGGGCCGATCCGATTGAACAGATTGACCCGGCAGGTGCGGCGCGGATCAATGCCAATGCCGGGATCGAATGTATCAATTGCGCGGTCTGTTTCGCGGCTTGCGATACGGTTGCGGGTAATTGCGAATACCTTGGCCCGGCGGCCCTGACGCGAGCATGGACGGTTTATAATGACGTGAAAAACGCCGATAAACAGGCGATTCTTGAGGCGGTGTCCGGTAAGGGTGGCTGCCACAATTGCCACTCGCAAGGTAGCTGCACCTTGCATTGCCCGAACGGGTTGGACCCCATGATGGCAATTGCCGGGCTGAAACGCGCAAGTGCCGCATCACTCTTTTCGCGCAGGAGGTAACGGATGCTCACTCTGCGCCTCTATATGCTGCAGCGGATCACTGCGCTGATTATGGCCCCACTGACATTGGGGCATATTGCGGTGATGATCTACGCGGTGCAGGGCGGGCTATCGACCGCAGAAATCCTCGGCCGTACGCAAGGCAGCCTGTGGTGGCTTTTGTATTACGGAACCTTTGTGGCTGCGGTTTCAACGCATGCTTCTATCGGGTTGCGGGTGATCGTTGCCGAAAGTCTGAAGATTAGCGGCATGGCGCTTGAGGTCTTCACCTGTGTTACGGGTCTGCTGTTCTTACTTCTGGGGGGGCGTGCTGTTATTGCCGTTACGCTGCTATGATCAGGCCGCACCGCACACATACTTTGTGGCTTGCCTATATGCTGCACAGGCTTTCCGGCCTTGCTTTGGCACTGTTCCTGCCCGTGCATTTTTATGTCCTGTCCCTTGCCCTGAGCAAGCCCGAGCAGCTTGATAGCTTTCTGCACTGGGCCGAGAACCCGATCGTGAAGCTGGCCGAATTTGGGTTGGTCTTCCTTCTGGCTGTGCATGCCTTCGGCGGGTTGCGGGTGTTGGCGCTGGAATGGTTGCCTTGGTCGGCCGGTCAGAAAACCCTTGCGGCAAGCGCTGTCGCGGTGGCCTTTCTGATCTCAACCCTCTTCTTGTTGCGGGTGATTTAGCAATGCCCCGGACAGTTGATATTGACCGCCATGACACTGACATCCTGATCCTTGGCACGGGTGGGGCAGGGATGTTTGCCGCTCTCCACGCGCAACAAAGCGCGCCTGCTGGCACCAAAATCACAATCGCCGTCAAGGGGTTGATCGGTAAATGCGGCTGCACGCGTATGGTGCAGGGCGGCTATAACGTCGCCCTTGGCGGCGGCGACACGGTCGAGCGCCATTTTATGGATACCATTCAGGGGGGTAAGTGGCTGCCCAATCAGGATATGGCGTGGAAGTTGTGTGAACAGGCCGTCGTACGTATTCGTGAGCTGGAAAATGAGATTGGTTGCTTTTTTGACCGCAACCCCGACGGCTCCCTGCACCAGAAGGCTTTTGCCGGGCAAACAGCTGACCGCACTGTTCACAAGGGGGACCTGACGGGGATCGAGATCATCAACCGGTTGATGGAACAGGTCCTGAGCCGTTCGGTTGAGAAGCTTCAGGAACACCGCGCGGTGGGCCTGGTCCCGACCTCCGACGGCGCGGCATTGGCCGGTGTGCTGTTTATCGACATGCGCACGGGAAAATTCCGGTTTGTTCGGGCAAAAACCGTTATGATGGGTACCGGTGGCGGGCCTTCGATGTACAAGTACCACACGCCTTCCGGGGATAAGACCATGGACGGTCTGGCGATGGCGCTGCGGGTGGGCCTGCCACTACGCGATATGGAAATGGTGCAATTTCACCCGACCGGCCTGCTGGCAGGTGACCACACAAAGATGACAGGCACGGTGCTGGAAGAGGGCCTGCGAGGGGCTGGGGGGCTATTGCTGAACGGGGCCGAAAATCGGTTCATGTTTGACTATGATCGGTTGGGGGAGCGGGCAACGCGCGATGTCGTCAGCCGTGGTATCTATGCCGAGATGCGTAAGAACAACACCTCGCAAAATGGTGGTGTTTTCATCTCGATGGCGCATCTGGGTCCGGACAACGTGCGCCAGAAATTCCCCGGCATGGTCAAGCGCTGCGCCGATAGCGGTTTTGATCTGGCCGGTGGTCTGGTCGAAGTTGTTCCGACTGCGCATTATTTCATGGGCGGTGTGGTGGTTGACCCCGACACCCGCACAGCCATGGAAGGGCTTTACGTGGCCGGCGAAGATGCGGGCGGGGCGCATGGGTCAAACCGTTTGGGCGGGAATGGCGTCGCAAATTCCACAGTTTACGGTGGCGTTGCCGGCGATGTCATGGGCATGGATATCCGCAAGATGCCCGCCCTGCGCGACCCGGACGAAAATGTTCTGAGCGCCGAGATTTCACGTGCCCTGCACCCCCTGTCCCGCAAGCCCGGCAATGTGCAAGCTCTGCGCCATGAATTGCAGGAGGCCATGTGGGACGATGTAGGTGTCCTGCGCACGAGGACCGGAATGGAGAAGGGGATCGAGCGTGTTGCCGCCATCAGATCCGAGCTTTTTGAAACAGGGTTGGCAGGTGACAATCTGGCCTTCAATCTGACTTGGCATGACTGGCTGAACATGGCTAGCCTGTGTGACATGTCCGAGGTTATCGCCAAGGCGGGCATTGTGCGCGAAAATTCACGCGGCGCGCATTTCCGCGAGGATTTCCCGCAAAGTGGGGCGATGGAAAACTCGTATTTTACTGTGGCAAAGCAAAGTGGTGCCGAGGTCAAAGTAATCCGCGAACCCGTGAAATTCACGATCGTTCAACCCGGTGAGACGATCCTGCCCGACCATGAACCCGAAACTTTGGTGGGAGGCAGCTGATGATCCCGATCAGTCTGATACAGCAAACGGCCGAGGCCTTGATGGACAAGGCGGCGATTGAAATTCCCGATGACTACCTTGAGGGCCTTAAACGCACCGCCGATGTTGAAGACGGCGATCTTTCTTCATTTGTCTTACAGGCCATGCTGGATAATTACGAAGCCGCCAAAGAAGACCGCCGCGCCATGTGCGGCGATACCGGCACGCCGCGTTGGTATGTGAAAATGGGCAATGACACCCGGATCGAGGGTGGGCCGGTTGCGCTCGAGGCCGCTCTGCGCAGGGCCACCGCCAATGCCACAACCGGGGTGCCCCTGCGCCCCAACCGGGTGCATCCCTTGTGGCGCACGGACCATGATAACAACGTTGGTATCGGCGCGCCTGAGATCGAATATGGTTATGAGCCGGGCGGTGAATGGATTGACCTGATCACGGTGCATAAGGGCGGGCTGTTTGGCACCGATTACCGGATGCTATTCCCTTCGGACGGCATTCAGGGGATCAAGCGCTTCTTTCTTGATAGCCTCGTGGCTTTCGGCAAACGCGGCCTTGCCTGCCAGCCTGCCATCATCGGTATTGGGCTGGGTGGGGCTAAAGATAGCTGCATGGTATTGGGAAAACGTGCGGCCTGCCTGCGCGTTGTCGGCGACCGCAACGTCGACCCGAAGATCGCCGAACTTGAACTGGAATTGACCGAGCTGGGCAACTCGATCGGCATGGGTCCCATGGGTTTTGTCGGCAAATCCATGGTGATAGATACCCATATCGAGGTGGGCTATTGCCATACCGGCGGCATGCAAATGTCGGTCCATGCCTTTTGCCTGGCCTCGCGGCGGGCAGTAGCGCGGGTCTATGCAGACGGACGGGTCGAGCACCGGACTGACCCCAATTGGTTCACTGATTATCAACGACGGGAGAGTGTGGAATGGGAAATGCCAGCCGACCACGGGAAATCCGCCTGAGCACCACCCCGGCACCTGAGGATCTGGCCGACCTCAGGCTGGGCGACATCGTTTATCTGGACGGTCTCATGTATACTGCCCGCGAGGGTGTTTACATGCGCGCGCTTGAGGACAAGGCCAACATTCCCATGGAATTGCCCACCGAAAGCGCCACCAATTTTCACTGTTCGCCTGCTGCCCGCATAAATCCGGATGGGTCATTCGACATGGGCGCAGTGACGGCCACCGCTTCATTTCGCTTCGCTAAATGGTTGCCCGAATGGCTGGCCAAATCCGGGGCCAAACTGGTGATCGGCAAGGGCGGGATGTCGTCGAAGGACTACAAGGAATATTTTGTTCCAAACGGGGCGATTTACCTCAGCACGGTGGGCTACGGCACCGGTGCGCTTCTGGGGCGTGGGGTTGAAAGTGTCGAGGCCGTGCATTGGAACGAAGAGCTGGGTCTGGCACAGGCTATGTGGGTGATTAAATGCAACCGGATGGGGCCGTTCATCGTGGCCTCGGATCTTGAGGGAAACTGCCTGTTTGAACGTGAAAATGCGCGGATTTCGCAGAACCTGCACAAAGTTTACGAAGGCACCCGGCCCGCAACCCTGAAGAGGTTCGGTGAGACGGATGACAAAAGCGACGAACTTATTGGGTAGCCTGAAAGGGCCGCGCGACGCTAAACCAACTCTTTCACCAGCAAAATTGTGCCCGAGACGAACATCAGCACAATCAACAACCGGCGAAACTGTGTGTCACTTAGTCGTTTGAATACCCCAATGCCAATTTGGGCGAAAACCAAGCCGATGGGGACAGCTACAAAAATCTGTTTCACCACCTCCCACGTATAGTAACCTCGCAGAAGAAACATCAGTGCCGCCAGCGCCAGAATGGCGATATTGAATGGCTGAAGTACCGCCCGTGTTTCCGATTTTGGCCATGTGCGCATCGCGCACCACATGATCGGCAATGCGCCCGACAGGGATGCTGCACCGCCAAACACACCACCCAAAAAGCCGACAATGCCGTCAATCAGCGGAGTCGGGTGGTTGAATGTGGGCAAGGCTTTGCGAAAGGAGAAATAGCCACCGTAAAAAACCATCATTCCACCAATGGCGATCCTCAGGCTATGCGGGTCCAGTACCGATAGAACGGCGACACCTAGCGGCACCCCCAAAATGCCCGGGACTAGGAACCGGGCCAGCCGTCTTGGTTGTTCAAATATTGCCCGTCGTACAACCCAGACCCCCTGAAGCCCGCTGACAACCGACATGACCACAACAATTGAAACCGCAGGAACCGGCGGCATGATCTGCAACCAAAAACCAAGCGCTAGCAAAGCTGTTCCAAAGCCTGCAAGCCCGTTGATGAACCCACCAGCAGCAGCACCTGCCGCGAGAAAAATCAGATATTCTATCGACATATTAGAAAATTTGACCTTCTGGTGGCTTGCTGAAATGCCCCAGAGCAACGGCTTCCAGAAGTGCCGTGTGCACTTCGTCGAGTACACGGGATTTCGTTGTGTTTGCCGGACTGATCAGCCCCAGCTGACGTTCGGGTGCATTGGGTGAAAGCGCGATACGCTTAAGGGGCAGGGGGTTCATGCTCTGGACGCATCGCCGGGGCACGATGGAGACGCCCAGATTGCTCAGCACCATGCTTGAAATCGCCTCAAGCCCGTCCAATTCCATAATGTCGGTGACCGCAATCTTCTGCTCTTGCAGCCAGGTTTCGATCAACTCGCCAACCACAGCATTACGTGAAAAGCGAATGAAGGGGTTGTTGCGCAAAAGCTCTATCGGGTCGTCGCTGGCCAGTTCCTCGGACACAAGAAGCTGAAGTGGTTCCGCAGCAACATCCCGCCACAGATGGGCCCTCTGAATCGCGCTGGGTTTCGAAATGATCGCTGCGTCCAACGTGCCGCGTTCGATATCGCGCAAGAGATCATGGGTCAGCCCCGGCACCACACGGACATGAAGTTTGGGGAAGGCGCGTTTCAGGATCGAGATTGAAAGGGGTACCAGCCCGGTCAGAGTTGTCGGTACCGCCCCAAGAAAAAGATCACCGGCTAGCCCGTCATCCCCTAAAACTGAGGGGACAAGATTGTCGTAATCCCGCACGACGTCACGGGCTTTTGCTACCAGAGCGCGCCCGACCGGGGTAAGTTCCGGGGTGCGTTTTGAGCGGTCGAAGATCGCGACCTTCCACATCTCCTCAAGCGCTTTCATTTGCTGGCTGACGGCGGCGTGTGTGACGAAAACAGCATCAGCGGCTTTGCTGAATGTGCCGTGTTCTTCCACAGCGATCAGGGTTTTTAGCATGCGGATAGACAAATCGATCACCGTTGTTAGTAAATCTTACGAAATAGGTAAGGAGTTTTAACTGTTTAAAACTTTAACTTACTTAGTTGAGGGCTACAAGACAGAGATCAGACCTTTAGTAATGTTGTTATCGGGGTTTCCGTCGGTGCGCGTATTGGTGTGGCCTCTGTGCTGCAACAAATTATACTGGCAACATGAAGCGAATATACGAAGACCTTGCCTATACCGATGTGCCGATCCGGGATCGCTACTGGGACTTGTTCCTGCCTGATCCCGCGCCGTACTTCCCAGCGGTAACAAGCGACCTGCAGTGTGAATTTGCTGTGATCGGCGGTGGATACACTGGGCTGTCTGCAGCAATTCGGCTGGCGCAGGCTGGTGGAGATGTGGTCTTGCTGGATGCCCAAAGCCCAGGTTGGGGGGCTTCGGGGCGTAATGGCGGGCTGGTATCCGTTGGTGGGTCAAAGCTTGAAGACAAGGTGATCGCGCAGAAATACGGGCGCCGGGATGCTGGTGAGTATTTCAAGGCGGAACGGGCCGCAGTGGATTTCGTCGAGGAGTTTTTGGCCACGCATGATCTCAGCGTAGACCGCCATTCAGATGGCTACACCTATGTGGCCCATAATGCGAAAAATGTGGCCGGTCTAAAGGAATACGGGCAGACTTATACCTCCCGGTACGGATTGCCTTACCGGTTTGTGCCAAAAGAGGAAATGGCGGCGCAGGGCATGAATAGCCCGGACTTCCATGCTGCGGTTCACCTGCCAATCGGCTTCGCGCTCAACCCGATGAAATTTGTTCTGGGCCTCACTGATGTGGCGCAGCAAGCGGGTGTGCGCATCCATTCAAACAGCCCGGTCACTTCAATCACTGAAAGCAACGGCTATGTGCTGAAAACGCCGGGCGGGCAGGTCCATGCACGCAAGCTGATCATTGCCACAAATGGATATTCTGCCGATGATTTACCACAGCAGATCGCCAACCGCTTTCTGCCCGTGCAGTCAAATATCCTCGTCACCCGGCCTATGTCAGGGGAGGAGCTGGCGGCGCAGGGCTGGACCAGCCGTC
>CAZJYZ010000065.1:0-15406 GCA_964550345.1 uncultured Aliiroseovarius sp. | reverse complement strand
AAAATCCCCTGCCCCGTCCACCAGTCGCATGCCCTTCCCGCCACCACCAGCAACCGCCTTGATCAGGACAGGGTAGCCAATTTGCGCGGCTTCTTTTGCCAGTAAATCATCGTCCTGATCGGTGCCGTGATAGCCCGGCACCACCGGAACACCGGCTTTTTCCATCACGATCTTAGCCGCATCCTTGAGCCCCATGGCGCGGATTGCCTGCGCTGAAGGGCCGATAAAAACAAGCCCAGCGGCTTCTACTTCTTCAACAAAATCAGGGTTTTCCGACAGGAACCCATATCCCGGATGGATTGCCTGTGCGTCGGTTTCAAGGGCAGCCTGAATAATCACATCGCCGCGCAGATAGCTATCAGCCGGGGCCGAGCCCCCGATATGCAACGCCTCATCCGCCATCGCCACATGGCGCGCGCCTGCATCGGCGTCCGAATAGACCGCGACTGTCGCGACCCCCATCCGGCGGGCAGTTTCGATGACCCGGCAGGCAATTTCACCGCGGTTTGCTACGAGGATTTTTTGAAACATATGCCTGTCCTTATTGCCAGCGCGGGGGGGGGGCCGGCCCCCGCGACCCCCGGAGGTATTTGAGCCAAGATGAAAGAGCTTTGTTCATGTCATCACATCCTGAACAGGCCGAACTTTGTCGGCTCTATCGGAGCGTTTAGGGCCGCTTTCAGGCTGAGATAAAGAACCTCGCGCGATTTGCGCGGGTCGATGATCCCATCATCCCACAGGCGTGCTGAGGCATAAAGCGGGTGGCTTTGTTCGGCGAACATGTCAAGCGTGGGCTGTTTGAACGCGGCCTCTTCCTCCGCCGACCAGCTGCCGCCGCCGCGCTCGATTGCATCGCGTTTGACCGTTGCCAGCACGCCCGCCGCCTGCGCCCCGCCCATGACCGAAATCTGGCTTTTAGGCCAGGTCCACAGGAAACGCGGGGAATAGGCGCGTCCGGCCATGCCGTAATTTCCGGCCCCATAAGAACCGCCTACCAGCATGGTGATCTTTGGCACATTGGTCGAAGCAACAGCCGTCACCATTTTGGCGCCGTGACGGGCAATGCCTTCGTTTTCGTATTTGCGCCCAACCATGAACCCGGTAACATTTTGCAGAAAAACCAATGGGATAGATCTCTGAGAACAGAGTTCAACAAAATGCGCACCCTTCTGTGCCGCTTCGGAAAAAACCGGGCCGTTGTTGCCGATGATGCCCACGGGGCAGCCTTTGACATGGGCAAAGCCGGTCACCAGAGTTTCGCCAAAACGCTGTTTAAATTCGTCAAACCGGCTGCCATCCACCAGCCGTGCGATAACCTCGCGGATGTCATAGGGAATGGTCAGGCTGGGCGGCACAACGCCAAGAATTTCCTCGGGGTCATAGGCAGGATCTTCGGGGCTTTGCCAATTGGCGTTTGTCGTCGGTTCCCGATTGAGGTTGCCAATTGCGCGGCGCGCAAGGGCCAGGGCATGGGCATCATCCTCGGCAAGGTAGTCGGCCACGCCAGAGAGGCGCGTATGTACGTCACCACCACCAAGGTCTTCGGCCGAAACCACTTCGCCCGTGGCAGCCTTGACCAGAGGTGGGCCGGCAAGAAATATAGTCCCTTGTTCTTTAACGATAATCGCCACGTCGGACATGGCTGGCACATAGGCCCCGCCTGCTGTGCACGATCCCATGACAACCCCGATCTGGGCGATGCCCTTGGCGCTCATCCGGGCCTGATTATAGAAAATCCGGCCAAAATGGTCACGATCCGGGAAAACTTCATCCTGATTGGGCAGATTGGCACCACCGCTATCGACCAGATAGACGCAAGGTAGATGGCATTCCTCGGCAATTTCCTGAGCACGCAAGTGCTTTTTCACAGACATCGGCAGGTAGGTGCCACCCTTGACGGTGGCATCATTGGCCACGACCATCACATCCTGCCCATGAACCTGTCCGACACCGGCGATGATCCCGGCCGACGGGATATCGCCGCCATACATATTGTGGGCCGCTGTCGCGCCAATTTCCAGAAATGGGCTGCCGGGATCCAGCAAGTTAGCGACCCGGTCTCGCGGCAGCATCTTACCCCGTTCAAGATGGCGTTTGCGCGAGCCTTCGGAGCCGCCCAATGCTGCATGCGTCGCGACTTCTGCAATACTTTCGATCGCTTCAAGATGGCTTTCCCGGTTTGCCCGGAAGGTTTCAGACCGAGGGAGCACGGTTGATTTCAGCTGCATGTCATAGCCTTTTTGCTGGCCTGCGTTACGGGTGTCATATTCTTCATCCCCCCATCCGACTAAATTCGAGATACAGGACCTGATCGGCCGTCTCGTGCATCAGACATGCCAGAAAGGCCGGACCCGCGCCGGTGCCGCCGCCCCATTGCGTACGTTCAAAACCACATTTTTCGTCACGAAAGGGGATCCAGGCGCGCTGCATCGCCCGCAACGCTTCGACCTGCGAGGGCAGGTAATCGGGGATAGTTGCGTCAAATGCCTGCGCCTCTTTCAAACGCACCTGATAGATAGCGTTCAGCTTTGCGTCCCACCAATCAAGCTCGAGAGAAAAACAGCCACCGATCACCACGGTGGCATAGCCGCCAGGTGTATCCCGCATACAGGCATTTGCCGCTTCTCCGGCGCATACGGCCCGCTCCGCTGCATTTTCAGCCGAAGACAGACATGCCTCTGTCGCCAAAGAGCTGAACGACAATTCCTGCGCTGCCAGTGGCGCTGTCAGTGGCGCGGCCAGCAGCGCCAGGATGATTGCGATACCCCTCACTTCATCGCCCCCATTAACTCGCGCCCGATCAGCATGCGCCTGATTTCACTGGTGCCGGCGCCGATTTCCATCAGCTTGGCGTCACGGAAAATGCGCGCCACCGGGCTTTCATTCATGAAGCCCATGCCGCCCATGGCCTGCACCGCCTGATGGCTGACTTTCATCGCCTCTTCCGAAGCATAAAGCACACAGGCCGCCGCATCCTGCCGTGTCACCTGTCCGCGATCGCAGGCTTTGGCCACCTCATAAATATAGGCCCGGGCCGAATTCATTGCCGTGTACATATCGGCGATTTTACCCTGCATAAGCTGGAAATCTCCGATCGGGCGGCCAAATTGCTGGCGTTGAGCCAGGTAGGGCATGACCTCGTCCATACAGGCCGCCATGATGCCAGTGCCAATGCCGGACAGCACCACGCGCTCATAATCCAACCCGCTCATCAGGACCGCGACACCGCGGCCTTCTTCACCTAGCACATTCTCAAACGGCACTTCGACATTGTCGAAAATCAGCTCGGCGGTGTTGCTGCCGCGCATACCCAGCTTGTCAAAATGCGGGCCGGTGGAGAAACCCTTCATGCTCTTTTCGACGATAAAGGCGGTGATGCCCTTGGGTCCGGCATCGGGGTCGGTTTTAGCGTAAACCACCAATACATCGGCATCAGGCCCGTTGGTGATCCAGAATTTTGTGCCGCTAAGGCTATAATATCCGTTCCTTTTTTCGGCGCGCAGCTTCATCGACACCACGTCCGAGCCAGCCCCCGCCTCGCTCATCGCCAGGGCACCTACATGCTCACCGGAAATCAGCTTGGGCAGGAAATGCTGCTTTTGTTCATGCGTGGCATTGCGCCGTATCTGGTTCACACAAAGGTTGCTATGGGCGCCGTATGACAGGGAAACGCTGGCCGAGGCGCGGGCAATTTCCTCGACCGCTACAACATGCGCCAGATAGGACATGTCGGCACCCCCATATTCCTCGGGCGTGGTGACACCCAGCAGGCCAAGCTCACCAAACTCTTTCCACAAATGCGCTGGGAAATCGTTGCTGACATCAATTTCTGCCGCGATCGGTTTGATCCGCTCCTGCGCAAACCGATGCACCATCTCGCGCAGAGCATTAACGTCTTCGCCCAGATCAAAAGTCATTGTTGCGTTGAACATGGTGCCTCCGGCAGATTTATTGAACACTTGTTCATTTAATACGCAGGACCTGTCCCGGTCAAGCGGCACGCTGCGTCACGCGACCCGGTCGCGGCGAAAAATCTGTCGCAAACAGACAATTCACGCACGCACTTGCCTGCAAAGCTTGGGTATGACCCGTCCAGTACAAAACCCGCTCAACTTTCTGCATGACCTGACTTATGAGGCTTTACCCGAACAGGTTCGCCACCAGGCGCTGCTGAACCTTCTGGACCTTGTGGGCGTCGCCATAGGTGGCTCCACCACCCGCGCCTCGCATATCCTGCGTGACAGCGCGCCGCTGCTCTTTGGCGGGGACTTGCCGATGTTGTTTGACGGGCGCGCCACTTCTCCAGCAGGGCACGCCCTGACCACAGCTGCCACCATCGACGCGCTTGATGGCCATGATGGTTTCAACACAGCCAAGGGGCATGCAGGTTGTGGCGTTTTCGCCGCCGCCATGGCTTTTGCCATGGATATTGGAAACGACGACGGCAAGGAGTTTATCACAACAATTACTGTAGGTTACGAACTTGCCTGCCGGCTGGCTCTGGCCCTGCATGGCACAACAAGCGATTATCACACATCCGGTGCATGGGTGGCCGTCGCTGCGGCGGGGATCGGCGCGCGCACCCTGAAACTTGATGCCCCGCAAACACGTCACGCCCTTGGCATCGCCGAATATCACGGGCCGCGCAGTCAGATGATGCGCTGTATTGATCACCCGACCATGGTCAAAGACGGCTCGGGCTGGGGGGCGATGGCCGGGACCTCGGCGGCATATCTTGCACAAAGTGGCTTTACCGGTGCCCCGGCCCTGACGCTGGAACAGGCGCCAGAATACTGGCGTGATCTGGGCAACCGCTGGCTGATCAAAGAACAATATTATAAACCCTACCCGGTGTGCCGCTGGGCGCAGGCCCCGATCGAGGCGATACTTGAACTGCGCCGCAAACATGGGCTGGTTGCTGGGGATGTGGCGCATATCGAGGTTGAGACCTTTCACGAATCCGTGCGGCTGGCGACCAACAGCCCGACAGATACCGATGCGGCGCAATATTCAACCTCGTTCCCCTGCGCCGTGGCAATGGTGCGCGGTCAGGTGGCCCCCCAGGATATTACCGATGACGCCCTGCAAGACCCTGAAATACTGCGCCTTTCCAGGTCTCTGACGATGTGTGAAAGTGATCACGCCAACGCGGCCTTTCCGGCGACAAGGCTGGCACGGGTGCGTCTTATCCTGAGGTCAGGCGACGTGCTGACAAGCGGCTGGACCCAGCCACGATGGGACCCGGACGCGCCCCCCACCGAGGCTGAATTGCGCGCCAAGTTTCACGCCTTCGCCGCCCCGGTTATTGGGGAAGACAAAGCCCGGGAAGTTGAAGCCGCAATCGACACATTGCGCACACAAGGGCTTGCGCCCCTGCGCGCTTTGCTCACTCAGCCGATTAAGGCGTGCACGGCCTCGTCCAACCCGTCATAGCCGTGCAAATACCCCTCGGCCTCAAGGCGCGTCACCCCGTGCCCTTCGGGCCCAAAAGTCACCAAAAGACAGGGCGCATTTGCTGCGCGCGCGGTTTCGCGGTCGGTCACGGTGTCGCCGACCAACACGGCCTGCGCTGCGTCGCCCCCGGCATGCTCCACGGCTGCATAAAACGGGGCGGAATCGGGCTTTCTTGTGGGTAGTGTGTCTGCCCCGATCAACGATGCGAAAAGATCACGAACCCCCAACCGGCGCATCAGGTCTTCGGCCAATCCCGCAGGTTTATTTGTGCAGATCCCCACCGCGTAACCAGTGCTAAGCAACCGCTCCACACCCTCGCGCGCGCCCGGATACAGAAAGGAGTGGCGGTCAATATCGGCGGCATAAAAATCTATAAACTTCGGAAATTCCCGGTCAATCTCAGCCTCACTGCCCTGCCCCAAACGCTCAAATCCCAGCCGCAACATGGCGCGACCACCCGCGAAGGCAGTTCTCTTGTCGTCCACCGGATCAAGCAGGTCACCATGGCCAAGGCTGCGAAAACAGGCATTAGCCGCCGCAATCAGGTCGCCTGACGTATCTGCCAGCGTCCCGTCCAGATCAAAAATGACTGTTTTCATATTTCCCTCGGCAAGTCCCCGCCCATTACTGTAACCTGACGAAAAACAAAGTGAAGTCCTTCCTCTTGCAGCAAGGTGAACAAAAGGTAAAACGGTCGCAGCAAAAAGAAAAGAGCAGCATATGGCAACAGCTTTAATCATTCTGGCCGCCGGTCAGGGCACAAGGATGAATTCAGACCTGCCCAAAGTCATGCATGAACTTGCCGGTGCGCCGCTATTTGCCCATGCCCTGCGTGCAGGCAGTGCCCTGGCACCCGACCGTGTGACCCTTGTGGTTGGCCATGGTGGTGATGAGGTGGGGAAAGCGGCGAAAACGCTTGATCCCGACATCACAGTGATCCGGCAGGACGAACAGCTTGGCACGGCGCATGCTGCGGCACAGGCGGCAGAGGCATTGGCTGATTTCTCCGGCGACGCGTTGGTGCTTTATGGCGATACGCCGTTCATTTCGGGTGACACGCTTGGGGCCATGAAAGAGGCGCGCACATCCGGTACGGATGTGGTCGTTTTAGGTTTTGAGGCCGCGGATCCGGGCCGCTACGGGCGGCTGGTAATTCAGGGGGACATACTGGACAGCATTGTGGAATTCAAGGATGCAACCCCTGAAGAACGCGCTTTAAGCCTTTGTAATTCTGGCGTTATTGCCGCTGATTCCACCGTGCTTTTTGACCTGATCTCCGAAGTAGGCAATGACAATGCCAACGAAGAATATTACCTGACGGACATTATTGGTATTGCCCGCGGCCGAGGGCTTAAAACCGGCGTGGTCCTCTGTGACGAGGCCGAAACATTAGGCATCAACACCCGCGAAGAGCTGCAGCGCGCCGAGGCCAGCTTTCAGACCCGCGCCCGCACCGAGGCTCTGGGTAATGGGGTTGCGATGCCCGCTCCGGAAACCGTGATATTTGCCTATGATACCCTGCTTGGGCGTGACGCTGTGATTGAGCCCAATGTGGTGTTCGGCCCCGGTGTCACCGTCGAAAACGGGGCGCGCATCCGCGCATTCAGCCATCTGGAAGGGTGCCATGTTTCGCGTGGTGCCATAGTTGGCCCCTATGCCCGCCTGCGCCCCGGCGCCGAACTTGCCGAGGCTGCGAAGGTCGGCAATTTTGTTGAAATTAAAAATGCAGAGATCAGCCAGGGTGCAAAGGTTAACCATCTATCCTATGTCGGGGACGCCTTCGTTGGCGAGGCTGCAAATATCGGCGCAGGCACCATCACCTGCAACTATGATGGGGTTTCCAAGCACCACAGCCACATTGGCGCACGCGCCTTTATCGGGTCGAACACGATGCTGGTTGCCCCGGTACGCGTTGGCGACGAAGCCATGAGCGCCACCGGTACAATCGTCACCAACGACGTGCCGGATGGCGCTATGGCAGTTGGGCGCGCGAAAATGGAGGTCAAACCTGGCCTTGCCCGTAGATTGTTCGAAAAGTTACGTTCTGCCAAAGAAATTAGACAAAAAATCAACTAAAAAGTTCGAAAAGTGAAACTCTGCATAGAGGAAATCTTAAAATGTGTGGAATTGTAGGCGTTTTGGGAGACCATGAAGCAGCCCCGATCCTTGTTGAAGCCCTGAAACGGCTGGAATATCGCGGCTATGACAGCGCTGGTATTGCAACCATCAACACGACGGGTTCGCTTGAACGTCGCAGGGCGGTGGGCAAACTCGTTCATCTTTCCGACGCGCTCGTGCACGCACCTTTGCAGGGAAAGGCTGGCATCGGCCACACCCGCTGGGCCACCCATGGGGCGCCCACGGAAAACAATGCCCACCCCCATCAGGCCGGAAATGTCGCGGTGGTGCATAACGGAATTATCGAAAATTTCCGTGAAATTCGCCAACAACTTTCAGAACAAGGCATTGAATTTCAAACAGAAACAGATACCGAACTGGTCGCCCTTCTGACCTTGCTTCACCTCAATCAGGGGATGAACCACGCGGATGCCGTCAAGGCCACGCTGGCGCGGCTGGAAGGGGCCTTTGCCCTGTGTTTTCTGTTCGACGGCGAAGACGACCTGATGATTGCCGCCCGCCAAGGCCCGCCTCTGGCCATCGGCCACGGGGAGGGCGAGATGTTCGTTGGCTCCGACGCAATCGCGCTGGCACCAATGACGAACAAGGTCACCTATCTGGAGGATGGCGACTGGGCAGTGATTACCCGCGCTGGCGCCGAAATTTTTGATGCCGCTGGCAACCGTGCCAACCGCGAGATGCGCGAGGTACGCATTGAAGGCACCCAGATTGAAAAGGCAGGCTATCGCCACTTCATGGCCAAAGAGATCGCCCAGCAGCCAATGGTGGTTGGCGAGTTGCTGAACGCTTATATTTCTGCGGATGGTACCAAGGTTGAAATGGACATCCAGGGTGTTGATTTCGCGGAAGTATCCCGCATCAGCATTGTCGCCTGCGGCACGGCCTATCTGGCCGGGATGGTGGCGAAATACTGGTTTGAACGCTATGCACGTCTTCCAGTCGATGTGGATGTCGCCAGCGAGTTTCGCTACCGTGAAGCGCCGATCGTGCCCGGTTCCATCGCGGTTTTCGTCAGCCAGTCGGGCGAAACTGCCGACACATTGGCGGCTTTGCGTTATGCCACAGACAAGGCCGACCATGTTGTGTCGCTGGTCAATGTGCCGGAAAGCTCGATCGCCCGAGAAAGCGATACCGCCCTTGAAATTCATGCGGGCGTCGAAGTGTCGGTTGCCTCGACCAAAGCTTTCACCTGTCAATTGACGACCTTCGCGCTCATGGTTCTGAAGGCCGCCCATGCGCGAGGTGAAATAGATGATGATGCGCTGGCCGTTCATCTGAGCGATTTACGCAAACTGCCAGGCTTGATGAGCCATGCGCTGACAATCGACGAAGCTGTTAAATCAATTGCCACAGAGCTTTCCGAGGCACGTGATGTGCTATTTCTTGGTCGTGGTCAGATGTACCCTCTGGCCCTGGAAGGTGCGTTAAAACTGAAAGAAATCAGCTATATACACGCCGAAGGTTATCCCTCTGGCGAGCTTAAGCACGGGCCTATCGCCCTGATCGACAAACACACACCCACCGTGGTCATGGCCCCCCATGACGGGCTTTTTGACAAGACCGTTTCGAATATGCAGGAGGTTATGGCACGTGGTGGCAAGGTGTTACTGATCGCCGACGCGGATGCCGGTACGCAAGGCGGCGAAGGTGTGTGGAAAAGCCTGATCATGCCCGACGCGCCTGAAATGATCCAGCCAATCCTCTATGCCATCCCGGCGCAGCTTTTGGCCTATCACACGGCGATTGCCCGCGGAACCGACGTGGACCAGCCGCGCAATCTGGCTAAATCGGTTACGGTTGAATGACGCTGGACGAGGCCCTTAACGCTCTGAAAGAGCATATTGAGCAGGGGCGTGCCGAAGGGGCTGCCAACTATCACAAGCAGAGCCGCGAAGTGTTGGGCGTGCCCAACCCCGCTATGAACACGCTGACACAAGAATGGCGGCGGTCCCTTTCGGTCGATGAACGGGTGAAGCTGGCGGATGAGCTGTGGCAAACGGACATATTTGAGGCCCGCATTGCCGCCGCCAAGCTGCTGACACAGGCGCGTATGCGCCCCGACCAAGCTGCCTGGGACCTTCTCAAAAGCTGGGTGCCGGACTTTGACAGCTGGGCCATCGCCGATCATGCCTGCATGGCCGCACGCAAACGGATCGAGGCTGATCCGTCCCGTGTGGATGAGGTCGAGGGTTGGACCCGATCAGATCACATGTGGTCGCGCCGGGCGGCTCTGGTAATCATGTTGCCCTGGACCCGCATGCGCCACCCTAAGCCCGAGGAACTGGCCATTCGTGAGCGCGTTTTGGGTTGGGCGGCAGGCTATGTCGACGACCCGGAATGGTTCATCCAGAAGGCCATCGGCTGGTGGCTGCGCGATCTCTCAAAACGTGATCCTGCGCGGGTGCAGGTTTTTCTTGATCAATATGGCGCGCGGATGAAGCCATTTGCGGTGCGCGAAGCGTCAAAATATCTGGGCTGACCTTAGTAAAAATTTTTTGAAGGTCCCAGCGAAAGCCTTTGAAAAACTTTAATCCCCCCGTAAATCCCGGCGTTTGATCTTACCCGTTGCCGTCATCGGCAATGCGTCAACAAATTCTACGATACGCGGCGCCACATGCGGGCTGACCCGGTCCCGCACCAATTGGGTCAGAACCTTCTCAAGCCCGTCACGCGCGGCACCTTCACGCAGGACCAGAACCGCCTTCACCGCCTCGGTTCGCACCGGGTCGGGCACACCGATGACCGCCGCCATGACCACATCCGGATGCTCCACCAGACAATGCTCGATCTCGCTAGGGCCAATCCGGTAGCCGGACGAGGTTATCACGTCGTCATCGCGTGAAACAAAGGTGAAATACCCGTCCCCATCCCGCGTCGCCAGGTCGCCGGTCCGCATCCAGTCGCCTGAAAATTTGTCGGCGGTTTTTTCCGGCTGTTTCCAATATTCCAGAAACATCGCCGGATCCGGGCGTTTCACCGCAATTTCACCAACCTCGCCCGCTGTGCATTCCTGCCCGTCCGCATCAATCACGGTAACCTCATGACCGGGCACAGGCAGCCCGATGGCGCCGGGACGCACTTCCATACGCGACGCACAGGAAGACAGCACCAGATTGCATTCCGTCTGGCCATAAAGTTCGTTCACATCAACACCAAGGGCATCGCGGGCCCATTCCAAAAGCTCGGCCCCGAGACTTTCCCCGCCCGAGCCAATGCTGCGCAGATTGACCCCCTCGGGCACCGGGGCGTGTCGCATCAATTTCAGCGCTGTCGGTGGCATGAACAGATTGCGCACCTTATGGCGAGCAATCAGGGCATAAGCCTCTGTCGCATCAAATTTACGCATCCGGTGGCTGACCAGTGGCACGCCGTAGTAAAGGCACGGCATGGCCAGGTTCATCAGGCCACCAATCCAGGCCCAGTCTGCCGGGGTCCAGCCCTTGTCTCCAGCCTGCGGTAAACCCTCATGGTGCAGCTCGATCGACGGCAGGTGCCCCATGAGGAAACGGTGGGCATGCAGCACACCCTTGGGGGGACCCGTTGTACCGGAGGTATAGATCAGCATGGCCGGGTCATCGGCCTTGGTTTGCACCGCTTTTATGCCTGTGTGGCGGGCGTCAACTTCGGCCCAAAAGTCGCGGGTTTCTGCATGGCCTCCCAGCACGTAAATCTCGGCCAGATCAGGTAGATTCTCACGTAAAGACAGTACTTTATCCAGATTATCCCGGTCCGTCACCACAAGCTTTGCACCGCTATCCGCCAGCCGGTAGCCCAGCGCGTCAGGGCCAAACAGTGTGAACAAAGGCAATATGATCGCGCCCAGTTTCAGCCCGGCGAAATGGGTGACCAGCACCTCGGGCCCCTGCCCCAGCAATACAGCCACGCGGTCCCCGCGCCCGACGCCGCGCGCCGCAAAGGACGCTGCCAGCCGGTCAGAAGCGTCCCTGATCTGCCCATAGGTCCAGTCATTTGCCGCGCCATCCGCCGCCACATGGGTCAGCGCCACCCGTGCGGGATCGGCCTCTGCCCAGCTGTCGCAACAACGCTCGGCAATGTTGAAATATTCAGGAATCGGCCAGGTGAACCCATCGCGCATTTCCTGCCACGAACCCTGCAGCGCCACCAGCCGCCGGTCGTTTATGCCGTCCGCCTCAGCGCCCATAGACCTGCAACTCATGCAAACCCGTCAGACCCACGCCCAGCAATCTGAGCGCCGCCAATGAGATGCGGCTGCCCGTCCCTTCGGGACCTTCGATTGGTAATAATTCGACCAAAACACTTTCCCCGTTAGCTACCGCCACCACTCTTCCTGCGCGACGAATATCAACCAGCGACGTTTCCAGCCAGAAACCCGGCTGCGTCGGCGAACCCAGCGTGGCAATGGTATTTCCCAACGCCTCTTCGCTTTGCGCATCGGCTGTGGCATCTGCCGCCGCCGCACGCTCGGCGCTGCTGGTCGTGTCAAAATCCTCGGTTGTAACCGCATCCTCAGGGGGTAATGGCGCAAAGGAGGGCGGGCGCGGCTTGGGCCGAACCTGTTCCTCGCCCGGTTCTTGCGCCACATCAGGCGGCTGGAATGGCAGCAATGTGCAGGCACTCAGACCAAGGCAGATGGCGGGTATGACAAACAGGGATTTCATGGGCGCAGACTGGCCTATTGTGCCGCAGCATTCAACGGCATTTCCCCCTTGCCCCGGCGAAACCCCGCGCATAATGTCGCGCTATGACCCAGTCTTCGCTTGTCGACCCTTATCTGCGCCCGGTGACCTATCTGCGCCTGTCGGTTACCGACCGGTGTGATTTTCGCTGCACCTATTGCATGACCGAGACGATGAAGTTCCTGCCCAAAGCGCAGCTTTTGACGCTTGAGGAACTGGATCAGGTCGCCACGGCCTTTATCGGCCTTGGCGTGCGTAAGCTGCGCATAACCGGCGGCGAACCTCTAGTGCGTCGTGGAATCCTCGGGTTTTTCAACGCCATGGCACGCCATCTGGACAGCGGCGCACTGGATGAGTTGACGCTGACCACCAATGGGTCGCAATTGGCGCGCTTCGCCGGAGATCTGGCAGCGGCAGGCATGAAACGGGTGAATATTTCGCTCGATACACTCAACGAAGAAAAATTTGCCCGTATCACCAGACGTGGCCGTCTTGCGCAGGTGCTGGAGGGAATCGAGGCCGCGCAGAAAGCCGGGCTGAGGGTCAAGCTGAACGCCGTGGCACTGAAGGATTTCAACGAGGACGAGTTGTTCGATCTGGTCAATTTCTGCGCTGAACGCGACGTTGACCTGACCTTTATCGAGGTCATGCCCATGGGCGATATGCAAGGGGACGATCATATAGGTAAATTCTGGGCACTGACCGAGTTGCGCGAGGAGCTGGCCAAGTCCTACACGTTAACGCCACTGGCCGAACGTACGGGCGGCCCGGCGCGCTATGTGCGTCTTGAAGAAACCGGTCAGAAAGTTGGCTTCATTACCCCCCTCAGCCATAATTTCTGTGAAAGCTGCAACCGGGTCCGCATGACCTGTACCGGTGATCTTTACACCTGCCTCGGGCAAGACGGAAAGTCCGACCTCAAAACACCCTTGCGCACCCATCCCGGTGATGCAGAATATCTGGAAAACGCCATCCGCGCGGCCATCGCCCTCAAGCCCAAGGGCCATGACTTTGACTATTCGCGCGAAAAAACCAGCGGTCGGACTGCCCGGCATATGAGCCATACCGGCGGCTAGAAAGCCCCTTGCGAATGCCTGTTTCCAACCGGTAATTGTTTAAATACAGGCAACTTTCGCCCACCAAGCGGGCTGTATTTTTTTAAACAACACGCATTTGCCCGAAGGAAAAGTTAGACTTTCCGTTTCACACAGGTTTGTGCGCGATAAGGTCAATCAGGGCCGATTTACCCGAATGCCCACGCCCCTCCTGCACGTCGCGTTCATAGGAGGCGAGGCGCTCAATCTGCCAGCCGGCGAAAAACTCGTGCAACATATCCTCGGTATACATGTTTTCAACAAAAGGCGGGCCGCCAGTGCCAAGCTCAATCTGCTCGGGCCGGTATCCATGCAGCATCAGGACACCGCCGGGCTTAACCGATTGTTTTAAATTTTCAAATTGTGCAATTCGTTCCTTTTGAGCGACAAATTGAACAAAAATGGCTACGACAAGATCATAGGTTTTTGCCTGCCAGTCCCATCCAGCCCAATCTGATTGCTTTGTGTCCAGATCAACCCCACGCTCGCGCGCCAGTTCCTGTGCCCGCGCCACGGCTGTTTCGGACAGGTCAAAAGCCTGCACATGGGCACCAAACCCGGCGATATGCACCGAGTTTCGGCCCTCGCCATCCGCCACGACCAGCACCTCTGACCCCGACTTCAACCAACCGGGATTGTCCAGCAGGAACTGCGCCGGAGCCTTGCCGAACAGGTATTCCCCGGTGCCTTTATATCGTTCTTCCCACATGGGTTTTCCTGTTTTTACAATTGGTTATGAGAAACGCACCCCTTATGGCATACGCCAATCAAAGAAAAAAGCGTCGCGCAGCGACACAATTTATCAGCACCCTTATGGGGCGGGCATACGGGTTTCGACCAGTTCCGCCCACCAAGAAGACCCGGCCGGGATCGCCTCGTCATCAAAATTATATTCCGGGTGATGCACCATTGCCGTGTCGCCATTACCCACCAGAATATAAGCGCCCGGGCGGGCTTCGAGCATATAGGCAAAATCCTCGCCGCCCATAATCGGCGGCACTTCTTCAGGCGGTCTGCCGGTAACTTTCTCGGCGATTTCCGAGGCAAACTCGGTTTGCTCTTCCGAGTTCACCATGACCGGATAGCCACGCCTGAATTCAACCCGCGCGGTCGCGCCAAAGGCTTCTGCGGTGGAAGTTGCCAGCAATTTCAGGTTCTTCTCGGCAAGTACGCGCACTTCGTCGTCATGGCTGCGCACCGTACCGCGTAAAACCACATGCTGCGGAATGACGTTATGTGCTTCGCTTTCGGTGCGGAAGGTACAGGTCGAGACCACGACCGAATGGAGCGGGTCAACATTGCGGCTGGCGATGCTTTGCAAGGCAATAACGATATGGCTGGCGACCAGCGTCGTGTCGATCGTGGCATGGGGTTTTGCCGCATGGCCGCCCAGGCCTTCCACATGGATTTCAAATTCATCCGTAGCGGCAAAAAAGGCGCCCGAGCGGATGGCAAACTGCCCCACCGGCAGGCCGGGCATGTTGTGCATGCCGTAAACTTCCTGAATGTCGAACCGCTCCATCATGCCATCATCAACCATCGCCTTGCCGCCCGCTCCGCCTTCTTCGGCCGGTTGGAAGATGATCACCGCAGTGCCGTCAAAATTGCGGGTTTCCGCCAGGTATTTCGCCGCGCCAAGCAGCATTGCGGTGTGCCCATCATGGCCACAGGCATGCATCAACCCCTTGGTTTCAGATGCATAATCAAGCCCCGTCGCTTCATGAATTGGCAAGGCGTCAATGTCGGCACGCAGGCCGATCGTCTTGCCCGAATTGTTGCTTTTGCCTTTTATCACAGCGACCACGCCCGTGCGTCCGATGCCACCAACAACCTCGTCACAGCCAAATTCCTTGAGCTTTTCCTCGACCAAAGCAGAGGTGCGCGGCGTGTCATACAAGAGCTCCGGATGCGCATGGATGTCGCGACGCCATTCGGTGATTTCGGCGTGCAGTTCAGCAAGGCGGTTTTTGATCGGCATTTTTTATTCTCCCGTGAGTTTTTAAGTATTCCGGTATTCCGGTATTCCGGTATTCCGGTATTCCGGTATTCCGGTATTCCGGT
>CAZJYZ010000064.1:0-15678 GCA_964550345.1 uncultured Aliiroseovarius sp. | reverse complement strand
CCGCCTTTCCCTGCTGGCTGGGCACAAAATGCCATCGGCAATGGTTATGGCCTCTAATCAAAGCCTTGTAATGCTGCGTGACGCGCTGGACCGGACAACAAAACCGGAAAGGGTGCTGGATGATCTCAGCCAGACAGCCAAAACACGCTTCCTTTCCCCAAGCCTCTATAAGGCGCCGCCACGTCTGGCTCTGAGCGCGCGGCGCGCGGGCTGGCAAGTTTTGCCCATCTCGGCAGAAGCATTTATCCGGCCGCACAGCTATAACACTGAAGGGCGCGCATATCGTCAATTGCGGCGCAAGCTCAGATCGGCCAAGGCCAAGGGCGTTACCATCACGAAGGCCACCGGGCCCCTTCCACTTGCCGAAATGGCGCAAATAAACGCCGAATGGACTCACAGGCGCGGCGGTGAACGGGGGTTCTCCATGGGGGTATGGAGCCCCGATACCATTCAGTTTGATAAAGTATTCCTGGCCTGGGACAATGAAAAACTGCTGGGGTTTCTGACGTTGCATCAAAATCCACGTGAACAGGTGCTTGATCTGATGCGCTACGGCAAGGACGCGCCGGACGGGATGATGCAAATGCTTTTGGACTTTGCCATCCGGGATGCAGCAGATGCCGGGGTTGAGCGCCTGTCTCTGGCCTCTGTGCCCATTGACGCGCAAGCGCATGAAAGTCCGTTTTTTGGCTATCTGCGGACCTATCTGGGCCGTGTCAGCGGTGCGGGCGGGCTGCGTCAGTTCAAAGCCAGCTTTGCCCCCCAATGGCAAACGCTCTATATGGCGGCCCCGACCCGGCTAGGACTGACCTTGGCCGCGCTTGATATTGGCCACGAAATCACCCGGCAATAAGCCCCTGCCAACCAACAGTTCAACCGGCCTCATCTTCTTGTTGCAGAATTTGAATTTGCCCTTTGTGTGATTACATGTCAGGAGGCAGCAATTCACCACAAACGGCCCCGGATATTAAAGGCAGAATGAAATGACCGATGCATTAAGCAAAGCACTCGCCGAACGTGATTGGCTGATGGCCGATGGCGCCACAGGAACCACGCTTTTCAACATGGGGCTTACATCCGGGGATGCGCCTGAGCTTTGGAATGTGGACCAGCCCGACAATATTCGCGCCCTTTACCGCGGTGCGGTTGATGCGGGCAGTGACCTGTTCCTGACCAACTCCTTTGGTGGCAATGCTTCGCGTCTGAAACTGCATGGTGCCGAGGGGCGTGTGCGTGAACTCAACCGCGTCGCAGCCGAGCTTGGCCGTGAGGTGGCGGATGCTGCCGGCAGGCCGGTAATCGTTGCCGGCTCTGTCGGGCCAACCGGCGAAATCATGGAACCGATGGGCAGCCTGACGATGCAGGCCGCAACCGAGATGTTCCATGAGCAAGCCGAGGGGCTGAAAGAGGGCGGCGCAGACGTGCTGTGGGTGGAAACCATTTCCGCACCCGACGAATACAAAGCAGCCGCCGAGGCCGCCCGGCTGGCGGATATGCCCTGGGTCGGCACGATGAGCTTTGACACGGCTGGCCGCACCATGATGGGCGTCACCTCGGCCGATATGGTGGCCTTGGTAGAAAGCCTACCCAATCCGCCGCTGGCATTTGGCGCCAATTGCGGCGTGGGGGCTTCGGACCTGTTGCGCACCGTGCTGGGTTTCGCCGCCCAAGGCTCTGAGCGTCCAATCATTGCCAAAGGCAATGCCGGTATCCCGAAATATGTCGACGGTCACATTCATTTTGACGGCACGCCCGAGGTTATGGCCGAATACGCCGTGCTGGCACGCGACTGCGGGGCGCGTATTATCGGCGGTTGCTGCGGCACCCTGCCAGAGCATCTGCGCGCCATGCGTGCGGCTCTGGAAAGCCGCCCCGCCGGTCCACGCCCGTCGCTGGAGGAGATTGCCGCAAAGCTTGGCGCTTTCTCTTCGGCCAGTGACGGAACCGGTGACGACGCTCCGGCGCAACGAACGCGTCGCAGGCGTTCGCGCTAAATTGTTTGAAAAAATCCACGGGGTTAGTCGGTTAGCGGCAGCACCTTGTCGCAAATTGCCAATCCAATAAGCCCTAAAACCACCATCCTCTACGGAAACCTGCCCCAAATGGGGCCCTTTGCCGGAGCTGGCCCATGTCTGACGATGCTGAAGAAGACATCATCCTGAGTGAACTGGATGACGAAGAGCTGACGTTGCAAATGCACGACGACCTCTATGATGGTCTCAAGGAAGAGATCGAGGAAGGCGTCAACATCCTGCTCGAACGCGGCTGGGAGCCGTACAAGGTGCTGACCGAGGCGCTGGTGGCAGGCATGACCATTGTCGGCAAAGATTTCCGCGATGGTATCCTGTTCGTTCCCGAAGTTTTGCTGGCCGCCAACGCCATGAAGGGCGGCATGGCGATCCTCAAGCCACTTCTGGCCGCTACGGGCGCACCGCGTATGGGTAAAATGGTGATTGGCACCGTCAAGGGCGACATTCATGACATCGGCAAGAACCTTGTATCGATGATGATGGAGGGCGCGGGCTTTGAGGTGGTCGATCTGGGCATCAACAACCCGGTTGAAGACTACCTGGCAGCACTGGAAACGGAAGAGGCCGACATCCTTGGTATGTCCGCTTTGCTAACAACGACAATGCCTTACATGAAGGTCGTGATCGACGCTTTGGTAGAAAAAGGCGTGCGCGACGACTATGTCGTGCTTGTGGGTGGCGCGCCGCTGAACGAAGAGTTTGGCAAGGCTATCGGGGCCGACAGCTATTGCCGGGACGCGGCAGTCGCCGTGGAAACAGCCAAGGAATACATGGCACGCAAGCATAACGTGCTGAGCGCCTAGGGCGTCTTTGATAAGCCCCTCTTTTGTGGGGGGCTTTTCTTTTTCCCAGCGAATGCCCACATTGCCTGCAGGGGGTCGCATGTCGCCGATAAAATTTATCTTTCTGCTGGCACTGGTCATTTTTTCGGCCGGGATCAGTCTTTGGGTTGCTTATTTGGCACTTGAGGCCGGTTCGTTCGACGGGGCAGTCTGGCGTGCGTTGTTACCACTCCTGCTTTTGGGTTCGTTAGCATTGCGCCTATTGCTGAAGGGGCGCTCTGAATGACCCCCCAAGTCAAAACCTGCGGTACATTCTATGCAGCCGCGCTGGCCCGCAAGCCATGACTGCTATCGCGCAAAAGGGTCGGGTTCTGGTGCTTGCCTGCGGGGCGCTGGCACATGAAATTACCAGCCTGATCAGGCTGAATAGCTGGCAACATGTCACGCTGACCTGCCTGCCCGCAATTTGGCATGTGACCCCGGATAAAATCGCGATTGGGGTTGAAGAAGCCGTTCTAAAGCACAGTAATGATTATGATAAAATCTATGTGGCTTATGCAGATTGCGGAACTGGCGGCATGCTTGAAGATACCTGCGCGCGGCTGGGGGTCGAGATGATCGAAGGTCCCCATTGTTATAGCTTCTATGAGGGAAATGAGACTTTTGCCGCCCATGGCGAGGATGACCTGACCGCCTTTTACCTGACGGACTTTCTGGCCCGGCAATTCAAGGCCTTTGTCATCCGACCGCTGGGACTGGACCGCCACCCGGAACTGCGGGACATTTATTTCGGTCATTATGAAAAACTGGTCTATCTGGCCCAGACCGAGGATGCCGATCTGGACCGGCAGGCGCAGGCCGCCGCCGATCAACTGGGGCTGGCATATGAGCGACGCCAGACCGGCTATGGCGATTTGCAGGTATTTCTGAAGCGGGCGGCGCAAAGTCAGGACGCGGGAGGTGATTAAAGCACTTCCCCGAGCTGCAGGAATTATGTATAATTTTCAAAAGTGTTAGCGACGGATCTTAAACAAATCCAACAGTAATTAGACAGCCAAATTTAACATGTCTGTAAAACCAAACCGCCGCTCTTAAATTTCCCTGATTCCCACCTCAGAGGGCTTCGGATGCAAGTTTTCCGATCCGTTCGACCATCGAACGCAATCCGTTCGAGCGTTGTGCCGACAGGTGATCATTCAAGCCAAGGCGCGCCAATTCGGCACCCGCATCGACCTTCAGCACCTCGCCCAAAGGCAAACCATCGTAAAGCGCCACCAGAACCGCGATTAAACCGCGCACGATCATCGCATCGCTATCACCGCGAAAGTGGAAAATGCCATCTTTGATTGCTGGCTGTATCCAGACCTGCGAGGCGCAGCCGTCGACCTTGGTAGCGGGCACCTTAAAGGCGTCCTCGAGTGGCTCCATGGCTTTGCCCAGATCAATGACATGGCCATAGCGGGCCTCCCATTCATCGAGAAACTCAAAATCTTCCGCTATCTCTTCAAAGGCTGCTGACGCCATAATACCCTCCGGCCTGATCGCCGGGTTGCTTTAAGCTGCCTGAAGGCAAAGGTCCAGCACTTCGCGCCTTTTCAAAGGTCGCACTTTGCGCTAACCCAATGGGAGCAAGCCGAGGGGGAGCATATGCCGGTCCGTTTTATCATCACTTTCACGCTTATTATCGGCCTGGCAGGCTGTTCCACTGGTTGGAATCCGATGAACTGGTTCAAAAGCAGCCGGGTTGAAACTATCGCCCTGATTCCCGAAGGCGGGTTCCCGGAAGATTTTGATGGCCGAGGAATCGTGACAAGTGTCGCATCTATGGAAGTGCTGCGGGCGGCGGGCGGCGCCATCATCAAGGCCACCGGTCTGCCACCGCATCAGGGCTACTGGGATGCCGAACTTGTGCCTGAAAATGATGAATATCCAGTGAACGGGGTTTTGACTTATGTCTTCCGCATCAGTGAACCGCGCAATCCGGCTGGTTCTGCCAATGCTTATGCAAGGCAGGTCCATGTGGCGCATTTCATTTCCGAGGTCAGGCTGCAGGACGTGCGTCAGATCCGGGTGCTTGGTGCTGAAAACAGCCGCATTGCAAGACGCTGATCACAAAGGTTTTATTCCTGATCGCCGCTTCTCGTGAACCGTTTAGCCGCGTGATGGAACCTCGATCGCCTCAACACGTTGACCTTTAGCCACAAGAGCGACTTTGCCGTCACATAATTTACGTGCATCATCGCCAAAAACCTTGGCGCGCCAGCCGTTCAGAGCAGCAATGTCACGTTTACCCGCCGCCATCGCATCCAGATCAGCGGCATTGGCAATCAGTTTCTGCGCCACTTTTTCCTGCTCGCACCGCGCCTTCAAGAGCACGCGCAAAAGATCGGCCAAAGCCGGGTTGACCTGCAGCTTTTCACGGCCCGAGCGCGCCGGTTTAGGCTGCTGGTCCTTAGGTACGGCCATGCCGGTTTTGATCGCTTCAAGAATTCCATCAGCAATGTCACCCCTGCGAGCCTCACGCAACAGCAGCCGCGAGCGGCCCAGATCCTGCATGTTCGCTGGCTTGGAGGAGGCCAGCTCCATCAGCGCGTCATCCTTGAACACCCGATTGCGGGGGATGTTGCGCCCTTGGGCATGGGCCTCACGAAAGCGGGCAAGTTCGCGCACCACGGCCAGGAAGGCTCCGGAATTTGTGCGTGTTTTCAGACGCTTCCACGCCTCTCCCGGCTGGATGATATACGTTTCGGATCTGGTGAGTATCTGCAATTCTTCGCTGACCCAGTCGCCGCGCCCGCTTTTTTCAAGCTCGGCGGCCAGATGGGTATAAATGCCGCGCAGATGAGTCACATCGCCAATGGCATAATGTTTCTGGGCATCGGTCAGTGGGCGACGCGACCAATCAGTAAAGCGCGAGCTTTTGTCAACCTGCGCCCGGGCAATTTTACGCACGAGCGTTTCATAACCGGCCTGATCCCCAAAGCCACACACCATTGCGGCCACCTGCGTGTCGAACAGCGGTTTGGGGAAGACCCCGGCTTCAATAAAGAAAATCTCAAGGTCCTGACGCGCGGCGTGGAACACTTTGACCACGTTTTCATCGCGAAACAGGTCATAAAGTGGTTCAAGCGACAGGCCATCGACCAGCGGGTCGACCAAAACCGCGTCTTCGCCATCGTCTTCGCCGTCCACCGCCAGCTGGATCAGGCAAAGTTTGGAATAATAGCTGCGTTCGCGCAGAAATTCGGTGTCGATCGTGATGAAGGGAAAGGTGGCGGCGCGTGTGCAGTATTCCTGCAGCGCCTCGGTGGTGGTGATGGTTTTCATAGTTTCTTTCGGTTTTTTCCTCGCGGAGTGATAGGCGCTGGCGGACAAAAAGGAAAGGCTAGAGATATAACGGCGTGCGCTGGCCCTCGGCAAAACGGCGCAGTACTGCCGGATAAAGCTGGTGTTCCATGGGCAAAATACGTGCGGCAAGGGTTTCGGGCGTATCGCCAGGCACAACCTTAACCCGCGCCTGCCCCAATATGGGGCCGCCATCCAGTTCTGCCGTAACCTCATGCACGCTGCATCCGGCGGTATCGTCGCCAGCCTCAAGCGCGCGCGCATGGGTGTTAAGGCCCTTGTATTTCGGCAAAAGTGACGGGTGAATATTCAGGATCTTCCCGGCCCAGCGGTCTGTGAAATCAGCGCTCAGCACCCGCATGAAACCGGCAAGACAGATAATATCAGGCCGGGCAGTTTCCAGCTCTTTGTTGAGCGCAGTCTCAAACGCGGCGCGGTCACCTTTAAACGGCCGGTGATCAACCACGGCTGTTGAGACTGACAGGGCCTGTGCCTTTTCCAACCCGCCCGCATAGGGCAGGTTTGACAAAACCAGACAGGGCCGCGCCGGGTGGTCGCCCTGCATGGAGCGCACCAGCGCCACCATGTTTGAACCACCGCCGGAAATCAGGATGGCGACGCGTTTGCTCACAGAAGTGCGCCCTTATAGGTCACACCCGCCCCGTCGGTGACTTCCCCCAGCCGGGTAACGGTTTCGCCCTGCGCCGTTAGCACCTCTTGGACCTGCCCGGCCGCCTCGGCGGCGACCACCAGTACCATGCCCTGCCCTGCATTGAAGGTTTTCAAAAGCTCGGCCTCGGCCATGCCTCCGGTCTCAGCCAACCAGCGGAATACCGGCGGCAATTGCCAGCTATCAAGGTCCAGATTGCAGCCTAGCCCTTCGGGCAGCACCCGTGGCAGGTTTTCGGTCAACCCGCCGCCGGTAATATGAGCCAGCCCGTGCACACCGCCTGTGGCAATCGCCGCCAATGCCTGTTTGACGTAAAGGCGCGTGGGCGTCAGCAAGGCCGCACCAAGTGAGCCCGGACCCCAGGGGCAGTCTGCCTCCCAGCCCAGCCCGGAAAGCTCAACAATACGGCGCACCAGCGAATACCCGTTGGAATGCACCCCGTCCGAGGCCAGCCCCAAGAGCACATCACCCGCCTCGACCCCGGCGGGTAGTTCGCGCCCGCGCTCCATCGCGCCGACGGAAAAACCTGCAAGGTCAAAATCCCCGCCCGCATACATACCGGGCATTTCAGCGGTTTCGCCGCCGATCAACGCCGCACCCGAGGCTTTGCACCCACGCGCGATGCCCTCGATAATGCGCGCAGCACTTTCGTTTTCCAGCTTGCCGGTGGCGAAATAATCAAGAAAAAACAGGGGCTCGGCGCCCTGACAAACCAGATCATTGACGCACATGGCCACCAGGTCAACGCCGATTGTGTCAACATTGCCGGTATCAATGGCGATGCGCAGCTTGGTGCCGACGCCGTCCGTGGCCGCCACCAGCACCGGGTCCGTGAACCCTGCGGCTTTGAGATCAAACAGGCCGCCAAACCCGCCCAGCCCGGCCATGACGCCGGGGCGGTTGGTGCTTTTGGCTGCCGGTTTAATCCGCTCTACCAGTGCATTGCCTGCGTCGATATCCACGCCCGCATCGGAATAAGTCAAACCGTTTTTGCCGTTTGTCATAGTCACCCCCGCTTGGTTGAGGCACGCCTAGCCCAAGGCGCCCGGCGAGTCCACGGGGTGACATGGCGCAGCTTGCTTTTTATGCGCATTTCTGTGGGTTTGAGCACGCGAATACCGGGAGCCAGCCCTGCAAACAGCGGTGCGTGTATCCGAACAGCGTGGCGAAAGTGTAATTTTGTAAAGATTTGACCTGCCATCCCAGAATTTTTCGCGAAGTATCCAGGAACAGGTAATCCGGAATGTTCGAAAATAGCGCGATTAGATAAAAAACCGACGACGCCCCATTGACCGCGGGCCGGATCATGTTAGGTCAGGGTCAGGTCGGGCCTGTAGCTCAGTTGGTTAGAGCAGAGCGCTCATAACGCTTTGGTCGTAGGTTCGAGTCCTACCGGGCCTACCATTCTTTTTGACTTCATAAGTGCAAACAATACCAATGTGCTGGCCGCGCGCGCCGGGACCGGGCATGGCGGCTCTTTACTCGCACACGGCCCGGCAATAGGGTCACGTTATGGCCGTATCCCCACATTTTCTGACCCTGCGCTTAATCCTTGTAGCAGTGCTGATTTTGCTATCGATTTCATTCCATACAGCCAAAGCCGAGGGCAGTCTGCAGACTGATATCCTGTGTCTTTCTTCGCCATATGACGCCACGCAGAGCGAAGCGCAGAAGAGCATTCGCGGGCTTCTGGATGTGATCGAGGCGCAATTCGCCGCTTACCCGACCATTGGAGAGGCCTTCGTTGCGCGCGCGCCCATTCTTTGTATTGATAGTAGCGCAGCAACTGCGCGGGGTTATCTGGAAACAGACAGTAACCTGATAGCCCTCAGCCATAGACTAAGCTTTGACGAGATGCTGGCCATCCTGTTGCACGAGCTGCGGCATCTGGATCAGTTTAACCATGGCTATTGCCCCTCATCCAATGTGTCGATGCAGGAAAATGCTCGCGCGATCATGGCGACCGAGGCAGATGCGGCTGCGATCGCCTCTCTGATTGCCTTCACCATGCGCGAAGAGGGTAATCCCGGCCCATGGCAGGCGATGTTGTCATGGCCCAATTACAGCGATATTCCCGAGCGCTTTGAAGAGATCATGGAACAAACTGACGATGCACTGACCGCCACTGCTGCCGCCTTTACCCAATGGTACCTTTCTGACTGGCGTACCGAGGCTTATTATCTTTCGAGCTGTTCCGATTATCTTGATCAGCTTGACCGCACCAAGGCGTTGCCCCGCTATGACCTTCTGCCAGAAGATTTTCTGGACCGTTTATGCCGCCTTCCGACAGGTGAAGCATATGATTGCGATTTCCGGTAACCGGATGTGCTGGTTTTGGGTGGCGAGGTGAATTTTGCCTGCCCTTTCAGAAAACCTCGCGCTTACTCGCCACACTTTGGGCGTTTGTTGAATATGGCAGTGACGGAGTTAGCGGCTATGTTGGAAAATTCAGCGACCTTTACAACAACAGGATAAGATTGTCCCCGACATAAATAGCCTAACGCCTTGGTCATAAATACGGGGGCTTGCCGGACCGGCCACTTTTTAAAAAAAGGTTGTCATTCCCTGCTGCCTGGAAATCAGGGCAACGGAGTGTTGGCTTGTTTGGCGAATGTGCTGGTGCGCATATGAGGGTTTATTTGGAGATTTCCGGAAACAAAGGTATTCCTCTTCTATTGCTGTACTTGTTTGGAGGTTACTATGTCTAAAGCAACTAGCCTTATTTCCCTGGTATTTTCCATTTTCCTTTTGGGTAACACACCACTCTTCGCCGCTTCTGTCGAGAGTACGTTTTCCGGTGGGACCGAAGGTTGGACAATTGTTGATAACGGCGACAACGCGCCGCCAGTTGCACGAAACGGAGCCATCCACGGCAAGGAAGACGAAGGGGATATAGACTGGTTCTATGTCGCCCCGGCCAAATTTCTTGGCGATAAATCGGGGTTTCACGGAGGCACGATAAGTTTCTACCTGGCCCAGGCGCAAACCGATTCACAATTTGACGCGCCCGATATTCGCCTCATAGGGGCAAATATGACGCTTACCGCCGATGCGGGCAGCAACCCGGGGAAGGCGTGGACCAGATATGATGTTGCCCTGAACCTTGCTGGTAACTGGCACAATTCCACCCAGGACAGAACCGCGACAGAGGCGGATTTGAAACGTGTTTTGCAGAACCTTGCTGCCCTGCAAATTCGCGGGGAGTTCCGGATCGGCGAAGATGCAAGCAGCCTGGACACTGTTGTTTTGTCCGACACCAAGCCTTTGCTTCCGACGTTGTCTACCCAGCTAGCCGATCTGAACAGAATTGCCGGTCCACCTGATCCCGGCAAAACGCATGCGAACCTGACTGACGAGGAAATTGCTCTGTTCATGAAAAACCTCGGCACCTTCAACCTGACAGATGGGGAACTGAAGGTTTTGATCGCACATGTCATGGGCGAAGGGCAGAGCTTTGACATCAAGAAAGCGGGGCAACTCCTTGCAGCCGCAAAACGGCTGAGAGTGACGGATGCGCAGAAAGAACAACGCGGCCGAATACGCGAATTTCTGGAGCAGTCCCTGAACCTGCCGCAACAAGCGATTGCCTATCTGGAGAATGATTTTTTTCATAGTAGCGACCTGATGAATCCGGCCAGGGCAGAAGGGTACGGAGCAGATTACCAAAACTACGTCGCAGCAGCACTATTTGGTGAAAACAAGGAATTTCTGGCACTCTTGAATGAGCAGGAACGCAACGGGCTGCGCAGCAAATTCAACTATGATATTGCCGGTAATTCTCAACCCTCGATCCGTAGCGCGCCAGCCGGATCCGGGCGGATAGATTGTTCGTTCTACGCCGTATTGGCGCGCATGCGGCAAGCAGACCCGACTTTTGCCATTAAATGGGATGTCTATGTCATATATGGTTCGGCTGTCTCATTGGCCGGGCCAGGCGGCGCTGCGGGAACCTCGGGTTCGGGTGCAGCAATCAAGAGGGCGGTCCTGATCGCCGGGGTGCGTCAGGCTATCAAGGATTGTGAGCGAAGCCGCTAAGCCCCGTATCACCCATTGCAGGCAAGCGCTGGCCTCAGATCACCTCGCGTTTGCCTGCCACGCCTTGTGATTTGCCGATGATAGCCTTGTCGGCATGGGCGACGATAGAATCGATTTCAGCGACCTGACCCTCGTCCGGCAGGCCTTCGGGCAGCGGGGCTTTGATCAGCGCCAGCGCCTTGTCGCGGGCAGCTTCCCATGCCCCTGCCCTGTCGGCAGCATCATAATCATCCCGACCCTGTCTCTGAAACACCTCAGGCCGGTACTGGCTGCGGCAATTGGCAAGGGTATGGGGCGAATCGAGGAAATGCGCGCCAATGCCGATCTTGCTTACCTCGTCCCAATTCATGGTCTCGTCCGTGATTTCCGGGGCTTCATTCAGCGCGCGCAGATACCCCCCCGCCTCGTCATCCAATACCGCCTGAACCGGGCAGAACACGGTCGCTGTTTCCAGCTGACCGACCCCGCCCATAATATCGACCCCGGCCGTGGTCACGGCCTGCCCCAGCGCCATGCGTTCAGTCATGCTTTGACGGTCGCTGTCAGGGGTGTCGGCCCCCATGCCATAGGTATGTGTCACCAGCCCCAGCCCGTGTTGGCCTAAAACTTCGACCACCAGCGCCTTGGCCTGCAGGCTTTCCGGGCAGGATTGCAGGGCCTGCCCGGTGGCCATATCAAGGGTGAACATCAGCGGAGTGGCGATGACGGATGTGCCCGGAACCAGAATATGGGCAAGGGTTACCATCGCCATGATCTCGGCCACCGCCATCAACACGTTGCCCGCCACCGATAAGGGCGCAGTACCACCGGCGGATGGCAGCGAACAAGCATGCACCGGCAGGCCGGCACGGCCCGACTGAATCAGTGCCTCGACGTCCATTACTTTGAATTCAAGCGGCGAAAAAGAGCACATGATGACCGACGAAATGGGACGTGCACGCAAGGCGTCCTCCCCCCCGGCGGCAATGGTGGCAATCTTTATAAGATATTCAACGTTTTCATAATTATAGGGCTGGATCCAATTATGTTTGTCCGTATGGGTGATCAGCTGTGCCACCCCGTGAATGTCCGAGGTAAGCTCATGCACGCCGTAGGCAAAGGGATGGGCAATGAAACCAACCTGATCCAGGCCATTCGCCAGCCGGGCAATGGTGCTGACGTCAGAAATTTCCATATTGCGATAGGCCCGGCTGACCGGTTCGATATATCCATGCCCGCCTGTGCCGGTGCGCATGACAAAGCCGTTATCCGCGCGTGGCAGATGAAGGTCTCGCGCAGGGGTTTTGCCGCAGAGGGTGACAGATTTCGGGGTGGCGGCCAAAGCCTCGGCCACCATATCGCGCGGCAGACGCAGGCGGCTGGCCTCGCGCCCCGGGCGCGCACCAGCCTTCTTCAGGGCGTTAAATGCCCCCTCATGCACAACGGCCACGCCATGATCCGCCAGAAGATCAAAGGCACGGGCGGTGATCGCCTCACGCGCATCCCTTCCAGCCATTTCAAGACGTGGGCGCGGGCGAGGGTTTTCACTGGCGACAAAGGCTGTAGCAGGTTGCGGGGTGGATTGCTGTTTGCGGGGTCGACGGGCCATTTTTTCTCCTGGGTGTTACATGGTTTCACAACAACATGGCGCACACCATTTTTGCTCACTGCGGGCCCACTTGAGCGCGTTTAGTCTCGCCGCTTGTTCCCTTGCGGTCAAGGTCCTGAAAGGAAAGTTGGGGCAAGGTCTGGCAGCGCCCTAAATTGGCAGGACGAATTCAACCTTCAAACCACCAAGATCACCGCTTTCCCCCAGTTTGATATGGCCGCCATGGGCGCGGGCAATGTCGGTGGCAATGGCAAGCCCCAGACCAACACCCCCCCCCTTATCCTGATTGCGCGCCGCATCCAGCCGGGCAAAGGGTTTCAGCGCCTGATCACGATCCTGCGCTGCAATCCCCGGACCGTCATCTTCGACAACAAATGAAATATATCCGTCTGTTAGCAGCAAAGAGACCCGCGCACGCGAACCGTGGCGCGCCGCATTGCCCAGCAGGTTCTCCAGCGCGCGCATTACAGGGACCGGACGCAATCGGATGTTGCCGGTTAGTGCAACATCACCAAGCTCCACATCCTGCCCCCCGCGACTGGCATTTCCGACCAGATCACGCAGCAAAGCCGCTGGATCGGTTAGTTCGGGCGTTCCGTCCTGCGCGCCCAGGCGGGCGAAACTCAGGAATTCATCCACCAGCCGTTCCATATCGCCGACATCACGCATCAGCGCATCGCGTTCATCACTTTCCTCAAGCATGGCAAGGCCAAGCTTTAGCCGGGTCAGTGGCGTGCGCAAATCATGGCTGACCCCCGACAACATCAGGGTGCGTTGCTCAATCTGACGCTCAATCCGGTCGCGCATGTCAAGAAAGGCCTGACCAGCGGCACGCACTTCGGTCGATCCGGCCAAATGATAGGGCAGTACCCGCCCCTTGCCGAAACCCTCGGCGGCATTGGCCAGTCGCTTGATCGGACGCAGTTGGTTGCGTAGGAATACATAGGATATAACCGTCATCAAGAACCCGAATAACACCATTATAACAAGTAGTTGATGAGGATTACTGGCGGATACCCGTGACCTCAAAAACGACAAAGATAAGGATCCGTGATCTGTTTTGATCGCCAGTAGTACCCGGTTTCTATCAGCCGCTAGATCAACCCCGGTCAGGCCGGGCACACCGGTATACAGCACCCGCGTCACCTGCGCACCTGTCAGGTCTTCAAAGTGCTTGGCATCCTCAACCATAACGTCAGCAGGCAGGCTGGCTTCAAGCGCCAGCGCCGGAGCAAGCTCTGCGAGAATACGCTGAGCTGCCGATGTCTCACCAGCTGCGTTCACCTGATCTATGAGATAGGCGAGCTCGGTCGCTACGGCCCCGGTCATCTGCTCGGTTATGTTATTGAAATGACGTTGTATAAAGACCACTGATACAACCAACTGAACCGAAACAACCGGCACCAGTAAGATCAGGGCCGCCCGGCCATAAAGGGAGCGCGGCAGGTAATTTTTGAGCCATAGGGCGATCATACCTAAGCCTAGCGTTTATCGGTAAAAGTGGATACGGGTAATTCACCCCGGCATCAGAAAAAGGCCTAAGACAATGACCGCGCCACAAACCGCGCCCAATTTCGGCCAAGCTGAATATTTGAGGGGTGATATTCGCCGCCTTCTGGCCCCAAACCCGTCGCCGATGACCCATTGGGGAACAAACACTTATTTACTGGGGAAAAGCGACATTGCGGTTGTTGATCCCGGACCCGAAGATCCCGCCCATCTTGGGGCGATCCTCGCAGCCCTGGAGCCTGGTCAACACATAACGCACATATTCGTCACCCACGCCCATCTGGACCACTCGCCCCTTGCCCGGCCGCTGGCCGCAGCAACCGGTGCTAAAGTGCTGGCATATGGCGACGCATTCGCAGGCCGCAGCATAATTATGCAGGACCTTGTGGCGCGCGGGCTGCGCGATGGTGGCGAAGGCGTGGATCAGGCATTTTCCCCTGACATCAGGCTTCAGGACGGTGAAGTCGTGTCCGGCGAAAGCTGGAGCCTTACGGCGCTCTGGACCCCTGGCCACATGGCCAACCACATGAGCTTTGACGCGCAAGGCCATGTTTTTACCGGGGATCACGTAATGGGCTGGGCCAGCTCACTGGTCTCTCCACCAGATGGAGATCTGGCCGCCTTTATGTCATCCTGCGCCAGGCTGGAAATGCGCGACGATCAGGTTTACCTGCCTGGGCATGGCGCGCCTGTTGCAAACCCCGCCGAACGGATCAACTGGCTGATCCGGCATCGTCGGGACAGGGAGGCGTCGATTTTGACAGCCCTTGAAGGCCCCGCCCTTACTGTTCCCGCCCTCACAGAGCGCATCTATACAGACACGCCGCCGGCATTACTGCCAGCCGCGCAGCGCAATGTATTCGCCCACCTGATTGACCTTGTTTCGCGAGAAAAAGCCCGGGCGACCCCCCGGCTGGAATTTACAGCCTCGTTCACCAGATTATGAACGAATAAAAAAGCAACAAAACCTCTGGACGCGGCACAACACCCTTGCTATATCGCGCCTCAGTTCCGGCGTAGCTCAGCGGTAGAGCAGTTGACTGTTAATCAATTGGTCGTAGGTTCGATCCCTACCGCCGGAGCCAATAATATCAATAGCTTACGCGATACCTGCTAGGGAAAGTTTTTTCTCTGGCACACACATGGCACACACCTGACGCGATTTCGCGGCGATCTGGTGTGACGATTTCAGGCTGTTGCGCTGGGCAGAACGGTGCTAAAGAAGAATCACTTCACCGCGCGCCTTTGGGCGCAGACGGGGCACCCGTCGCGTAAAATTGCGATCTTGCACCTTCCCATGAAAATCAGGGGCATTCTGGATGAAAACCACCAAACCAGCCACGCAGTAAGCGCAAAGCTGCAAAAAGTAGCTGTTACTTTGTTACTTTGTTACTTTGTTACTAACATATATAACCTATTGTTATTGCTTACTTATATACCCACTCATAAGTAACAAAACGGGTAACAGAAAATTTGGCCTGTTACGCCTAAGTGTTTGATTTCAACTAATTTGCTGTTTTTCACTCTCCACTTTTCTAGGGAAAATGTTCCAAATTCGGACATAAAAATTCCGGTCAATAGTTCAAAAACGACACCAAAGAATAACCGGAAGAAACCTGCAAATTGGGGGGACGGCTCTAGCCGAATGGTCGATCCGAAGGATTTTGATCAGCCCCCCTTGAGTGGTCCAGTTTGAATGTTAGTGCATGATTGGCCTGA
>CAZJYZ010000063.1:0-15762 GCA_964550345.1 uncultured Aliiroseovarius sp. | reverse complement strand
ACGGCTTTGCTATTACCGGCGGTGTAGCCTACCGGGCAACCGACAACATACTGCTGGATGCTCGTGTGCGTCACACCCGCTATAGTGACTTCATGGGTCTTTCAGGGTTGGATGCGGACGCGACAACTTTCCTGTTCGGCGTAAGCTGGCACAATTAAGCCCTTGATGTAACAAGACCAAAACGTCCACCGGCTCAGGTGGGCGTTTTTCGTGTCGGTCAATTAATTAGGGTGGCACAAGACCCTGGGTGGGCGTAAAGCGCCCTCCCGTGGGGAGGGTCGGGCGCTGCCCGGCTTTTGCCGTCGGATTAGTTTAAGGAAAGCATACGTGAGATCGCGGGATTCGTGCCGTCTATCAACAGTAGTTTCCGAAACCCTGTTTCCACTTTCAAATCTTTTTCAACCGTCGCAAAAGTGTAGTCGTTTAATCCAATTGTTAGATGACTACCCACCGCTAGCCAAAACTCTTTGTAGTCCCTGTCTCTACCGAAAAGCCGGAGCTCTTTTTTGTGGATTGCTTGGACACACTGGTCCAAGATTTCTGAGGCAACCCATCCAGAAAACTGTGGGCTGTTCACGATACCTAGTGAAAAGGGAGTGCCTTGTTTTCTGCCAGCTAAATTAACACGCGCTCGCAAACCTTCAAACACTTCAATGTAATCGCACTCATGGAGGGGATACTCAGCGATTTTTATTAGGAACCGCTTCAACGCACGCGACGCCGAAATCCTGTCAATCGGCAAAGAGATGTTTAGACTAACGTACCGGCTTACCGAAAACTGGTCTTGAGCCACGCTTTCAATTGCATTCCGCAACGAAGCGTGCATTCCCGGATAGATAGTTTCAAGTGTATCGCCACAATCTTCTAGGTGCTTGACTAATCGCGTTGCCTCGACCGCTATGTTTCCACCAACCGAAAAGTCAGGGAAAGTGTATGGACCATCTGGTTCAAAGACAACTTTACCAATATCAAGTGATTTCAGATACTGAAAAACGAGTGTCTCATACCGATCCACTCCTATTTAACACTCACTGATCCAGGAAAGACCTCAGCTTCCGGCTCCGGCTCGGATGTTTCAGCTTCCTGAGCGCTTTTGCCTCGATTTGGCGGATGCGTTCGCGGGTCACAGAAAACTGCTGGCCGACTTCTTCCAGCGTGTGGTCGGTGTTCATACCGATGCCAAAACGCATACGCAGCACGCGTTCTTCGCGCGGGGTCAGGGATGCCAGCACGCGGGTGGTGGTTTCCTTCAGGTTCTCCTGAATGGCTGAATCCAGCGGCAGGACGGCGTTCTTGTCTTCGATGAAATCGCCAAGCTGGCTGTCTTCTTCATCGCCAATCGGGGTTTCCAGCGAGATCGGCTCTTTAGCGATTTTCATCACCTTGCGGACCTTTTCAAGCGGCATTTGCAGCTTTTCGGCCAATTCTTCGGGCGTCGGCTCGCGGCCGATTTCGTGCAGCATCTGGCGACCGGTTCTGACCAGCTTGTTAATCGTTTCGATCATATGGACCGGAATACGAATGGTGCGGGCCTGATCGGCAATTGACCGGGTGATCGCCTGACGGATCCACCATGTGGCGTAGGTCGAAAACTTATAGCCGCGCCGGTATTCGAACTTGTCGACCGCCTTCATCAGGCCGATGTTACCTTCCTGAATGAGGTCAAGGAATTGCAGGCCACGGTTGGTGTATTTTTTGGCGATCGAGATCACCAGACGCAAGTTTGCCTCGACCATTTCCTTCTTGGCCTGACGCGCTTCTTTTTCGCCCTTTTGTACCTGCTGGACGATGCGGCGAAATTCGGGGATGTCGACGCCAACATAGGTGCCGACCTGCGCCATGTCGGCGCGTAATTCTTCGACCTTGTCGGTTGAACGTTCGATGAAAGCAGCCCAGGCGCGACCGGTCTTTTCGCCCATACGCTCCAGCCATGTCGGGTCAAGCTCATAACCGCGATAAGCGTCAATGAATTCGCGCCGGTTGATGCGCGCCTGATCCGCCAGTTTCACCATAGCGCTGTCGATCGACATGATGCGCCGGTTGATACCGTAAAGCTGGTCAATCAGGGCGTCGATACGGTTATTGTGCAGGTGCAGTTCGTTCACCAAAAGCACGATTTCGGCGCGCAGCTTCTGGTACTGATTTTCTTCTTTCTTGGTAAAGGATCCGTCTTCATTCAGGGTCGCGGACATGCGCAAGTCCTGCATTTCGCTTAGCAGCACGTAATCGCGGGCGATCAGTTCAAGTTTTTCCAGCACACCGGGTTTAAGCGCGGCTTCCATCGCAGCGAGCGACATGTTGGCCTGTTCGTCCTCGTCATCGTCGTCATCGTCCTTGGCAATCGGGTTGCCGTCCGCATCCAGTTCAGGTTTGTCATCTTTTTTGGTGTCAGAGGTGGCAGCACCGGCGGCGGCACCCTGCACGACGTTTTCTTCTTCTTCCTCTTCCATCTGGTTGCCAAAGGTGGCGTCCAGATCGATGACATCGCGCAAAAGGATGTCTTCGGACAGAAGTTCGTCACGCCAGATCGTAATGGCCTGGAAGGTCAGCGGGCTTTCACACAGGCCCGCGATCATGGTGTTGCGCCCGGCTTCGATCCTTTTGGCGATGGCAATCTCGCCTTCGCGCGACAACAGTTCAACCGAGCCCATTTCGCGCAGATACATACGTACGGGGTCATCCGTCCGGTCGAGCTTTTCGGTGCCGGTGGCAGCAAGGCTGACTTCGCGTGAGGAAGAGGTGGTGGCGACCTCGGTCGAGCCTTTGGCTTCTTCTTCCTCCGCCTCTTCGTCTTCGATGATGTTGATGCCCATTTCGCTGAGCATCGACATCACATCTTCGATCTGTTCGGAGCTGACCTGTTCAGGTGGCAAAACCTTGTTGAGCTGATCGTAGGTGATGTAGCCTTTTTCGCGGGCCTCTGCGATCATCTTTTTGATCGCCTCCTGCGAGGTATCGCCCATCTCTGCAGAGGCGTTATCGTCGGCTTTCTTGTCTTGGGTATCTTTGGCGGCCATGCGAATATTCCTCATAAAACGGCGTCTGAACTGAGCTCGTGCAGATATGGTGATTCGGTTTAAGCGAATCAAGCATGCGAATCAGCGATTCGCCACCCGTTTAGCTGGTTTTCTTTGTGGATTCTGCAAGTAAATGCAGTTTAACCGGGTTTGCGGCCCGGTTTTGACGATTTGATCTGCTCCAAAAGACTATCCAACGCTTCCCGTTCCGCCCGGTCGATCAGCGCGCCAGAGCTGGCGACGTCAAAGGTTGTGGTGTCTTCCTGCTCGCTACGTACTGCTTTGTTGCGTGCCTCGGCGGCTTGTCCCAACCGCCAGGTGAGACCCTCGTCCACCATTGCATCCATGTCTGACGCGGCCTCTTCGATCTCGCGCAGCACACCACGTGTGGCCTCCAGTTTGGCCAGTTCTTCAGCCAGACACATGGCGGCAAGGTCCGCGTCAAGCGGTTGGCGCAGAGCCGGGGCGATTTGAACGTGGTTAAGCGCGAACAGCTTTTCCAGACGCGCAGGGCTTGTAGCAGCCTCAATTTTTTCACGTAAAGTGGCACTGTCCAAATGGTCGCCACCAGCGCTGCCGGATAACAATATCTGGTGCATGATCCGGTGATCCGGGCTTGCCATTTCAAGGCGCTCAAGCGGGGCCAGAAAGGTCTCGATCAGATCGGGATGGGTGACAAGGGTGGCAAGGATCACTGCCTCGCGCAGCACTTCGTCCACCGCCCCGCCGCCCGAAGCCAAAAGCGAGCTTTTAGTCGTCGCCTGCACCGGTTTGGGGGCGTTTTTCCAGCCGCCTGTACCTGACCTACCGGCTCCGGGACGGGTCTGCCCAAATAGCTGCCAGCGCAGGCGCTTGATCTCTTCGCCGTAGTGGCCGCGAATCGATGGGTCAGCTATCTTCTTGATAAGGTTTCGTAAATCCCGGTCGAGACCAGCCTTTCGCTCAGGGCTGTCAAAGTTTTTGCCCTCGGTCTCGCGCTGCCAAAGCAGGCTGACCATAGGCATAGCGCCTTCGATCAGGCGCCCCATCGCGCCGCGCCCCTGTGCCTTGATCAGATCATCCGGGTCCAGCCCTTCTGGCATCATGGCAAATCTAAGCGATTGCCCAGCCTCCAGCAGCGGCAACGCCAGATCAATCACCCGCATGGCGGCATTCAACCCGGCCTTGTCCCCATCCAGCGCGATCACTGGTTCAGGTGAAATACGCCACATCAGGCGCAGCTGATCCTCGGTAATGGCGGTGCCAAGCGGGGCAACCGCAGCGCTAAAGCCTGCCTCGGCCAGAGCGATGACATCCATATACCCCTCGGCCACCACCAGTGGCTGGCCCTTGCCTGCAGCCTCTCGCGCCGGGCCGTGGTTGAACAGGCTGCGCCCCTTGTCAAACAACTGGGTTTCCGGCGAATTGAGGTATTTTGCATTGTCATTCGGGTCCATCGCCCGGCCACCAAAGGCAATGGCGCGCCCACGCGCATCCCGGATCGGGAACATGATACGGTTGCGGAACGTGTCATAGGGCTTGCCGCCCTTTTGGCTGGGTTTGGCCAAACCCGCCCCGAGGATCAGATCTTCAGCGACGTTTTTGGCCCTGAGATCATCCCACAAAACCTGCCAGCCATCCGGGGCAAAGCCTATCTCCCACCGTTCAAGTGCAGCCTCATTCAGCCCGCGCCCGGCAAGATAATCACGCGCCGCAGCCCCGGCCCCGGTCTTCAGTTGCAGCCGGTAAAACTGAACCGCTTTTTCCATCACATCTGCAAGGTCACGTCCCCGGTCGGCTTTTTCCTGCGCTTTCGGGTCACGGGCGGGCATCTGCATGCCAGCCTCGCCCGCCAGTATCTCAACCGCTTCCATGAAGCCGACATTCTCGGTCTCGCGGATGAAGGAAATGGCGTCCCCCTTGGCATGGCAGCCAAAGCAGTAATAATATCCCTTCCGGTCATCTACATGAAAAGAAGCAGTTTTTTCCTGATGAAACGGGCACGGCGCCCACATATCGCCTTTGCCTTGGTTGGATTTTCGCGCATCCCACATGACTTTGCGCCCCACCACCTGAGACAGGCTGGTGCGGGTGCGAAGTTCATCTAGAAAATTCGGTGGCAGCGACATGGCGGTGATTATCGTCGGGCATACAGGCGAAGTCCAGCGCCAGCGGGAAATTTAACCCTGCTGCGCGGTCACGCTTATCATTGCCTCATGGATTTCATGCGCCGCTGTGGCGGCCATTGAACGAAATACCAGCAGTAAATAGCGTTCGGCCCCAATCCGCGTAACGGAAGCATTCAAATGGCCGATCAGGCTGCGCGCTGTATGTCCCCGTTTGAATTCACTTTCGCGCAAGTCCAGCGGACAAAGGCGCGCCAGCACGTCCCGTGCCCCGGAGCCCGAAAGCTCCATCACCGCCCAGCCATCGCTCTGGTCGGTCAGGGCACAGGTTTGCGCAAGGGTTTCGTCCACCTTCGGCCCCAGCAACATCGCCTGGCCGATACCGGTCCAGACCACGCGGCACCCAGCCTTGCCAGTTGCGCGGTTCGGGGCGGGAAAGGCTGCGCCGTGGGCCTTTTTGAGAGCCGCCGAGGCCGGCTTTTCCTGTCCGGAGCGCGGCATCAGAGATGTCATTTGGCCGACCTCGACCTCTGCCAAGGTCAGTGAGCCGGAAGCGACGGGCAACAATCCGTCAAACGGTGTTTTTGCTTGCAAATCAGCCACGTACCCGCCCCCCTTCCGGATCAAAGAACATCGGGTCCACCACTTCGCACAAGGTTTTCAGCCCGCGCATATGGTCCACGACCTCAACCTCTTCTCCGTGACGCAGGCGTCCGTCCTTTAAAAAGCCCAGCGCGATGAAACTTCCAACTGTCGGCGAAAATCCCGAAGAGGTTGTGTAGCCTTGATCGTTCTCACGGATAGCCTCGGCCCCCTTGCTGAAAATATGCGCGCCGTTGGTCAGTTGTTTGACAACTCCAGTAGGGCGCAGGCCGACCAGCTCTTCACGCCCAGCCTCGTTAAAGCCCACGCGCGACGCCCCGGCGCGGCCGATATAATCCTTCTTCTTCGACATCATCCGCTCTAACCCCACATCCTGTGCTGTCACCGCGCCGTGTATTTCGGCATGTGTCAACAGGCCTTTTTCGATGCGCAGAACATTGAGCGCCTCCATGCCGTATGGGCCACCGCCAAGGTTTTCAGCCGCCGCCAGCAAGCTGTCCCACAGGGCGGCACCGAAACGGGCAGGAACCGCAAGTTCATAAGCGTGTTCCCCGGAGAAAGAGATACGAAACAGCCGGGCTTCGACCCCGCCAATCCGCACATTGCCGCAAGCCATGAATGGCCAGTCATCCGGGTTCAGGGGGGTGTCGAGCACCTTGTCGAGCAATGCCCGTGATTTCGGTCCGGCAATGGCAAATTGCGCCCAGCTTTCCGTGACCGAGATCATCTGCACATCCCAATCAGGTTTTAACACCTGCGCGGCAAATTCCAGCCGCGCCATGACAGGCCCGGCAGCGGCGGTGGTGGTCGTCATCAAGTAGTGGTCCGGCCCCAGCCGGGCGGTGGTGCCATCATCCATGACCGAGCCGTCTTCGCGCAGCATCACCCCGTAGCGCACCCTGTTTTCCTTGAGGGTCGAAAAGGTATTTGTGTAAACGAAATCAAGAAATTGCGCAGCATCCGACCCCTGAATGTCAATCTTGCCAAGGGTCGAAACATCGGCAATGCCCACATGGTTGCGCACCATGGAAACTTCTCGGTCGCAGGCCTGCCGCCAGGTCGTTTCACCTGCGGCCGGGAAGTAGCTGGGGCGATACCATAGGCCAGCCTCGATCATTGGTGCGCCCGCTGCAACGGCAGCTTGGTGCGAGGTGGTCAGGCGTTCCGGAGCGAACCCTTTGCCACGTGATCCGGCGCCCATGGCGGCCAGCGCCACAGGGGTAAAGGGCGGGCGGAAGGTCGTGGTGCCGGTTTCAGGGATGGCGCGCCCGGTGGCATCCGCCAGCAGCGCCAGTGCATTGACGTTTGAGCTTTTGCCCTGATCCGGGGCCATGCCTTGCGTCGTGTAGCGTTTCATATGCTCGACCGAGGCGAAGTTTTCGCGCGCCGCCTGACGCACGTCTTTCACGGTCACATCGTTTTGAAAATCCAGCCATGCACGGGATTTGCCTTCGACCACCCATAAGGGGCTGATCGAATAGCGGCCATCCTCGGCCTTTGGCGACTTAACAGAAGGCGACTTCTCTCCAATGGCTTGCAGCGCTCTTTCGGCACTTTTCACACCAGAGGTTAAGGCCCCGGCGGTTGAGAATATGCCTGTAGCTGCCCCTGCCACCTCAAGCCCCGGCACCATGTCATCCACCGGTACGAAGGCGGCGATTTCGTCCTTCCAGATTGGCCGACCGTTCATATGGCAGGTCAGATGAAGGCTGGGGTTCCAACCTCCGGACATGGCAAGGCAATCTGCGGCGATTTTCACGTCACCACCAGCACGGGTAACGGTGATCTCGGACAATCCCAGCCGCCCTTTTGTGGCACTCACCTGTGCACCGGTATAGACCGGAAAGTTACCACTTGCGGTGGCATCCGGGCGCGCGTCGATCAAGGCGGCAACTTCAACCCCGGCGGCGGCAAGGTCGTTCGCGGTGCGGTGGGCGTCATCGTTATTTCCAAACACCGCCACCCGCTGCCCCGGCGCCACGCCGTATCGGTTGAGGTACGAGCGCACAGCCCCGGCCATCATTATGCCCGGGCGGTCATTGTCAGGAAATGCGATGGGGCGCTCCAAGGCTCCGGCGGCCAAAATGGCGCGTTCGGCGCTGATGCGCCAAAATGTTTCAAGGGGGGCGTCACCGGGGTCGGCAAGGTGCTGCGCCACGCGCTCCAGCGCACTAAATGTGCCGCCGTCGAATGCGCCGGTTACGCTGGTACGCGTCATCAGGCGAACGTTTTCCATTGCCGCAAGCTCGGCCACGATATTGGCGGCCCAGACATGGCCGGGCTTACCATCAACCTCATGGGTTTCGCTGTTCAGCCGTCCCCCCATCAGGGCGTCTTCCTCGGCCAGTATCACATCAGCCCCGCCACGCGCCGCGGTAAGTGCTGCCATCAATCCGGCTGGTCCCGATCCGATCACCAGAATGTCACAATGGGCAAACGCCTTGTCATAGCGCCCTTCGTAATTTTCACCTGACAGCGCGCCCAGTCCGGCCGCGCGGCGGATCGCGGGCTCATACAGGCGTTCCCAGAAGGCACGGGGCCACATGAAGGTTTTGTAATAAAATCCGGCCGAAAAGAACGGCGCCAACAGGTCATTGGCCGCAAGTGCGTCATATTTCAGCGATGGCCACGCATTCTGACTGCGTGCCTCAAGGCCTTGATAAAGCTCAATCATCGTGGCGCGCTGATTGGGGTCCTGCGCACCATTACGTCCGGTTGTCACCAGCGCGTTCGGCTCTTCGCTGCCCGCAGACATGATGCCGCGCGGGCGGTGGTATTTGAAGCTGCGCGCCACCAGACGCACGTTTTCAGCCAGCAGCGCCGAGGCCAGCGTGTCGCCTTGAAACCCTTTATAATCCCGCCCGTCGAACCGGAACGAGATCGGCGCGCCGCGATCAATCAGCCCCTTGCCATCCAGCCTCATGACTCACCCCCTTGCGCCAACGCAACGGAATAAACTTCGTGGCTTTGGGTATCACGCTCAACAATCAACCATGCGGCGCAGCCCGCTGAATGCTGCCACAGCTCGCGGCTGCGTCCGGCGGGGTTTTCACGCAGGTGAATATAGGCGTGCCAGTCATCGCCCCAATCGGTCGTTGCAGGGCGATCCAGCGCCAGGGCATTTTCCTTGTAGGTGAACTCGCGCAGTTCGCGTTCACCGCACAGGGGACATTTGAAGCGCATTTCGCTTTCCTTACTTCAGTTTGTCTCGCATTGGGCATCGTCCACCCGGTAAAGACGGTAGGTCACTGGCTGGCCGGGCTTTTCCGCCAAATTGATGGCACCGCCACACCCCTCGGTATCCCCGGCCATCAGGTACTGGGTTCGGATATCCAGCACCTTGCCGTCAAACGCCTTTATCCAGAAGGATCCTCCATCGCATTCCACCGCACAGACGGCCCTGTCCGAACCACTTCTGCCGGGGTCCGAGCATATCAGGAACTGGTCGAAAAACTGGTTACCCAGCCCGCTTTTGGCAGCATGGCCCTGCTCGGATGTGACCACGGACAAAGCGGCAAAATCATTGCCCTGTTGATGGTAAAAATTCAGCCAAATGGCCGCCACTACCTGGTTTGGCTGGCTGACCAGATGCGTGTCAGAATATTCGCGGGCATAACACCCCTGTGGCCAGTCATAGCCCCCAGCCCAGCCAGAGGCAGGAAGCAGTAAAATGGCCAGAGCCAGAAATTGTTTAATGCGTGTTATGTTGGGCACCGGTTCCCTCCTCATCCATCAATCCACGGGCTGTGTTGAAACGATCAAGGCGCAAGCGCTCGGCGGTTTCATGCGGCCTGCCGGTGGCCAGAAGATGCGCAGTTGCATAGCCCGAGGCCGGCACTGCCTTGAAGCCGCCGTAACACCAGCCGGTATTAACGATCAGCCCCTCGATCGGCGTGGTGTCAATGATCGGGCTGCCATCTGGGGACATATCCATTATCCCGCCCCAAGAGCGTAGCATTTTGGCCTTGCCGATCATCGGCATCAGGGTCATCGCAGCCTCGACCACATGTTCCTGCGTCGGCAGGTTGCCGCGTTGCGCGTAGGACGGGTAAAAATCAAGATCCCCGCCAAAAACCAGCCCGCCCTTGTCCGACTGGCTGATATAAAAATGCCCCATGCCGAAGGTTACCACATGGTCAAGCACAGGCTTGAGCCCTTCGGTCACGAAAGCCTGTAACACATGGCTTTCAATCGGCAGGCGTAGTCCGGCCATTGCAGCCACCTGCCCCGAACGACCGGCGGCGACCATCGCCACCTTGCCCGCGCGGATGGCGCCGCGGCTGGTCTGTACCCCTGTGACCCGACCGCCTTCCACGTCTATGCCAGTCACCTCGCAATTCTGAATGAGGTCAACCCCGCGCATATCCGCCCCGCGCGCATAGCCCCAGGCCACCGCATCGTGGCGCGCCGTGCCACCGCGCCGGTGGAAAAGGCCGCCATAGACCGGATAGCGAATGTTTTCAAAATCAAGGAAAGGCAGGTGTTTCCGCACGCCATCTACGCCCAGCAACTCGGCGTCATCTCCTTGATTTACCATGGCATTTCCACGCCTTGCGGCCGCGTCCCGCTGCCCGTCTGAGTGAAACAGGTTGATAATACCGCGCTGGCTCATCATCACGTTGTAGTTTAGCTCACCCTCCAGCCCCTCCCATAATTTCAGCGAGTGGGAATAGAATTCGGAGTTGCCCGGCAGGTAATAATTGGCGCGCACGATGGTGGTATTGCGCCCGACATTGCCACCGCCCAGATAACCCTTTTCAAGAACAGCAATGTTGCGGATGCCGTGGTTTTTGGCCAGATAGTAGGCGGTCGACAACCCGTGCCCGCCCCCGCCGATAATGATGATGTCATAGGCCGGTTTTGGCTCGGGGTTGCGCCAGACGGGCTTCCACCCCTTGTGACCGGTCAGGCCTTGCTTGAAAACCTGCCATCCTGAATAGCGCATATGACCCCCTTATTGGTCGCTTCCCTCACTATTGGCTGTTGGGTTACAGAACCCTATCAGGTTTGCGACGCGGCGCGGTCAGTTTTCGACCTGCCACCGGCCTTGCCACGTGCCCCAACTGCCCGGCGCACCATATTCCAGTAGATCTTTTCCACCCGTTCCTGCGACAGCCGTCCGCCTTCGCGGTACCAGGTGTTCACCCCGGTCAGCATGGCAATCACCGCCATGGTGGCGAGCTTCGTATCCGGCAGGGAAAACACACCTGCCGCGCGGCCATCATGCAGAATTGCCTCCAGCCCATCTTCGTAGCGTCGACGCAGCCCTTCGATGATAGCGAAATTTTCCGGTTCAAGATTGCGCAGTTCCATATAGGCTATGAAAACGGCCTCGGGGCGCTCAAGGTGAAAACGAATGTGAAAACGGGTGAAGGCCTCAAGCCGTTCAACCGGGTTTTGGCCTTTTGGCTCAGCCTCCCAAGCGCTCAGAAGCTCATCCATATGCGCGCGCATCAGATCGAACAGCAGGCTTTGTTTGTCCTTGGTATAGAGATACAGGGCCCCCGCCTGCACCCCGACCTCGGCGGCAATTTTGCGCATAGAGACCGCGGCAAAACCATGCCGGGCAAAGAGCTTCAGCGCCGCGCTTTGGATCAGCGGGCCGGTGATTTCAGAATGTGAACCGGTTTTTCGTGCCATATTTTGAAATTAACTGAACAAACGTTCATTTGAAAGGGTTTTCCCGGCCACACGCTTACTTGCGCGGCTATTGCGGGAGGTCTAAGGTTGGGCACGAGCTTTGAGGGTCCCGAATTGCACCGTTTAGTGATCTGCGCCATTTTTGCCGCCCTTGTGGGCTGCAGTGAGTTTCCTGCGCTGGACGCTGCAGTCAGTGACCGGGCGCGCAATGCGGATTACCCTGAAATCGTCCCCCTGCATGACCTAGTCGCAAGCGTACCACCTGTGCCCACGGGGCTTGGAGTGGGAAATCTGACCTACCGGCTGCAGAACCTGCGCGTCCGTGCCGCCTATGCCAGATCGCGCCCGGTGGTGGACGCAGAAACCCGCAGGCGAATGCAGGCGGCCCTGAACCGCCATTGGTATTAGCTGTCAAAGTCGCAGTATATTCGCGCCAAAGTCGCATTGCACAGCCAAGGCGCATTGGATAACACGGGCGAAACAATTTAAGCGGGGCCCGCCATGAACATTCAAACACCCTCACCTTTGCGCCTTGGGATTGCCGGGCTTGGAACCGTTGGGGTTGGCGTCGTGCGTATCGTGCGCAAGCATGCGGCTTTGCTAGAGGCCCGTTGTGGCCGTCCGGTGACAATCAGCGCCGTTTCCGCGCGCTCACGCACCAAGAACCGCGACGTGAATATCTCGACCTATGCGTGGGAAGACGACCCTGTAGCACTGGCAAAACGCGATGATGTTGACGTATTCGTGGAGTTGATGGGCGGTGAGGATGGCCCGGCCAAAGCCGCGGTTGAAGCCGCCCTTGCGGGTGGCAAGCACGTGGTCACCGCCAACAAAGCCTTGCTGGCGCATCACGGTCATGAACTGGCGGTCAGCGCCGAGGCCGCCGGGGTGGCTTTGCGCTTTGAGGCTGCCGTTGCCGGGGGCATTCCAGTGATCAAGGCCCTGACCGAGGGGCTGGCGGGCAATGAGATCACCCGCGTCATGGGGGTCATGAACGGCACCTGCAATTATATCCTGACGCGGATGTATGATGCTGATTTACCTTACGAAACCGTATTTGAAGAGGCCAATCAACTGGGCTATCTTGAGGCAGACCCGACGCTGGATGTGGGCGGCATTGACGCCGGGCACAAGTTGGCACTGCTGGCTTCAATCGCCTTTGGCACCAAGGTCAATTTCGCCGGGATGGAGCTTGAGGGGATCGAGCGCATCGCGATCGAAGATATCGAACAAGCCGCCGATATGGGCTTTCGCATCAAGCTATTAGGTGTGGCGCAGATGACCGGGCGCGGGCTGGAACAACGTATGAGCCCCTGTCTTGTCCCGGCCACCTCGCCTCTGGGCCAGCTTGAGGGTGGTACGAATATGGTGGTGATCGAGGGCGACAGTATCGGCCAGGTCGTGCTGCGCGGCCCCGGCGCCGGCGAAGGCCCCACTGCCAGCGCCGTGATGGGCGACGTGGCGGATATTGCCCGTGGGTTGAACATTGCCACGTTTGGCCAACCGGCCAGCAGTCTGAAAACCGCGACGCCCGCCAAAGCTGTCACGCCAGCCCCCTATTATCTGCGCCAGAACCTGTTCGATAAACCCGGTGCCTTCGCCAAGGTCGCAGCGGTGCTAGGCGAAGCGGGGGTTTCCATCGACCGAATACGCCAATACAGCCATGAAGGCAAAACCGCACCTGTTCTGATCGTAACCCACAAAACAACACGCGCCGCACTTGATAATGCCCTGACCGGGTTGAAAGAAACCGGTGTAGTGGACGGCGCCCCGGTGGCGATCCGCATTGAAGCCGTTTAGCCGCGAGACCCAGCAACTTGCCCGCGATTAATCCAGCGGGTTATTTTCCGACACCGAACTATTGAAAGAGACAGAACATGGCCAACCGCACCCAATTTGAAGATCGCATGCTTTCCCTCGGCCTTGCCCGGGTGTCCGAAGCAGCCGCGCTGGCATCGGCCAAACTGATCGGACATGGGGATGAAAAAGCGGCAGATCAGGCGGCAGTGAACGCCATGCGCGACCAGCTTAACCTTCTGGAAATCCGTGGTGTGGTTGTCATCGGCGAAGGCGAACGCGACGAGGCGCCGATGCTGTATATCGGCGAAGAGGTCGGTGACGGTGAAGGCCCGGAAATGGATATCGCCCTTGATCCGCTTGAGGGTACGACCCTGACCGCCAAGGACATGCCCAACGCCCTGACCGTGATCGCCATGGCCCCGCGCGGCACGATGCTGCACGCCCCGGATGTTTACATGGACAAGCTGGCCATTGGTCCAGGCTATCCCAAAGACGTCGTCAGCCTGGACATGTCCCCGACCGAACGGGTCGAGGCACTGGCCAAGGCGCAGGGCTGCGCCAATTCCGATATCACCGTGTGCATTCTCGAGCGGCCCCGTCATGAGACTTTAATCAGCGAGGTCCGCGCCACCGGCGCTGCCATCCGCCTGATCACGGATGGGGACGTGGCAGGAGTCATCCACTGTGCCGAGGCCGACATTACCGGCATCGACATGTATATGGGATCAGGCGGCGCACCCGAAGGCGTGCTGGCTGCCTCGGCCCTGAAATGCATGGGCGGGCAGATGTGGGGGCGCCTATTATTTCGCAATGACGACGAACGCGGCCGCGCCGCCAAGGCCGGGATCACCGACCTTAACCGGGTATACGACCGCGACGACATGGTCACGGCGGATGTGATTTTTGCCGCGACCGGCGTCACCGATGGCTCGGTTGTGGCCGGGATCAAACGCGAACCGGGCTACCTGACCGCCGAAACCATCCTGATGCGCTCAAAAACCGGATCGGTGCGGCGCATGACCTACCGAAACCCGGTCGAAGACTAGTGGAACAAAGCCCGGCCTTTCTGAATGTTGAAACCTCGCTGAGCGGGCGACGCTGGGTCGGGCCGGATATCGAAACAACCCGTCAGGCCGAAGCTCTGGCGCAGGAAACCGGGCTGCCTGCAGCCGTGGCAGCGGTGCTGGCGCGTCGCGGCGTTGCGGCGCAGGAGGCGGCAGATTTCCTGACACCGACTTTGCGTGCTTTGCTTCCCGACCCGCGCGGATTGAAAGACATGGAGCGTGCCGCCACCCGCGTGCTGGCAGCACTTGATAAAGGCGAGCGTATCGCCATCTTCGCAGACTACGACGTGGATGGCGGCGCCTCGGCAGCCTTGCTGATCGACTGGATGCGGTTTTTCGGCCACGCGGCAACGCTTTATGTGCCAGACCGGACCAAAGAGGGTTACGGCCCCAATGTACCGGCCATGCAGATGCTGGCGGCAGATCACAACCTGATCCTCTGCGTGGATTGCGGCACGCTGAGCTTCGAGCCCATCGCCGCCGCCAATGCCAAAGGTGCCGAGGTCATCGTCATCGACCACCATTTGGGGGGCGAGACCCTGCCCCCGGCGCTGGCGCTGGTCAACCCCAACCGGCAGGACGAGGCCGACGCGCCGGGCTATCTTTGTGCCGCCGGTGTGGTGTTTTTGCTGCTGGTGGAAATGGGGCGTGCGCTGCGCGAAGCTGGCCGCAATGGCCCTGACCTGATTGCAACCCTTGACCTTGTGGCATTGGCAACGGTTGCAGATGTTGCCCCCTTGGTGGGTGCTAACCGGGCACTGGTGGTGCAGGGGCTAAAAGTGATGGCACGCCGCGCGCGACCCGGAGTGGTGGCACTTGGCGATGTGGCCCAGATGAACGAGGCCCCCCGCACCTATCATCTGGGCTACCTGCTGGGGCCGCGCATCAATGCAGGGGGGCGCATCGGGCGCGCCGATATGGGGGCACGCCTGCTGGCGACCACGGACCCGCATGAAGCCGCCGCTCTGGCCGAAAAGCTTGATCAGCTCAACACGGAACGGCGCGCGGTCGAGGCCGGCGTGCAAGCAGCCGCCATGGAACAAGCCGAAACACGCGGGCTGAATGCGCCGATGGTCTGGGCAGCCGGAGAGGGCTGGCATCCCGGCGTGGTCGGCATTGTCGCCGCACGGCTGAAAGAAGCCACCAACCGCCCGGCGCTGGTGATCGGGCTGGACGGGGATATCGCCAAGGGATCAGGCCGGTCGGTTACGGGCGTCGATCTGGGGGCAGCAGTGCACAGGTTGCAGACCGAAGGGCTGATCGACAGTGGCGGCGGCCATAAAATGGCGGCAGGGCTCAGCCTGACACGCGACAAGCTGGAACCGGCAATGGCGCGTCTGAGTGAGTTATTGGCGCGTCAGGGTGCCGGTGCGGGTGGGCCGCGCCAGCTAAGGCTGGATGCGGTCCTGATGCCCGGCGCCGCCAGTGTTGATCTCATCGAACAGATCGAAACCGCCGGTCCCTATGGTGCCAGCGCTCCGGCACCGCGGTTTGCCTTTCCCGATATGCAGATTTCTTTTGCCAAACGGGTCG
>CAZJYZ010000062.1:0-15906 GCA_964550345.1 uncultured Aliiroseovarius sp. | reverse complement strand
GAGCCTCGGTTAGCGAAAAACGCTCAGCTCTCCAGAAAACCCTGACTACGGACACGCGCCGGATGCGGTGGTGGCGGAGACACCGGTGCTTATCTTCTTCTATGGCGGCGGGTTTTCAAGGGGGGACAAGGCACATATCCGGAGGATTGGAGAAGCCTTCTCGCAATCAGGTATCATCGTCGTTGCACCCAACTACCGCCTATACCCGGACGCCTCCTTTCCAGGTTTCGTAGAGGATGCGGCCTTGGCAGTATCCCATATCTGGCGCAACCTTCGCGATGAGGATGGTCTTCCTAGACCGATATTCATCGGCGGATGGTCAGCAGGTGCCTATATTTCCGCCCTGGTGGCCTATGATAGGCGCTATCTGGAGGCGACCGATACACCGCCGGGCGCCATCAAAGGCTTCATTGGATTGGCAGGACCATACCAAGGCGGCCTCTGTTCTGGTCATTCCTGTCCTCACATTTTCCCTGAGGGAACCAACCCAGACTGGCCTGTCGCCCATTTCGTCGATGCCGCCGATCCGCCGATGCTCCTGGTAAGGGGCACGCATGATCTTTTCGTCGATAAAAGCAATCTTGTGGACCTTGCGGCGTCGGGAATTTCGGGGGGCATCGCTGTTACCACATTAGTTGTCAAAGACGCGTTTCATGAAGACGTTTTGTCCGGATAGAACAGTCTGGCACTTCGGTGCGTGAGGCCGTTGACGCTTTCATGGATACCGTCCTTGAGAGACGAGAGTGACTTGCCAATGACCGCTTTGGCCCGCACAGGAGTCACTCAAGCGTCGCCATTGCCAGAAAATCCAGACCGATATGGCCAGATGACGGCTCCGAGCCCAAAATACACATTCATCGCCTTTGGCTTGGTGATCAACATCAATGAAGAATATGAGAAAAAATGCTAAGGGAGTAATGTGAGATTTGAACTCACTTCCGAGCCTAGGGTAAGGGGTGTTTCATGATGTTTGAACCAATAAGGAAGAAAAAAGTTGTTCATTCAATAGGACGGGTTTTCTGTGTTCTGCTGTACGTTTTGGTCTTCGCCAATTCACCCATGTTTAATGGGTCAGCTAGCGCCGCAGAAATTGATTTGAAAGACACCGGGTGTCCAGAATTACCCCAAATGGACCGGGGTTTGGGCTTCTCGATAGTAATCAATGAAGATGGCACAACGAAGGAATGTTCAATTGGAAACTCTCTTCGATGTGCTAGAATTTTCAACGTAAACAAGGGCTTCCTGTGCATTAGTTTCGAACCTACCGCGCGGCCTACCATAACGCAAATTGAGGGGCCGAGCAGTCAACGCGTCGTGAGCGTAATAGTAGATGGAGTCGAACATAAGGAAGGCGCGTTTGGGTATCCCCATCTGCATTTACGTGATGTCATTGGAACTGGGGCATCGGGCCGGGACTACGATGTTGTTGTGGTAACCTCGGTTGGGCAGCGAGAGTTTACAACAACGTTAAATGTGACAGGAATTCCAGGAACGAGTATCCAGATTAACTCGATTGTCATTTCTTATCCGGACTGAGCGGTCGACGGTTGTGATACTTCCGGGTGTCGCGAAGACCTTAATGGTCCGCTTCGTCACGCAGACTGTGAGTTCAAGTTGTTCAGATTTTTGCACGCGCGGCGAATGGCCGGTTCGACGGGCCGCGCCGCAGCATCGAAGATGGCGGCTGGAAGTCGGCTGTGGGCCGTCCGCGTAGATGCGCGCATAGCTGAAAACCACCTACCCGCTGCACCGCCGCATGTCGGCTCCGAGCCCTTTTTACCCGATGCTGCGCTGCGCACCAAGTGGCGAAATGTGCGCGAAACGGGCATCCATGCCTGCAGGGACGGCCCATTACCGACCTTCCCGAGCAGAAGAAATGTTCGGCATGGCTTCCGCAATGCAGGCATTGGTCCAAGGTGTAGCAATTTGAGGAACTTGGTGGCAGGGATGCGGATTACGCCATTGTTTGTTATTGAGGCGTGTTTGGCACGCTCGACCAAAATCACCATCAAGGAATATTTCACCTCAGCGCAGCTTCGATATTCCCGCCATCCACGGTCATCACGTGGGCGGTGGTACGCTCAGCTTGGGCAAGTGCCACAAATGCGTCTGCGACATGGCGCGCTTCCACTTCGCGTTGGATCAGATTGCCTGCCATATATGTGCCCTCGTCAATACCGCGCGCTTTTGACCTTTCCGAGATAAAGTCATCATCCAGCAGGCCCGAGCGGATACGGTCGGCATTGATGCCGTTAACCCGTACGCCTTTCGGCCCCAGTTCAAGAGCAAGCTGGCGCAATAGAAAAAAAGTGGTGGCTTTTGGCAATCCATAAGCACCAAAGCCTTTACCGGGATTCACAGCCTGTTTTGAAACATTGTACAGGATTTGACCCCCACGCCCCTGCGCCAGGTAAACCTTGGCTGCTGCCACTGAAAACGCTTGGTGCGAGAAGAAATTTAACTCAAAACTTTTGCGCAAGGATGTGTCGTCCAAATCGACCATCTCACCCGTCCAGGCCGCACCGGCATTTGAGACAAGAATATCCAGCCCGCCAAACCGACGGATGCAGGCGTCAACCGCCCCCTTTGCAGCACCTTCGGCGGTAATGTCTGATGCATGACCCGCATGGTCAGGACCCAGCCGTACCAGTGCCTTGGCCAGCGCATCAGCCGAAAGATCTACGAGGAATATATTGGCGCCAAGATCGGCGAAGGCCTGCGCTGTTGCCAACCCGATTGCCCCGGCACCACCGGTAACAAGAACCACGCGACCTGCAAACGCTGGCGCGGTGGATTTACCCAGCTTGGCCTGCTCCAACGACCAGTATTCCATGTCAAACAGCCGCGCCTCATCCACCGGGAAATAGCCGCCATTATCCTGTGCCAGACACATGGCAGCAATGTTTTGCTCAGCCAGATCGGCGGTAATTGTGGCAGCTCGTGCATCCTGCCCCATGCCAACAATACCCAGCCCCTCGATCCACGCGACCTCTGGCACAGGGCTAAGCATGACTTTATTTTCATAACGCGCGGCATTCTTGGTGAAATAACGCCTGTAGTCAGCAACATAATCCACCACTGCCTGTTCAATCGCGTCAGCACTGCCAAGCATTTTGGAAGTCAGGTAGAGTGGGTAGTTCTTGGTATGAATGACATGGTCCGGTGTGGCCACACCCCGGCTTGTCAGGACACCCAGATCAGGGCGGCGCAAAAACGCCTCAACCTGCGGCCCGCTACGTAAATCCATTACTGGCATAGCCGCGTCCTGATTGCCAGAAGACACCACATTTTGCTGGCCGATAATGCCACGCAGAAGAGGTAGGATCTCGGCTGGAATTGCGATGTGTGCTGCTGGGCGGGGCCGGGGCGCATTCGCATTCTCTGTCAGCCACTCAAGAGCCATTTTCGTATGCCTGATCAGGCGCTCATAAGCTTCCTTTGGGCTTTCAGCGAAAGCAAAGTGGCCGTGATTAAGCAGGATTAGACCCTCAATGCCCGGATTTTGTTCATAAACGCCTATTGCAGCCTTTCCCAGTTCAAACCCCGGCTTGTGAAATGGAACGACGCCGATCTTGTCACCAAAAATTTTGCGGATGACCGCTTTGGCGTCAGGCAAGTCCGCCAGGGCGATCATTGCCGTTGCATGAGTGTGGTTGATGAATGCATGCGGCAGGTAGGCGTGCAAGGGGGTTTCAATCGACGGATTCGGGCCCGAGGCATCCAGCATCGCCCCACGCATTGTATTAACCATGTCTTCGTCGCGTAGATCGTCCAGCACGGCAAGTGCGCGAATGGGTTCCAGCCGTAGCCCCGACATGCCTTCGGGGCCAATGCGGGCAAGGTCCTGGCCCGAACCTTTGACATGCATTACCAACAAGTCCCGGCCAAACAGATCCTTGCGGGTTACTTTGCAAGACGTGTTGCCGCCCCCGTGCAGTACAAGGTCCGGATCAGCACCAATAAGCCGCGAGGCATAGACCTGTAGCGCAAGCGCCTTATCTGCCGGATCATCCCCAGCTTCAGCAGCTAAAACTGCGGCTTTTTCGTCATTCCACTTGTTTGCCACCATTACACCCTTGTAAGCTTTCATTTCCCTGTTAACGCCGACTTAAACACACTTTTTGACAATTGTCAGTATATAGTGTCAAATATCAAAAAGGATGCCCTAATGGCAAGTGTCACAAGAAGGCGGCCTAAAGGCCAGGTCAGCGGTGAAAATATCGTCACCGAGGCCGCTTGGATGTATTATCATGAGGGCCTAAATCAAACCGAGATTGCCGGGCAACTCGGCGTCTCGCGCGCGACAGTCGTAAATTATCTGCAAGAAGCCAAAGAGCGTGGTTTTGTCAGGATCAGCTTGGCTGAAAAGGTCTTCACCAATCATAAACTGGCATTGGAATTGCGCGAACACTTTGGACTGACCGCAGCTTACGTGGTGCCAGACGGAACCGGTGGAGATGAAGAAGCATTGATGCGGGTGGCGCGCGGGGCGGCAGATTGGCTTCCAAGCCTTCTTTCTCCCGGTGATAATCTGGGTGTGTCCTGGGGGCGTACAATTTATGAAGTCGCCGAGGCGATGGAAGAGTCCGAGACCGAAGGCATTACCGTGTCGCAATTGGTTGGGTCGATGGCAACACCTTATGGCTTTACCGCCGAAATATGTTCGGCCCACATGGCACAAAGGCTGGGTGCAAAATGCATAAACCTACACGCACCAGCGGTACTTAGCGACCCCGACCTTGCTGCACGCTTGCGCGCTGAACCGATCATACGCAAGCAAATCGATGCGCTCAGCCATTGCAACAAAGCGATCTTTGCGGCTGGATCAGCTAACCACGAGAGTCATATTGTCAGTTCCGGGGTGGCCACGCACAGCGACTTGGATTGGTATGTGGATCATGGTGCCACCGGTGTTTTGTGCGGTCGGTTTATTGATGATCGGGGCCTGTCAATTCCTGGCGAACTGGATGACCGGATGATCGGGGTAGAGCTGGATAAGCTCCTGAACCTCGATATGGGTCTTCTGGTTTCGGTTGGTGAGGACAAGATCGTACCAATGCTGTCTGCCATCGCTGGTGGCTATGTCACCCATCTAGTGACCAATAACCGGACGGCCGCATTCATGCTGGGTATTGCAAAAGAACGGTGAATGAGCAGCCTTCTCTAACTCGCTATCAATCAATCACTCGTTCAGGAAACAACCCTGCCAGTCCTTCAGGCGAGGCATTGCAAACGCCGCGTTCGGTGATTAACCCGGTGACCAGCCTGCGGGGTGTAACGTCAAAGGCGGGGTTACCGCCGGGTGTACCATCAGGGCTGATTTGCACTTCAGTAACGGTTCCATCCCCCAACTTACCCTGCACATGCGTCACTTCTGAGCCACCTCGTTCCTCAATCGGGATCTCAGCTACCCCATCCTTCACGGTCCAATCGATAGTTGGCGAAGGCAGCGCGACATAGAAAGGAACTCCGTTATCATGCGCAGCCAGCGCCTTCAGATAGGTGCCAATTTTGTTGCACACATCGCCATGCGCCGTGGTGCGGTCGGTACCTACGATGACCAAATCAACTTGCCCGTGCTGCATTAGATGCCCGCCGGCATTATCAACAATCAGGTGATGTGGAATGTCGTGGCTATTCATTTCCCAGCTGGTCAGCAGCGCGCCCTGATTGCGGGGCCGGGTTTCATCCACCCAGATATGCACTGGAATGCCAGCTTCTACCGCGTGGTACATCGGCGAAGTTGCGGTGCCCCAGTCAACCGTGGCCAACCAGCCCGCATTGCAATGGGTCAGTATATTTATCACTTCTCCGGGCTTTTTCTTTGCGGCAATCGCGCGAATAATCTCCAGACCATGCACTCCGATCATCCGGTTGCATTCAACGTCCTCATCACAAATTTCATGCGCGCGGGCCATGGCGGCGGCTGCACGCTTATCCGCAGGCAACGGTGCCAAAAGTGCCTGCATGTCATTTAGCGCCCAGCGCAGGTTAATCGCAGTTGGGCGGGTTTCGTGCAGCACATCCCAGGTATCTTTCAGCGAAGCGTCAGAAGGATCGCGCGCCATCTCAACTGCCACACCATAGGCTGCCGTGGCGCCAATCAGCGGCGCGCCGCGCACCCACATATCACGTATCGCATCGGCGAAATCCTTGCGCGTCGTCAGTTCGACGACCCGGAACTCATGTGGCAGCCAGCGCTGGTCGATGATCTGGACCTGTCCGGTATCATGATTGAACCAGATTGAACGGTAATGAACGCCGTCTACCTTCATAGAAAGGTCTCCTCATTATATTTGCGCGCCAAGTCACAAAGTGCTTGCACGTCGTCAATCCCGGCACGCCGCAAAATTAGCTCACGCCCCATCATAAGGTTACGCGCCTCAAGCGGAGCGCGAACTGCAACATCTTCTATCTCTTCAAAGTCCGCATTATGTGCCAACGACAAGAGGCGCCGGTGCATCTCGATCCCGCAGATACCGATAGCATCCGAGAGGATATGCCCAAGCATGCTATCAAGGGCGCTGTCGGCGCTTTGACCCTGGTCCTCGAACATCGAATGCGGGAACAGGATGCCTGTGCGCTCAGTCTTCCATAGGTGGGTAAACTCGGCCTCGAAGGCGCTATAAGTGTCAGCGATCAGGTTCAGAATCCATTCCTGAAAACCAGCAAGTTCACCGCCACCCCGATGTCCGGGCTGGCTGAAATAGGCCATGAAGTAATTCGAAATCAACATGCCGATATCAAACCCCATCGGGCCATAGAAACCAAACTCGGGATCAATCACCATAGTCTGGTCTTCGGTGCACATGACCGAACCGGAATGTAGGTCGCCGTGCAGTAAGGTCTCTGCATTTGCGGTGAATTTCAGCAGCATTTCCTGCACTGCGACCTTCATCGCAACATCGTCACGCAGAACCTTTACAACCGGGTCGAGGCCATCGGTGTGGTGGTTGCGCTCTGCGTCGAAATAGGGGTCGGTAAAGATCAGGCTTTCGGTGATCGCCATCAATTCTGAATTGCCCTGATAAATGGCGGCATCAGATTTTTTCTCGGCCGTATCCATGGACAGGTCCGAACCACGAAACGCAGTGCGGGCGCAGAAATTACCAAGGGTTTCAGCAAGCCCAGAAACCTTTTCACCTGAGATCAATTTTTTTCGCAGAATTACATGCGGGGTCAGAAACTCCATGACGATCAGCGCCTGATCATCGTCAAAATGATAGATTTCGGGAACCGAGCCTGGGTCCCTTGCCGCCTGCCGCACAAGCGTATGGTATTCGAAATAGGCACGGTTGAGCGGCAGCGGCCAGCTATCGCCAACCAGCCGCACATAGGGCAATGCTTGCTTGACGATAATTGCACCAGTCGGGCTTTTTGTAATGAAAACGAGATTGAGATTTCCATCTCCAACCTCTTCTGAAGACCACCTGTCCAAGTCCTGACCCAGCCGGTCAGTGACCGACCTGATATGGCCCAGTCGGGAGGGAAGTGTTTCGACCGTGAGTGGTTCATAGGCCTCTTGCTGATTTGTCACTTTTTCCTCCCTGGTATTTACGGTCCTTAGATTATCCGACCAGGACCAGAATTGTAAAACAATCACCATTTGTCAATGCATATTGACATTTGTTATTTTCAGGATAGTCTTTACCTTACGAAAGAGAGAGCCATGTCTGCAGCTTCTTTAAAAATCTCAGGATTGACCAAATCTTTTGGCAGTAACCGCGTTTTGTGCGGCATTGATATTGAGCTTATGAAGGGCGAGGTCGCGGTGCTGATGGGGGCGAACGGCGCTGGGAAATCGACCCTGGTTAAGGTGATATGTGGGGTATATCAGGCCGATTCGGGTACCGTTACGCTTAATGGTCAACCCTTCAGCGCCCAGACGCCTTACGAAGCGATACATGCAGGCGTCGTGACCGTGCACCAAAGTATCAATGACGGGGTGATTCCCGACCTAGACGTGGCCTCAAACTTGCTACTAGACAAGCTGGCCGAGCCAGGCGGCGGTTTTTTTCTGAAGCGTCGCGAGATCCGGGCCGAAGCGCGAAAAATCGCCGCCTCGATGGGGTTGAACGTCGATGTCACCCGCCCGGTCAGCGAGCTTGACCTGGCTGACCGGCAGCTGGTTGCAATTGCCCGCGCCATGACCCATGAGCCTGAATTGCTGATATTGGACGAGCCGACTTCGTCCCTTTCGGCGACCGAAGCTGATCGACTTTTCGGCCTGCTTGACCGGTTGCGTGATGCCGGCGTTGCGATACTCTATATTTCACACCGCACTTCGGATATTCAGCGTATGGCCGACCGGATCTATACCATGCGCGACGGTAAAATCACCGGCCATTTTGAGGAAAAACCTCTGGATTACGAAGCTGCCGTTAACGCTATGCTTGGCCACGGTATGTCTGACGTGAAGCTTGATGTCCGCCCTGCGGGCGCCCAGGTGCTCAAGCTGAACGGATTGAAGATTTCTGCGGTGGCCAATCCGATCAACCTGACGATACATGAGGACGAAGTGGTGGCCATTACCGGATTGGTGGGGGCGGGCAAGACAGCGCTTTCCTCGATCCTGTTTGGTCAGCGCAAGCCCTTCGCCGGAACAATCAATCTGAATGGTGCGCGTTTTGCGCCGCGTTCGGCACGTGAGGCGATCAACGCTGATGTGTTCCTGTGCTCCAAGGATCGCGGCACTACCGGTGTGCTGCGAGACCATTCTCTGACCAAAAACATTACCGCACCGTTTTTAAAAAAGTACTCGACTCTATCCTTCCTCAGGCACCGGAGTGAGGCTAAGGCGGCGCGTAACACCATCGCCCAACTCGGTATAATTTGTCAGTCTGAAAACGATGATATCGGGATGCTTTCAGGGGGAAACCAGCAAAAGGTGATGGTGGGCCGGTGGCTAAGCCAACCTTCGAAGCTGCTTATACTTGATGAGCCGTTTCAAGGCGTAGACATCAAGGCACGGCGCGATATTGCTACCAAGATCCGCGAAACCGCCAAGGGGCGGGCGACTATTGTGATGGCCTCGGAAATGGATGAGGTGCTGGAGATTGCTGACCGCATCATAGTGCTTGCAGATCACTCGGTGTCAGGGGAACACCAAAACGTGAAACTGGACTTGAAGGCGGTGCTGGCGCAAGTCGCCGGACGAGGAGAAATGGATACAGATATGGGCGAGTCAGGGCTTGATACAGGAATGAATGCGGGATGAGCGATAATAAATTAGACATGGGTGAAACAAGCCTGACCAGTAAAAGGACTGGTATTGACCTTGCAATCCGCTATGGGTTTCTGACCCTATTGGCGGGACTTTTGATTTTCTTCAGCGTTGCTGCCGAGGGCTTTGTCAGCCCGTTTTCGGCAGTATTCATCTTCCAGTCCGTTGCCATCACTGGCATTCTCGCACTGGGAGTGACCTTTACGCTTGTCGTTGATGGGTTCGATCTTTCCATCGGCTCCACTGCCACGTCCGCACTAATGCTGTCAGCCTACGTCATGGTGGTGCTGGAGATGGGCGCGGTGGCGGCAGTCATTGCCTGTCTTGTCATGGGCGCGCTGGTCGGGTTGGTAAACGGATTGCTGATCGTCAAGGCTAAGGTGCCGGATCTGCTGGCCACACTTGGCATGATGTTCCTGCTGATTGGATTGCAACGTATTCCGACTGAAGGCCGTTCAATCTCGACCGGCATGGCTCTGCCGGGCGGCGAGAAAGCAAATGGTACTTTCGCACCCGAGTTCCTATGGCTGGGCCGCAATCGTTTTGACTTTGTCATCGACAATCTGATCCCGGTCTCAGTAATTATCCTGCTGCTGGTGGCGTTGATAGTCTGGGTATTTCTTGAAATGACGCGCCATGGACGGTTGATGTACGCGATCGGCTCTAACGCACGTGCCGCCAGCCTGGCCGGAACCAATGTTAACCGCTACAAAGTCGCCGCCTATATGATTTCCGGCGTGCTGGCCTCTGTTGGCGGTATCCTTCTTTCCGCCCGGCTGGGGCGGGGAGATATCGCATCGGGTAACAACCTTTTGCTCGACAGCGTCGCGGCTGCCCTGATTGGCTTTGCGGTACTGGGCGCCGCTAAACCAAACGCGTTTGGTACCACCGTTGGCGCGCTGTTTGTCGGAGTCCTGTTGCAGGGTCTGACGATGATGAACGCGCCCTATTACACACAGGATTTTGTCAAGGGTATCGTTCTTGTCGTCGCCCTTGTCTTCACCTTCGTGCTGACAGGTCGGCGTGCGGATTCGACTCACTAAACCAAAACTGAAACCAAAGGGAGAGAACTGATGAAATTAACGAGACGTATAGCCCTCGGGCTTGCTGGCGGGATTGCAGCACTTGCAACCGGCTTTGGCGGCGCAATGGCGGGCGACATGCCAGCACCGTTTGACAATCCGGGCGATGTGAAAATTGCACTGGTTCGCTATCTGTCCACCGGTGATTTCTTTCAGGCTTACCTGTCAGGGGTTGAGGCTCAGGCAGCAGCACTTGGTGTAGACCTGCGGGTTTTTGATAGCCGTCAGGATGCCGCTCTTCAGGCTGACATGGTTGATCAGGCCATTGCACTGGGCGTTGATGGCATCGTCATTCAGCACGGTCTGACCGAAAGCATGCAGGAAGCTGCTCAGCGCGCTTTGGACGCGGGCATCAAGGTCGTGGCTTTTGACGTGAACGTCGAGAACGAAGCCATCCCGCAGATCGAGCAATCGGATTACCTGCTTGGCAAACTGGCACTGGAGCAAGCTGTCGCAGACAATGGCGAAGCCTGGAATGCTGGTTATGTCTACGTTGCAGGTATCGCGCCGCTGGATCGTCGTGACGTTGCCTGGCAGGACATCAAAGCGCAGTATCCGGGCATTAATGAACTTGCCATGTTCGGAACACTCGACAACCCGATTGCAAACTCGGTTGCCAACCAGGCTCGCTCGGTCCTTATGGCTAATCCGAGCATCACCGTGATGTTCGCCCCCTATGACGAGTTCGCCAAGGGCGTGAAAATCGCCGTTGACGAAGCCGGGATGACCGATCAGATCGACATCTACAGCGCTGATGTCTCAACCGCTGACATCTCGGCAATGCGTGAGCCTGGCAGTGCCTGGGCTGCAACTGTTGCGACCAACCCGGCCGTGGTTGGTGAGGTTTCCGTGCGTTCGTTGGCGATGATGCTGGCAGGCGAAGATCCGGGCCATAACGTGATCGTTCCGCCGACCCTGATCACGCAGGCATTCCTGAATGACAACAACATTTCCAACATGGAAGAACTGAGCGCAAGCATGCCACAGTTCGCTCATGCGGACGTTTCGGTGCCTGACTGGATGCCGCTGCCCGCACGGTAATCCTGTGTAGTAGTACGAACACAAGGGGTCGCGGGGGAACTCGCGGCCCGTTTTTAGGAAGATGGACATGCTGAATGGAATAGATGCCCGCGTGACACCCGAGCTTATGGACTGCCTGATGCGCATGGGCCATGGGGATGAGTTGGTCGTAGCGGATGCAAATTTTCCTGCGACAACCCATGCAGCAAGCACACTTTACGGCGACGTGATCCAATTGCCCGGCTTCACTGCACCCGAAGCGATATCGCTGATCACAACCCTGTTACCGCTTGATCCGTTTTTCAACACCTGCGCCCTGCGTATGGAGATAGATGGTGAGCCTGACAGGCTGGGCGAGGTTCACCGCGAAAGCTTTGACATCATCGAAGCGGTTATGCCTGAAGGTGCCGCCACCGGTTCGATTGAACGCCAGGATTTCTACGCCCGTGCCTCGCAGGCTTTTGGCGTTGTTGCGACAACCGAGGCGCGGCCCTTTGGTTGCTTTATCTTGCGCAAAGGTGTGATTCTTTGACACCGATTCAAACCCTCAAAGCCCGCGCCCGGGGCATCAGCCTTGGGCTGTACGCCGCTGATCTTGGGGTTTTGCGTCATGCCGCCGTGCAGGCGAAAAGCTGGGACTGTGATATTCTGCATTTTGACGAGATGGATGGGGGCTTTGTTCCCGCAATGATTGGCGGGCCGGGGTTGGTCAGGTGCGTGGGCGATGGGGCCTTACGCGATGTTCACCTGATGATCAACAACCCGGCGGATCACGTGGCCGCCTATGTCAATGCCGGCGCCGATCTGATCGTGGTTCACGCCGAGGCTGACGGGGCAGGCCAAGCGCTATCGTTGATTCGTGACGCGGCTACACATGCCGGTCGCCCAGTTCTGGCGGGGCTTGGTCTTATGCCGGGCACAGATTTGCAGGTTGCCCGCAATCTGGCCCCTGACATGGTTCTGATCCTATCGCTTGACCCACGCAATGGCGCGTCGCCCGACATAAGCAAGGCCTGTATGCGGCTGATGGATATGCGCCAGAGTCTGCCCGACGCCCTCATGGCTTTTGACGGTGGCGTCACGGCAGATAGTATTGACCAAATCGCAGCCGCCCGTCCGGATATGATCGTAACCGGCAGTGCGGTGATGAAATCCGATAACCCAGCCAGGGCCTTTGCAGGTATGCAAAGGGCATGGCAAAAAGCACACGAAAACCAGTAAAAGACAGGAAACCACATGGCAGATATCGACGACATCAAAGACGGCAAAGATTTTGGGCTGAACACTCCGCAGGATAAGCAGGGTTTTTTTCTTAAGGGCGGGGCAAATTACGACTGGGGTATCAAAAACCGGATGAGCCGGATTTTTAACCCCGAGAGTGGTCGGACCGTCATGCTGGCCTTTGACCACGGCTATTTCCAGGGGCCCACCAAGGGGTTGGAACGCATTGACCTGAATATCCTGCCGCTGGCTGAACATGCTGACGTTCTGATGTGTACCCGCGGCATCCTACGCTCGGTCATTCCGCCGACGGTGACGAAACCTATCGTGATGCGCGCCTCAGGGGGTAATTCAATCCTGTCAGAGCTGTCAAATGAGACCATCGCGGTTGATATTGACGACGCAGTTCGTATGGGCGTTTGTGCCATGGCGGCGCAGGTCTATATCGGGGCAGAATATGAGCATAAATCCATCACTAACGTCATTAAGCTGATCGATTCAGGCATGAAGGTAGGTATCCCGACCTTGGCGGTAACCGGAGTTGGTAAAGACATGGCCCGTGACGCACGTTATTTTGGGCTGGCCACGCGGATTGCTGCTGAAATAGGGTCACATTACGTTAAAAGCTACTTCATCGAAGATGGGTTTGAGAAGGTTGTTGCTGGCTGCCCGGTACCGATCGTAATCGCCGGCGGAAAGAAGCTGCCGGAACTTGACGCACTGGATATGGCGTTCCGCGCTGTGGATCAGGGGGCTGCGGGTGTCGATATGGGGCGCAATATCTTTCAGTCTGATCACCCCGTGGCGATGATCAAAGCCGTATCGAAAGTGGTACATGAGTTGCTGCCGGCCAAGCAGGCGTTTGAGATGTATAATGACCTGAAGGCTGAAGGCTAAACAGACACTATCCCGCGCCATATGACGTCAGGTCAAGGCGCGGGTCTTCCAGTTTTCGGCAAATTGGCGGGGCGCTAGGCCCGCCTGAAACCACGAGATAAAACTGTAGATCGAATAGACCGGCAGACCCGTCAGTTTGCTTCCTATCGCGCCTGCCTCAACGGCGTTACTACAGAAGGAAAGGCTCCAAGTTTGCGCCAGAATCCGTTCGATTTCTTTCAACCCCAGTGGCTTCTCAGTGTAAGCCTTCCCACTTTGGATCGAGTTATGACTTCATTCAGCACACCGGATGGCTGCACGTCGGCTTTTCGTGTTCGGTTAGAACCCATTCACCCCAGTAGCTAATGTCTGCTTCTCGACCTCCCTACCAGATCGACCCGTCACGATACGCAGAAAGCTGACATCAGGTAAATTGAGTAAAAGTCAGGTTCGTCCGCCAACCGCCATTCATACGCCGAAGATGCTGCATTCTGATTCAATGACTGCTTCGGGGAAGCTGCACTGCGGCATGATCAGGAATACCCAATGGCGTCTGTGGGTGGCTCCTGCATTGCAAGCGTTTTCTAGCAATTTCTGCGGTTATTTTCGTCAGTACCGTCGTCTGTCCGGCCTGTTTATGTTTTGGCATTGCCTCCACTGGCCCTGATGAGTTCCGCAAGCGAGGTTCCAATCGGCTTATCGACCTCAAAGGGCCGCTGCCATTCCCGGAGTGTCCTTGCTCTTGGTTGACTTAATTCCGCATCATCACTTCATCGTCTTGCATCTCGTAGGCAACCGGAGCGCTTAGAGCGCTGGTTGCCGGTATTCCTGTTTCTTGGTGAGCATCGCCCAGACGGCCCGGGCTGCCTTGTTTGCCATCGCGACTGTTGCCAGCCGGAACGGCTTGTCGGCAACGATCTTGGCTGTCCATAGATCGACTTTCTCTGGCGAACGTTTCGCCATCACAGCGCGAGACGTCATGCCCACGACCAGCAACTTGCGAATGTAGCGATCACCCTGCTTTGTGATCTTTCCAAGACGTTCCTTGCCGCCGCTGGATTTGTTGAGAGGGGTTAGTCCGAGCCAGGCCGCCAGATCACGTCCGGTCTGGAACTGTTTTGCATCGCCGATCGTTGCGACAATCGCTGACGCCGTGATTGTCCCGATGCCTGGCATGCGCATCAATCGGCGTGCGTCTGCACTCAGCATGGCATGTTGCTCGATCATCTTAGAATAGCCGTCGATGCGCACGTTCAGGCCGATGAACTGATAGCACTGAATCCCGAGCATGCCGTTCGCGATCTCAGGCATGTCCGCGTGGTCACCATCAAGGTGACGCTTTGCAAAGGCCGTGACGGCTTCGATCCCGATGGGCAGGATATGTCCGAACTCGCGCAGCAAGCTGCGGATCATGTTAGCCAGTTGCGTGCGCTGCCGAACCGCCAGATCCCGCGTTCTGTGAATGGACAGAATGGCCTGCTGCTCCTCCGTCTTGATCTCGACAAAGCGCATGGTCGGGCGTCGAACCGCCTCACAGATCGCCTCTGCATCAACGGCGTCGCTCTTCCCGCGTTTCACATAGGGCTTGACGTAGCTGGCGGGCATGAGCTTCACGTCATGCCCAAGCTTGCGCAGTTGGCGGCCCCAGTGATGGGATGAACCGCACGCTTCCATGCCCACCCTGCAAGGCGGAAGCGCCTCAAAGAAGGCCAGTAGCTTCACGCGTTTGATGGCCCTGTTGAAGATGACCCGGCCATTCTCCGAAATGCCGTGGACTTGAAATACATCCTGGGCCAGATCAAGGCCTACTGTTTTAACTGTCATTGGGTGGCTCCTTTCCTAGCAGTCATTGATAACTGCACTTTGGCACATTCGATGCCGGTGGAGCAGGAGCCACCCACCTCATCCGCTTAGGAACGAAATTGCCCCTCCTTCCTACGTCCTGAGTGCCTGTTTTTGAGGTTTTTATCCTGAAATTACTGTCTCGGTCACCTCGTTGTCACCGAACTCATAATCAACGAAATTCAACAATAATGCACCAAATCCTGGGTTCCTCACTCCCATCGCCCCTCTCCAAAAATCTCAAATCTCCTTCAATCATCTCCAGTATCGCTCATTTTTATTAACTGGCCTCACAAATGAACTTCGCCCATGGCATGCAAGAGGTCAGGGGTTCGATCCCCCTAGGCTCCACCAACTCCTTTACCTAATTTAGAGAGTATTTATAACGGGTTACGAGGTAACTGGTTACCTTTCTTGCGCCCGGTCACCATTTTGCATGCAGTCTCGGGTCACCATCGGGTCACTCAGCAACTTTGCGATAATCCCTTACGCCTGGAAGCGTTAATTGATGTGAGGCGTGCTCAGAAAATACTTGAAAACGCAACATAAGTACCTTTAGCCTTAAGGATGGTGAACCAAATGGCTGTCTGAATAGCCCCTAGTTTCCTAGACACCTTCTTGGTTCATCTTGTGCTGTCTGTT
>CAZJYZ010000061.1:0-16290 GCA_964550345.1 uncultured Aliiroseovarius sp. | reverse complement strand
CCTCATTCCTCCTGTGCCAGACAAATAGTGGCACAGTTTTAGGGGGCTAAGACATCTGCGCCATTGCGGCCCGCCGGGTAGCTCCGAATGACAGGAAGCTACAGCCAGCGCCGTCCTCGATCAGGTTTGGTGAAAGAAACAGCACTCCGGATTTCATGTCTGGAGACAGAGCGAGATCGGCGAACCCTTCGATGACTTCACCGAAGCTTCTGCGGCGGAATGCAGGGTCAATTTTTTGAACAATCACATGGATTGGGGAACATCCCGGCGGCGACAAACGGTTGACCAGCGTCATCGGGATAGCAACCCCGCCCCAGCGCCCGTTGCATTCGATCCAAAGGATGCCTGCATCATCGAGACTTCTTCCCGAAACAACGGCGTCAAAACTGCACCGCCCATAGTAGCCCAGTTTCTGAAACAACATGGCGAGCTGCATCGCACCCGATGACAGCGCCCGATCAATCCGCTTTGGAAGTTGGGCTTGTAGCGCGCCTGCAAATGCCTGACCTTCGCCTTCCAGCACCTGTTCATAAATACCCTCGATGATTGGCTGAGCATCCGTAGCTATTGGAATCCATATCTGGACTGAAGGGCTGATCAGGACGTTGATGTCCCACACTTCGACAGCGATCTGAAACGGGGGCTTGCGCAGTCCTAGGACTGACAAATCCCGCTTTAACTTGTGGTAGAGAGTTTTCAGACGAAGGCGCCGGACACTTTTTGAGGCAAGCACGATATTTCCCACCGACCCCGCACTGTCAGGCACCTTGACGACCAGTCGGTCCCATCTTTCAGCAAGTTCGGCAACATGCCTGGTCAGGGCCGACACGGACCAAGCCTCGCGCTTTGGTGGGGTCGCGCTGTCGCCCAGAAGCCGGGTACAAACGGATCCGAACCAGAGCTTGTTATTGACGCGGTGCGATAACATGGGGGGTGGGCCGGCAACATGGACCGGCAGCCCGGTGTCTCTGCTCAAACGAGCGGCGAGCACCCAGATGGATCCGGTCGTGATATGCGCCACCAGCGTCACGCCGCCGCCTTCCCGGACTTTGCTTAGCAACCGACGGTAGACGCTTTCGTCTTCCAGACATATGACTGGCGTCGGTTTGCGAAGACCGTTTATGGCCTCGGGTACATGCAGGTAGTCTATTACACACTCACCAAGTATGCGTTTCTGGTAGGCTTCGAAGGCCAGGCTGACCGGCCCGCCGATAACCACCAGATCACCGGACCGGGCAAGCCAACCAAGTCTATAGTCAAGACGATGCCCGTCCGCCTCAATCAGCAGTGGAATTTCGCCAGTATCTCCGAATAGGATCGCCGGGCCATACCCGAACCCTATATGAACGCCAGGGCCGAAGCGGGTCGTATCACCAATAGCGCGGTCAGTGTGCCGGATTTCTTTTGCAAGTGCCGAAGTCACCGCGCGTATATCCGCAGTGACGTCCGGAAACCTGACGCCTTTGGCAATCAGATGTGACGGCCTCCGCGTGGCCGCCGGGTCATGGGTGGATCTTATGCCCATGGTGGACACTTTACTATCAACCCCCTTTCGCCATGAGATTATATCATAGTTGAAATCTTAGCCAAAGTGGGGGTTATTGTGTTAGTTCCTTTGGTCAGATGGGGTGTCCAGTTTTACATGAAGGGAACAAGCCATGTGTCGTCTGTATGCCATGCGTGCCAATGAGCCGACCCGAGTGGAATGCAGTTTGGTCCGGGCACAAAACGCCCTGATGCGCCAAAGCGAGGGAGACGCCGAGAACCTGGTTCATGGCCACGGTTGGGGGGTCGCTGATTACAGCGATGGAATTCCGCTGATTGAAAAACAGACATGGGCCGCATTCCACGGTGAACATTTCGAAAAGGCGGCGGCGCGTGTTTATGCCCATACGGTTGTCGCCCATGTGCGCCGCGCAACAGTGGGGGGCACATCCCCCGAAAACACCCACCCGTTCGTCCATGGCCGCTGGATATTTGCCCATAACGGAACCATCCCGAATTTCCTGAAGGTCCGCGACAGGATGATGCCACATATTGATCCTCTGCTCGAAAATGACATCAGGGGAACGACGGATAGCGAACACATTTTCTTTTTTCTTCTGAGTCAACACATGAAGCATCCCGAGATCCCGCTTCGTAAGCTGGTGGGACAAGGTCTGAATATGATTATGAGGTGGTCATCGGAAATAGATCCGACGGCCAGGATCGGATTGAACATCATCCTGACCAACGGGGATCAGCTTGTCGGTTCCAGACTGGGGCGAACACTCTGGCAACTGGTCCGCGAAAACCTTCATGTCTGTCCTATCTGTGGGAAGACCCATGTACACCATGATATCGACAAGGCGTATCGCGCAGTCGAAATCGCATCGGAGCCTCTGACGGACGAAAACTGGAGTACATTGTCAGACGGGTGTGTCTATTCAGTTGATGAGAATTTCTACCTGCTGGACGAACCCCTGATCAACTACGCGCGGCTTAACCTATTTTAAGACTGTCGTGACGGAGGAACAAACCATGCCTGACAACACCATGAATAAACGCGTCGTTTCTGTAGGATCCTTTTCACTGGAAGGGTTCCTGCGCATGCCGCCGAACCCAATCGGGCTGGTGGTTTTTGCCCATGGCGCAGGCAGCAGTCATCTTAGCACGCGCAACAATTTCGTAGCCGAAGAGCTTGGAAAACGGGGTATCGCAACCCTCCTTTTTGATCTGCTGACCGAAGAGGAAGCCACAAACAGGGCGAACGTGTTCGATATCACGCTTCTTAGTGCCCGCATGCGCGAGGCGGTTCAGTACGTGCGCAGAGAGGTTGGGCAGAGGGATCTTCCCATGGGCCTTTTCGGGTCGAGCACAGGCGCTGCCGCGGCACTGGTCGCAGCAGCAGAAGCCCCCGAGCAGATCAGGGCAATCGTGTCACGCGGCGGGCGCCCGGATATGGCAGGAAAGGTGTTGCCCAAAATCCTTGCCCCGGTACTGCTGATCGTCGGCGGCGCCGACACTCAGGTTATCGAACTGAACGAAGCTGCGGCACGGCAGATGACCTGCCCGCACAAAGTGGAGATCGTGCCTGGTGCAACGCATCTCTTCGCAGAGCCAGGAACGCTGGAAGAAGTCGTCCGGTTGGCTGGGAACTGGTTTGAGACATATTTCCAGACGGCGGCGGCTTAAAGAACAGGTTTACAAGCCAAAATAAAACCCCTCGCAAGCGGGCTGAAGCAACGGTTTCTATTTGGTCCTATTAAAAAAAGATAGAACCGAGCATGGAACAGATCCCTACGGAAACCACTATTCCGATGAGATCGAGCGGCGCGCCGGCACGGAGCATGTCCGCCCGCGTGACCGATGGGTTGGCAAAAATGATCGCGTTGGGGGGTGTCGCAACGGGCAACATGAACCCGACGGACGCTGACAGGGCCACGGGCAACATGAAAAGCACCGGATCAATCTCCAGTGACGTGGCAACGGCGCCAGCGATGGGCAGGAAGATGGCGGCCATCGCGGTGTTACTGGCCAGTTCGCCAATATAGACGATGAGTGCAGCAATGATCAGGAGCAGGAGGATACCTGGCAGGTAACTGAGTGCCTGAACGCTTCCTCCGATCCAGGTGGCAAGACCAGTCCGATCCAGAATACCGGCAAGTGCAAGCCCCCCGCCGAAAAGGATGAGCACATCCCAGCGCAGAGTTGCTGCTGTGTCCCAGTCAAGCAACCGCTCGCCCTCGCCGTCTTGAACCAGAAAGAGAAGTAAAACCGCCACCATGGCAATTCCCGCATCTGACAGGATGAGTGACGGGAACGCCCATTCCAGCAGGGGGCGAAAGATCCATGCCAACGCAGTCAGGCCGACGATAACAGCCACACGGCGCTCGGCGGTCCGGACAGGGTCTTTATGCCGACCGAAAGATATAGTCAGATCGCTTTTTGATAGACCCGGTGTGCCGTAGGCCAGCATCGTCCAGGCAAGTGCAAGCAGGATGACAGCGACAGGTACGCCAATCGCAGCCCATTGTGCGAACCCGATCGCGATACCGTAAGTCTCGCTGACATGGGCGGCAAAAATCGCATTCGGCGGAGTTCCGATCAACGACCCCATCCCGCCGATCGTGGCGGCGTAGGCAACACCAAGCATCAGCGCGGTGGCGAACCTCGGCCGGTCTGTTTGAGAGGCCGCGATGGCGGCGGCGATCGGGGCGACGACCATGGCTGAGGCTGTGTTGCTGATCCACAGGCTCAGAAAGGCCGTTGTCAGCATGATGGCAGCAAGAATTCGACCGGGGCTTTTCCCGGCAACGCCCAGAAGTGCAGAAGCCATACGCCGGTGCAGGCCGGATTTCTCAATCGCCTTGGCCAACAAGAACCCCCCGAAAAAGAGAATGATGAGCGGATGACTGAAAGACCCGGCAACGTCGCTGATATCGGCGATTCCCAACAGCGGCGCCGCTGCAAGAGGCAAAAGCGCCGTGACGGGAAGCGGCAGAGCCTCGCTCAACCACCAAAGCGCCATGGTAAGCGTGAGACCGCACGCCAACCAGGCTGGCTCAGGGATTTCGCCGGGAGCGGGCATCAGGACCGGCGCAACCAGGAACAGAATTCCCGCACCGATGAAAAAGGGTTTGAATTCCATAACGATAGCTTACCAGTGCAAAGCTCAGGAAACAGTCCCTCATTTTAAAAAGGTGTGAAAGATGCATTGTGCGCGTGCAGGTCTAGCGGGTCCTGCCCCACACGTTTGAACCGGATTGCGGAGTAAACCGATAAAGCCAGTCGCCCCTCCCTGACGATTTTGCGACAAGACCACCCAAAACTATAATGGAAGATGCCGTTTGGCGGCATTGCTACTGGGTTAAGCACGGCTCCAACCGCAGCGGCAAAACCGGGGAAAGTTGCAATTCTTCCTGATTAGTGTTGGCATCACCTAATGTGGCGTTCCAAATACAGATAGTCCGAGCGATTTGCGGGGTGCCCTTTAGAAAGAGAGGTTAAATGTTTGGCAGAAAATTTGAACTATTCTCGATACTAGGCTTCCGGGTCAGCCTTGATCCGAGCTGGTTTCTTCTGGCCGTGCTTGTCACCTGGAGCCTCGCAACCGGGTATTTTCCCAGCGTTATAGAAGGGCTGAGCCAGCAAGCGGCTTGGGTACTTGGGGTGGCCGGGGCGCTCGGGCTGTTCATTTCCATTGTGCTGCATGAGTTTTCGCATGCTTACATCGCGCGGCAGTTCAACTTGCCAATCTCGGGCATCACATTGTTCCTGTTTGGTGGTGTCGCCGAAATGGAGGATACACCGCCAAGCGCCCGGTCTGAGTTTTTCATGGCAATCGCCGGACCTATTGCCAGCCTGTTTCTGGCCGGGTTATTTTACAGCCTGTTCGGATTGTTGCCCGCGGCATCGCCCGAACAACCCGTCGCGGCGCTGTTTTCTTATTTGGCGCTGATCAACACAGCCTTGGCTATATTTAACATGATCCCGGCCTTTCCCCTCGATGGTGGCCGGGTGTTTCGGGCAATTGTCTGGTGGTGGACCGGGGATGTGGTGAAGGCAACCCGGTATGCTGCTTTCATGGGCCGGCTACTGGGTGCTTCCCTTGTCGCCTTTGGGGTGCTGAATATGGTCAGCGGCAATTTCGTGCCCGGCCTGTGGCTGGGGCTGATCGGCCTGTTTGTCATTAACGCTGCCGGGTCGTCACAGCTGCAAATGGCCCTGAAAACGAGCCTTACTGGCGTCAACGTCCGGCGTGTCATGGTAGCTGATCCTGTCACTATTCCTGCGGGCACCATGCTTGATGATCTGGTCACGGACTATTTCCACCAATACTTTCACAAAGCTTTCCCTGTTGTTCAGAACGACGTCCTTGTTGGATGTGTCCGGCTTGAAGATATCGGCGGCATTGACCCGTCCGAGCGGTATAACAAAACAGTGCGCGATATCCTGGCTGAAGATAGCATGGCGCGTGTCGTACACCCCGACATGCCACTACTCGACGCACTCAAAACCATGCAACAGCATCATACCAGCCGGCTTATGGTCGTTGAACAGGGACGCCTTGCCGGGATGTTGACCATGCGTGATATCATGAGTTTCCTAACGGTTCGCCAGGAACTTGGTGCGGCATAAATCTGCACAAGAAAAAAACCGACCGACGGACAGGTCGGGCCAGCAATGTTGTTCGGTTCTATCTGATCTCCAAATTGGGACCATCTCTGTTCTTTTGTTGATTGCTCTGAATTGCGCGCATATCCGTGCCATGTAACCGTCTTCATTTCAAACGGTGCCAGTCTTCATTCTGCTTCCAAAAGGTGCGGCAAAAAGTGCTAAAGTGCTGTTTTTTTTGTGTGAAGAGCTTATAGTGAACGTAGGAGTTTCACATGTCATTCAAAACGATATTGGCTTGCCTGACGACTGAAAGTGCCGCTGAATTGGTATTACCAACTGCCTGTGCTCTGGCCCGCGCATATCGCGCGCACCTGATCGGCATCCACACGTTAGAGGCCCTTGTTCCCTATCCCGGCATCGCGCTTCATGTTGATCACCCACATTTCAAGGCCTTCAACGACAGGGTGGCGCTGCAAAACGCAGCCATTGAAGCGCAGTTCAATGCCTGTGTCAGCAAGGAAGATTTTTCGCATGAATGGCGCACTTTGGCGGCTGGGTCTGTTAGTGCGAGTGATCGGCTTGTACAATCTGCCTTCCGGTCTGATCTGGTTGTTGCATCGCAACCCGACCCGGAGCATGAAAGGTTCGACCAGCTGGGAGCGCAGAAAGACCTGATTGTTAACAGCGGCCGCCCGGTGCTTTTAATTCCGCCGAAACGCAAACCCGACCAAATCGGCAAGCGGATCCTGCTGGCCTGGAATGCAACCAGAGAATCCGCAGTTGCTGCACGTGAGGCACTTCCTTTCATGGCTAACGCGGATGAGGTAACAATTCTTACTGTATCTTCCGCCCGGCCACATTCGATCGGGTCCAGTGCCGAAGGGCATGAAGTGGCGAAAATGCTTTCAAGGCATGGCATGCAACCTGTCGTGCTGCATGTAGATCAAACCGAAAATTCAGTTGGTGCGCAAATCCTGCAGGAGGCCAAATCGGGGAATTACGATCTGGTCGTGATGGGGGCCTTCGGGCATTCGCGTCTGCACAGCTTCTTTTTCGGGGACGCAACACGGTTCATGTTGGAACAGGCAGAACTTCCGGTGCTGTTTGCTTGCTGACGGGCATGAACGGGATGGGGCAAAGGGCGATATATGGTTGATCTGAGTGGCTTGCCTCTGTCGATTGTTCTGGTGGTATTCCTATGTGCTGCCACCCTTGTCTGGGTTGCCGGAACCCGACTTGCCACACATGGCGATGAAATAGCCGAACGCCTGAACCTTGCCCGCGAATTCGTCGGGCTTATTTTTCTGGCAACCGTCACGGAACTTCCCGAAATCGTCACGACAATCACCGCCGCACGGGTTGAAAACGCGTCACTCGTTTTGGGAAACATGTTTGGTGGGATAACAATGCAGACGGCGATCCTTGCGGTTACCGATTTCTTTGCGGTGCGTTATGCGTTGACTTCCTGGCCCCGAAAACCGACCCACGCGCTTGTTGCAGTCATGCTGATTGTACTTCTCAGTGGCCTGCTTGTCATAACACTTTTGGGCGACGCGCCCGTCATGTCAAATATCGGCATTGGCGCGGTTTTACTGTTTCTCGGCTTTCCGCTTGTGATCGCGTTGCAGCGTGGGTTCGACCAGAAATCAAGCTGGGCCCCGGTGGACTTGCCCGAGGATGAAAAGCGCCGAAACGGCCGCAGCCGAAACGGAGAAAGGTTTGACAAGGTCAGCACTACAGGATTGATCTTACGCTCCGCTTTTTACAGTATTCTAATTCTAATTGGCGGGGTTGCTCTGGCCTTGTCGGCAGATACTCTGGTGGCACAAACAGGCTTGGGAGCATCCTTTGTAGGGGCGACGCTACTTGCCGCTGCGACCTCAATGCCTGAACTCAGCACAACCCTCGCCGCCGCGCGCATTGGCGCCTATACGATGGCTATCGCCAACATCTTTGGCAGCAATCTGATCATGCTGGCCCTGATCCTCCCGGCCGATATAGCCTATAGCGCAGGCCCGATCCTGTCGGAGGCGGGTACAAGCGCGCAATTCAGCATCGCAACCGGCATCATGGTCACGGCCATTTACGTCGCCGGTATCCTGATCAGGCGTACGCCCAGCATTTTGGGCGCGGGTCTGGATTCCTGGCTTGTCATGTTCATCTACCTGTCATCACTGGTTGGGCTTTTCTTTTTGGCGTAATCCGGTGCCCGTGGATTTGAAACGTGGAAGATAAAGAAATCCAGCGGTCACTCAGACCAAAAGCACAATCGAAAAGTTAGTGCCGGCACGGTGCTTGGAATTCGCCCGAATTTCAGGAGTTTTTGCTTAATTTATTGCCTAGGTTGACTGTTTTGACTTAAAGCCGAATTGCGGGCATGCGACTTTCATCTCTTCTGCAAACAGGCGCATTCTTTTGTTCAATCGCCGGCTCTCGGCATGCACAAGATAAATTCCCCCGTCGGCAAACCTCCATTGATCAAGGACCGGGACAAGCGTGCCCGCAGCAAGTGACGGTGCGGCGATGAAGTCAGGCAGTCTGGCCAGACCCAGCCCTTTGAGAGCGGCTTCCAGCAGGAATACACCACTATTGGTGTTCAGGACCGGCTGGATTTCGACCGTGAGTGCCTTATTCTTGTCATCGATGAATTCCCAATTTGTGCGCCGCGTGGTGCCGTATCCCAAAACAGCGTGATCGCTCAGTTCCGCCGGCCGACTGGGCGCTCCTTTTTCGGCAAGGTAAGCGGGGCTGGCGTATACCTGATGTCGGGTGAGACCGATTTTCTGTGCCACGACATTATCTTCGACTTTCGGTGTGATGCGGATAGCGAAATCATAGTTCTCGCGTGACAGGTCAACGAAGCGGTCATCGAAATCAACCATTAGCTGGATCTCTGGATAACTAATTTTAAAGTCGCTGAGCGCATTCATCAGGTAGCCGAGACCAAAATCCCGCGGCACTGAAATACTAAGGGAGCCAGTGAGATCCCGAGCCGTATCGGAAAAATCGGCCTCGATTTCATCCATATCACTAACCACGCGAAGGGCGCGCTGGTAAAGTTCGCGCCCGGTCGCAGACACCTCCCAGATACCGGGCCTCCGGTCGATTAAACGGGCGCCATAACGTCCCTCAAGCAGACTCAGTCGGCGGCTCACCGCTGATTTTGCAATATGCAGCTGATCCGCAGCCTTGGAGATGCTGCGGTTTTCCACGACTAGGGTAAGCAACCTTAAATCTTCAATTTGCCCCATGACGTTCTCCCAATTAGAACCAATACACCTAAATATTGTATCTTAAATTAATTATTAGAACCTCATAGGTTTTGTCCAGTTACTTAAGGGAAGAAAGAAAACACCATGTCACAACTTCAAACCTATGCCGCCCCAGCGGGGCGCGTCCTCATCGCCCTCATTTTTGTGTTATTCGGACTGAACAAAATTTTCAATTATGGCGCCACTGCCGGCTGGATGGAGGCCATGGGCGTGCCCGGCGCGCTTTTGCCACTCGTGATTATCCTTGAGGTCCTTGGCGGCCTTGCGATCGTCGTCGGCTGGCAGACCCGCTGGATTGCCCTTGCACTAGCCGGTTTCAGTGTGTTCTCGGCGCTGGTCTTCCACACCAATTTCGCGGATCAGACAGAGATGGCGAATTTCATGAAGAACATAGCCATTGCTGGGGGATTCCTGTTTCTGGTCGCCAACGGTGCCGGCGCCATGTCGTTGGACAACAGAAACGCGTGACGGGGCGACCAAGCCACAAATAATCAGGTCGGAGTGAACAGCCGACCAGCTATACCGCTCCGGGAAAGGAGACACTGAAATGTCACTCAGACCTGCAATTTCGACCACACCCGCAAAGCCGACGCTGGAAGGCGCGGGCGTGCGTCTGCACCGCGCCTTCGGATTTCACAAACCTAAGACGCATGATCCGTTTTTGCTTTTCGACGATTTTCGTGGTGACAATCCCGCCGATTACCGCGCCGGCTTTCCATGGCATCCGCATCGCGGCATCGAGACAATCACCTATGTGCTGGCAGGCGAAGTCGAGCACAGTGACAGCCTGGGCAATTCTGGCAAACTAGGTGCGGGCGATGTGCAGTGGATGACCGCGGGCTCGGGCATCATGCATCAGGAAATGCCGTCGGGGAACGCCAAGGGTCAGATGCACGGCTTTCAGCTCTGGGCTAACCTTCCCGGCAGCCTGAAGATGACTGCGCCGCGATATCAGGACGTCTCTGGCAAGGATATACCCGAAGTCATTGACGACGACGGCACACGCGTGAGGATCGTCATTGGGGAGTTCTGGGGCAAATCAGGCCCCGTGGACGGGATCGCAGCCGATCCGCTCTATCTCGACGTTTCCGTACCCCCAGGCAAGCGCAAGCGACTACGGGTCGACACCTACCGCAACACTTTCGCCTATGTTTTCAGCGGTGCAGGCAGGTTCACCGACGCCTCGACGCCGCAAGGCGTGCTTCTTGAAAAAGAGGTGATGGGGCAAGAACTTAACATCCGCGATATGTCGGGCAACCGCCACCTTGTGCAGTTCGGCACCGGCGACGAGATCGAGGTGCAAGCTGGCCGCGAAGGTATCCGGTTCCTGCTGGTTGCTGGCGCGCCCATTCAGGAGCCGATCGCCTGGCACGGGCCAATCGTGATGAACACGCGCAAGGAGCTCATGCAGGCGTTTGATGATCTGCGCAACGACTGTTTCATCAAACCGTCTGGTCACTGAGCGAAACACGAAAAGGAAAAGGAGATAGAGGATGGGGTTGCTTCAAAACGGCCAGTGGGTCGATCAGTGGTACAATACTAAGGAAGCCAACGGGCGGTTCGTGCGAAAGGCGCCGCAATATCGAAATTGGATCACTCTCGACGGCTCCGCAGGGCCGAGTGGCGTGGGTGGGTTCAGGGCCGAACCCGGCCGCTATCACCTCTATGTCTCCTATGCCTGCCCCTGGGCACACCGCACCCTAATCTTCCGGGCTCTGAAAGGCCTCGAAGAATTGATCCCGGTCTCTGTTGTTCATTGGTACATGGCCGAGCAAGGCTGGACCTTCGCGCAAGGTGATGGGGTCGTGCCAGATACGGTCAATGATGTATCATATCTTCACGAGGTCTACACCAAAGCCAAGCCGGACTATTCGGGGCGGGTCACAGTGCCTGTGCTTTGGGACAAAAAGACTGAAACCATCGTTTCCAATGAATCGTCCGAGATCATCCGCATGCTCAACTCGGCCTTCGAAGATACCGGCGCCAGTTCGGGGGACTACTACCCCGAACCATTGCGTAGCGAGATTGACGCACTGAACGGGCGCATCTACGACACGGTTAACAACGGTGTCTACAAGGCTGGATTCGCAACCACGCAAGAAGCCTACCAAGAGGCAGTGATGCCGCTCTTTGAAACGCTGGACTGGCTGGAAGAGCGGCTGAGCCGTCAACGCTATCTGACTGGCACCGCTATCACCGAGGCCGACTGGCGATTGTTCACCACACTGATACGTTTCGATCCGGTTTACGTCGGACATTTCAAGTGCAACATCCACCGTATCGCCGACTACCCGAACCTGTCAGGCTATGTCCGTGACCTCTATCAGCAGCACGGCGTGGCTGCGACGGTTAATATGGAGCACATCAAGAACCACTATTACGCCAGCCATGAAACGCTGAACCCATCGCGCGTGGTGCCGATTGGCCCCGAATTGACCTACGACGCACCCCATGACCGCGCAAGGCTGGGTTAAAATCAATGGGGCAGCCTGTTGCTATCATCCCCGACAGGCACCCCTATAATTCGGGTCTGAAGTATTCGTTGATTTTACGTGGTTCGATACCTGCCAAGAAGACATAGCTGCCATTTAGGCATCTCTTGTCAAACCTCTCCAAAATGATCCGCAATTTGGGGTTCACCCGGTCAGGAATACCTGCGCTTCTTCAACGCTCTTGCATACTTTTGCGCTCACACGCTCACCAAACTTGGCAAGTGTATTTGCCTCCCAGTCGGCGACCCATCCGTCATCTTGTCCAGATTCCGGCAATGGCGGTATCAACACAAATTTTAGCAGCGGCGAATTCAGGATAGCGAACCGAAATTCATCGCCGCTAACCCACTGGTAATCTGCCTCGGATAGCGCTCGTGGAGAGGTGGATACATCGGCAACCCAATGCTTGACTTCATGCGAACGCACCCACGCAAGGGCAGACAAGACAGCATCCCGCACCCGCGTGCCTTCGTCATACTCACTGAACCATTTCAGATAAACGGCTGCGAGTTCCGGGCGCCAGGTCACCTCTACCAAGTCTGAGGCCTGGTGAATGATTTGATCGCTCACTTCATTTCCCCCAAGGATCATTCCCTTTTCGAAATCACGATGCCAGCCAAAGCTGCGAATGCCAAGGGCTCGGCCCATCTAATCCCAATGCATCTGATGTAGGAAACCGTGCACTGACGGCGGTCGGTGGGCCTCTTCCTGATCTGGCACCCGGATCAGAGCGACGCACAGGACGCCGAACAGGCATGCCCCCGCGCAGATCGAAAACGACAAAGGAAAGTTCCCAAGATCCCCTAAGATTCCGCCCAAAACCGGAAACGCGATTCCACCAGCACCGTAACTGAGAAACACAAGCGGGTAGTTTTGACCAATGCGGTCGTTGCCAAATGTGTCTGCTGTAATCGCCGGGAAAAGTGCAAAATTGCCACCGAAATTAAACCCGATTAAAGTGGCCCCCAAATACAATAACCAAGGCGTGCCGGCCATTGAAGTGAAGGCGAACAGAAATACCGCCTGGCTGGCGGCCATGATCATCAGCGACCGGCGCCGGCCCAATTTATCGCTTATGGTGCCCCATGCGACCCGTCCAACCCCGTTTGCCAGAGAAAAGAATACCGCCATGGCAGTCCCGGCAACGGCACTCGCTTCGGCGAGGGTCAGACCTTGCGCTTGCAGCGCCTCCATCGGATATAGCTTCATCAGCCCAATCGACATCAGCCCACTGCCTGCTGAAACGGCAAATGTCAGGAAAATCAAATAGAATTGTGGCGTTCTCAACATCTCAACGGTGGTAAAATTCTCACGCCCCTTACGACCCACCGCAGAAACCGAAGCAACATATCCTTCAGGAACCCACCCCTTGGGCGGCATGCGCATCCACAATGATCCAACTACGATCAGAGCGGCAAAAACGATACCATAAGTGACGAAAGTTGCATCCAACCCGATCCGGTCAATCAGACGGCCCCAGCTGCCTGCCAGCTTCACCCAGCCCATCGCACCAAAGCCAAACCCGGCGACCGCCAAACCGGTGATCATACCTTTGCGGTCGGGAAACCATCGCATACCCACTGCAATGGGCACCATGTATGCCAGCCCGATACCTGCTCCGCCAATAAGTCCGACACAAATTGCAACGACCCAGAAAGAATTTGTACCAAGCACTCCTGCCAGCACGTAACCCGCTCCCAATGTCGCTCCGCCCATTAACGCCAGCTTGCGCGGCCCAAGACGGGCCATTAACCGCCCGGCAAACACCATCACAATGGCAAACATCGCAAGGCCGATGGCAAACACAGCCTGCGTCTGAAACTTGCTCCATCCAGCTTCAGTCAAGGCGGGCGTAAACACCGACCAGGCATATATTGCACCCAACGACAGTTGAATAAGCACTGCCCCTAGCACAACCCCCCAACGGTTGAACTCATGCCCTTGTTTCTCAGTACCCTTAGCCAACATTCAAATCCTTTTTCAATGCTCCCATAGCAACCAAAGTAACAGCGTCCTGAAAAAGATATAGGCCATAACCACTGTTTAAGTTCAGTGGAGGCTTTGCAGGGAATGACACCTATGGGCATGTTTCGTTAAAACTTCAATTTTCAGGTCTTCCTGGCGAGCTTTTTTTACCATTTGATGCCATCAGTAAATTTCGTGGGGGAGGGCTGAATGCAGTTATTCGCCACTGCGAGTAAAAACGTCCGGAAACGGCCTGCAGCACCAATTGCACAATTAGGCACAAATCGAGCCTGATTAACCCAGACGCTCACCGTGCTCGGTTGAGAAATACGAGGCTCTTGTCATGTCAAAGGCGACATCCTGCACATCACCAACAGACACTTTCGTATTTGCACGCATCCGCGCCATTACGTCCACCCCTCCAAGTTCAAACACAATAAACAGGTCTGACCCCGTCGGCTCAATTGCTTTGATCTCGCAACGTACGATTTGGGAGTTGGCAGGATTACCGGCAGTTGCGTTTGTCATGTCTTCCGGCCGAATGCCGAATATGATCGAAGTGTCTTTCCCCGGCCTTGGACCAAGACCGGCTCCGCTGGTTTCCAGTGTTAACGGGGCGCCGTCGCTGCGCGTGATCGTGCAGGTTCCATCTGCCGCAATTGTTGCCGGGATCAAATTCATTGAGGGTGCCCCCATAAACTCTGCAACAAACAGATTTTCTGGTGAATCGTAAATTTCAGCAGGTGTCCCGGTTTGCTGAACTATCCCATCTTTCAGAACAACAATTTTCGTAGCCAGGGTCAGGGCTTCTATCTGGTCATGAGTCACGTAGACAATCGATGACCCCAGGGCTTCATGCAGTCGGCGGATCTCGGCGCGCATTTCAACCCGCAGTTTCGCATCAAGATTAGACAGAGGTTCGTCAAACAGGAACAAGATCGGGTCCCGAACCAGCGCCCGGCCCATTGCAACCCGCTGGCGCTGCCCACCTGAAAGCTGGCTAGGTTTTCGATCCAGTAAGGGCTCAATCTGTAAGAGCTTGGCAACCTCAGCAGTTTTTGATGAACGTACAGAAGGTTCAATGCTGCGGACCTTCATCCCAAACTCGATATTTTCCGCCACGGTCATATTGGGGTAAAGCGCGTATGACTGAAAAACCATCGCGATATCGCGGTCTTTTGGCGGCACATCGTTCATCAGCTTGTCATTGATTTTCAGCACACCGCCCGAGATTTCTTCCAGCCCGGCGATGCAATTCAGAAGTGTCGATTTCCCACAGCCTGAAGGGCCAAGCAGGACCAGAAACTCGCCCTTGTCTATTGAAACACTTATATTCTTAAGCACTTCGGTATCGCCAAAGCTTTTACTCAGAGTATCAATTTCAAGGATTGGTACGGGCATGTTGTTCTCTTTTTCAGGGGGCGGGAGCGGTGGAGGCTCGTAAAACCAAATCAACTGGTACTATACGCTGAATCGGGCCTTCTACGGTGCCGTCAACAATAGAGCGCAGCATCGCGGCGAGTTCTTCCCCCGCCGCCCGAATGGGTGCACGAGTGACTGTTAACGGGACGGAAAAATTTTCGGTTTTCATGGACGACAGACCATCATCATGGCTGATGACTGAAATGTCCTTACCAATTTCTAGGGAGTGCTCGCGAATTGCGCGTTGCGCGCCAAGTGCAAGTATCATCGACGAACAGAGCACAGCGGTTGGTGGGCTGTTCAAAGCCAGAAGTGCATTCATACGGTGATATCCCACTTCTTCCGTCATTAAATCCTGGATATTCAATTCCGGAGCGGGCGCTACCGAGTGGGCGTGGAGCGCCTCCAAATAACCGGCGTCACGTTGAACCGCAAACATGGCATCCGGGGTGCCATTCAGGATTGCAATACGGCGGTGTCCGAGTTGCAGCAGGAAATCCGCAGCCTTTCTGAAGGCATCTTTGTTGTCGATATCATAGAAAGAGTATTGCATGCTGGTTTCGCATTGCCCGTGGACGACAAAAGGGAAATCCATCTTCAGCAGCGCCTCAATTCGGGGGTCGAATTTTTTAGGCGCCGAAACGATAAAGCCATCAACTTTGCCGGAATTTGCAAATCTCTGGTAGGTCGCAGATTGGTTTTCAGCGGTTGCGGCGGTCATGACGATGTCGATATCGGACGCTGCCAATGTGCGTGTGAGGCCCGCAAGGAATTCGGTGAAATGTGGGTCAATCAGCATGTTGTCGCCAGCTGTGACGATGACGCCAAAGGCCCCGGCTTTACCCGTTGCCAACCTCTGGGCGCTGGAATTAGGCCTGTAATTCAACCGCTTGGCCGCCTCTTCCACGCGCTGGCGTGTTGCCGGTTTGACCGTTTTGTACCCGTTCAATGCACGGCTGACCGTTGCCTGTGACAGGCCGAGGTGGTTTTGATCCTCCCCCTTTGAACCGGTCCGCCCTTATAGTTAGGAAACGGAGGAT
>CAZJYZ010000060.1:0-16598 GCA_964550345.1 uncultured Aliiroseovarius sp. | reverse complement strand
TATAAAAGTAAATGGAGAAACAGTTAAATCCGGAGTGGCGTATGACGTTCTAACGCCAGTCTTTCTTGGTAAAGAAATAAATGCAGGAAAGGCTTTTATAGAGGTGGTTAATGCAAGTGGGGCAACGAAACAGTTCTCCATTACGGATATTATGTGTCTCTTGTCTTAGTTAATTTTTTAAAATGACTTACAAAGAAATACCGCTTTCGGGTTCAACAAATGGGAAAGGCATTCTGATAAATGCCACTACCGCTCCCGGCGACTCCATACATGTTGCCATAGATGGAGAACTAGATATCAAGTTCGACAAAGTGTATGTGTTCGCTTCAAACAAGCACACGGAGGATGTGCTCCTGACGATTACCTATGCCGATCAGATCATAGAACAAACCATCCCGAAAAAGGATGGGTTGGAAATTGTACTCCCGGGGCTATATCTGCGAAACGGAGAGGAAATAAAGGGCTTTGCTTCCGTGGCAGATGTGATAACAACTTTTGGTTCTGTGGGAAGAACCGAACCGGATTCCTAAACTTAATCTGAAAACATGAGTAGTGCTTCTCAACGTGTTCTCGAACTCAAGAAAAAAGCCGCTCTCAAGCGGATACAGGAGGGGCGTGCCTCGGATGCTGATTATCGTCTTATTGGGCAAACTCCTCCGGTAAAACCATTGGGGACTGTGCAGGATTCCGGTCGAGTGAAGCTGACCACTCAGGAAGAAGTGGGAGAACAAAGAAAGCAGAAAGCCAAAGAACTGGCGGAAGCTACCAAAAAAACACCTCAAGCGAGAAGAACGCAGGCTTTGAAAGAGGCAGTAGAAAAAGAACGACAAACTTACGTCCAAAACGTTTCACAGAAAAGGAGCAAAACTTTTTATCAGGGAGGGAAAGCTCCTGATCCGGAGGAAAGTAAAAAGAGTTTTGTTCTGCATCCTGATCTCAAAGCTCCTCTGGCTTCCGATGAAGCCAGAAAAGGAATGCAGGAAAGGCTACAGAAAGAACATGAAGAACGTCTGAAAAAAATTGGGGAAGCGCAAAAAACCAAGCAGGCGCAGACTGTGAAGGGCAAATATTTGTCAGATAGAGATGTGCAAAGGCAGAAATATATCAAGCAGGGCTATTCGAGCAAATTCATCACTGCTGAAAAAAGAAAACAGGAAATCGATCGCTTGGAAAAGTTTATAAAGGAAGTGGAGGGGTATGGAACATCCCGTATTTCTTCAAGGAAATATCAGGAATTCACAAAGGCGAAACAGGATTTATCGGTTCTCAAATCCGGCGGGCTTCCCAAAAAAAGGCAACGATATGGGGCTTTCGGTTGGTATTTTGCTGATACGGATGCTTCCGATCCTACGTTGGCGGATTTGCAATTCCGTTTGACGAAACTCGAGAATCCTCATCATCATATTACAAACAAAGAGTGGCAGGAAAAGGAATATCTGAAAAAGAAAATTGCTGATCGGGAAGAAACATTGAAGCAAATACGAGGTGAGGAATTTAATAAGCTGTATCCGATTCGAACATTCACGCCGGAAGAAGAAGCTGAATTTGAAACCTTTGCTGCGGAAGCTACGAATGCTACCGATAAAGAAATAAAGGACTTTGAAAACCGAAAGATTTCGGACATTGCTGATCAAGTTGGCGGATTATCAAGTCTTCTCGAAAAAAGTGATCCAACGCTATCATTTCCAAAGGCGGAGGGATTCCAACAAAAGCAGTTTTTTAAGGACGATTCTCAGGATGAAGCTGATGCTGACACGTTCCTGAAACTCGGCGAGAAATTCGGTATCTCCTCGGAAAGCATTAAAGAACTGGAGGAAGAGCAGGAAAAATGGTTTGAGGATTATCGAGATAATCTTAATGCCCTGAACGAAACAGGGCTGGAAGCCAAAAAAGCCTTGCTGGAGGCGGAAAGAATACGCCATGAAGAATCCATGCGGAAAGCGAAAGATAAAGCGAGGGAAATCCTGGAAACAGCCGATGAGAAAACGAATGTGATTTTGGCGAGGTTTGGCGCTGGTAATTCTACTGCGGCGGCGGCTTTGTACATTGGAAATCGGAGGGTGTTTCAGGAGGCTATAAGTGCTTTGGATACAGAGGATTCGGTTTTTAATCAGCAGATGCTGGCAAAAAACCTGCAGGCTCAAGCCGAGTTTGATAGTAAATCTTTGGAAATTGAGAAAAAATATCTGGAGGACAAAAACAAGATGACTTCCAAAAAGTTGGAACTGGCAATGGATTATTTTAAGGAGTTTTTGACTTATCGGGACAAGAAGCAGTCGGAGCGGTATAAGGTGGCGGAACTATTTATGAAAGAAGGATTGCGGTATGCCGAAAACTTGAGGAAAGACCGAATGAAGTCCGCTTTTGATCTCTTTGATGAGTACGGAAGCCAGTCTCTTCCTGCAATTCAGGATACTTTGCGGGAGTTTGGAATAGATGTGTCTTCGCTGGAGGGAATTAAGACTTTTAAGGAACTCAAAACTCAGTACGACATTAATAAACCCTACTACAATCCCAACACCGGAACTGGAGGACAGGGGTTTGACGGTAGCCCGATAAGCGGAACAGCCAGAGAGATTGCCCATAGCATTCAGACGGGAACACTCGATCCATACGGCATTACAGAAGCGATCCTCCAGCAGTCCGGTTCGGAACTTTTGGCTGAATTCGGCAGGGATTTTGACGAAGCTTTGTACCTAACGAATGCTGCTCCTTTTATTGAGAAATATAAAGACAAAGGACTTTTTAATCTGAAAGAAGGAGAAAGTACACAAAAATCCCTCATTGAGATGATAGACCCGATGATTGGAGAACCGATCATAGATTTTTTGCCTCCGGGAGAAGAAAGCGAATTTATGGAATCCGTAAAGAACGAACTGGATGCTCAGAATTCCCGATATGCGCCCATTAACGGATTTGATATTTCCAACTATGTCCGAAAGGTTATCAAAGGAGTCCCATGGGGACTTCGGGCCACTCCGAAATATTATGAAACTTTTGATGAAGTAAATGACGCACAGGGAATTACTTCGGTGGATATTAAGCAATCTATCGAAAATATGGGAATAGCGGGACAGAAATACGCAAAAGACGCTTTTGGAGAATTGCCCACTGAAACTATTGATCCCTCCAGGGGCAGAAATTTCTTTGAACGCCTGATGCTCCACAGCATAAAACTAAATCCGCTCTTCCAGATTCCTTTAGTCCATGACTACTTCATTCGCCCCATGGCAGAAGAAGCACCGCAGTGGTTTGAAAAAGATATTACCCGAAAGCCAACCCCACAGTCACTGGCTGATCCACTAAATGAATTTGAACTTGAACCGACAACTGGAGAAAACAAATACTACAACCCTTCTTACTTAAATAGATGAAATGCCTCTTAGATACTACGGTCAAGCATCACGCTCAAGTCCGACAAACCGGTCGGCTTTACAGTCCATATTGTCAAAGCTCTCCGCCCCTGGAGAAACCATTGGAAACGTGGTACATGATATTGCCACTGGAAAAGGGATATCTGCTCGCACTTTTTCCCCGATAAATCCCTTTACACCGGAAGATTACCGGGTACGTCCGAAAAAAATCGGGGAGTCTTTAGGGATTGAAGATCGATATGCACAAAGCATGACGGGACTTGGCATACAGATTTTTGCCGATCCGCTGAACTATCTCGCCATCGGACCGGTAAGTAAAGCCGGAAGAGCTGCCCAAAGAGCTGATGCAGTGCTCGGGATTGAGCAAAAAATTTATTCAGCCATAAAAGGAACCAGGGCAACCATACAGGAAAGATTAGGCACCAAAGTAATAAAAACCAAAACACCAACACCTTTCTTCAAACAAACATTAGCTGAGCAAGCAAAAGCCAGCCAAAAGCATTTAGCGACTTTTGCGGGATTGCCGTTTGTTCCTGCGGCGATGGAAAGGGCTTTGTTTTCCGGACTTACTAAATTTGGGCAAGGGCTTAGAGGCGAACGAGCATTAACCAGAATACCGGCTTTTGACGAAAGCATTGCTCGGATAACAAACATAGTTCGAAGATCATTTATACCGGAAGCCAGGCTTAAGCCTGTAGGGATGAGCGAGGCAGATTTTGCTGCGTTACAAAGAGTAGCGGTGACCACTGCCTCCAAAGCCAGGGCCGGAGAAAATTTAGCGGTGGAAATTGGGGAGGCGTTTAACAAGGAAATAGAGGCAATTGCCAAAAGACTTACTAAGACAGATGAATTTGGTCGAAAATCGAACCAGATCGTCCAGGCTCTGAAAGCAGAACTGACACAGGGACTGCAAAAGGAAGCGGAACTGAGCCTGAAAGGAATGCCTGCGGAAGTGATGGTTCAGCCGGCTTTGAGGGAGATTTACGATCGAATGAGGACCATTCTTCGAGAAACTACAGAAACCAGAAAACAATTCGGAAAAACGATAATAGAGGGATTTTATCTGCCTCTAATCCTCAAAGATGCTCTCATCGGAAAATACAAGGGAAAAACAACACCGAAGGTGGGAAAATCCAGAGTATTTTCTACGGTTACTGGCCATGATATCGAGAGCCAATGGAGAGTGGTAGAGGCGGATAAAGGAAAATTTGTAGTGAACCTTAAAACAGGCGCAGCCTTTGCGGAACAAAAGCCCGGCATACATATGCAATTTACAGAAGCTGAGATGAGAAAATTTAAAGAAAAAGCTCGCCGTGCTACACCGGGGGAAGTAAACCGGGCCATGGGGGCGGAATTTTTCTTTGAAGAACCAAGTCTGCTCGTAGCGGTAGCTCTGCAGGATGCAAAGAAAGTGGAGGCATGGGGAGAAGCTTTGGAGCAGGTGAAGGATTTGGGAGTGAAGGATTATCGAGAAATCGAATTTGGCATTCCCAAAGAACTCGATCCGTACAAAGAAATCATTGAAAGTATTCCGAAAGATGTGCCTCTGGACGAAGCATATCAGAAATTTATTGAGGAGGTAGCCAAAGATACAGAAGGAGTAAGAAGGTTAAAAGAACTCGGAAAAGAAAATCTGGCGGCTCTTTTTGAGCGGTACAATAAAAACGTCAAAGATGCTCGTATCGAGAAAGTGGATGCAGAACGTTTGGTGAATCTGGAGGATCAGTTGCATTTCCGATTTGCTCCCCTCCAAATACCCCCAGAGAAGGAAGTCCCGAAAGTAGAGCCAACCTTCCAGCTCCCCGGAAATAAGGGAGCGACTACGAATTCTTTTTTACTGCCTCACTTTTTGGAATCGCTCAAGAACGGAAAAGAAGTGGTCGTGGATCTGCATGCCGGAGGTGGAACGCTCATGCCGAGGACTGACAAATTGATTAACGCCGGAGCAACGGAGATACATCTCAATTTTTTCGACAAAGAAAAGTATCTGATCCAGAAGGCGTTGCAGGAAGGAAACTTGAGGGAGATACAGACAACTTTTGATGAAGTGTACGAAGAAATCGTACGGAACGTGGAATCGAAGCTGACACAGAGCAAGAATACTGAGATTCGCAAAATTTTGAAACAGTTTAGAAAGGATGAACCTGACATTTTAATCGGTTCCAAAAAGTTTAACGAGTGGTACACAAAAAGCGGATTCCCGAAAATCACCCAAGGCGGACAGGTATATGAAGCCTGGCAAAAGGCTGCTCAAAAAGCCATGAAGGAAATGACGCCGGAGGTAACTGATCCGGCAAATCTCGAAGAAGCTATACAAATCGCCATGATCAAACGCATAGTGATACATGAAGGAGGTCAGCCGTTTATCGGAAAGAAAGGCTTTGGGATTACGGAAGGACATCTCAAGAAATTTAAAAAACTGATGGAAAGGGATGCGGGTAATTTTTCCAAAGCTGAAAGACGAGGGGCAACAGTAATGATTCATAGCGAGGATGGGAAAACATTGATCAAACAGCTGAGTGATGAGTTCCGAAGCAGAGAGATCATAGATAAAGTGGTCGCCTATGCCGATCCTCCCTATATGCGGACTACGAAAACCTACCTGAAGCAGCAAAAATCTATGGAAGGATTAGAGGCTTTGGAGGAATATACACACAAAGAAGGTATTCGGGAAATCTACAAACCATTCCTCGAAGACATTGAAAATGGCATGGATTTCCTGCTGACCAATGATATTGATCCGGAATATATTGAGGCAGTGATTGGACGGACTTCGAGGTTTAATCCGGTGGTCTACACTTATAAAGAACATACCACTCCGACTACATTAATTTCCACTCAGGCAGTAGGTTTGGATAAGCTATACCCGGACATCGAAAACGCAAAACTCCTCAAAGGAAATGTAGATGTGCAATCAGAGCGAGGACGAGAAAACATTATTGCTGCCATCAAGGAAAGGATGGGAAAAGCGGGATTTGAGGGAGATATTCGAGATTTGCTTAAAGCTGTTCGAGGCGAAGCAAAGATAACTCCTATTGTCTATCAACGAGTGCTGAATAAGCGGTTACAGCATTACGAAGCAGCAGCCAAAGAAGCCCGTACTCCGGAAGAATTTATGGAAAAAGCCCATGAAGTGGTTAAAGAAGAACTGAGGGGACGGAATAACCGGATGGCGGGATTGTTTCTAAGAAACTTTGAGGAATATCAGAAGATAGAACCGGATCTGGAGCGAATTATTGTGGAGAATACGGATGAAGCCGGAAACATTGTGTATCCGGGAAAGGCCAGGCTGAGAACACATGAAAGCGAAGCACTGGACGTGAAGCTGACTCGTGAGCAGGGACGCAGGATTGCGAAACATCAAACGCAAATGTTGGAAGCCCAGGCAAAATTAAGGCAGGCACAGTTTGAATACGTCGCTCTGGAGCAGGCTCATAAAGCCGGAAGGAAAAGGGTGCCGAAAGAGGAGGAAATGATGTTTCGTAAGCAGACGGAAGATTTACGAAAAAACATTGCCATACTCAAAACGCAGGCTTCCCGGATTACAAATCCGCTGAATATTCCTATACTCGGCAGAATTAAAGAATTCCGAAAATTTTTTGAATACGCAAATAAGGAGAAGAAATGGCTGAATACTTTTTATAACGAAAACCTGAAAGGCATCCGGAAAGAAACTTTTACCCGTGATATTCGAACCAATGAACAGATTTTTGTAGAACAGTTCGAGCATATACCGGAAGCGATGGAGAAATTCCGGCAGTATCAGTATCGGAAGGAAGCGTACGAATACTATGTGAATGAATTTCAATCGTTTATTCGAAATATTATTGATATCGAAACAGCTCCAAGGCACAGGTTTCGTCGAGCAAAACCACTGGAATTACCAAGGGATGCTATCCTAGAAGAACCTCTAAACGTGGCGCAGATCAAAAGTTTTGACGATTTAGTTTTGCAAAGATTGGCCGATTCCGGCTTTGTAGGAAGTACGGAGGATTTTTTTCGAGCTACCAAAGGACTCGATGTCCCACCTCCGACACCCGTGGATTGGATAAAATCTAAAGTTCCGGAACTGGAAGGATACAAATTTCCAAAAGAAGTGGCAGAATTCGTTGATCGGGTACAAATGGCATTCACAAACATCGAAGAAATTCATGAAATGCTGAAGTTTTATGATCGAGTACAGGGGTACTGGAAAAAGACCGCCACTATTGCAAACCTCCCGTACCACACCAGAAATGCCATCTCTGCTTACATCATGAACTGGTACGATGGGATGGGGATTATGAATTCCCTGGACGATTATGCTACGGCCGGAAATACGATTTACAAAGTAAAATCCGGACAAACCCTTACCGGCATAGAAAAAGAACTATGGGAGGAATTTACCAGCCATGGCCTGAATGCCCAATTGTTTTTAGGAGTGGATGATATGGGAAAGAAGGCTGTATCTTCTCTGGCAGCCGATACACTGAATCGAACTGTAGGAAGCGAAAATCCGCTTTTCCGGGGTGGAGCCGCGTTGGGGAGATTGGTGGAGGATTACTTTCGATTTGCCCATTATATTCACAAGAAAAGAAAAGGATTTAGCACGTTCCAAGCAAGCGAATCTGTAAAAAAAGTGCATTATGATTACACAGAGCTGGCAGATTTTGAACGCCACGTATTGAGGAGATTTTTTCCGTTTTACAGTTGGACCCGAAAGAACCTGCCGAGGGCTTTAGAAATTCTCCTGACTAATCCTGAAACAATTGCCCGGATCGAAAAGCTTTCCAATGTCTTTGAAGATATGTTTGCAGAAGAACCTCTCGATTCGGAACTGCTACCAGACTACATTGCGGAAGGAGTTCCGGTGTTTATGGGAAAAGATAAAGAGGGCAATTATCGCTATTTCCGATTGCGTGGAGTAATCCCGATGCTGGATATTGGATCTGCCACTGAGCCACTGAAAGAGGGAGTAGGAATGATGTCGCCACTCATAAAAACGCCTCTGGAACTTGGAACGAACTATGATCTTTTTCGAAGGCGAAGAATCCGGGATTATGAGGGGCAGATGGTGGAACGATTCGGAGGTGGACTAAAACTTCCGCTGGAAGTAAATAAAGTATTGAGCAATATCCGGCCGGTTCAGGAACTGGAGAAAGTAACTACCGGACTACGCTCGGAATCCCGTGGAGATTTGAATGTCTGGTCGGCTGTGTTGGGGGCGAAAAGTAAGCTGGATAAAAAGAAGGCTGCAACTCAGGCGATTTATAAACTGCGGTTGGAGGTGCAGGCGATGAATCGGGATATTAGGAAACTCAAGGCAAAAGGGCAATCTACGACTCAACTGAATAATCGGGTGAAGCGGTTGCAGAAGGATATTAAGAAGTTGGAGAAAGTTCGTTAATACATAAAAAAAATACCCTCTCAGCACAGCCTGAGAGAGGACATTTTTTGTTTTTATTTAAAAGTGCTCGTTGAACTCTTTGCATCAATTCTTTTTTGTTCCCTGCACCACCACTTGACGAATCAAGTGATAGCAGTCCAATTTTTTTGCGATTGAGCGGACTGACCCAACCATGAGAGACCCCATTAATCAAAATAGGACTCTCACTCGTGTTACTGGAACTTTTTGTCACTGTTTTGCTGCGCTACTTCGATTTGACTTAAAACATTATTGGGCTATGGTATTTGTGCATCCCAATTTCGTATCTATACATCCTTGCCTTTTTCCTTATGTAGGAAAATGATCGGCAGTGATGGGACAACTTGTTCCATCCAAATCCGGTCATTCTGCAAGGAGTTTCGGAATTGGGATGCATGGTTCTAAGTTGTCCCTTTTTTGATGCCCCAAAACATATTTGAGCAACCGTTAGGTCTTCCGGAAAAAGAGAATCTGGTTCTTTGTGGTATCCAAAACGAGCTGGAAGCAATAAAAAAAGTAAACTCTCGAAGATTGAGAATAAAAGAATACGAGAAAGTCCTTTCTCAGATGAAAGAAATTAATAGAAAAAGAAAAGTTTCGGAAATTCTTGATATTCTGTGTTATCTGGAAGCCAAATTTCAGCCAATGCTTTTTAAAGATGATTTTGATTGGGAAACAGAGAGGCCAAAAACTATGAGAGAGGCACAAGAATTGTGGAAAAAATATTGCGAACTCAGCAAAACTTTGCGTTAAGCCTCCATACATTAAAAATGACCGATAAAATCAACGGACGCAATCTCTTACATGATTTATTTCGCGCTTATTACGAAGCCAGAAAAAACAAACGTTCCACGATCAATGCTTTAGCATTCGAAGTGGATTATGAAACAAAGCTTCTGGAGCTTTACGAGGAAATAAAAAATAAAAAATACGAAATTAGCCGAAGCATTTGTTTTATTTCTTTTCACCCGATTCAGCGGGAAATTTTTGCGGCTGATTTTCGGGACAGGGTCGTGCACCATCTTGTTTATAACTACATTGGTTCTTTTTTTGAACGGTTATTTATTCACGACAGTTATAGTTGCAGAATTGGAAAAGGGACTTCATATGGAGTCAGACGCGTAGATCATTTTCTTCGTTCCTGTTCTAAAAATTACACGCAGGATTGCTACATTCTCAAGTTGGATATTTCCGGATATTTTATGTCAATGGATCGTTCGATTTTGTACTCTCAAGTTGAGAAAGTGCTGAACCGGTTTCGCAATGCCGCTGATTTTGATGTTGATTTCATACTCTATCTTATCCGAAAAATCGTATTTCATGATCCGACGAAAAATTGTTGCATAAAAGGATCAAAAAATGACTGGAGAGGGCTTCCCAGATCAAAGAGCCTGTTTTACGCCGAAAAAAACAAAGGATTCCCTATTGGAAATCTCACCTCTCAATTATTCGGGAATGTTTATCTGAACGATTTTGATCACTTTATTTGTCATAAATTGGGAATCAAATACTACGGGCGTTATGTGGATGATTTTTTGCTCATTCATAATGACAAAGAATATCTCAAATCCATTATTCCTGTATTGGACGCATATTTACAGGAACATCTTGTGCTAAACATTCATCCTAAAAAAATATATTTTCAGCATTTTTCCAAGGGAGTGGTTTTTCTGGGAAGGATTATAAAACCGTATCGCATTTATATCAGTAGTCGAACCAAGAATGGTTTTTATCAGAAGATTGAGTACTGGAACAAAATCATCCGTCAAAACAAAACAATCGACAAAGAAAATCTAAATCACTTTTTGTATTGTATGAATTCTTACTTGGGAATGCTCAAACATTACGACACTTATAAGCTTCGGAAAAAAATACTGACTCAGAATCTTTCGGCTTATTTCTGGAATTATGTTTATGCGGTAAATAACTACAGTAAATTAGAGCCAAAAATAAAGAAAATCCCTAAAAAACGTTTTTAAAAACCTTTAATATCCATGAAAATAAAAACGATCCTCGAATGTGAGACTCAAAACAAAAGTAGTATTTTACTCTTTCGGGAGGGGTATTTTTTCCGGGCATATAACCGTTCTGCAATGCGTTTTGTAGAGCAGATTAAATCGATCAAGGTTTTGCGAAAGTATGTGAAGTATCTGGAAGAAGAGGTCTTTTATTGTGGCTTTCCGAATGATAGTTTGGGGAAAATTCAAGAGCTGGCGGAGCAAAAAGGCATGAGGGTGAAAACTTCGGATGAAGGGTTGGTTGTTATTGGTCTTGGTACAGAAAACGAGGACTATGAGGCATGGAAAAGTAAAATTCCGGTAAGGGCAAAGTATGATCTGGGGAAAAAACCGGAAACTTTTATTCTCGGGAAATTGAGAAATTATCCAATAGATAACAGAACTCCCCATGAGACAGTTCAGTTTGTGTATGAGATAAAAGAGCTAATAGAACTGTTCAGTAAACAATGAGTAATTAACAATTAGCAATGAAAGAAGAGGAACAAATATTTCTCAATTATTGTTCATTGATTATTGCTAATTGTTAATTGATCGTAACCAGTCCTTAATACAACGTACAGAGAAGCCGTTGGCCTTATTATTCGCGTTCCGGTTGACCGTCGAGTTGCCCGAGTTCAGGTTGCGTTTCCAAGCATTAGAGCCACTCTCCGAGGAAGACCAATAGTTCGTGTTTGTCCCGCGATTGTAGTAATTACCATTAGTATTCCGGTTGCCCGTGAGAAGGCACGGCGCAAGAATAATCATTTTCTACTCGCTATTCCCCTTGTGCGGGAAATGAGAGCCTTTTTTACCTCGCCATTGAAAGCAAGAAGATTATTGGACTGATATAAAAATGGCATGCTTTTCTTTGCCGTAGCAAAAGAAAACTCCAGCCAACACTACTATATCTATTTTGCAGATTTTTGCCAGGCGGTCAGTTGCTTGGAAACGGATTCAATCTTTTCGTTGAGGAAAACAAATTTTTTGATGCTTATTTGTTGGAGATCTTTTAGTAGTTTCAGAAACAAACGGATGGTTTCCATGTTTTCCCGGGCAGATTGGAGAATGTCTTTTTTAGATTGGGCGCTATTGGCTCGATAAATATTTCGGATCATTTCCAGTACTTCTTTTTTGATACTTTCGCCAATGGTATATTTGTATTCCCGGGAAAAATCTTTGGTAAAACGAAATAACTCCACCAATAACTCATAACTGACTTTGTATACCGGTAAATGATCATAGAGAGCCATGGGGCAATGAAAAATAAGCAATTAAAATAGGCAATATAACAAAAAAATTTCCTTAATTCTATTGTTTGTTTCTCATTGTTTACTGTTAATTGCTCGCTTCCTTAATCCCAAGGTTAGCAAAAACTTCTTGTCCATCCATAACATTTTGTCCGGCTTTAAGATCCATCCTGGCTTTCTCATAGTGCTGTTTCTCTTCAGAGGCAAGCTCATTGTCTTTTGGTGCTTCCTTTAATCCAAGTTCTACTTTTCCTTCACAGTAAGATTTCAGACAGAAATTTAAAAAGGCCTTCAGGGTAATGCCCTGTTTTTTAGCTTTAGTCAAAGCAGCCTTTTTTAATTCGATGTCGGTAGTGAAATTTACTTGTGTAAGCATTATATACGTCAGAATTAAAGAGTATATTTCTTAACTATTTTTAGTATAGTTTAGAAATATAAAAATTGCAAAAAATTTTTGTTTTTACTCATGTAACACCACCCCAAAAAAAATTTCGCGCCGCCTTCGGCGGCCTTATATAGAAGACGATACATATAACGTTTCATAACCCCCTATGTACCGTTTCAAAAATAGTCAAATAGACAAATAGTCGAATTTATCCTCCGAAGCACCTATTAGATTGCACTTAGGCAAGGTTGAGGCGCGTAGGGGGATCAGTCCTTAATACAACGTACAGAGAAGCCGCGGGCCTTAGAATTATACGCGCTCCGGCCGACCGTCGAGAGGCCCGAGCTCAGGGCGCGAACCCAAGCACTTGAGCCACTCTCCGAGGAAGACCAATAGTACGTGTCTGTCCCGCGATCGTAGTAAAGACCATTAGTATCCCGGAAGCCCGAGAGAAGGGCTCCGAATCCGGATAGGCCGCAATTGCTCCCGCTGGTACAATTTGATGCCAGTTTCAGCTTGTCTCCGGCAGGATTACAATCCCAGGCATTGCTTCTGCTAGCATTACAGGTTCCTGTGGCCAGATAGTTGTCCAGGGTGTGTTGTTCCGAGTCTGTGGGAACATGCCAGCCGGTAGGACAGATACCTTGGGCTCCGGCAGTGGTTACTCCCTTCATGGCCGCGCTCCACTGGTAAAACATTCCGAGGGATTCGGCGGCGGCACAATCTTCTCCGTTGTTACTGGTGTTTGGGGGGCAGGAATATTGAGCCGTGTCGGTAGTCCATGTGGCGGCTCCATGAGCAGCATCGCCTTTTGTTATGGCTGTGCCGTCGGGGTAACGGGTAGTTCGCATGTTCTGCGCCATCCAGCACTGAGTTCCGACTTTTACGGTGTTATACCAGTTGCCGTCCGCGTCCTGTACGTTTTCTCCACAATCACTACCAGTTGAGGAGAAGCTAACCCATTCTGTTCCGTTGTATCCTTCGAAGTCTGTGCCTGTCCAGCGGATGGAGCCGGCGTTGGTATTTGTGGTGGTGCCGAGATTTACGGCTCCGGAGATTTGTAGGGTTTCGTTGGGGGTGGGGGGGCCTATTCCGACGCTGCCGTCACTTGCGATTCGAACCCTCTCTTGTAGGTCATCACCAGAAGTTGTATAAAATCTTAAAGTTCCTCTATCTCCATAGATACTATCATCATGCGAGTCTATCTTCGCCTGAATTCTATCGACATTGTATGAAGAAGCATCGCTCGTTCTAAATTCAATTTGCCCATAAGTCCCCCCTACCACGGCATTATTCATATCTTTTAAAATTATATTAGGAACTTCCCCCTGAACATGCAATTTACTTAATGGCCCCGTCGTGCCTATGCCAACGTTCCCATCTCCATTTGGAACCATGAGAACATCACGATTAATAGCAGAATTATTAGATTTAACCCAAAAAAGTATATTTCCATCCGTTTTTGATGAGACCCTTAATCCTACCGTACTATCTGTAGTTACTTGAACAGCTCCAATACTACCTTCATCATAAACCTCAAAAAGCTTTGCCGGACTTGATGTTCCAATTCCAATCTTCCCATTATCAGGAAAGATCAGGTTTTTTACCGAATTAATGTAATTCCCGATTTTTCCTCCCGCCACTTCCCCCGGCGGTGGCGTGGACGGCCAAGTAATAGCGAAACTTGTTTGTGCGCAAAGAATGCTTAAAACAATAAACATTGAAAGCGATTTGGAAAATGTCATGGGTTTTTATTTGAAATTTTTAAGAATTTTAAATGTTTTTAAGGCGTAAAGTCAAAAAAATCGCACGCACGCACGAATAAAAACAAGTGATTTTAGAACAGGCTTAGTAATATCCATAAAAGATATTCAAAAGCCCGATTAAAAACTTATTCTAAATTTTTGTAGTTTTTCTATTTCTGGAATGAGGTTTTTCCCGCAACAAATCGTAGGGGCTTTTTGAGCTGCATTGTGCCAAGTCCAATCCAAAGGAGTGATACTGAGAAAAATCTCTAAATATTTGGAAAGGTTTTTTATTGCTCGTTTTGTAAAGATAGAAGGTTTTTGTTTTTCGTAATTCCCCAATACCAAAACTCCAATAGAATAATTATTTGCTTCTCTGGCATGCCAAGTTGTGTCTGTTAACGGATTTACCCGAAATATTCGTCCGAGGCGATCAATAACGAAATGATAAGCAATTGTTGGGGTATTTGCTCCGCCTCCCCAATCTCTTCTTTTGTGCGAAAGAGTTATTTTGTCTATTTCTGCGAGTGTTTTCGAACGTCTGCCAGAATTAAAGGTTTTCGCAGAATGATGGACCACAACTTGTTTTATGTCATCCAATTTGCGCTTTTTCCATGTATGCTTTTTTGATAATGCCGGCTGATAGGAATAAATCATTTTTAATCATTGAGAAGTAATATTTCACATTCGACTCGTGGGTTTTGAGAATCAAAGAAGTAATCAAACTCTCCAGTAGTCCATTTATCATTTTTGTAGAGGCGAGGGCCTTTGGATCGAGAATCTCCTAGTGCATCTTCAATTCCTTTGAAAACATTGGATGGGTCGGATCGGCGATCATTGCGGTAGAAAATTTTGATTGAGAGAAAGAATTTTGCTTTATCCTGGATCCGCATGTTTTTTCCACCTTGCTGTATGAAATTCCACCACACCCAATCCTTCCATTCCTCATACAAGCGATATTTGGGATCAAATTTGGCCCGTTGGGTAGTCCGGGTGTATCCGAGGGGGTTTTTATTTGGGAAACGGTCTGTGTGGATGATGAATTTCATGAAGGCAGAACAGTTAGAATTTCGGAAACCATTTCATCGAGGGTTTGTTTTTGATAGTCAGCCCATTTCAAAACATTTTCTTTTTTCAAAACCTTGTGCGGAAGTTGGCTAATCTGATAATGGAGAGGGGCAGCGCATTCCTTCACTTCTCCGCACAGCATACAAAGTGCTTCATGGCAAATCAGGTCGTCTTTTGAAGAAGTTCCGTATCTTTCCCCGCAGGTATTGCAGATTTCATAAAATGGAATGGGGATTTCTACGGGAGGCGTTTTAGTCATTTTAGGAGGTAATAGGAGATGTATTTGAAGGAGTTTTTTCAAAAAATTCCATGAGTATTCTGGCGAACGATTTGCCGGTTTTATGGCGGTCCAGGATGGCTTTTGTGAATTTTTTGTGCCGCTTTATTTCGGCTTCTGTATACTCATGAAGGAAGGTTTTGACTGTCTTTTCTTTGAGTATTTTTTTCTGACGAGGATCATAAAGCCCCATTGTTTTTATTTCGTATTCTTTTCTTCCTTCCCGAACAATTTTGCTTGCAAGCGATATTAATCGTGGCTTAGTCATGCGTTTGATTTCTTCCGGGGAAAGTGTTTCGTGGCCTTTGTACTGAGTGAAAGAAAATCCTTTCCCATCCCCCAAATCAACGACCGCTTCTTTGCGGCGGATTTGGTTCATAATTGCCTGAAATTCTTTATCTGTGCAGAAGTGGGTGTAGAAATCACCCCAATGCTCCTGAAAGAAAATCTTTCGAGTTTTGACTTCGGTAGATACCTGCGTTTGTACATTCATGAAAATTTGACGTTGTAATTTCGAGAAGCAGTGGTTTGAAGTTCACTGCGGATTTTGTCAGCCAGGAGCCGCCAGTATTGAATCCCGTCTTTATTTTTCTGGCGAAGCTTCTTGGGGGTATAAATTTGTTTTCGCCAAAAAAGCGAGCTTTCCGAATCAGATTCAAAAAGCCATGTGAGGAGGAAATCAATGTTTTCCGGAGAAACCTCGTCAAGACGGTGGATTTTCTCCAGTTCTTCCGCCCAGGAGGTGATAAGCTCTTTCTGTCGGTCAACGAATTTCGGGCAGAGATCGAGATATCTTGCGCCGGCGGCCCGGAAAAATTTTTGGGCAAGCATAAAAAATTTTTCTTCAACCGGCCCCTTTCTTTTTTTTATTACATTGTTTTCATTATTCTCATTATTACTTTTTAGTGTCGCTTTTTTATCGCTTTTCTGTCGCTTCTTTCTCTCTTTTTTATCGCTTAAACTATAGCTTTTTATGTCGCTTCTGTAATTTTCTATGTCTTGATATTCCTCATAATTAAGCACTTTAATAATCATTCCCCTCATCGCTTTTTGTATCACTATCTGTGTCTCTTTTTTTAAATGCTTAAGACACTTCTCCAC
>CAZJYZ010000059.1:0-16689 GCA_964550345.1 uncultured Aliiroseovarius sp. | reverse complement strand
GGGAATGTAGTTCTCCGGGGAATTGTCTTTCATCACCGTGTAGACATGCCAGTTGGTTCTGAGGGATGAACGGATATAGCCCATCAGCCCCATCAGCCAGGTAAAGGCCACCGGCAAAACGAAAAGGGCATACTGAGAGCGCTCGGTCATGCGGCCCCAATGGACCTTTTCCGATTTGGCCCCGCGCAGCATGAAGACGTCGATCACCACAGAGCCGACGATGATGATCAACGTTGTCACCACCTGCGGCACCGAGGCGCCGACTTTGTAGACCGTGGGGGTGATATAGCCGTAAATCCCGGCGCCGACGATGTTGAGTATACCCACCACATAAAGCGCGATCACCACCATATTGCCGGCTTTCGCCCAACTGACCACCGGCACGCGTGACGAGCGGTAAAACATCTGGAACGAGAGGAAGGTAAAGACCAGCATCAGGTTCACGGCAGTATTCTTGGCGGGCATAATGCCCAGCGGCCCAAGGATTTTGTGGTGGGTACCGCCAAGGTTCTGGATCTCATTCGTGGTCAGGATCAGTGTGTGCGGCGTCACCCAGACAAGGAAGCCCCCGACAATGACCACGGCGATATATTTGACGTATTTCGTATATTGCGCCCCGCGATCCGTGCGCATCAGCCCAGACCAAAGGTAATAGTTCGCGGCCAACATGATCGTGCCGATCAGTACCGCCTGAATGATGAAAAGCCATGCCAGAATGCCGCCCATGGCGGTGATGCCCATCTGCTGGGAATAGGCGTAAATCTCGGCCATCAGCCAGTAGCCGGCGAAAGGCAAAGGCAGGAAACCAAGGATGGCGATGAAGTTCGAGGTATAGCCCATCCAGTCGTAATGCGCTTTTTGCGTGCGGTCCTTTTCCGCCAGGAACATATAGGCCGCATAGCCCCCGACGATGGCGCCGCCATATGCTATATTCGCCAGAAAACGGTGCAAGTTCAGGGGGTTCCACAGGGGGTTGCGGGTTGCCTCCCACACCGTGCCGGTGATGGCGCCATCAGGCGCGATACCCGCAGGGGACATCATGAAGCTGGCCCAGGCATTGGCTACGAACATCAGCGTCAGCCCGACCGTGTTCAGCACCAGCCCGATCGACATGTGGTAATATTTGCGGTTACCGCGCCTGAGCGCATCCCAGGAATAGAAGTAGACGTAAAGTGTTATGCTCTCGAGCCCAAAGAGGGCCGCATAGATCAGCATTTGCCCGCGGAACACCTTGATGAGATAGCCCATCAGATGCGGATAGAACACCAGGAGACTGAGGAGCAGCCCACCCCCGACCAGCGCGGTCAGCGAATAGGCCGCCATGGTGATCTTCATGAACTCACGCGCCATGTTGTCAAAGCGATCATCGCGGGTGATGACGCCCATATATTCGGTTGCTATGGCAAAAAGCGGCACGGCCAGCACAAAGGCCGCAAGAAACAGGTGCATCTGCGCCATCGACCAAGCCAGCGTGCGTGCGCTGATGCCTGCGATCACCGGATAATCCAGCCGGGACGGTTTGGGCGCGCCCTCAAGGGCAACCGCAGCGTCAGTAGAGGCCGCTGCCAGCTCAGGCAGGATCATTACGCCAAGGGCTGCCAGTATTGCGACCGGGAACTTGTTCATATTCACATCCCTCACAACGGCATCAGGTCGGCACCTACAGGCAGGCCCTGCAATTGCATGATCCACATGTTCATGAAGTAGAAAACCGCAGCCCAAACGACCGAAGCCACCACGAATATCAGGTATTTGCGCTCTAACATTTAGCTGCCCCTCGCCTAGTCAAACACGTCTAATGCACTGAAATCACGCCGTGATCATAGATCAGCAGCCACCAGAAAAAGTACAGCATCGCGATGAAAGTCGCTGCGAATACAAGCTTGCCTATGGCGGTGCTTTGGTTCTTTTTGCTCATCGTGTTCCCGTTTCGGCGCATCTTTTCGTGCATCAAGACGAACAGATTCCCGATTTGGTGTAATTGATGCGCATCAAGGTTTTTTTATGCGCCGGATCAGAAAACCGTGCCGCAGGCCTCGGAAATCTTTTGGCGCAGGCGGACCATATAAGCCTCCATCGGCTCATTTTCTTCCTGCGGCACAAGAAAAATCAGCTTGGCAGCAACAATATAGGGACGCCGCTCCTTACCTTCACCGGGGTTATCTGTCGTCAGAATTTCCCGTACAATTTCAACACTTTGCTGTGGGTTTTCGCAATATCTGGGTAGGGCTGAATTGTTGGCGTACCAGTCGGCAGAGTTGAAAATGAACAGCATGATTGCAGCAGTCAGGGCAAAAACGATCAGGATACGTTGCATGGGTTTTCCGGCTTTTTTACCAGTTTAAATACCCACCCTGCCCCTGCAAGACCTAAGCCGGAAACGGGTGATTTGTTACATTCCTTAACAAGTCCTGACAATTATTTACCTTAAACAAATCGTAATGAAACAAACCTGAGCGATACTTGGCAGCGAGCGTTAAAACTAACTCTTGAATGGAAAGCTGCCCACCTTGACATCCAGCCCTGCCAGTAAGTGCCACACTTGTTCGTTCTTTACGGATGCCGGAGGGTTTTGCGGCCATCTTACGCCGAGCGAACTAAATAGTCTGATGGCCAGATCGAGGCATGCAGATTTGCGCCGGGGGGCAGCAATCAGCAATGCTGACCTGCTGCACTGGCCGATCGTCGCCGTCGCGTCGGGCGTATTATCCCTACAGCATCTTCTGGAAGATGGGCGCAAAACCATCGCCGCCTTGTTCATGCAAGGGGACATTATTGATATGCGTGGGCTGGGAAACCGCCACCGCGGCCACCTGATTGCACTGGGAAAGACCGAAATCTGTCGCTTGGCGCCAGAGGTATTTGAACGCATTGCAATCAACAATCTAGCCGCCCAAAAAGTGGCCTGGAACAACCTGCGCAGCCAGACTTACCGCGCCATGGATCATGCCTCAGATCTGGCCAAGAAACAGGCTCTGGAGAAGCTGGCATCGTTTGTTTTTGAGTGCCGGCACCGGCAGGTGCAAAACCGCAACCCTGATCTGGTGCGTATCCCCGTACGGCGCATTGATCTGGCCGATTATCTTGGCATGCAACCCGAAACCGTCAGCCGCTGTTTCAAAGACCTTGAAGAAAAAAACATCATCGCATTCGAAGGTATTTCCAACCTTATTATTCTGGACTTTCCGACCCTGCGGCGTATTGCTAATGGCGACAAGCATACGGAAAACCTGCGCCATACAGATGAAAACAAATTCGCAAAAGCACAAAGCGGATAAGACCGGCATCCTGCTGATCAATCTGGGGACACCTGATGCCACTGATTTGAAGTCTGTCCGCCGCTATCTGAAACAATTTATGTCCGATAAACGGGTCATCGATGCGCGTGGACCGGTTTGGTGGCTGATACTGAACCTTATCATCCTGCGTCGGCGTCCCCACAGCCTGAGCCGAGCCTATAAGGCGATCTGGAATCATGAACTTGACGAAAGCCCTCTGCGTAGTTTCACCAGAGCGCAGGCGCAAAAACTGGGTGAAGTTTTTGCTGACGCGCCAAAGAATTGTGTCGATTGGGCCATGCGCTACGGCACCCCTTCGATTGAGGAGGGCATTCAACGCCTGACCGATCAGGGCTGTGACCAGCTGGTGTTATTTCCACTTTATCCGCAATATGGCGGGGCGACGACCGGTACCGCGCTGGATGCGGCATTTGCCCAATTGCAAAAACTTAACGTGCAGCCGGCCCTTCGCACAATCGCCCCCTATTTTGACCACCCGGCATATATTGACGCGCTGGCTACAAGCATCGGCGCCCACCACAAAACACTTAACTGGACGCCGGAGGTCACGCTCGCCTCGCTGCATGGCTTGCCGGTAGATCACATCGCAAAAGGTGACCCCTATCAGGCGCAATGCGAGGCCAGCATGCGCGCCCTACGTCAGGCACTTGACATGTCGGAAAAAGAAATGCCGCTGTGCTATCAGTCACGCACCGGGCGCAAAGAATGGACCGGGCCGGATACCGAGGAAACGCTGATCAATCTGGCCCAAAGTGGGGTTAAAAACCTGTCGGTCGTCACCCCGGGATTTGCCTCGGACTGTATTGAAACGCTGGAAGAAATTGGCCTGCGCGCGCGAGATGCTTTCCTATCGGCGGGCGGGGAAAATTTCACCCTTGTGCCGTGTCTGAACGATAGCGACGCAGCGATTTCCATGCTGAAACAGCTTGTTGACGAAAATGCATTTCCGGCCCGGCGTTGACAAACTTTGGATTTCCAAACCCCTGGCGCCCCCATCCAGGCGACATCACCCGCCAACAACGACACCCCAGCCTTGTCCAAACTGTTATCCAGGAAGATATTGCACGAATTGACCCTACGCCGCGCACCCTAACCGGCTTTGCTTTCAGGCGTGACCACATCAACATGCATGCCTTCTTCAAAGAACGTATAGCCCGCGCGCCCCCGTTCTTTTGATGCATAAAGTGCGGCATCCGCATCATCCATCATACGTGTGGCTTCCGGCGAGGTATATTTGGTTGAAGTCACCATGCCGATTGATCCCGAAATCTGTGCGATGTCGTCGCGATACTCAATCGGTTCTTCCAACCGTCGTATGATGCGTTCGGCAATGGCGCCCAGCCGTTTGCGTTCGGTTATCTGATCAAAAACCAAAACAAACTCATCCCCACCAACCCGCGCAACGGTATCTTTTTCACGGGTTTCTTCGGTCAGAATCTTTGAAACGATCTGCAGCACATGATCACCCGCCGCGTGACCAAGCGTGTCATTCACCGCTTTGAAAAAATCCAGATCCAGATGCATGAGCGTAAACGGCGCATTACGGCTGGTCAGACGCGCCAAAACCTGATCGAGCATCCGGCGGTTACACAAGCCTGTCAGCACATCCGAGGCCGCATCCGCCTCGGCCGCCTGCTTTGCGCCGTACATGCGCCCGGCAAGTTCAGAACTTTCCGCCAAAGCGCCCGATTTAGCCTCAAACATCCACAACATTTCCAGCGTCAGGTCCGTGGCGGCAAAATCAGAGCCCGCGAGGTCGTAATGCCCAACCGCATCTATCACCGGATACCAAAAGAGAGGTTCATTAGAATACCACCTCCATTGGGTAACACAGAGGTGTTCCCAATCAGCTGGGTGGCAAATTGGTCGCGCAGACGCAGATAAACCTTCATGCCTGGTCTGGCAAAGGCCTCCATCAGGTTGTTTCGGCAATTCTTGCGCCGTGGTTCAAACACATCAAAGAAGCTTTGACCAACAAGGTTTTGACCCGGACATATTTTCTCCAACGTAGGGCCGGCATGGGAAATAAACTCGTCCGGGCCAATAATCACATGCATCGGCATCATCCGGTCGAGCGCTTCCTGACTTATACAGATTTCCGCACTTTCCTTCATTTTCAACCGACCTTGCGCGCAAGGGAAAATTTACGACCTTCGGAAAAACCGGCATCCAACAGACGGATTGACAGCGTGTCGCAATCCCCAGAACGGCCGAGATATTCTAAAAATGCCAAGGCACCGTAATCATCAGCCAAAGCGCGTAAAACTCCAAGCATCACCTGCCCCGCCCCGGAATGCGCAGAGATGCAGGAAAGTGAAAATTCAGCTTCGCCATGTTCGTACAATTCCAGCCGCGGCATTTCCAGATCAGGTATGGCCAGCCGCACACGCCCCTGCAGGTCATCCAGAGAATGCAGGAAATCAGCATAGTCCACCCCGCCAAACCGTAACAGGCGGCGCACCCTTTCACTGCGGGGGTCGGCAACCAGATAGGTGCCGAAATCCTCCAGCAAAACCTCGCGCGGCTTGCCGAGAGTTTTCGCGGCTGTGTCTACCAGAGCCTGCGTTAGAGCATCGTCATAGTGAAACATCGGTTCGAAACTGTCGAAACCGGCATCAAGTTCTTCCATGACTTGCTGCCACAATTCCCGACCATATGTGCCACACAAGAAGTCTTCTAGTGATCTGTTGATCAACCCATGCATATACTCACCTTCACACAAACACGCGCCACTCTGGCCGCCACAAGCTAGGGTTCAATAGTTAACAAAGCGGTAAATTTTCCCTTATTCCCCAACCGTAATCAAGTATTCTCCTATAGATAGGTTTTTTTCCGGTAATGGCTTCAATTCAAACGCACCAGAATAGAGAGAATCCAGCCCCTCTGGGCCTAAATTTGTTACACTTTCACCCAGAATCTCGATATAACGATCTCCCGAAGTCCAGACATAGGCGCGCAATCGAATACTCCCGTCCAGGTAGAATACCACCACTTCATCACCGGGAATATCTTTACTGAAATCCGCTACAAGCGCCGCACAGCCCGGATTATTGGCGGGCGTCTTCCTTGCACATCCCGCCAGCCAGTCATCCACCGGATATGCCCCGGAAAATGCCCCTTCGGGCAGCGCGGCACCGTGCGGAAGTATGGCAACTTTCTCAAGGAATTCCCCATGTCCCGCGTCGCCTTCATCACCGCTTTCGGAATCCCGCCATTGCCAGCGGGTTTCGGCCCCAGCCAACAATGCTAACCGTGCCTCCAGGCGGGCGTGATCAGGGTGGTCCGTGGCTTGCAGGGCCTCCAGGGCGGCGACGCCTGCCCGCCCCCATTCACGCCCGATTTCCCACAGATCAAGATCACTCGCATCAATTTTGCCATCTTCAAAACGCGCGATCTGTGACTTTACTGACATGCGTTCGACGTTCAGAACCGGGGAAAGCCACAGGACCGCCAAACCTATCAGCACCAGCGCCATAGTGATGTTTGCCTGACGGATGCGAGCTTGCCAGCCAGCGCCCCGCAAAACCGCCAAAGCGTAGATCACCCCATAGGCCAGCACCACCAGCACCGAAGTCATCGCCACCAGCCGTGTTGGCGTCAGCCCGTATTGCGCCACGCGCAGCCACACGGCCCACGCCGCCAGCGCGCCCAGCAAAGGCAGGACCAGTGCCATGATGCGGGAGGACCAGACCAGTATCGGGGATGTCGCCGCTGTCTCTTCACTTGCGTCCAGTGCCGCCGTGATCAAGGTTGCCGCCGCCAGCGCCAGTGTCATCAGGGTGCCTGCTGCCGAGAGCCCGCCAAACAGGTTGGAAAGGCCTTTAAGAGGGGCTGCCAGCAGAAAGACGACACTGACCGCCAATACCAGTGGCAACATAAGACGCAAAAGACGCAGCGCCAGATAGGGGGAAACATAGGCGCGCAATTCATGTACGACCGCAAGCCCCAGCCCCAGCATTAGCCCCGTCAAAAGAAACGGCACGGGATCAAACTCCAGCAAATCCCCGACCACCGTCAGCCCGACGATATTCAGCACCAGATCCGACAATAAAACCACCAGCCAGAACAGCCCGACAAAGGCCCAGGCGACAAGGTAGCGCACAAATATCTGCCAGGCGTGCTCAAACAGCGCCGGGTAACAACGCCAGCCCTCGCCGTCGCGCAGCCCGGCCACCGCGAAGGGAACCGGGATTGACATGATCACGACATAAGCAGCCAGCGGATGGCCCGTTTCAAGGAAGATGGAGACCTCATCAAATCGCAGTGAGGCCCAAAGGAGCAGCCCCGCACCCATAAGCGCCAGAATACCCGCGACCAGAATTGCCGGGCGCAGCGTCAAAGGGCCAAATGCCGCCAGCAACACGGCAAAGAACCCGGCGACGAAGGCAGACAGCCCCAGAATCACCCGCATGTTTTCAAGAATGTCAGGCAGTTCGTCGATCAAAAACCACATAGCCAACCCGGCCAGGGCACCAAATAATGCCATCAGGGCACGGTTTCCCACGGCCTCGTCAATCTCGATATTTGCCATTTCAGCCCCGCAATATTGCCAAATGCCGGACGCATGAAGGTAATATCCACGACCGGCTCATCCGGCCCAGATTAGGGTGGCTAGGGCTGCGGATCAACAAAAGCCGGAAAAACGTCAATAGTCGGTCGGCGCGCCGCCTTCCTCTTTGCGTTTTGCAACAAAGGCGGCCAGTTCTTCGCGGATAGCCTCGTCCATCGGTGGCTCGGTATAGTCCTCCAGAATGTCTTTATAGATTTTATGGGCGCGCTCGGCGGTCCAAATGCCGCCTGCGGCCTCCCATGCGCCGTGGTTGCGCCAGTCGGAAAGGAAGGGCTGGTAAAAGGCAGTCGTATAACGTGCCTGGGTATGTTCGGTGCCAAAAAAATGCCCGGTGCCGCCTACTTCGCGGATGGCATCCAGAGCTATATCGTCTGTTGAAGTAGTGGTTAAAGAAGGCTCCATATACCTTTGTATTTGTTGGATAACCTCGCAGTCCATGATAAACTTTTCCGGGCTGGCGATCAACCCGCCCTCAAGCCAGCCGGCGGCATGGTAAACCATGTTGGTGCCCGATTGCACCGCCGCCCATAGGCTGTTTGAGGTTTCCCACATCGCCTGCCCGTCCGGCACATTGGCCGCACAGGACCCGCTGGAGCGCAGCGGCAGCTTGTAAAACCGTGCCATCTGTCCGGTCATCTGGGTGGCGCGCATATATTCCGGAGTGCCAAATGCCGGTGCGCCGGACTTCATATCAACATTCGAGGTGAATGTGCCGATCGCCGTGGGCACGCCGGGGTTTATGTATTGCGCCAACGCCACGGCACAGAGCGCTTCAGCGATGGATTGCGCCACCGCGCCCGCCAGAGTCACCGGTGCCATGGCACCGGCCAGCGTAAAGGGCGTCACCACCAGCGCCTGCCCGCGGCGCGCCATGCGCATCCAGCCGTCCAGCATGGGAAAGTCGTGTTTGAGCGGTGAAGTTGAGTTGATGTTGGTATAGACGTGCGCGCTGGCGTCAAATTCCTCGTGGCTCATCCCACCTGCGATGCGCACCATCTCCATCACGTCCTCAACCCGCTCACGGCCCAGCGAATAGGCGTGCATGACCTTGTCTGACAGGGTCAGCTTATCAAACAGCACATCCAGATGGCGGGTCGAGGCATGCAGGTCCATCGGCTCAACCGGATAGCCCCCGGCGAAATGGATGCAGTTGAAATATTGGGTGAGTTTCAATAGGTTGCGGCAGGTTTCTCGTGTGCCCGGCACGGCCCCGCCACTTTCCAGATCCCAGTAATTTGGCGGCGATGAGACATTACCAAACAGGATATGTCCGCCGCCAATGGTGATCTTGCGATCGGGGTTGCGCGGTGTGATATCGAACTGGCTGGGCGCATACCCCACCATTTCCATCACGAAATCACGGCCCATACGGACGTTTTCGCCCTCGATAATACATCCTGCCTTGCGCAGGATTTCCACTGCCTCGGGGTTGAGAAACTCAATTCCGATCTCTTCCAAAATGCGCATGGCCCCGTCATGGATCGCGGCAATTCCTGCGTCATCCAAAGGCTCCGTAGGCCGGTCAGTATTCACAGGGATACGCCAGGAGATCTGCTGAATGGCGCCGCCGCTGCCATGTTGCCCCGCTCTGCCTGCATTGCGGCGTCTGCGTGCTGATCTGGCCATTCTCTTTCCCTCCCGGTAACGATACCGACGATCCTCGCCGCGCTATGGGCCAATGAACCGACCGATAGCGACCAGAACAGTCGTTTTTTGGGGCTGATCGGGTCAACCCGGCTCGCTCGCAGAGCTTACAGGCGGATGATGACCTCTGCCTCGATCTCAACCGCAATCTGCATGGGCAAGGCCGCAACGGATACGGCCGAGCGTGCATGGCGGCCAACCTCGTCGCCAAAAACCTCCAGTATCAAGTGAGAAAAACCATTGATCACCTCTGGCTGGCGCGTGAAACCGGCGGGGGAATTGACCATACCAAAAACACGCGCCCAGCCTGCCACGCGGTCCAACGACCCAAGTGCGCGCTCCAGCCCCGCCAGCATTGCCAGCCCTGTCAGGCGCGCCAGACCCGCGGCCTCTTCCACCGACACATCCACACCGACCTGCCCCAATGGCGCGGCCAGAGTGCCGTCGGGATTGAGCGGACCTGTACCTGAAATAAAGGCGCGCTCCCCACGGATATTGACCTCGGGAAAGGGCAAAACAACACCCTCGGGTAGCTGCAGAGGTTTGGGCAGGATCAGCCCCATTTCATCCAGCCGTTGTGTGATTTTCCCGTGCGAGGCCATCAATTACCCTTCAAGCCATGCAGGCAAATGGCCAATATCCGGCAATACAATATCCGCATGCGGTGCAAGCTCGGCCGCATCGGCCAGACCGGTCAACACCCCGACAACCTGCATGCCCGCAGCCGCCCCCGCATGCAGATCATGCAAGCTGTCGCCAACCATGACCGTGCGTTCTGGCGCCAGCCCGGTTGCGGCCAGAAACCCTTGACATTGCCCCGGAGCCGGTTTGCCACCATGACCACTGTCATAGCCGACGATATAGTCAAAAAAGCCGCTAACGCCCGCAGCCTCCAGATGGGCGCGCGCAGGTTTCTCGGCGTCGTTCGTAGCGATACCCAGTGCCAGACCGCGTGCTTTCAGCGTTGTAAACAACGGCTGCAGAGGCACAGCTTCGGCCTGCGGCACCCTGGCGGCCTGGTCATTCAGAAAATCCTCAAGCTCGGGCAAGTCCATGTCGAAATGCGGTAGCAAAACACGCGCAATATGATCGGGCGTATGGGCCACAACCACGGAATCGCGGTGAAACTCGCCTTTGATGTAATCATAGCCGATCACCTCAGAGATTTGATGCGCCCGCACGCGGTCTCCGCCTGTTAACTGGTCAATGAAGCCCCGCGCCCAGGCAGACCAGGTGTGGGTGAAGGAAAACAACGTGCCGTCCTTATCCAATAATATTCCGTCTGCGCGCATATTCCCTCCGGTTTCTCCTCCCTCATAGCCTATGGCGCGGGGATTGACAGGGGGAGAAATTTAATTGACATTGTCAACTATGACCGGGACTAACTACGACCTCCACGCAGCCATAGGCTACCAGTTGACCCTGACCGCCCGTCAGGCCGAACGGCGGTTTGAAACCGCCCTGAAGACCCTGGGCCTGACCCGGATTACCTGGTGCATCCTGCTGGCTTCAGGCGAAGCTGACCTGCACTACCCATCTGATATTGCTGACTTTATAGGTATTGACCGCACAGCAACATCGCGCGCCTTGCGGCAGATGGAAAATTCCGGCCTGGTCTCGCGTACAGCCGGGCAAAAAGACGGGCGCATGACCGAAGTCAGGCTTACCAGTTCAGGCCGGGAAAAACTGGCCGCGGCCGCACCCTTGGCCCGTGAAGCACGCGCAGAAACTGAAGGACGGCTGACCAAAGAAGAATTGGCTGAATTGACCCGGCTGCTTGAAAAACTTCGTTCGCGCGAAAGCGCCCCTTTGAAAAGGCTCTGACATGGCCCGCCTACGATCCTACCGCAACCGCCCGGCCCATCTTGGCCCCTACCCGCTTGAAAAACTGGCGCGACAGGATCAGCCGGAGGGATTGGAGGTCCTGACCCCGCAGCCGGGTCTGCAGTTTAACGCCGATGACCCGCTATCGATCATCACCGCGATGGGGGAATATCAGGCCATGCTGGACGCCACGCGCGACGGGTTGGTTAAGCCGGAACGCGCGATCATTCCCGACGATCCCACCGAGCGTTCAGACCACCTGAAAGGTTTTGGATATTATTGTGACGCCGCACAGATCGGCATATGTGAGATTCCCACGGCCAGCTGGCGGGATGTCCCGGTTACAAATCCAGATGTTGATAGATTGGCGCATAAAATCAACCACATGCAGGTGAAAACCTTTGCCGCGGGTGTCGATGTGATCATGGCAGGTCTGCGTGAAAACCTGGCGGCTCCGCCCACAGATTGCCGTCATCACAGCCACGCCTTGGTGTTCCTTTATGACTACCCACGCGACCCTGGCCCGGCCGAGACCGGCAGCGACTGGATACAAAACGGCCAGGCCCACCGCGCCTGCCTGCGCGGGGCGGAAACGGCGGTTACCCTGGCCTCATATCTGCGCCTGTTAGGGCATGAGGCACGCGCCCATACCGGAGCCGCAACGGATGTCTACATGGAACGAATGGCCGTTGCGGCAGGGCTGGCTTATGAGGCTGGCGGCGTGGCCGTTAACCCGTTTCACGGCACGCGCTACGGGCTGGCAGTGGTGACGACAACACTTGAACTTTCCCCTGATAATCCCCTGCAGCCAAACGCGAAACTGCCCTCCTCCTGGCGCAGCGGCTTGGGGCAACACGCCCGCAACGCTCGCAATGCCGATCCTTTCGACAAACGTCGATTTGTTGATGGCGGTCATCCGTTTGAACGGCTCAAAAAGGTGGAAACGCCCACCACCTATATCGACGACGCCAACGTGGCACGGGTGCCCAAACGCGCCAACCTGTTTGCCCGCGCTTTGTTTGGCGATCTGGGTCCAAAGGTGCAGGAGGCGTCAAAGAACGGTGGCTACGTGCGCAAATCCGCCGCCGCCTTCGCCTTTCGCCCCAGCCTTGGCGCCTTCATCCTGCTGCAAAGTGGGGAGCCCGGCCCGCTGCATCCCTCGACATCGGATCCCGCCCGCAACGCCGCCAATATCAAAGCTGCCGCCTATTGGCTGGGTGTCGATGCCATTGGCCTGTCCGCCTGCCCGGATTATGCTTATTATAGCCACGACGCGGGAGGGCAAGCCATTGAACCTTATCACAAAAACGCCATTTCCATCATTATTGACCAAGGCCATGAAACCATGGAAGGCGCTTCCGGAGACGACTGGATTGCCTGCGCCCAGTCCATGCGCGCCTATCTCAGATTTTCCCTGCTAGGGGGCGTGCTGGCCGACCATATCCGCAGGCTGGGCCATGGGGCGCGGGTGCATAGCGTCATGGACGATGAGGTACTGAACCCACCGCTTTTGCTGCTTTCCGGTCTTGGCGAGGTCAGCCGCATCGGCGAGGTGATCCTCAACCCCTATCTCGGCCCGCGCCTGAAATCGGGCGTTGTGACCACAAACATGGAAATGACCCACGACAAGCCAATAGATTTTGGCATGCAGCGGTTTTGTGAGGTCTGCAATAAATGCGCGCGCGAATGCCCCTCGGGCGCCATCACGGCCGGGCCAAAACGCATGTTCAACGGTTATGAGATCTGGAAAAGCGACAGCCAGAAATGCACCACCTACCGGGTTGGGCAAAAGAACGGCGCCATGTGCGGGCGCTGCATGAAAACCTGCCCGTGGAACCTTGAGGGCCTGTTTGCCGAGGCGCCTTTCCGTTGGGCCGCATCGCATTTACCTTTTACGGCTAAGCCATTGGCAAAGCTGGATGATTACCTTGGAAATGGCGGTATTAACCCGGTGAAAACTTGGTGGTGGGACCTTGAGATGGTGGATGATGGCCCCTACGCGCCTGCCTCCCACCCGGTCAACCGGCGGGGCCTGTCGAAGGGCCTTGATCTGCGCCATGAGGACCAGACATTAGCCGTCTATCCTGCCAACCTCGCCCCGCCACCCTATGCCTGGCCCTTCCCCATGGACCGCGAGGCAGGTATCCGGGCTTACGAGACGATGATCAGCGCGGATGAGCATCGCGACAGACGCGCACGTGGATTGGCGCCCGAACATATATACACTGCCGATCAGGCCGAGGCCCCGGTGCTGCCTGTGGTGGTGACCAAAGCTGAAAAGATGACAGACGGCGTCACCAAATATGAGCTGGCGCGCCCGGATGGCGCCCCCCCGCCCGCCTTCACCGCCGGTGCCCATATCGACGTTGTGGTTGCGCCCGAGTTTTTCCGGCAATTCTCTCTGTCCGGCGATCCGGCAGACCGTTCAAAATACCAGATTGCCGTTTTGCGCGAAGACGCCGGGCGCGGTGGGTCACTTTTGATGCACCGGATATTTGAGGTCGGACGCAAGGTCTTCATCTCGCACCCGCACAACCATTTTCCTTTGGTTGAGGACGCGGATCGCACCCTTTTGATGGGCGGTGGCATAGGAGTGACGCCGATGATTGCCATGGCGCACCGTTTGCACGCCCTTGGCCGTGATTTTGAGCTGCATTATTCCTCCTCCACCCGTGCCTCTGCCGGCTTTCTGCCCGATCTCGCTGGTTTCGATTGGGCGGACCGGGTGCACCTGCATTTCTCCGATGAAGGCAGCCGGGCGGATTTGCCAACCTTACTGAAGTACCGGCAAGGATCGCATGTTTATACTTGTGGGCCAGAGGTTTACATGAACGCGGTGATTGAGGCCGCCACCAATGGCGGGTACCCGGAAGAGGCGCGCCATCTGGAATATTTCACCCTGCCTGAAGAGCCGGAATATGTAAATCACCCGTTCACGATCAGGCTGGTAAACTCCGGGCGTGATATCCCGGTTGCGGTTGATGAAAGCGCCAGCGACGCCCTACTTGCTGCAGGCATACATGTGGACGTTAAATGCTCTGACGGGCTCTGTGGCGTGTGTAAATGCGGCGTGATTTCCGGCGAGGTTGAACACCGTGACTACGTGCTGTCAAAAGCGGATCGCGCGCATGAGATGATCCTGTGCCGCTCGCGTGCTGCCGCGAAAGACGGGGTGATCGAGGTCGACCTCTAGGCATGACTATGCCGGGGAAGACACGAGGGGAATACGCATGATCAGGACGCGTCAATCAGCACATCGCCAAATTCGTCCCGCAGCTTGTTTTTCAGTACTTTTCCCGTGGCCCCCAATGGTAATTCGCCGACAAAAATCACTTTGTCTGGCACCTGCCAATTCGCAACCTTTCCGTCATAGAGGGCTAAAATTTCCTGCTCGGATACCTCGGCACCGTCGGCCCTGACCGCAATCACCACTGGGCGTTCCCCCCATTTTGGATGCGCCGCCGCAATTGCCGCAGCGTTAACAATATCGGGATGGGCAATGGCTATGCCCTCAAGTTCAACCGTCGAAATCCATTCGCCACCGGATTTTATGATATCCTTCGAGCGGTCGCGGATCACCAGATATCCGTCCTGGTCAATCGTGGCCACATCCCCGGTATCGAACCAGCCATCCGGGGTCAGCGCACTCGCTTCATCCCCGAAATAGGTGTCGACGATCCAATGTCCCCTGATTTGCAGATCGCCTTGGCTCTGCCCGTCATTGGCCAGCACCCGCCCCGCTTCATCAACCACGCGCAGCTCAAGCCCCCACAGGGCACGTCCCTGACTAAGGCGGGTTGCCGCCTGTTCTTCCGGGGACAGGTTCACGTGCATTTGTAGTAATTGGTTAACCGTCGCCACCGGGCTGGTTTCGGTCATACCCCAGCCATGCAGGGCATCGACCCCGTATTTATCCCTGAATTCAGCAATCATCGAGGGCGGCATGGCTGCCCCACCCACCAATGTACGCTTGAGGCTTTCTGCCTTTGAGCCCATCGCCTCCAATGCGGCCAGAAGCCCGATCCAGATGGTCGGCACGCCAAGCGCCAGCGTCACTTTTTCCCCGTCGATCAGCCCTACAAGGCTTTCCCCGTCCAGCCCCGGCCCCGGCAGGACCAGTTTGCAGCCGTTCATGGCAGCAATATAGGGCAGGCCCCAGGCGTTGACATGAAACATCGGCACCACCGGCATCACGGTGTCACGCGCGGCCACGGCAATCCCGTCAGGTTGGTTAGCGCCAAGGGAGTGCAATGTTGTCGAGCGGTGCGTGTACAAGACCCCCTTGGGATGGCCGGTCGTGCCCGATGTGTAGCACAAGGATGAGGGCGTGTTCTCATCAAGATCAGGCCAGTCATAGCCGTCGCTGCCAGTCTCGATCAACTCATCATAGAACAACAATCCGTCGACCAGTGCGGCGGCCTCGTCGTCACGCGGCCCCATCAACACGACATGCTCAACGCTTTTGAAGTGCTCGCCCAGTTTTGCCGCAAATCCAAGAAAAGTCTTGTCCAGAAACAACACCTTATCCCTGGCATGGTTGACGATATAGATCAGTTGCTCAGGGGTCAGACGCGGATTAATCGTGTGGCAAATCCTACCGCCCCCGGCGACGCCGAAATAAATCTCCAAATGGCGGCGATTGTTCCAGGCGATGGTAGCGCAGCAATTCCCCTGCTCCACGCCCAGATTGCTCAGGGCCGAGGCCAGCTTTCTGGCATTTTGCGCCACTTCACCCCAATTTGTCCGGGTTAAGGTGTTATCAGTCTCGACCGAAACCACCTCGCCCATGCCATGATAACGACCCGCGTGATCGATCATTGAGCCGATCGTTAACTCCTGATGCATCATGGATCCGGCCATGGCATTTCCTCCGTCTTCTGATCTTTGCCCCGGCCTTCCCAAGGGTGGCGGCGCGCGCGTTTAGTCTTAGAAAACGTGTTTATGGTGGCAAAGTCCAATTCTTTTGTCAGGGCAGGCAAGGCTGGGCAGGTCTGCAAATTGAGGTATATTCTCAGGTCCAGTTGACCTCCGCACCGCCGGGCAAGGCCTGTCTTGCCTGCATAGGGGCCTGATAGGGTAGCGAAACCGCGTCGCAGAATTCCATGACCCAAGTGTCATCCATAGTCAGAAAGTCCAGCACGGAAATCAAAAACTCCGGCTCTTCCATCCGGCCCCGCAGGTCCTCCTGACCAATCCCGGTCGCCCCCATGAAAACAGGTAAAAGCTCATCATTACCGATTATCCAGGTCAGAGCCTGAAGGGCAATTTCTTCGGCATTGGCTTGTGCTTTCATTGGGGTTTCCCTGCATTGGAAAGGATTTCTTAACTTGTTTACTGCAAGTTTTAAGAAAT
>CAZJYZ010000058.1:0-18869 GCA_964550345.1 uncultured Aliiroseovarius sp. | reverse complement strand
CATACAGGCGTCTCGATTTCATCTGGCCAAAGATCCGGCGCGCAAGCGAGCAAACATCCCCCAGGTGGCGCGCGCAGTCGGACACCCGCAAGTCGGGACGAGGGCGGTGGATTGATCAGTGGCAGCAGATCAACCCGCCGTTTCCATTTTAAGCGCCCAAAGTGGTGCGAGGGACAAACGAAGGAGCCGCCGAGGTGGCACGAAGGTTCAGAGGCGAAGGCCACCATAAGGTGGACACGAAGGGCAGGGTATCAATCCCAGCCCTGTTTCGTCGTGTGCTTGAGGCCGGAGACCCGGACTGGACCGACGGCCTGAACCCGAACATTGTCATTGTATATGGCGACCACCGCCGCAAGTTTCTGGAATGTTATACGATCGAGGCGATAGACGAAGTAGATGCGCAAATTGCCGCCATGCCCCGTGGCTCGATGGAGCGGCGGATGCTGGAGCGCCTGATCAACGGGCAGTCCTTTCCCACGAATGTGGATGAAACCGGCCGTCTGGTACTGCCCGCCAAACTGCGGCAAAAAATAGGTCTGGATAACGAGGCTTTCTTTATCGCTACCGGCGACACGTTCCAGATATGGAAACCCGAGACATATGACGAAATCGAAGCCCGGCGCACCGAGGCCTGGCTGGAAGAGCAGCCGGATGATTTCGACCCACTCTCGCTCTTGCATTCAAATATCGGGGGTTAACGATGGCGGCCTCTGCCCCCGCTCCCTCTGACCTTACACCGCATATCCCAGTTTTATTACGACCTCTTCTGGAAGGGGTTAAACCCGTTAGCGGCGTCTGGCTGGATGGTACCTTTGGTGCAGGTGGGTACGCCCGTGGATTGCTTGAGGCCGGCGCAGACAGGGTTTTCGGTGTCGACCGCGACCCTGCGGTTTTTGAGATGGCGGCGGATTGGGCCGGGCAATATGGTGGGCGGCTTGTGCTGAAGGAAGGCACGTTCTCCGACCTTGATGTGCTTGCGGGCGAACCTCTGGACGGCGTGGTGCTGGATCTTGGGGTCAGCTCTATGCAGCTCGATCAGGCCGAACGCGGTTTCAGCTTCATGAAAGACGGCCCCCTTGATATGCGTATGAGCCAATCAGGCGTCAGCGCTGCCGATCTGGTAAACAAGGCCGATGAAGCCGAACTTGCCGATATTCTTTTCCAATATGGCGAAGAGCGCGCATCGCGCCGGATCGCGCGTGCCATTGTTGCGGCCCGCGAGGAGGTTCCATTTGAAACCACGCTGGCACTTGCTGCGGTGATAGAAAAATGCCTGCCGCGGGCCAAGCCCGGCCAAAGCCACCCGGCGACGCGCAGTTTTCAGGCTTTGCGCATCGCGGTGAATGACGAATTTGGTCAGCTGGTGCGCGGGCTGGAAGCGGCCGAGCGGGCTTTGAAACCCGGCGGTAAACTGGCGGTGGTGTCCTTTCACTCTCTCGAAGATCGCGTGGTGAAACGGTTTTTACAGGCACGATCCGGCGGCGGCGGGGGTGGTTCACGCCATGCGCCGGAAAAGGTGGCCGAGCCAGCGCGCTTTGACCTGACACCACGCCGGGCCATCCGCGCAGACAAGGCTGAACTGGCCGTCAACCCGCGCGCGCGCAGTGCGATTTTACGTATTGCCACACGCACCGAAATTCCATCTGGCCCAACCCAAAGAACCGCTTTGGGCCTTCCGGGTATTACATTCAGGGACAAGGATTGATGCGCGCATTTTTATACGTGTTTACAACGGTTTTTGTGATGGTTCTGGCCTATTGGGCCTACCACGAAAACTACCGGACCAAGACAGCAATGGGCGAGATTACCGCCCTGCATCGCGACATTGGCCAGATGCGCGAGGAACTGGCGATGCTACAGGCGGAATGGGCTTATCTGAACCGTCCGGACCGTCTGCGGGCACTGGTTGAACTCAATTTTGAACGCCTCGGCCTGATGCCACTGCGGCCCGAACAATTCGGGCGCGTCGACCAGATCGCTTATCCCGGCATGACACGTCTCGAGATTAGCGGCGCAGTTGACGTCATTGCCAGCCAAGAAGGGGGCGCAGAATGACCAGAGTTCCCTTACGACCATTGGCGCGTATCCTCGAAGCCCGCTCGATGGGCGAAAACCCGGACCGGATTGAGCGCGACAATCTGCGTGACCGCCATGAGGTCATGCGCGACCGTTCACGCCTGCGTTCCGAGGGGCGGTTGGTCGTGCTGGCCGGATTGTTTCTTTGTGCCTTCATTGTCGTCGGCCTGCGGATGGGGGTTCTTTCGGCCTCAGAGCCGCATGAGCCGAGGGCGCAGGCGCCGGGCGCTTCCATTGCTGCCGCGCGGGCCAATATCGTGGACCGCAACGGGCGCATTCTGGCGACAAATCTGGCAACACATGCGCTCTATGCTCAACCACCGATGATGGTCGACAAAGCGATGGCCGCCCGCGAGCTGGCGCGCATTTTTCCGGATCTGGAAGAAGAAAAATTGCTCGAACAATTTACTGGTGAACGTAAGTTTCTGTGGATAAAGCGAAAAATCAGCCCGGAACAACAGCAACTGGTGCATGATATTGGCGAGCCGGGGCTGATGTTCGGCCCGCGCGAAATGCGTCTTTATCCCAACGGTAATCTGGCAGCCCATGTTCTGGGCGGGGCGGGCTTTGGCCGTGAAGGGGTATCAGCGGCCGAGATAATCGGCGTCGCCGGGGTTGAAAAACACTTTGACGACTGGCTACGCGACCCGGGGAATGGTGGTGCACCGCTGCAATTGTCCCTTGATCTTACCGTGCAGGCCGCAACTGAACGGGTGCTGTTTGGCGGCATGAAGATCATGAGTGCCAAGGGCGCTGCCGCCGTATTGATGGATGTTTATACCGGCGAGGTGATCAGTCTGGTCAGCCTGCCAGATTTCGACCCCAACGACCGCCCCCGTCCTTTGACGCAGGGGGATGCGGCCGACAGCCCATTGTTTAACCGCGCGGTACAGGGGGTTTACGAACTGGGCTCGGCCTTCAAGATTTTTGCGGTCGCACAGGCTGTCGAACTGGGGCTGGTCAGCCCTGAAACCATGATCAACACGCGCGGACCGCTCAAATGGGGCCGTTTCAGCATTCGCGATTTCCATGACTACGGCGCAGAATTATCTGTTACCGATGTGCTTGTGGAAAGCTCAAATATCGGCACGGCACGCGTCGCCCAACTGATCGGAAGCGAACGTCAGCGCGACTTCCTGGGTTCGCTCGGCTTGTTTGAGCCAACGTCATTCGAGATACTCGAAGCCGCAAGCGCCAAGCCGCTGTTGCCACCAAACTGGTCAGAATTGTCAACGATGACAATATCTTACGGCCACGGTATCTCAACCTCACCGTTACATCTGGCGGGCGCCTACGCCTCGCTTCTGAACGGTGGCACGCTCGTTACCCCAACAATCCTGCATGCGCAGAGCCCGGTACGCGGCCCGCGTGTCATTTCGCAGGATGTGTCTGCCCTGTCGCGGGACCTTTTGCGCCAGGTCGTTGTACGCGGTACGGCCAGTTTTGGCGAAGTGGCCGGATATCAGGTTGGTGGCAAAACCGGATCGGCAGACAAGCCGAACCCGAATGGTGGCTATTACGAGGACAAGGTCATTGCTACTTTCGCCAGCGTTTTTCCGGCCAATGACCCACGATATGTGCTCGTGGTGACGCTGGATGAGCCTGAAATTTACGCCAGCGGTGAAATACGGCGCACGGCCGGTTGGACAGCGGTACCGGTGGCCGCCGAGATCATCCGCCGTGCGGCACCTTTGCTGGGGCTGAGACCCGAGATTGCAAGTCAGGGCATAAGTGGCGTAACACTCTCCTCGAACTGATACGGGGCAGGGTTATGGCCGGGCAAACAAAGATCAAATCGCTATCCAGTCTGGGTCTGCACGCGCAGGGCGGGCAGGGGGCTGACATTACCGGCCTGTCGGTGGATAGCCGTATGGTAAAGCCCGGACATTTATTCGCGGCGTTGCCCGGTACCAAGGTGCATGGGGGCGAGTTTATCAAATTTGCGCTACGCATGGGGGCAGGGGCGATCCTGACCGACCGCGAAGGTGCGCGCATCGCCGAAAAGGAACTGGCCGAGGCCGCCGTGCCGCTGCTTATTGCCGAAGATCCTCGCCAGACGCTGGCCTATTGCGCCGCGCTGTGGTTTGGCGCCCAGCCAGAGGTGATGGTGGCCATCACCGGTACAAATGGTAAAACATCGGTGGCGACATTTGCCCGGCAAATCTGGGCGCTGCTGGGCCATGAAGCTGCTAACCTTGGAACGACCGGGGTCGAGGGTGCCTTTGCCGCCCCGTTGGCCCATACCACGCCCGAACCGATCACGCTGCACCAATTGCTCGCGGATATGGCAGGTGCCGGGATCACCCATGCCGCGATGGAGGCCTCAAGCCACGGCCTGGCCCAGCGTCGCCTTGATGGCGTCAGGATAATGGCTGCCGGTTTTACCAATTTCACGCAGGATCATCTGGATTACCATGCTGATTTTGAAGACTATTTCAACGCCAAGGCCGGCCTGTTCAGTCGTGTTTTGCCTGAAGATGCCAGTGCGGTGATCAATATAGATGATGCTAAAGGGGCGGCTCTGGTCGAGATGGCGCAGGCGCGCGGCTGCCATGTTGTTACAGTCGGTCTCGAACATGGCGCCGATCTGCGCATCACCAATTTGCGTTTCGGTAATACCGGACAGGAGCTGCGGTTCCACTGGAAGGGTAAGGCCTTTACCACGCGGTTGAACCTGATCGGCGGTTTTCAGGCGGAAAACGTGTTGCTTGCTGCCGGGCTTGCCATCGTTACCGGGGCGGAACCAGCCCGTGTTTTTGAAACATTTGAGGACCTGACCACGGTGCGCGGACGCATGCAGCTTGCCGCCACCCGTGAAAATGGCGCGGCGGTCTTTGTTGATTACGCCCACACGCCGGACGCACTTGCCACAGCCCTCAAGGCCATGCGCCCGCATGTGATGGGGCGCATCATTGTGGTGTTTGGTGCAGGGGGCGACCGGGATACGGCAAAACGCGTATTGATGGGGCAGGCGGCGACGGAAAATGCGGATGTTGCCATCGTCACCGATGACAATCCACGATCCGAAGATCCCGCCGCGATCCGCGCCATGGTGCTGGAAGGTTGTCCCGAGGCAAACGAGGTTGGCGACCGGGCCGAGGCAATTTTGCGAGGCGTTGATCTGTTGGAGCCGGGTGATGCGCTGTTAATCGCCGGAAAGGGCCATGAAAGCGGGCAGGTTGTGGGCGATGATGTGCTGCCCTTTGATGATGCCGAGCAGGCCTCGGTAGCGGTGGCGGCACTGGAAGGGCGGCTGGCATGAGTCTGTGGAGCGGGGCAGAAGCGGCGATTGCCACCGGTGGTGAAAACCAAGGGGACTGGCAGGCAACAGGTGTTTCGATTGACACACGCACATTACAACCCGGCGACCTGTTCGTTGCCCTGAAGGATATTCGCGACGGTCACGATTTCGTGGCGCAGGCGCTGGAAAAGGGGGCGGCGGCAGCTTTGGTTTCACGCATTCCCGAAGATGTGTCGCCGAATGCTCCTTTATTGCTGGTGCCGGATGTTCTGGCCGGTCTTGAGGCGCTGGGGCGCGCCGGGCGGGCGCGGTGCGCCGGCAAGATTGTAGCGGTGACCGGCTCGGTTGGTAAAACCTCGACCAAGGAAATGTTGCGTGTGGTGTTAGGGCGGCAGGGGCGCACCCACGCGGCCGAGGCCAGCTATAACAACCATTGGGGCGTGCCCCTGACCTTGGCGCGCATGCCCAAAGACACCGACTTTGCCGTGATTGAAATAGGCATGAACCACCCCGGCGAAATTGCACCATTGTCAAAAATGGCGCACCCGAATGTGGCAATGATTACCACCGTAGCAGCGGCGCATCTTGAGGCTTTTGAAAATATTGAAGGTATTGCGCGTGAAAAAGCGGCGATATTTCAGGGCCTGGAGCCGGGTGGCGTGGCGGTGATCAACGGTGATCTGCCAACCAGCCAAATCCTGCGCGCGGCGGCGGGAGCGCATGAATGTCTGACCTTTGGGGCGGATGAGGGTAATAGTTACCGTCTGACCCGGGTCGAACTGACTGGCGAGGCAACGATTGTTCAGGCCAGCCTGCCCACGGCGGCGCAACTTTTCAAACTCGCCTCTCCCGGCCGTCATTTTGCAGCTAATGCGCTGGGTGTTCTGGCCGTGGTCGAGGCTTTGGGGGCGGATGCCACCCTTGCTGCACGCGATTTGGCACTTTGGCTGCCACATGAGGGGCGTGGGACCTGCGAAGTTGTGATGCTTGATCCGGTCGAGGAGCTTTCCCTGACCCTTTATGACGACGCCTATAACGCCAATCCGACCTCCATGGCGGCAGCGCTTGAGGTGCTGGCGGCCACCAAGCCCGGCCAGCGCGCCGGTGGTACAGGGCGGGGGCGGCGCATTGCCGTGTTGGGGGATATGCTTGAACTAGGCGGGGATGCGGCTGCAATGCATGCGGGCCTCGCTGAATTGGAATGGATGGCAAAGGTAGATGTGGTCCATTGTGTCGGCCCGTTGATGCGCGAACTCTGGCAGATGCTGGAAGTGGACAAGCAAGGGCTTTGGTTTGAAAATGCCGAAGACATGGTGGCGCGGAGCGGTACATTGGTGGGTGCGGGGGACGTTGTCCTTGTCAAAGGATCAAAAGGTGCGCGCGTCTCTCTTGTGGTTGACGCACTCCGCAAATTGGGCCATCCGCTTGGGTAAGAGACGTGAAGGAACGAATATATGCTGTACTGGCTAACCGAGTTTTCAGATGGCGGGGACTTTTACAACCTGTTTCGGTATATTACCTTTCGCTCCGGCGGGGCATTTTTCACCGCGCTGATTTTTGGGTTTTTGTTCGGTAGGCCACTAATAAACCTATTGAAAAGAAAGCAAAAAAACGGTCAGCCTATCCGTGACGATGGTCCGGAAAGTCATATTCTGGACAAGGCTGGCACCCCAACAATGGGCGGCGTTTTGATCCTTGGTGCCGTGTTGGTTTCAACCTTACTTTGGGCGCGCTGGGATAACCCCTATGTCTGGGTTGTGCTGGGCGTGACACTAAGTTTTGGCCTGATCGGGTTTTTGGACGATTACAGTAAGGTCAAGAAAAACGATAATTATTCCGGCTTGTCCGGGCGCATGCGCCTGTTGCTTGAAGCTATAATTGCCGTGATCGCGGCCTGGGCCATCGCGCGCGCGCACCCCGAGGCGTTGTCCGGGCAACTGGCCTTGCCGGTCTTCAAGGATACGCTGATCAATCTGGGCTATTTCTTTATTCCTTTCGTGGTGTTCGTCATCGTCGGGGCTGCCAATTCAGTCAATATGACAGACGGGCTGGACGGATTGGCGATCATGCCGGTGATGATCGCGGCAGGAACATTGGGCGCCATCGCTTATGCGGTGGGCCGGGTGGACTTTACCGAATATCTCGACGTGCATTACGTCCCCGGCACCGGGGAAATATTTGTGTTCACCGCCGGGTTGATCGGCGGCGGGCTGGGCTTTCTTTGGTACAACGCGCCCCCGGCTGCGGTTTTCATGGGCGATACGGGATCGCTGGCATTGGGCGGCGCGCTGGGGGCCATTGCGGTGGCTATCAAACACGAGATCGTGCTGGCAGTAGTAGGAGGCCTTTTCGTGGTGGAAACCCTGAGCGTGATCATTCAGGTGCTTTATTTCAAACGCACCGGTAAACGGGTATTCCTGATGGCGCCGATCCATCACCATTTTGAAAAACGAGGCTGGTCCGAATCGCAGATCGTCATCCGGTTCTGGATCATTTCCCTGATCCTGGCCCTCGTTGGGTTGGCAACCCTGAAGGTGCGTTAATGGACGGGCGTCCACGCATCAGTCCTGACCGGCATCCTCGCGGATGATTGCAGCTCGCGGATATTCCGGCCAGAAGGTGGCTGTGTTGGGATTGGGGCGTTCTGGCCTTGCCACGGCAAAGTCACTTGAGGCTGGCGGGGCGCAAGCATTGTGTTGGGATGATGGGGCCGAGGCTCGGGCCGCTGCCGAGGCACAGGGGCTAACCCTTTATGACCTCAACCGCGCCAACGCCTGGCAGGATGTGGCCCTTTTAGTCGTCAGCCCCGGCATTCCCCACCTCTACCCTACACCGAATAAGCTGATCGCCCGCGCCATGGAGGCAAGCGTGCCGGTGGACAATGACATTGGCCTGTTTTTCCGCGCCTTCGCTACCCCCGATTGGGACCATTTTGAGGTTACACCCAAGGTGGTTGCGGTCACGGGTTCCAACGGCAAATCAACCACCTCGGCGCTGATTGATCATATTCTGGGTGAGGCCGGGCGCGATGTGCAACTGGCAGGTAATATAGGCCGCGGGGTGCTGGATATCGACACGGCGACTAATGGCAGCGTGGTAGTGTTGGAACTATCCAGCTATCAGACCGAACTGGCGCGCGCCCTGACCCCGGACATTGCGGTTTTAACCAACCTTTCGCCGGATCATCTGGATCGGCATGGCGGTATGGGCGGCTATTTTGCCGCCAAACGTCGGTTATTTGCCGAAGGCGGCCCGGACAGGGCGGTGATTGGCGTTGATGAACCCGAAGGGGTTTTTCTGGCGGGTCAACTTAGCGAAGGCGCGGCGGATGACCGGGTGATCCGCGTCAGCATCAGCCGCAAGCTAACCGGCCCCGGCTGGCATGTTTTTACCCGCAAAGGCTTTCTGGTTGAAAGCCGCAAGGGACGGCAGGTGGCGTCGATTGACTTGCGTAATATCAAAAGCCTGCCAGGGGTTCATAACCAGCAAAATGCCTGTGCGGCCTATGCGGTGGCGCGTTCCCTGGGGCTGGCGCCACGGGCTATCGAAGCCGGGTTCAGGTCTTTTACCGGCCTGCCGCATCGCTCTCAGCTGGTAGAAGAGGCGGGTGGCGTGAGCTTTATCAATGACAGCAAGGCCACCAATGTTGAAAGCGCGGCCGCCGCTCTGCAGGCCTTTAACAATATTCGCTGGATTGCGGGTGGGCTGGGCAAGGATGGGGGTATCGATGCCCTTGCCCCCCATCTTAACAGGGTTTCCAAGGCCTATCTGATCGGCCATTCTGCGCGTGAATTCGCCCTGCAACTGGGCGACACGCCCTATGAGGTGTGTGAAAGTATGGAAAAGGCGGTGGCGCTGGCTAGTGAAGAAGCGCAAATGGGTGACACGGTTCTGCTTGCCCCCGCCGCTGCATCCTTTGACCAATACCCTGATTTTGAAGCGCGTGGGCGCGACTTCATCGCCTGTGTCGAGAAGGTTCTGAAGGGCTGAAAGCCAACGCTTAATCGTCTGCCTCGCCCGAACAGCCCGACGTTTCCCCCCGGACAATATTGAACCCCGCCGGGACCCGGGTGGTTGCGTTCAGGCAGGCGCGGTCCAGCTGCGCCTGCGTCAGGCCCAGGGCTCGGCTCAGATCCACGCCTCGAAAGTCCGCGTGGTCCAGATCTGCATGGGCCATTTGTGTACCCTCAAAACTGGCGCCGGACAGGATGGCGCCTTTCAGGTCGGCGCCGGTCAGGTCGGCATCCTCAAAGTCGACCTGAGAAAGATTAGCCCTTTCCATCTCGGCACCGGCTAGATTGCTGCCTTCGAAATCCAGACCCTGCAGATCAAGATCTTTTAATTCAGCCGCTGCCAGTTTGAGGTTTTCAAACTCAATCTCAAATTTCTGCAGCAAATCCAGATCGGCCAGAAAACCAAGGGCGCGCCCGGCACGTTCGCCCTCGACCAGCCGCAAGATAGCCTGGCTGTGGGCGCGACCAACGGCATAGCTGACTTCCGGGGCAGCCTGCGCACGCTCATCCAGCAACAGGTTACTGATGCGGTCAAAGAATTGTTGCAAGGCGGCCTCGCGGGCCCGGTCCCGTTCCGTTTCAGCCTGCGCGGTTGAAATCAGAAAGGTGGCAAAGCCGACCATCAGGGATACAGACAGGACCTTGATCCAGTCCCACAGGGTAATGCCCGCAAACCCCATCCAGCGCGGGCGCAGGAACGCCCAGACAAGTGTGACAACAAGCACTGCGGTCCCGATTGCGGCCAAAAGGGGAATGGACATTAGCACTCCGATACGTTTTTTCTTACCAAATCACAGCCCTGTTACCTTGTCAGCACAAAAGAGGGCTGCACGAGATAGGAATGAACATGACGATACCTGATCATGACCTGCGTTATATGTTGGCGAATGAACTGCATGCGCGGCCCTTTCCGACGCTGACCGCGCCATCCTACGCCGCTTATCTGGTGGTGAAACGGCCGCAGAAAGCCGTTGGGCGCGACAGGGCCGCGGACCGGGCGCATCTGCTTGATCTGCTCGACCGTTTCGGCGCGGATCATCCGAAACCTGACGCGACGCATTACTTTGGCCAAATTGGCAAGCACCGGCTGAAATGGGAAAGCCATTCTGAGGTTGTCACATATACGATCTTTGTCGAAGGCACTGCCTTGCAACCATTTGACCCGGCGGCTTTCGCGGTCTTCCCTGAGGACTGGTTGGCGCAAATTCCCGGCCGCAGGGTGACCTCGGCCCTGATCCGCATCGAAAAGCGCCCGGCAGAGGATGTCATAGCAAAGAATATCGAAGACTGGTTTGTCTCAGAAAGCACCGTCGCGATCGAGGTTCTGGATAAGGCAGCGGTCGTCGCCGCAGATTTTCGCATCGATTCAGGTGGGCATATGCGCTTTGCCGTCTTTACCGGGCAGGGCATTAGTGAACGGCGCATCGGGCGCATCGTACAGCGCCTGTGTGAGATTGAGACCTATAAATCCCTGTCGATGCTGGGCCATGCCAGCATCCGTGACATCGCGCCTGAAATGCGGGCGGTCGACGGTGAGCTTACAGCGCTTGTGCAAGGCCTTGGTGGTGCAACCACTGTGCCCGAGGCAGATCTCGGCGCCCTTTTGGCCCTGTCTGCCCGGCTGGAGGGGTTGATGGCGCGCACGTCGTTCCGGTTCGGGGCAACGCGCGCCTATGGCGCAATCGTGCTGCAGCGCGTCGAGGTCCTGCGCGAGGCGCGCTTTGACGGGCGCCAAACCCTCAACGAGTTCATGATGCGCCGGTTTGATCCGGCAATGCGGACGGTGAAGGCCACCGATCAACAGCTCAAGAACATGGCCGAGCGGGCTGAGCGCGCGGCAAATCTTCTGCGCACACGGGTGGATGTGGAACGATCAGCCCAAAACCAGCAAGTGCTTGAAAGCATGGACAAGCGTGCCGACTTGCAATTGCGGTTACAGGAAACGGTCGAAGGCCTGTCGGTTGTTGCCATCTCTTATTATGCGGTATCGCTGGCTGCCTACCTGGCCTACCCGCTGGCGGACAGGATCGGGCTGAGCAAGGGCGAGCTTACCGCGGCATTGGTCCTGCCGGTGATTGCAATCGTCTGGCTGATGGTGCGCCGGATCCGCAAAAAGGTCGGGAAATCATAGCCCAACCCTGCATTAGGACATGGGCCAGAAAGTCTGAAATCCGGGCGAGGTTTCCACCTTTAGTTTGCCTCCCGCAATCTTTCCGTATCTATTCATCCGTGTACAAACGCCGGAGGTAAGAATGGAACTGTCAGAAATTGTAGACCTGTCCAAATATCCGATTGCCACAGCAGCTTTTCGCGCTGAAAGTCGTGCGCAGTTTCAAAAGACCGGCGTTTTGGTCATGCCGGGTTTTGTCACCGAAACCTCGGTTGCAGCGATAAAAGCAGAAGGCGAGGCCAACCGGGACAAGATTTTTGCCGATACCAAGCAGCATAATGTCTATCTGGATCAGGGCGATCCCGACTACCGCACCGACCATGCACGCAACCGGCTGGTGACTTCCTCAAAAGGTTGCATAACCGATGACCTGATACCGCAGAGCTCAGCGCTCCGGGCCTTATATGACAATGCGGTTTTTCGCTCTTTCCTGTGCGAGGTTCTGGGGGAAGACGCGCTTTTTGAATATGCCGACCCGCTGTCCTCGATCAATCTGCATTTCGCTGAAAAGGGGCAGGAGCTGGGCTGGCATTTCGACAATTCATCCTTTTCGATCACGCTGATGGTTGACCCGCCTGAAAAGGGTGGCGCCTTTGAATATGTTCCGGATATCCGCGACGCAGATGCCGGTGAAATGGGTTTTGAGAAAGTGGCCGAAATCCTCAACGGGGATTGCCCGGTGCAGGAATTGGCTGCCGAAGCTGGAACGCTGACGTTTTTCCGGGGCCGCAACTCGCTGCACAGGGTGGCCCCGAATGAAGGTGCCCGCACGCGCATGCTGGCGGTATTGGCCTATAACTCAGAACCGGGTGTTGCCCTGTCCGAAGCCGCCCGCATGACCTTTTACGGCCGCACCGGGTAGGCGGCCCCGGTTCTTCGCGCCTACCGCCCGCGGATACGTGGATCAAGCGCATCGCGCAGCCCGTCACCGATATAGTTCACGCTCAGCACTGTCAGCGAGATCGCCAGACCCGGCCAGATAACCCGCTCAGGGTTGAGCGTCATGAAATTGGTGCTGTCGGACAGAAGCCGTCCCCATGTTGGGAAGTCGGACGGAAAGCCCAGCCCAAGGAAGGAAATGGCGCTTTCGGTAATGATCGCGGTGGCGATGCCAAGGGTGGCGGAGACCATGATCGGGCTCATCACGTTGGGCAGGATGTGGCGCAGGATCATACGTCGGCTTGGCGTGCCGATAGAACGGGCGGCCAGCACGAATTCCTGTTCCTTGATACTCAGAACATCGCCGCGCACGATACGTGCCGTATGCATCCAGCTTGTGATGCCGATGACAAAAACCACCAGCAGGAAGATGCCCGTTTCCGGCCCGAAAGCCGCGCGCAACGTGTCACGAAACAACATGATGATGACCAGCAGCAATGGTAGGATCGGCAGGGCAAGGAACAGGTCGGTCAGGCGCATAAGCGGGCTATCAAGCCGTTTGAAATAGCCTGCCAGCACACCGACAAGCGTGCCCAGACCCAGCGCCAGCAGCATGGCCGTTACCCCGACCATCAGCGATACCCGGCCGCCAGCCAGCACTTGCGCGAATGTATCGCGGCCCAGCTGGTCCGTGCCCATCGGGTGAGCAAGGCTGGGCCCCTGATTTTTGGCGCGGATGTCGATAAAGTTCGGCTCCAGCGTCCACAGCATTGGCCCGAATGTGACCAAGAGGCAGACGAAAATGAAGAAGCCAGCGCCGATCATAGCACCTTTGTGGGTGCGAAACTGGTCCCAGACATCTGCCCATTGCGAACGCGGGGCTTCGGTTGTTGTGGTCACGGTATCAGTCATAGCGGATCCTCGGGTCCAGAATGCCATACAGAATATCGGCGATCAGGTTGAACATCACGATCAGCACCGCGAAGATGAATGTCAGGGTCTGCACCAGAGGAATATCCGCCCCCTGAATGCCGATGATCAGAAGCTGGCCGATGCCATTCACTTTGAAAACCTGCTCGGTAATGATGGCGCCGCCAAAAATACCGGGGATACCCAGCGCGATCACGGTGATAACCGGGATCAGGGAATTACGCAGTACATGCACCAGCAGAACAACGCTTTCTTTCATGCCCTTGGCACGCGCCGTACGGACATAATCCTGATTGAGGTTATCGAGCATGCTGGCGCGCATGAAACGGCTGATCTGGGCAGTGGTTTGCAGGGCCAGAACCATGACAGGCATCACCATCTGACGCACCTGCATCTTGAAGGTTTCCCAGTCGACAACTTCCAGCGTGGTGTCGTAGATTGAGGGGAACCACCCCAGCTGCACCGAAAAGATCACGATGACCAAAACGCCAGAGAAGAAGGGCGGAACCGAGAAACCAACCATCGAGACGAATGTACCGGTTTGGTCGAACCAGCTATATTGCCGGTAAGCCGAGATTACGCCGATCGGGATGGCGATGATGATACCAACCACATAAGACATGCCAACCACCCACAGGGTCTGGGGCAGGCGCTGTACGATCAGGTCAACAACCGGGCTGCGCGTGGCCCATGAGGTAACGCGCAGGCGGTCTTCGCAGCCCCAGGTGCAGATGCCGAACCACTGGTCGATAATGTTCAGCGGTTCATTGATGAAAAACTGAATGCACCATTTCAGGTAGCGCACCGGCATGGGTTGCCCCAGCCCAAGGCTTTCACGGATCTTTTCCCGTACTTCCGGCGGAATGGTCAGAGGCAGGTTGCCGGTCGGGTCGTTCGGCGCCATGTCCAAAAGCAGGAAGATGATAAAAGAGATGAACAGAAGCACCGGGACGGTGAACATCAGGCGTCTGATAGTATAGTTCAGCATGGGTGACTCGGTTCAGTTCTTTCGGAAGGGGGGTGGTCGCCCCACCTGTTCAGCGGGGCGACCGATTTCATGTCAGCTAATTAGCGTGACCAGTCAGCGATATTCCAAAGTTCGCTGTCCCAGACGTTCAGCTTAACACCTTGCAAGGTGTTGGAATGCGCTGAAACGCCACCACGGTGCACCAGCGGGATCATCGCGCCTTCCTGCACCAGCATGTCGTTCATCTGACGAACGATGTCTGCACGGTCTTCGATGGCTGCTGTTGTTGCCAGTTTGGCTGCAAGCGCATCATAGTCCGGGTTACAGTAACGCGGCATGTTGTTACCCAGCCAGTTGTTGCCTGGGTTCGGGATTTCCGAACATACCCAGCTGCCCATGTAAGTTTCAGGGTCGGTGCCGCTGAAGCCGTTTGTGTACATCTCGATGTCCGAGTAGTGCTTCTGGTACGTATCAGGCGACGATTGGTCGCCACCAAAGAACACAGATGCGCTGATGTTTTTCAGCTCGGTTTCGACACCCAGTTCAGACCACCACTGTTTGACCAGGGCTTGAGTGTCCTGACGTACGGCGTTGGTCGAGGTCTGGTAGAGGATCGACAGACGCACGCCGTCTTTGGCACGGATGCCGTCACCACCACGTACCCAGCCAGCTTCGTCCAGCAGGGCGTTGGCAGCTGCGATGTCCTGCGTCAGGCAGGAATCATTGGCCGTCGACACGTAAACTGCCGGTGCAGGCAGAACGTTACAGGTACCCTGACCCGCAGCACCATAGCCAACTTCAGACAACAGGTTACGGTCAATTGCAAGGCTCAGCGCCGTGCGGACATTGGCATCTGTCAGGAATGGGTGCGGTCCGCCCTCAACGGTCGAACGTGCGTCACCCAGGTCAGCCGACGGATTGGTCAGGTTGACCATCAGACGCTCAACGTTGGGACCAAAGGCCGAAACCACAGTGCCTTTGCCGGCTGCAGCCATCTGGTTAAGGATGGTTGGGTCAACCTGCAGGTTCCAAGCATAGTCGAACTCGCCTGTTTCCAGAACCGAACGTGCGGCCGAGGCTGCATCGCCACCACCCTTAAAGGTTACGGTTGCAAAGGCCGGTTTGGAAGCATCGCGGTAGTTTGGGTTGGCCGCCAGCGAAATGGTGTCGTTGGCTTTAAACTCGGTTACCGTGAATGGACCTGTGCCGATCGGGCCGAAGTTTTCAGCGGTACAATTCGGAGCGCCTGCACCGACACAATCAGCAAATTGTGCTGCCTGAATAATCGGAACCTGCTGGCCAACGAAAGGACCATAGGGGAAAGGCTTGGGCTTGGAGAAGGTAATTTTGACTGTCAAGTCGTCAAGCGCTTCGATGCTATCGACATCGGCAAAGTTCGCCAGTGCCTGGCAGCCACCATCTTCGGCCATGCAATAGCCACCGGTAAACACAACGTCATGTGCGGTGAAGGCCGAGCCATCTGACCAGATTGTTCCCGGAGTGATATTCCAGGTGATTGAGGTCAGGTCTTCGGAAATACCGCCGTTAGCAACGGTCGGGATTTCGGTAACCAGCAGCGGCACAATGGCACCAGTCTCGTCATAGCGTGCCAGAGGCTCGATGATCATCGACGAGCTTTCCAGATCCTTTGTACCACCTGACAGATAGGGGTTCAGGATCGAGGCCGCTTGCCAGTAAATAATGTTCAGGTGCCCGTCCGAGCCGCGCTCGGCCTTGGCGGCGCAGGCCGACAGGGCCACGGCGGCTGCCGCACCTAGTAAAATCGTCTTTGTCTTCATTGTCTTTCTCTCCTTGTTAGACGCTCGTTAACCTCATTCGCCACCGGTTTAACCGGCGGTCGCATTCGTTTCGTTATTCTCAAGGTGGCAGGCCACATAGCGCCCCGGCTTAACCTCACGGAACTCCGGGTCTTCTTTGTGGCAAATATCTAAGACCTGCGGGCATCTTGTGCAGAAATTGCAGCCCTGTGGCGGGTTGGCGGGAGAAGGCACGTCCCCTTCAAGGATAACGCGTTCATCCGTTGTCATGTCGGGATCGGGTTCCGGCACCGCAGACAGCAGCGCCTTGGTATATGGGTGCAACGGGTCGGCATAAAGTGCGTCGCGCGGTGCAAGCTCGACCACCTTGCCCAGATACATTACGGCAACACGGTCGGCTATATGGCGCACCATGGAAAGGTCATGGCTGATAAAGAGGTAGGTCAGGCCAAATTTCTTCTGTAGGTCTTCCAGAAGGTTGACCACCTGCGCCTGAATGGACACGTCCAGCGCCGCAATTGGTTCGTCACAAACGATGAATTTCGGGTTCAGGGCCAAGGCGCGGGCAATGCCGATACGCTGTCGTTGACCACCTGAAAATTCGTGCGGATAGCGGTTGGAGAAGGTCCGGCTCAGACCGACCGCATCCATCAATTCATGCACGCGCGCCAGTTTTTCCTTGCGGTTCAGGTCGGTGTGTTCATCCAGCGGTTCGCCGATGATTCCTTCGACGGTCAGGCGTGGATTTAGACTGGCCTGCGGGTCCTGAAATACCATCTGCATGGTTGGTCTGAGCTTGCGCAACTCGCCCTGTGAGGTTTCGCCAATTTCCTGACCGTTAATCTTAACCGAGCCGCCGGTGATGTCATAAAGGCGCAAGACTGCGCGGCCACAGGTGGATTTCCCACAGCCGCTTTCACCGACCAAGCCCAGTGTTTCGCCTTCGAAGATGTCAAAGGAAACCCCATCGACCGCCTTGACGTCGCCCACATGGCTACGAAACACCCCGGAATAAATCGGGAAGTGCATTTTGAGGTCGTGAACCTCAATCAGCTTTTTCTTTATGGCAGCATCGTCAAGCATCTTTGCCCTCCGGTCTGGCCTGGAAGCAGGCCACATCATGCCCGGGTGAGAATGCGATGCTTTCAGGATTTTCCTGTTCGCAGCGCTCGGACGACACATCGCATCGGGCGCGGAAAGGGCAAGCGGTAGGTGCACCTCCCAGCATCGGCGGTTGACCTTCGATAACCTGAAGGCGCGCAGCGCGTTCCCCACGTACATGCGGGATCGTTTTTAGCAAGGCTTTGGTGTAGGGGTGTTGCGGGTTCTTGAAGACTTCGCGCACCGGCGCCTGTTCAACCACCTGTCCGCCATACATTACCAGCACCCGGTCGGCGATGCCGGCAATGACCCCAAGGTCATGGGTGATCCAGATGATCGCCATGCCCAGTTTTTGCCTGAGCTCTTTGATCAGTTCAAGAATCTGCGCCTGAATGGTCACGTCAAGCGCCGTTGTCGGTTCATCCGCGATTAGCACTTCGGGGTCGCATGCCAACGCGATGGCAATCATCACCCGCTGGCGCATACCGCCGGAAAACTGGTGCGGATAGTCTTTCAGGCGCTGGGCGGCATCGGGAATGCCCACAAGCTCCAGCAATTCAACCGCGCGGGCATTGGCAGCTTTCTTTTTCAGCCCCATGTGGCGCATCAGCGGTTCGCGAAGCTGAAAGCCCACAGTGAATACCGGGTTCAGCGATGTCATCGGGTCCTGAAACACAAAGCCAATGCGCGCACCGCGAATATCGCGTAGCGTGTCAGCGTCGGTCTGCAACAGATCGCGCCCGTCAAACAGGACCTCGCCTTTGCGCACTTCGGCGGGCGGGCTTGGCAACAGGCCGATCAGCGACATCATGGTCACGGATTTACCCGAGCCACTTTCACCCACAACGCCCAGCAGCTCGCCTTTTTTCAGGTTAAAGCTGACGTGATTCACTGCATGAACCTCGCCGTTGCGTGTGCGAAAAACAGTATTCAGGTCCCGGACATCCAGAACGTGGCTCGCCCCATCGGGCATGCGCATCTCCCCAGTAGTAACATCAGGCGATCTGACGCCGCCCCGTAACCCGAAATTGTTAGCAGGTATTTTCCATGCGGCAACATATATCTGCGTGAAATCGCAGAAAAATTACTAATCGGTCAAATTCGGAGCCTGTGACCTTGACCTTTCAGACCTCTGCCCACAGGCTGCGCGCAACAGGGGGACAGGATGGCAACCAAGCTGAACGCGCGCGAAATTATGGAACATCTGGTGGCATTTCCGACGGTTAGTCGGGATTCAAATCTGGAGCTTGTGGATTGGGTCGAGGAGTATCTTGCTGGCTTCGGGGTCAGCTCTACCCGCGTCTATAATGACGAAGGTACCAAGGCAAATCTCTATGCCAATATCGGCCCCGAAGTTGAAGGCGGTATCATCCTTTCGGGCCATACGGATGTGGTGCCGGTGGATGGGCAGAATTGGGATACAGACCCTTTTCAGGTCGTTGAAAAAGATGGGCGGTATTACGGACGCGGCACCTGCGATATGAAGGGCTTTGATGCGCTGGCACTGGCCGCGGTACCATTGGCGCTGGAACGGGGTGTAAAGCGCCCGCTACAGATCGCCCTTTCTTATGACGAGGAAGTGGGCTGCGTCGGGGCGCCTCGGATGATCGCTGAAATGGCGGATAAATTACCACGGGCAGCAGGGGCAATCATCGGCGAACCTTCGATGATGCAGGCCGTGACCGGCCACAAAGGCGGCTATGGGTTTAACACG
>CAZJYZ010000057.1:906-19259 GCA_964550345.1 uncultured Aliiroseovarius sp. | reverse complement strand
CTTCCAGATGCGCAACATGTCTTCCAGCACATGGGCGACATCGCCGACAATCGGGATATCTACATGGATGACCTTGTTGATCGAGGAGGGGTCAATATCCACATGCGCCTTTCTGGAACCGGGGCTGAACGCGTCAATACGTCCGGTGATGCGGTCGTCAAAACGTGCGCCGAGATTGATCATCAGATCACAGCCATGCATGGCCATGTTCGCCTCGTAAAGCCCATGCATGCCCAGCATACCGACCCAGTGTTCGCCCGATGCCGGATACGCACCCAGCCCCATCAGGGTCGAGGTGATGGGAAAGCCGGTTGCCGCTACGATCTCGCGCAGAAGCTGGCTGGCTTGCGGGCCGGAATTGATGACACCGCCGCCGGTATAGAAGATCGGGCGCTCAGCCTTTTCCATCAGTTCAACCAATTCGGTGATCGCAGCGCTGTCACCTTTGACCTGCGGCTGATAATGGCTGGTTTTGGCCTTCGCCTTGGGCATGTAGGTGCCCGTTGCAAACTGCACATCTTTGGGGATGTCGATCAGAACCGGGCCGGGGCGCCCGGATGTGGCAACATGAAAGGCCTGGTGCAGGACTTCGGGCAGAACCTCAGTTTCCTTGACCAGCCAGTTATGTTTGGTGCAGGGGCGGGTGATGCCAACGGTGTCAGCCTCCTGAAACCCGTCCGTGCCAATCATGAAGGTTGGCACCTGCGCGGTCAACACCACCAGCGGGATCGAATCCAGCAGCGCGTCCATCAGCCCGGTCACCGTGTTGGTGGCGCCGGGGCCAGATGTTACCAGCACCACGCCGGGTTTACCGGTGGAGCGGGCATAACCTTCGGCGGCATGCACGGCACCCTGTTCATGGCGCACTAGAATGTGGCGAATGTCATTTTGCTGAAAAATCTCATCGTAAATCGGAAGGGCCGCACCACCGGGGTAGCCAAAGACCACGTCCACACCCTGATCCTTCAGGGCTTGAACTACCATTTTCGCTCCGGTCATCTGACGTGTCATCTTGCTCTCCGTTTCACACGTGTCTTTCACAAAAAAGCCCCCGAGGTTTTCGGGGGCGCATGGGTTACCGTTATGGTTGCCTTATCGGCCCATGCGCCATTTTCCTACCACCACAAGAATTGCTTGCATCTGAGGGCTCCTTACCTTCGTGGGCGTGACCTTATGAGGGAGGAGAGGGAGCGTCAACCGGGAAATAGCGGAATAAAATGTCGCATGGCGCAGGTTTTTAGTGCGAAAATTCCCTGATTGCGCCCGGATTGCGCAATTTTAGAAAAGACAGGGTGTGTAGCCACTTGCCGGCAGGCTTATCCTACCCGCGTATCCGGCAGGTTGATTGCTGCGACCTGTTCGGCGATGGGATCGGTTGACAGGGGATGGGTTTCGGTCTGGTAGTCGATCCCTTCATCCATTGGCTGCCATTCGCCGCGACGGTAGAGTTCCAGTGCCGAAAAGCGGGATTTGTAGTCCATTTTCGGGCTGCCTGGCACCCAGTATCCCAGATAGACATATGGCAGGCCGGCCTCGCGCGCGATGCGGATATGATCAAGGATCACATAGGTGCCCAGTGAGGTGGCGCGCCGCTCAGGCTCAAAGAACGAATAAACCATCGAAACACCGTCATCCAGAACGTCTGTCAGGCAGACCGCCTTTAACTCGCCGCGCAAATCACCATTTTCGGCGGTCGTATTATATTCGATCACCCGGCTTTTTACCGGTGTTTCCTCGATCATGGCGGCAAATTCGAACACATCCATGTCCGCCATGCCGCCATCGGCGTGCCGATCATCCAGATAGGCGCGAAAAAGCGCGTATTGTTCCTCGCTGGCCCAGGGTGCGCGTGCCCGGCGTGTCAGGTCGGCATTGCGTTTCTCTGCCCGACGCTGGCTTCTGGATGGGGTAAAATCCGCCACCCGGATGCGTGCTGACAGGCAGGCATTACATTCAGCACAGGACGGGCGGTACAGCACGTTTTGCGACCGGCGAAATCCTTGCTTGGACAATGTGTCGTTCAACCTGCCTGCATGCTCCCCTTGCAGAGCCGTGAACAATTTACGTTCCTGACGCCCGTCAAGATAGGGGCAAGCCTGTGGGGCCGTCACATAAAATTGTGGTGCGAGTGGTAAAGTATGACGCATTCAGCTTTGCTTTTTGTCCGGTTCGGATCAGCTTAGCAACTGAGTGTGGATGCGCCAACCCCTGACGGACAAACGAAGTAAACGCGCATAAATTGGCTTTAGCCACCTGCATTTCGGTTAATCGCCGCCGTTCCCAGCACCATATCGGTCAGGCCCTGGGCGCGGGCGCCGGTCAGCATCAGGATGATCGAAATGATTTGCGGGAAGACAAAGCTCATCGACAGGGAATAGCCCAGTGTGTGTAAAAAGGCGGTGGCGGTGTCGAAGCGTTCGCCGCGGTGGTTGCGAAACTCTATCGCCGCTACGCGCATACCAAAGGTGGCAGATTTGCCGGAAATGGTAACGACCCGGTAGATGAAGCCGACCACAAGATACAGGAACCCGATGAAAAACAGCCCGATCCCTACGGTAAACAGCACCATCAATCCGGTGACAAAAGTGATCAAAATCGTGTCGAGCACCCAGGCCACCGCCCGTTTGACAGGTATGTCAGCGTAGAACTCGGATTGCATATCCGGATCGGGAAGGCCCCACAGGGGGGCCTTGTCGTGCAGGGTATTCATCGGAACCTCGTGCTATTTGCCAGACTTTGCGAGCGACGCTCAGGATTTACCGGAATCGATGTTTTCAAAGTTGGTCTCGGGCAGTTCTCTGGCGGCGTTTGCACGCTCATCCAGGAAACTGTCAAACTCAGATTCGTCACGGGCGGCGCGAAGGTGGCTCAGGAAACCTTCGAAGTCGCGGCTTTCCTGTTCAAGATTGCGCAGGACTTCTTCGCGGTAGGTGTCAAAGCTGGAATTGCCGGAACTGCGTTGCCCGGAAACGTTGGGAACCAGCGTTTTGACGGTCTCATGCACCCGGGTCTCATTGTCCAGATTTTTACGCCCACCGAACATGCGGCTGCGCGCCCAGGTCCAGGCAATGGCAACAGCAATGATCAGGCCAGCCCCCCAAAAGGCGGCAAAAGCCAGCGATACAGCGACAATACTGAAGACGCCAAAGCCAATGACGCTTAGGATCTGAATGACCAGGTGGGGATCATTGGTTTCGGTGCTATCCCTGTCTGTAAACATCTGGTCTGCCTGTTGTTGTTCTGCGAATGCGGTCATGTTCAAACTATTCATATCAGCTTTCCCTGTAACGGGGGGCCGTAATCGTCCGGCCCCCGGAAAATTTGTGTTAAACTTATTATCTGGATCAGGATTTCTCAGGCTCGGCCTGTTCGACTTCGTCGTCGTCATCCAGATTTTCGCGCGCCTCTTGTGCGGCGGATGCGCGTTCATCCATGAACTGATCGAACTCGGACTTGTCCTTGGCAGCGCGCAGGCGCTCCAGGAAAGCCTCAAAATTGTCCTGTTCGTCCATCAGGCGGCGCAACGTGTCAGCCTTATAGGCATCAAATGCTGTGTTGCCGGAGGAACGAAAACCGTGACGGCGCGCCATGCGGGCGTCATGCCGTTCAGCGCGGGCGACTTTGCGGGATTGGCAGTTGTGTGAATTTGAAAACATGCGTTTGCTCCAGATCATATATGCGAGAAGGGCCAGGCCAACGGGCCAGAAAAAGATAAAGCCCAGGACCATGGCGGCGATCCAGGCGCCCTTGCCGCGTTCGTCCAGCCAATTTTCAGCGGTTGAGGGCCAGGTTGCAGCGTTACTCATACGGGGTGCTCCAGGTTGGTGTTTCGTTTTGATGTGAATGTCTTTCACATTGGATAAATTGGGCTTTTGGCCGGAAGGTTCAAGAGAAAATGTGAAAGGTTTTTACATTATTCCTGTAACGTATTGTAATTATACGGTTTAAACTTGAATAATTTTGATGGGCTTAGCGTCTAAACGCGCGGCCAGGACCAGGCCATATAGGCAATCATTAGGGTTAAAACGATCTCAATTCCACCATATGCCAAGTAATAGAGCCAACTTTCATCAACAATATTCCCGGCGTTTACCAACGTATACAAAAGCCCCAGTACAACATTGCTCCAGCGGCACAGGCTGACCGGCAGCACCAATGTGAGGATGACCATCAAAGCAGGAATCGCCATCAGCCCTGCGGCGATCAGCGACGCACCCTGGCTAACCTCAAGTAGCCCCATATTGCCCTGTAAGAAATGGCCTATTCCACCCGGTCGATAGAGGGTAAACAAGTCGGCATAGATATAGAACAGCATCAGCGTGATCCACAGCGCTGAAATCTTGCCTCTCGTTGAAATTTTGTGATCTTCGAACATGCGTCTAACTCCTGAAACTCGTTACATTACTTTCTATACCGTGTATCGGGCATTTACGGGAATTGGATAAAATCCGCCACTTCTGCCCCGGTCAGGTCGTGGATCTTTGACGGATCAACCGCGAAGATATGGCGCGGCGTACCCGCAGCGGCCCAGACAATGTCAAACTCCAGCAAGCGCGGGTCAATAAAAGAGCGGATCGGATTAAGGTGACCAATCGGGGCGACACCGCCAATGGCAAAACCGGTTTGCGCGCGTATCAGGGCCGCATCAGCCTTGCCCAGAGCTTCGCCTGCGACATCACTGGCCTTGGCGTCGTCAATACGGTTGCCGCCGGCTGTCAGGAACAGGATCGCCTGTCCATCGTCCTCGCCGCGGAAAATCATTGATTTCATGATCTGGTCAATATGGCAGGCCGCAGCCGTGGCAGCTTCCTCAGCTGTGCGGGTGCCTTCGGCCATTTCGAAAATGTCCACATTCAGCCGGGCGGCTTCCAGCGCTGCACGTACGCGTTTCAGACTTCTGCTCATAGGCCCTCCGTTCAGGCGCACTTTACCCGGCAGCGTACAGGGTGCAAGAAGGGGCATGATTGATCTGGATACCTTTTTGGCACTGGAAACCGAGGTCTGGGATGCCCTGACCACGGGGGATACGACCCGCGATATGGCGTTGCTGGCGCCGGACTTTCTGGGAGTGTACTCAACAGGCTTCAGCGACCGGGCCGGGCATGTCGGACAGTTGCAAAACGGGCCCAGCGTAGAGGCTTACGCGATTTCTCAGGCGCGGGTGATGGGGCTGGGGCCGGGTAGGGTGCTGCTGGCCTACCGGGCCGAATATACCCGCACAGGTTCACAAACGCCCGAGGCGATGTATGTCAGCTCAATCTGGGAGGAACGAGCCGGGGCGTGGGTTAACACATTCAGTCAGGACACAAATGCCGCAGATCCGGCACCGGTCTGACCTTGACCACCCGCTATTGCCCGCGCATCTTCGCGCCATGACATTTGCCGCCCGCATCACCCGCCTGCCACGTGCCTTTTCGCCCGACCACGGCGCCGATGCGCTGGCGCATTTGCCGGAACTTTCCCCGGAGCTGCGCGAGGTTATCCATGGTGCTGCCGGATGCAGCCCATATCTGGGTGGACTGATCCCGAAAGAGGCTGGCTGGCTGGCCGAAGCCCTTGCGGGCAGCCCGGAAAATGCACTTGAAGCGGCCCTGATCATTGAAGGTGACAGTGATGCGGCCCTGCGCTCGTCCCTCAGACAGGCGAAACGGCGTGTTGCCCTTTTGACCGGCTTGGCGGACCTTGCTGGTGTCTGGTCGCTTGAGGAGGTGACCAGCGCCCTGACCAGGCTGGCAGATATCGCCACGGACAGGGCGCTGTGTTTTCAGATCGGCATCGAAATCGGGCGCGGTAAATTACCGGGGCAGGGCGAGGACGACATTGCAAATGCGGGCGGCGCCGTAGCGTTGGCCATGGGCAAGATGGGGGCGTTTGAGCTGAATTACAGCTCGGACATTGACCTGATCATGCTGTTTGACTCAAGTCGGTTTGAGCGCGATGATTTTCACGATGCGCGCGCAGCTTTCATCCGTGCCACACGGCGCATGGTATCGATGTTGTCTGAAATGACCGCCGAGGGCTATGTCTTTCGCACTGACCTGCGCCTGCGCCCCGATCCGGCGGTGACCCCTGTCTGTGTGTCGATGGAAGCGGCCGAGCGGTACTACGAAAGCCTTGGGCGAACATGGGAGCGCGCCGCTATGATCAAAGCGCGCCCGGCGGCGGGCGATCTGGCAGCAGGGTCAGCTTATCTTGAACGCTTGTGGCCGTTTATCTGGCGCAAACACCTCGATTTTGCCGCCATTCAGGATGCCCATGACATTCGCCTGCGCATTCGCGAACACAAAGTGCGCGGCGGCATCAACTTGCCGGGGCACGACTTGAAACTGGGGCGCGGCGGTATCCGCGAGATCGAGTTTTTCACCCAGACACGGCAGCTGATTGCCGGGGGGCGTGACGAAAGTCTGCGCACCAATGAGACTGTAGCGGGCCTGACGGCGTTGGCAAAAAAGGATTGGGTGCCGGGGGATGTGGCCGAAACCCTCAGTGATCACTACAGGTTCCTGCGTGAGGTTGAGCATAGAGTGCAGATGGTGCGCGACGCCCAGACCCACAAGTTACCCGGGGACGACGAAGAATTTCAGCGCCTGGCGATGATGATGGATACGGATGTGGCATCCCTGCAGGACAAGTTACATGGCGCTTTGGGCGAGGTGCATGAACTGACAGAAGGGTTTTTTGCACCTGAGGAACGCGACCGGCCCGCGCCTGAAATCAGCGCCGAGGCAGAAGAGATCGTGTCGCGCTGGCGCACCTATCAGGCGATGCGCTCACCACGCGCCACGGCCATTTTTGAACGTCTGAAACCAGACCTTTTGCACCGGCTTGAGGCTTCGGCCCGCCCACGCGAGGCTTTATTGGCCTTCGACGGGTTCTTGCAAGGCCTGCCTGCCGGGGTACAGCTCTTTTCGCTGTTTGAGGCCAACCCGCATCTGATTGACCTGATCGTTGACATTGCAACCACCGCGCCCGATCTGGCGCGTTTTCTGGGGCGCAATGCCGGGGTGTTGGACGCGGTAATAGGCGGTGACTTTTTTGCGGACTGGCCCGGCGAGGCAAGGCTGCGCGCAGAACTTCAGGTGGGGCTTGAGGCTGCGACGGATTATGAGGCCCGGCTTGACTATGCCCGCGCCTGGATGAAGGAACGGCATTTCCGCATCGGGGTTCATCATTTGCGCGGTCTGGTGGATGCCCGCTCGGCCGGGCGGCAATACGCGGATCTGGCCAGCGCTGTCGTAGCGGCACTTTGGCCGGTCGTGGCGGCAAATTTTGCCGGGAAATACGGCGCCCAGCCCGGCAAGGGTGCGGTGGTCGTCGGCATGGGCAGCCTTGGCGCGCGCCTGTTAAACGCACGCTCAGACCTTGATCTGATCGTGATTTATGACCCGGACGGGCAGGATATGTCCGATGGACGCCGCCCGCTGGCAACCCGGCCTTATTATGCCCGCCTGACGCAGGCCTTTGTCACGGCCCTCTCTGCTCCAATGTCTGAAGGGCGGCTTTATGAGGTTGATATGCGCCTTCGCCCCTCGGGTACGCAGGGCCCGGTGGCGACCTCTTTGCAAAGTTTCGCTGCCTATCAGCGCGATGAGGCATGGACGTGGGAACATCTGGCCCTGACGCGCGCCCGGATCATTGCCGGACCCGAGGAAGTGGCAGCAGAGATCGGCGCGGTACGGGCGGAAATTCTCGGCCGCGGATGTGACAGGGCAAAAACGCTGGAAGATGTCCGTGACATGCGTGCCCGGATCGCGGCGGCAAAAGATGCCTCCGGCCCCTATGACGCCAAGCTCGGCCCCGGACGGATGCAGGATATCGAGCTTTTGGCGCAAACGGCCGTATTGCTGTCGCCCCTGAACCCACGCGACACCGATGGCGGAATTAAGGCTGGGGCCAAGGCAGGCTGGTTAGACGCCGCAGAAGCCCGCATATTGCGCGATACATATCGTCTATTGTGGAACGTTCAGGCGGCAAGCAAACTTTTGAGCGATCAGCCCATTGAGGATGGCGCGCTTGGGCTGGGGGGCTTGGATTTTCTGCTGCGCGAGACCGGGCAGGAAAGCGCCGCTACCTTGCAGGCGCTGTTGGACGAAAAGACCAGAGCTGCGGCGGACGTGGTCGACGCAGCCCTGATGCGCGACGGGGAAGGGGCGAAGGATGAATGACATCTCGTTGGTTGAAAAATACGATCCGCGCGGGTTGATCCGCGAAAGTTACCGGATCGAAGGGATCGATGCCGGTCAGTGCCGCACGGTTTTTCTGGATTGGGTATTGGGGGCAGCTGCCGATCCGGAGCTCACACAACAGATCGAGGCATTTCTGACCTTCTATGCCAGTAAAGAACCTGATCACCCGATGAGCGCTGTACTGCGCGAAGGTTTAGCCGGGCAGGCTGCCCCGAAAGGGCGGCGTGGCGGGTGGCGCAGCCGTCAGCGTTAAGTCTGCTTACAGCGCAGCTGGATTGTCCACGTACCGGACTTTTAGTCTTCTTCCGGGCGCAACCACAGCCAGATCAGCGCCGAACCGGCGAGTGCTAGGAGCGGGATCATCGCCATATTAACTGCAGACCAACCTTCCTGCGCATTGCCACCCGAACAATTCATCAAGCCGCCCGATGCCAAAGATGCCATGGTGACAAAGCCAAATACGATCATGTCGTTCAGGCCCTGTACGCGCCCCTGTTCTTCCGGCTCATAGGTGGTGGACAGCATCGTGGTGGCGCCGATGAAACCAAAATTCCAGCCCACGCCCAAGAGGATCAGGGCGATAAAGAAGTTCTCAAGCTCGACCCCCTGCAGGGCAACAATGCCAGCTAAAGCAAGGATGGTCAGACCGGTGGCAATGACTTTGCGCACCCCGAAACGGGCGATGATATGGCCGGTAAAAAACGAGGGCAGGAACATGGCCACCACATGGGCAGAGACAATATCCGCCGCCTGATCCTGTTCGAACCCGCATCCGACCACCGCCAAGGGCGTTGAGGTCATGACAAGGTTCATCAACGCGTATGAAACCATGGCGATGATGATCGACACGGCAATCTTCGGCGTTTTCAGTAATTGCCAGCGGTTGCGCCCCTTTGGGCTGTCAGCGCCGGGGCGTGCCGGAATTGGGATGTCGAGCGCCAGAAACAGGCCCGAGCCAACGACGTTGAGGGCAATCACCGCCAGATAAGCTCCCAGAAAGGGGATGACCATGGCCTCGGCGGTAACTTTGATCAGTTGCGGGCCGATCACAGCTGCCGCCAACCCGCCAGCCATAACATAGGAAATGGCCTTGGGCTTGAAGGCCTCCGAGGCCGCATCCGCCGCCGCAAACCGGTAAAACCCGTGCGCTGACTGGTAAATCCCGGTGACAAAACTGCCCAGCAAAAATAGGGGAAAGCTGCTAATATAGAGCGCATAGGCGCCAATCGCGGCCCCCAGAGCCCCGGCGGCAGCGCCAAGAAAGAACCCGACGCGTCTGCCAAATCGCTGCATCACTGCCGACATTGGCGTTGCCCAGATCATTGTCCCCATGACGATCAGCGAGATCGGCAAGGTGGCCCAACAGACATTAGAGGCAAGGGATTGCCCCGCCAGCCCACCAATGGTGAAGGTCATGGGCATCTGAGCGCCCAGGATAGCCTGCGCCAACACCAATACGGCGACGTTGCGCCCGGTATTGGGTGGTGTCTGGTGGGAGATGCTCGCGTCGCTCATGGCGCATGGGTATCGCCCGCCTGCGAAATTGACCAGAGCTAAAATGCAGGCGCGACGAGATGTGCGAATGAACCGAATATATGCCCTGAAATCAGTCCCATATCTGGTAATGGTGTTCCCTCGGCATCCTCGGCTTTAAAAAGTGGCGGGCCGTCTGCACGTAAGGTTGTGGCATAGTGAAACTCATGCGCCGCCCAATGCTGTGCCCAATGCGTGGGCAGGACCCGGCCTTGTGCTGTAACTCTACGGTATCCCAGATGCAGTTTACGTCGGGCGAAAGAGGTCTCTAACTGCAGTAAGCCCAGCATTTCGTGGCGCTCACCTTGCGCGTCGATCAGCCCTTTACCCAGAACCATGAAGCCACCGCATTCACCGTAAACCGGGCAAGAGGCGGCGCGCATGGCACGCCCAAAAGTCTGCGCCGCTGCCAGTTTATCCGCGTATAATTCCGGGTAACCACCGGGCAGAAAGATGAAGTCGGCATCAGCCGCAGGGCCTTCGTCTGCCAAAGGTGAAAACGGCAGGATCTCAGCGCCGGCGGCGCGCCAGTCAGCCATCATATGCGGATACGCAAAGGCAAAGGCTGCATCCTGTGCGATGGATATGCGCTGTCCGGGAGGCGCCAGACGGGTCGGGGCTTTGCCGACGGGCAGGGGGGCAGCAAATGCCAGCAGCGCGTCAAGGTCCAGTACCTCCTCAACCGCGTCGGCGGCTTTGGTGAGGTAAGCCTCAAGATCAGGGTGTTCGCCCGCCTGTACCAGCCCCAGATGGCGCGACGGGTGATCAAGACCCGTCTGCCGGTGCAGGGCCCCCAATATGGGCAGGCCAAGCGGTGCCAGCGCCACCCGCAACATCTTTTCGTGCCGTGGGCTGCCGACCTTGTTCAGGATAAGCCCGGCCACACGCACCTCGGGGTCATGTTCGGCAAAACCGGCGACGAGCGCCGCAACAGAATGCGCCATATGCGAAGCGTCAATCACCAGCACCACGGGCAGGTTCAGAAGGCGCGCAAGGTCCGCGGTTGCCCCTTTGCCTGTGGGCGGCGCGCCGTCAAACAGGCCCATGGCGCCCTCGATCAGTAATGTACCTTCCCCTGCGGCCAGCGATATCACCTGATCCGGCGACATGGCCCAGGCATCAAGGTTGAGGCAGGACGCCTTGCAGGCGGCTTCGTGAAAGCGTGGATCGATGTAGTCAGGGCCGGATTTGGCCCCGCGCACCTTGTCTCCGCGCCGTGAAAGCGCGCGTAGTATGCCCAGCGTCAGTGTGGTTTTCCCGCTGCCAGAAGCCGGTGCCGCGATGATCAGACCAACGCCCATTCAGGTGACCTTTGGGCCAGCGCCGGTTTTAAGCGGGTCGATGTTGCGCAGGTTTCCTCCCGCTACCAGTGCTTGCCAGTCAAGTGCCTGACGCAGGAGCGCAGCGCGCCCTACGGCGATAATTGCCGGAGCTTTGAAGCCCTGCGCCTCAATATCCTCTGCGCAAGTTGACAGATTTGTTTCCAACACTCGTTGCGTCGGCAGCGACGCGTTCGCCACCACGGCGACAGGCGTGTCAGGCGCAAGGCCGCCCTGTATCAGCTTGCCGGAAATATAGCCGATTTGGCGCATGCCCATATAAAGGATGATGGCCGCGCTGCCTTTGGAAAGTGCGGCCCAGTCAATGACTTGCGGGTCATGCCCGGTAACGAAAGTAACGGCCGGGCCAACGTCGTTGTGGGTGGCAGGAATGCCCGCATAGGCCAACCCGCCAATCCCGGCAGAAATGCCAGGGATGATGCGAAACGGCACTTTGTGGCTGGCCAGATATTGTGCTTCCTCGCCGCCACGGCCAAAAACGAACGGGTCACCTCCCTTTAGGCGCAGCACTTTTTTACCTGCCTGTGCAAGTTCCACCAGTTGCGCGGATATTTCCGACTGTTTCGGCGAGGCCTGGCCGCCTCGCTTGCCTGCGAAAATAACCTCGGCGTCTGGGTTAGCCCAGCCAAGTATCTGTTTCTCCACCAAAGCATCACAGACGATTACTTCCGCCTGCTTAAGAGCGTTCAGCGCATGCAGCGTTAAAAGGCCGGGGTCGCCGGGCCCGGCGCCGCAAAGCCAGACCCATCCGGGCAGCATTTTGGGCCAGTCACCACTAAGGGGCGCAAGAGGGGACGAATCGTTCATATCAACCTTATGCAACGCAGGCGCAGGCTGGAAAAGGGTGCTGGAGACACTTGTCGCGCGCCCTTTGCCGCCTATAGTCGCGATCATGAGCGAAGATCAGGTCAAAACCCTGCGCCGTGGCTGGACCACAGGTGCTTGCGCCACAGCGGCAGTGCGCGCAGCTCTGCAGCGTTTGTGGGGTGGGGAATTCCCCAGAGCGGTGACTATCACCCTGCCACGTGGCGAAACCCCGTCCTTTGCCCTGGCGCATAAGGACCATGGGCAAGACTGGGCCGAGGCAGGCATCACAAAAGACGCGGGCGATGACCCGGACGTCACCCACGGCGCGCTGATCATTGCACGGGTCGAGGAAGGCGGGGAGGGTGTGCAGTTTCGCGCCGGTGACGGGGTTGGCACAGTTACCAAACCGGGGCTGCCGGTGGCCGTAGGAGAGCCTGCGATCAACCCGGTACCACGTCAGATGATGGCGGATGTTGTTGCGGAATTGGCGCGTTTCCATGAAAGGCCGGGAAATGTCGAGATAACGGTTTCAATCCCCGGCGGTGCCGCGCTGGCGGCCAAAACCTGGAACCCGAGGTTGGGGATCACAGGCGGGCTTTCGGTTCTGGGCACGACCGGCATCGTCCGGCCATTTTCCTGCTCTGCCTGGATTGCCTCCATTCACCGCGGAATTGACGTCGCCCGCGCCTCGGGCCTGACCCATGTCGCCGGTTGCACCGGAGCAACCAGCGAGACGGCCGTTCAGGCGCTTTATGACCTGCCGGATCACGCCATGCTGGATATGGGGGATTTCGCCGGAGGGTTGCTTAAATACCTGCGCCGTCACCCGGTTAACCGCGTGACGATTGGTGGCGGGATCGGCAAGCTGAGCAAGCTTGCACAAGGGGCGGTGGATTTGCATTCCGGGCGTTCTCAGGTGGATTTCGCCGAGCTTGCCGAATGGTTAGGGGACCCGGAAGTTGCGAAGATGAATACCGCCTTGGAAGTATATGAAATACATGGAGTAAAATACGCTCAGATCGTTGCAGACAAAGCTCTGATGCAAGCGCAAAGCTTGCTCAGAGGTACGGTTACCAACGTTGGGATTATTGTCGTTGACCGCAAGGGCGCAGTGATTGCGCACGCTGAAACATGAAAATACTGCTATTGGCCGGAACCTCGGAGGCGCGGGAAATAGCGTCGCAACTGGCAGAGGCAAAAATAGAGGCAATCGCATCAATTGCAGGCGCCACAAAGCGGCCATTGCCTTTAGCACTGGAAACTCGAACAGGGGGTTATGGCGGCGAAGCAGGGCAGATAAAATTCCTTCAAGACAACAAGATAACGGCGATAATTGATGCAACGCATCCCTTTGCCGAAAAAATCACCGCCCGCACATCACACATCGCTCGCAGGCTGGGATTACCGTGTCTGCATCTCATACGCCCACCATGGGAACCCGAAGAAGGCGATAAATGGACCTTTATCGCCTCAGAGAAGGAAGCGGCGAAGCATATACCTGTCGGGACCAATGTCTTTCTGGCAACCGGTCGAAAAACTTTAGACAAGTTTGATAACTTGCCTGACCGCTTCCTGCTCAGCCGTCAGATCGATCAACCCGAAGGGGCTTTCCCATTTCCGGGCGGTACTTTTTTAATTGCCCGACCACCCTTTACTTTCGAGGATGAGGTTGCACTGTTTACGTCGCATAATGTGGGGGTTTTGGTGGTCAAAAACGCAGGTGGGACGGCAAGTAAATCCAAGCTGATTGCCGCGCGCAAACTGGGTATTCCGGTTTTGATGATTTCCCGTCCGTCCCCGCCGCAAGGAGAGGTTGTTTCAACCGTCCAGGCAGCCCTGAATTGGGTGCGTACATTGACATAAGAATTATATTTGAACCCTGGTCCGCAAAACTTCTTTTCCAGAATGCCACTATACCGAAAGTGACCTGCCAATTGTCTGGAGGTCCTCGGTTTTGTATGTGTATGTACGGGTGAATTCCTTCCCGCCAACCGGAATTTACGATTTTCCAGTTTGGATTTGAGACAATCACCGCCCGGGAAAATAGAGTTAACTATTTGGTAATCACTTTAGGGTTGTTGCATGCAAGCGAATCACCTGAAAGCATCAAACAGTGAATAAAATCCGATCGCGCAAACCTAAGATGGATACGGAAAGCTGCACAACTCCTTAAAGAAGTATCCTTCTTAACGCCGATTTCCAAAAACCAAACAATAAGCAAAACGGCAGTTTACTGTTTTCAATGCCGAACTAATGCCCCTTAAAAACAACGTGTTTCGCGGTATTTTTCGCCTTATTGCCGCCTAAAATGTTAATATTATCAAGGGTGAAATTAGGTCGCGTTAGCGGTGCTGTGGGTGCACTTGGGCGTGATCTTGTTCTGCTGAAATTGCGTCCGTCTGAAAAACCCCATTCACGCGGATCCCTCCGGGTGCCTCGGCGACCGGAGTGCTTGGGCACGTCTGTTGTCCAAACCAAAAGGTGCGCGCGAGATGGCGATTGGTGGTTACTCCTTCGTTTTTGACACCGAGGACCAACCAGAAGAGAGGGTCTTTTTTGATCCGACACAACAACGTCGCAAACGGGTTCGCCGTTTGGTGCTGGCGGGCATATTGTTCGTGGTTTCCTGGGCGATTGTCTTTATCGGGGCGGCCGTTCCAATTTCAGGCATGGTGGACGAACTGACTTTTCGCTGGCAGGCAGGTCAGATCGTTGAGCAACAAAATACGCATGCAATGTTGCCCCCGGGGCATGAGCATACTGAGGGTATCCAGCCAACTTTCGCCGATTATTACCGCACCTCTCAACCTTGCGAGGCGCAGTCAGTGCCAGCAATGGCCGCTATGGCGAATGTTTCAACTCCCTGGCAGGTTTACGGGCATCTGCCGACTGCTAAAGCACAGGCACCACTATCGCTTGAAAGCAATTGTGGTGAGCTTGATGTCGCCATGCCGGATTGGTTCACATTCAAGTTCGGCTCGGATGGTCTTGAGCTTCAGGTTCAGTCACAGGATGTACGACAGGGGGTTGAAGACTTTCTGCGCGCCGCACCCGATACGTCCAGCCTGCTGCCCACTGTGAGCCTGTCGACGCCCCTCGGGCAGGAGGGAATATTGGATGCGCTATTAGATCCGACCGGGGCTAATCGTGTTCTCAAAACACTGGTTGCTACGGCGCGAAGCTATGAGGCTACGGGTGTTTGTCTGGATTTCAATCAACTGGGTGACGCACAAATTTCCAGTTTGAAGCCATTCTTTGCGCGGGCAGACAGGATTTTCAGGGAAGGTGACCTGACAAGTTGCGTGGTGTTACCAGCGGACCAGAAGGCATGGACTGATAAAACCATTACGCAGCACTTTGATCAGGTGGTGTTGAAAGTTTTCAACCAACCATGGGCCGGCTCGATCCCGTCGCCGTTGGCGGACGAGACGTTTTTCCGCACCGTGGTTGAACAGGCAATCGAGGGTATCGGACCTGACCGCCTTACCGTCGCTATCGGTGCCTTTGCCGCCAGGTGGACAATCGGCCAGCCATTGCCGGAATTTCTGCCCTACGGCGAGGCTTTGCAGGGGATTACGCAGGGCGATGGGGAAATTGGGTTTTCCCCCGAGGCTGCAAATGGTTTTTCCACCTATCGCGATGCGGACGGGCGCAGCCACCGTGTTTGGATGCTTGACGCAGTTTCAGCATATAATCAGCTGCGCATCCTCAATGAGCTTGGTGTTAACAATGTAGCCGTTTGGTCTTTGGGGCAGGAGGATCCGGGGCTGTGGCCCTTATTTGCGGCTGACATTCGCGACCGGGGCGCAATTTCAACCGCCCTGAGCAGTATCCGGCTTTCGAACTACATCCATTATCAGGGCGAAGGTCCGTTCCTTCGGGTGCTTTCAAGGGCGGCCAATGGATTGCGCTTCGTGCGTTTCTCAGATCAGACCGGTGGGATTGAGGCGGTGGAATATGCACGGCTGCCCGAGCCATATCGGTTAGAGCGCTACGGCAAGCCGGCAGCGCATAAACTGGTCCTGACTTTTGATGATGGCCCTCATCCGGAATATACTCGCGACATCCTTGATGCCCTGAAGGAAGCAGGCGTGCCAGGCGCCTTTTTTGTCGTCGGAGCCCGGGTTCTGGAAGAGCCTGGCCTGCTGGTACGAATGTTCGAAGAAGGGCACGAGGTCGGCTCCCACACATTTTCGCATCCGCGTATGGAAGAAGTTTCTCGCTCGCGTAGCGAGCTTGAGCTGTCCATGATGCAAAAACTGATCGCAGGTTATGCCGGGCGTGAAACGCGGCTTTACCGCGAACCATTCCAGCGTGCTGGCGGCCCTATTGCCGAGGAACGGGTCGTTTCACTCGCCGCAGCGCAGGCAAGTGGAGCGATTATCGCGGGCATGGAGATCGTCCCCAAAGACTGGGAGGGATTATCCACTCAGGAAATCGTCGACTACGTCCATCAGGAATTGCAGGCAGGCAACGGCAATGTGTTGTTGTTCCATGATGGGGGCGATAACCGCGAAGCCACCGTCGCCGCCATTCCCATTCTGATCCGCGAACTTACCGCCCTTGGGTATGAATTCACCTCGCTTGGGGACCTTCTGGGGGTCACCCCAGACGTGTTGATGCCACCGATAGACGGTGCCTGGCCCATATTTGACAAGTTGTCTTTTGAGATGCTGTCGGTTTCCTGGTTCTCGTTGAAAACGATTTTCTGGGTAGTGCTCTGCATCGGAATTTTCCGGGCCATTGTGGTTTTTGTATTGGTTCTTTTGCACAAAGAAATCAGACCATTACGGGATTCACGTGAACCGAAAGTCACAATTGTCATCCCGGCGCATAATGAAGAAAAAGGCATTGCCAATTCGGTCCGGCGGGTGCTGCAGAGCGATTATTCGAATTTCGACGTGATCCTGGTCGACGATGGCTCGACCGATGCACTTTTGAGGAAATGCAGAAACTCACCCATAATTACCGCGTGCATGCCTTTGCGCAGCTTAACCGTGGAAAATGGGGGGCGATGAATACCGCAATCAGGCATACGGATGCCGAGATTGTCATCTGCATTGATGCAGACACCCAAATACGCCCCGACGCGGTGCGCCATATGGTCAAACATTTCTCAAACGCCCGCGTAGGTGCCGTTGCAGGCAAAGTCGTGGTTGGAAACCGCATAAATCTGGTAACGCGGCTGCAAGCGCTGGAATATGCCATTTCACAGAATTTCGAACGGCGCGCCTATGACAAGATAAACGGTATGCTTGTGGTTCCCGGCGCAATTGGAGCCTGGCGCACCGAGGCACTGAAAGACGCAGGGCTTTATAGTCACGACACCCTGACCGAGGATGCGGATGTCACCATTTCGGTGAACCGCGCCGGATATCGTGTCAGTTACGAAGACAAGGCGGTCGCCTATACCGAGGCACCGGAAAGCGTACGAATGCTGATGCGTCAACGATTGCGTTGGTCCCTTGGGATGCTGCAAAATGCGTGGAAACACAAAGGGGCAATACGTGAGGGCCGTGTGATCGGTCTGGTTTCCATCCCCGATCTGTTCATTTTCGGCAATTTGCTTGCTCTTTTGGCACCCATTGCTGATCTGTTCCTGTTGTCCTTGATAACCACCTATTTCACAGGCCAGTGGGCGGGTGAATTTGGTGCCATGGCGACCAGCGCATTGGGAACGATGCTGTTTGCTTATCTGGCCCTTCCGGTGCTGGAATTGGTTTTTGCCGCTTACGCCCTGAGCAGGGATCGTGACGAAAAGCTCTGGCTCTTGTTATTGTTCCCATTTCAGCGTTTTTTCTATCGTCAAATCCTGTATGTATCGACCATACGCGCCCTGATCCGGGCGACGACCGGAGGATTTGCATCTTGGGGAAAACACCGTCGCAAACGCCACGATATGCTGCAGTTACAAAAGGCGGCATGAACCGGCGGACGTTTCTTGCGTCAAGTGTGGCTCTGGGGGCATTTAGTGGCTCCCCTGTTGCACTTTCAGGCGCAACCTTTAGTTCCGCAACGGCGCTGGTTTTGACCGATGTGACGCCGGAAACTGACCCTGCCAAATTGTTTGCGGTGGTCGATACTCTGCTTGAGGCCGATATCTGGCTGACCTGTGCCGTGCGTTTCACGGGCGAAGAGGGAAACGCCTACCTTGAAACCCTGAAAGAGCTGAGCGCGCGTAACCCGGCGCTGGAATTGGCTGTGGTGGTCGACGACCTTGCCGATATGTCGCCATATTTTCAGGCCCGCGCTGCCTTTGATTTGCGGGGGCAATTGGGCGCGCTGTCAGATGGCACGGCGGATTTCCCGGTGCGTACAATTCTGTGCGAAGCACGGGCTGAACCCACAGCCCCCATCGGCATCCGCACGTCAGGCTTTCGAAACGTACTGGTTTATCCGGGCGCAAGTGGGCCGACCCGCTCGGAAAGCTGGCCCAACGGGGTGGTGCGATTTTTCGGTGGGGATTGGGTTTCGCCCTGGACCGCCA
>CAZJYZ010000057.1:0-896 GCA_964550345.1 uncultured Aliiroseovarius sp. | reverse complement strand
CGGAGCGAGGCAAACCGTTTGCTATACCTTTCGGCCAAGACATTTTCGGACCTGTCGACAGATATATTGCGCAAATGGGCAGGGGACGTTTCGCGGAAATTGAGGGCAGGGGAACTTGCCGGGAAAATCTCCATCATGCCGGTTTCCGATATACAACTGCGCGATTATTACCGCTTTACCCGATATGTTTCGGCGCAGCTTTTCGGGCCACAGGAAGGCGATATAGCTGCTTTCGGCGACTGGTTGGAAAGCCGCGGTATTCCTGTGCAATTCTGGCCTGATGAGGATGCGGCGCGTCTGAATGGGTATTGGGTTGGCGAAAACGAACAGGCTGATGGGGTCGGTGCACCAATTGTTCCGGTAGGGCTGGCCTGTGACGCAGAGGGCGCGCCGGTCGTGGACACATCCGGGCTATTGCCACCGGGGATGGGGGTTTTGCCGGTACCCTCGGCATCCGGGCATTCCGGGCTGGATGATTGTGCCATGCTGCAGGTACCACAAATCAGCCTTACCGCCCCGGTCGAGGCAGGGGCCGATATCTGGCCCAAGGGAAGCTCGGTTGATTTCATCTTGTCTATCCATCCCGGGGCCCTTGCCAATCGGTTTGGCGTCATGGCGCTGCAGGGCGAAATTTTGGCCCTTGCGGCGGACGGCGTCACCACCTTTGTCGGGGTCGAGGGCATGGCGAATGCGGTCTTGTCCCATACGCCGATTGACAAACGATACCGGCGCACCATGGCCGCCAAATCCAGCGAAGGCGAGGCGCATAAGGGCTACAGCCCAGCCGAGATAGAAGTCTTCATGGAAGATGCGCGCCGCGCCTGGGCGTATTTTGAAAAATACACCCACCCCTATACCGGTCTCATCCCTGCGACCGTGAATATCACGCATGGGGG
>CAZJYZ010000056.1:0-20910 GCA_964550345.1 uncultured Aliiroseovarius sp. | reverse complement strand
ATGAGGATTCCTCCGGGTAAACCCACAGATCGGCATTGGCCGGTGTCAGGTCAGGTGGGTAGGGTGCGTCCGAGAACATGTTGATACGCACCCACCGGTCTGAACGCGGGTCAAAATGGGTAGCGCCGAAAAAGGCCAGCTTTACCCGCAACATGTCGATGGGCATTACGTCAGCACCAATGGTGTTGTCGCGGATCTCGCCATATGGCGCGATGGCCGAGATTTGCGCGCGCCGGATTGTGTGTCGGTGTTGCGGGTGCCGCTTAAGGAAATCTGCAACCGGTGCCGTTTGATCCCACGTTGCAAGGTCGCGGTAGGCCAAGCTTGCATCGCGCGCCGGGGCCAGAGGTTGCTCATATTCCGCAATCGGTTCGTCAAAGCGTTCCCCAAGACGTGGTTCCAGCTTTTCTTCGGAAACATACCAAGCTCGCGCGCAGTTTTCCGGCGCCTCCCAGTCAAGCTCCAACGCCCAGCCAAAGACCGTGCGGATTTGATCTGCGACCTGCCGTACCGGTTGCGCACCATCGATGATGAAGGCATCCGGATTGGCATCGTGCATCTTTGCCCCCAACTGGTCCACAAGGTCGCCGTGAGGCTCAAGGATCAACGAGGCGACAAGCTCCTGCCCTTCAATGCTCAGAGTCCTTTCGGACCAGAGTATCAGAGCATCCCAAGGTGCAGGGCCTGTCAGATCATTACTGGCAAGGTGGGTCTTCAGAAGGGTCATATCCCGTGTCAGATCAGCCAGTTTTTTGATCTGGAGGGGATGTTCTGAACGCCACTTTTCCACCAAAACATCACTTCGCTCCGCCAGGTTGTGAAAGGTTGCAATCTCGTCTGCAGTGGCCTTTGAAACGTTACGCACCCGCGCAATCGCTTCTTCGCGCGCCTTGATCCAATTGTTAAACAATACCGGGTGGTTAACGATATAGGGCGCAAGTCCCAGGCCGGTCGAATTACCGATGCCCAGATGCTGCGCCATTGCGGGTGCCAGGGATACCGCATTGGCGCCATCACGGGCCTGGGCCATATGTTCGACCAGATCACGCACGAACCAACGGGTCAGGTAGACCGATAGCATTTCGGCCTGAAACGGTGCCTGCATCTCGGGCCGGTCTGCAATATCCTCGCGGTCCGCCGCACCCAGCTTGCCCGAACCATAAACCGCGGTGGTGCGCATCAGATATCCAACTGCTTCCAGCTTTTCAGCATCTGGCTGGCGTCCCTGGCTCAGCGCCTCGACGATATGTTCCCACAGCCGCACCGAGCGGTTGGCGCGCGAAACGGAGATTTCGCTTTCGCTGACGCGCCCCGCCTCTTGATATGGAATGTTTTTTGCCAGACGCGCTATGTCGTCGTCGGTGGGAACACCGTCAAACAATGTGAACGTTGCATCCCATGCCGTGGCGATCACCCGATCCGAGCGCATTTCCTTAGGCAGATCGTGCGCGAAGGCAACCAGCGAATAGGCGCGCTCGGGGCCTTGCGCCGTATAGACGGCATGCCCCACGCCCTTTTCGTCGATTTCAAAGGCGTGGCGTGTGAAGCTCCAGTTTTCCCGTGCCATACGGCGGGTAAGCTGGCGCATGAAGCTCAATCGGCATTGGTGCATCGACCCTAGACGGGCAAGGCGCATAACTGTTTCGGGCGCGCGAATTTCAACCATTTAGCTCTCCTTTGACACGCTCTGAGGCGTGAAGTTTTCTGCATAAAACCGGTACCAGTTCGCGCCCATGATACCGGCGATCTCGTCCTCACTCATTCCTATGTCTTTCAGGCCTGCTTCGATATTGCCGAAATCGCGGTTGTCGCGAAACCAGTCGGGCATGTCCGGAAAGCCCGGAGCGGAGGCAGATCCTTCGCCAAAATCAATCTCTTTTGACCAGCGGCCAACGCGCATCCACTCAACCACACTGTCGGGCTGATCCTGACACAGGTCCGTGCCGAGCCCCAAATGCTCGACCCCGTAAAGGTCCGCACTACGCGCAATCATTTCGCAAAAGCTGGTAAGCGTGCATGCGGATTTGCCTTTCAGATGGTGCGGGTAGATGGAAAAGCCCAGCATGCCGCCATTTTCCGTCACCGCACGGATCACATTATCTCGTTTGTTGCGAAGGGCAGGGGCCCAGTCGAAGGGGTTCGCGTGGGTAATGGCGATGGGACGTTCGGAAACCTCAGCGGCTTCGATGGTTGAGCGGTCGCCGGAATGGCTCATATCCACCACCAGCCCAACCCGGTTCATTTCCTTGATGACCTGCCGCCCCATGCGGGTGATGCCGCTATCCTCGTCCTCATAACACCCCGTCGCCAACAGGGATTGGTTGTTATAGGTCAGCTGCATGAAGCGCGCGCCTAGAGAGTGTAGGATTTCGATTAGCCCGATGTCATCTTCCATCGGGCTTGGGTTTTGAAAGCCAAAGAATACTGCTGTGCGGTTGGTTTCACGGGCCAAATCAATGTCGGACGCCCATTGGCCTTTCATGATCAGGTCCGGATATTGTTCAAACCAACGGTTCCACTTCTCAAAGTTCAGAACCGTCTCGCGAAAGCTTTCGTGATAGGCGATTGTGACATGGATGGCGTCAACTCCACCGGAGCGCAATTGGCGGAAGATTTTTTCCGACCAATTGGCATATTGCAACCCGTCAATACGCATCAGCCCGGTACCCCCGCGTTGAAAAGGACGGACCTAACGCCGGTGGGGAATACGGCCGCCGCGCCGCGCATTTCAAGTGGCCCGTAGATCTCATTGAGAACGAAGCGGTGCGGCGGGTTGCGGCTTTCGTTCTTAGCGTCGCTGGCTGCAAATATTTTCTGAATCACACCGGGCCTCGAATTTCTGAAATGGTCGGCTCAGAGTGGACAAAATTTCATACATCAGTCAAATTCAAACTTCTGAAGTAAATTACAGAAAGATTGAACTCGTGGCGATCAAGATTGAAATGCTCCGTTGTTTCTGCGTTGTGGCGCAAACCGGTAACCTGGCAGACGCGGCCCGACAACTTGGGCGCACACAATCTGCTTTGTCGATGACCCTGAAACAGTTGGAAAAACACCTTGGAAACGGGTTGTTCGAAAGTGAACGTAAAAACAGACTAACGCCTCTGGGCGAGCAGGTTTTGACCCTCGGGTTGAGGCAGTTGCGCCAATTTGACAGCACGATACAGGCCATCGAAACCTCGGCAAGCGCCCCTCAGGGACTTTTACGCGTCGTCGCAGTGCCTTCGATTGCGGCTCTTGTCTATCCTCCTTTGGTCCAGCACATATCATCGCTCGAGCCGGGTCTGCAGATTGAATTGCGCGATACTGATACGCAGCAGGTTATTGACGCTTTGGTACAGAATTTGGCGGACATAGGCATTGCTTCGGCGCGTCATGCCCTTAACGGGGTTGAAGTCTCGCCATTGCTCAGGGACCGGTTCGGGCTGGTTTGTGCTGAGGCTCATCCGTTGGCCCAGAACAAGGCTCCGGTCACGATCAGCGATGTACTGGAAGTGCCCTTTTTGCGAAACACTCTATGTAACCATATTGAGACGCCCAGGTTTCGCGCCGGTCTGGAAACAGTCAATGTTACCGTCCACAACACACAATCCCTGCTGGCTATGGTCCGTCTGGGTCAGTGGGTTACAGTCTTGCCCCGGTCCGTTATGAACTTCGCCCCCGATGGGCTGAAGTTCGTCCCGATTACTGATCTGCCTGACATGCGGCAAGTGTATTTGTATCGGCGTGAACAGGCTTTCCCCGGTAAGGCCCTGCAGCAAGCCCATGCATTTATTGCGTCAGAAAGCTGGGTGCGGGATTGACCCGTTTCTTAGGGCCCGGAAGCTTTTGACAACATCCTGATCGAGCTTTCCATACTGTATCCGGATTCCATCAGCTTACGCAGTTCATAAAGCGGAATATCGTTGGTGATGATCTGTTTTGCTTCACTGTAATACTTGTCAAAGCTAAGGCTGTTTTTTCGCACGATAATGAAGCGGGTCGTTTCGATCCGGTCGGAATCCGGATCGTGCCACGAAGAGAAGCCTTCAAGCCAATCGTCATTTCGCGACGATTTCAAAATGAACGTTCCAATTCCGAACGGTGCTTGCCAACCGTCGACATGGTGCAGACCCATCACCGCGTTATGTACAACTTTGCAGTCCTCAAACTGTTCATGACGCTCTTCCACAGGATCCCTTGTGACCGAGGTTCCCGTGATCCGATTTCCGGTCTGATGAAATGTTATATCTTCTTCAACCATGTATGGCGTAGCACCGCGATCTGTTTCGACGTAGAAACCGACCCACTCCCCATCAATTGATATCGAGTATTCGGATTTCTCGTTGATAATCTCATGGCGGATGTACTTTTCAGTTGGGTTACCCAGGACTTTTGCCATCATCTCGAGTAAGGAAATGACGATCCTGTGTCCCTGTTCGGCCCTGCGTACAGTCGCGAGAGAGACTGAACCACAAGCGGCGCTAAACGATTGCTGGGTATGGCTGGCTGCCTTTCTGTCCATCTTAAGAACATCACCGTTAACAAGAACTGAAGAGCGAAAATGTACTTCTTTTTCCATTTTAAATATACTCCAGAAGCAATTTAACTGAGTGTTTATTATCAATAGTGCACTAATTACTCCTTAGTACAGACTTTTTTTGAGGACTATGTGAGCGAGACTAAAGAGGGAATTAGCGTTACGATTTAACTGGGACAGTATCGAGTACACTCGTTTTCATTTTTTAGAACCAAAACCTAGAACTATCTTGGGGTGCGCGGCGACGCGCACCCCTATTTATGTCTGACAATGACATGTTGTGGCCACGAGGATAATTCGTGCAAAAACCGTTTGTTAAATTGCTTCAACCTCGATTCTAAGGCGGGCATTGCCGGACCGGAAGAACCTTGACTGAGAAGTCCCACTTTTCCTTTGGCATCTTTGCAAAAAGTACAGGCAACCCGGAAAATGTGTTCTAGGGCTTGAAATTCAGGGTAAGAGACATGTTATAGAGGTATAACATTTATCAGGAGCAAACGATTATGCACGCCTCATCCACAAGCTTCACGCACCGAGCCGTTGGTTTTTTCACCGGTGTTTTCGGGGTTATGACGATTTTTTCCGGAGGATCTGTGGCGCTTCGTCTTGGCAGCGCGCTTGAACTGGCGGGTGACGTCATTCCCTTCGTCGTATGGTTCAATTTCGCGGCCGGATTTGTCTATGTTGCAACGGCGATAGGGATTTGGAGCGCTCGTAGCTGGGCCGGGACACTGGCCACGCTGATCGCAGTGGCGACGGCATTGGTCGCCATAGGGCTCGCTTTTGCCGTGGTGAACGGACAGGCTTACGAAATGCGCACAATCGGGGCGCTGGGATTTCGCTTCGTTCTCTGGGCGGGGGTTGCGATCTGGCTGTGGCGGGGTGCGCCGAAATGAACGGTGAGCCGGCCAGAGGGCGTAAGGCTGAGATACTAGATGTTGCACTCACGCTTGCCTTTGAAGGTGGTCCAAACCGGGTGACAACGGTGGCAATAGCTGAGCGCCTCGGTGTGACACAGCCCGCGATCTATCGCCATTTCCGGTCCAAGGCCGATCTGTGGGCCGCTATAACCGAGCGGCTTGGTGCTGAAGTCTCAGCGAATATCTCTCAGGCTGAATCGACGAACGGCACGCCGGAACAACGATTGCGGTCACTTATTCTTGGCCATCTTTTCCTGATCAGTCGCACGCCTGCTCTGCCTGAGATCATGCTGGCCCGCGACCCGAACAGTGAAGATGCGGTAGTGCGAGTAGCTATGCAATCGCGTATGGCCGAGTTTCAACGTGTACTTGTCAACACCTGCGCCGCCGCGCAGGGGGCCGGTGAGTTGGACATAGATATTGACGTGCGTGACATGGCCGCCCTCATAATGGGGGTGCTGCAAAGTCTCGTCTTACGCCTCCTTCTTACACGCGATGTCTCGAATTTGGTCGCAGACGGAACGAGGCTTCTTGACCTGCAACTCTCTGCCTTCGCGCGGGAAAGTGAGGCATAATGCATAGCGGTTTCAAAGTGATACTGATGACCCTTCCACTGGTTGCGGCGGGGGTCGGAATTCTGGCCTATACTATTAAGACCAAGGCGCCCCCGGCGCAGATTGAGCAGGTCGAGCGTGCCACCACGGTGCGCGTAGTCACAGCCGCCGAAGGTGCGGTAGCCCCGGTTGTTATCGGGCATGGGTTGGTAGCACCATCGCGGACCTTTGAGGCAATCGCTCAGGTTGGCGGTACAATTGTCTGGACGCATCCGGATCTGGTTAAGGGTGCAGTGCTTGCGGCGGACACAGTTTTGCTGCGCATCGCGGACGAGGATTACCGCCTTGCCGTGGCCCAGGCCGAGGCCAATATTCGCGCTGCAGAAGCGAAGTTGGCGGAGCTTGCTGTTTCGCAACAAAACCAGAATGCCGCCCTTGCCATAGAAACTGATGTATTAGCGTTGAAAGAGGCCGATCTGGCCCGCGCCGAAGCATTGCACGCGGGCGGCACCGTGGCGCAAAGCACACTGGATGCCGCCCGCGCAGCCCATCTTGGGCAGCGACAAAAGGTCCAGTCGATCGCAAGCGCGCTGGCGCTGATCCCAACACAACTGACCGTGCAGCAGGAACAGATTGCTGTGTCGCAAGCAGCCTTGGCGACGGCCAGGCTTAACCTTGAACGCACCGCGCTTGTTTTGCCCTTTACGGCGCGGGTTGCCAGCACATCGGTCGAGCCGGGCCGGTTTGTGCGGGCAGGTGAGGTCACTGCGATGTTCGACGGTGTTGCAACTGCTCAGGTTGAGGCTCAGGTTTCGGTGGCGGAACTCAGGCGCTTCCTGAGGCTTTCCGCACCCGACGCTGCGGCCTATGCCGCCGACCCGACCACCATAACGGCAGTTCTACAGGGGCTGGATCTTACAGCAGATGTGCGACTTGATCTTGGAGACGAAGATCTGACTTGGTCCGCGCGTGTTGACAGGGTCAGCGACACGATTGACCCCAAGACCGGTACACTTGGTTTAATTGTCGTCGTTGACGGAGCTTATTCTGGCGCCTCACCCGGCGATCGCCCACCGTTAACCAAAGGGATGTTTGTTGAGGTGGCTGTATCAGGCAAACCCCAATCGGGCATCGTGTTGCCGCGTCATGCATTGCGCGAGGGTGTCGTGCTGGTTGTGGATGGGGATGACCGTTTGGTCGAAAGGCCAGTCGTTTCCCCACTGGTTCAGGATGAAATTGCGGTTGTCACCGAGGGTCTTGCTGTTGGTGAGCGCATTGTGGTCAGTGACCCGGCCGTTGTCCTTCCGGGAATGCTTCTGGCCCCGGTTGAGGATACAGAGCTTGAGGCTGAACTGGAGGCGATGCGGTGATCCGTTTCTTTGCTGGCCATCCAACCATAGCCAACCTGCTTATGCTGGTCCTTCTGGCCGCCGGGATCGTAGCAGGACCGTCGCTGTTGCGCGAAACCTTTCCACGCTCTGCCCCCAGCGAGGTTGAGATAAGCGTGCCCTATCCGGGATCGCGCCCCGAGGATGTTGAAAGCGGTATTTGCGAACTCATCGAAACGGCCCTCGACGCAGTAACTGACCTTGATACGGCGTCCTGTGAGGCGCGTGAGGGGCTGGGCCGGGCGGTGGCCCGGATGCGCGAAGGCAGTGACTTTCAGGGGTTCGTCGCTGAAATATCCAGTGAAGTCGAGGCGATCACTGATTTCCCCGAGCGCGCTGAACCCCCACAAATACGCCCCCTCGGGCTGACCGATTTCGTTGCCTCGGTCGCAATAACCGGCCCCACTTCGCGCCCGGAGCTAGAAGCCTATGCGGAAGAAGTGCGCACAAGAATGCTGCGCTGGGGGGACATACCCAAAGTTGATATCCGGGGATTTCCGCCGCTGGAGCTGCGCATTGAACTGCGCCCGGAAGCGCTGCGCCGATATGGTGTTTCGGTTTCGGATATCGTGCGTGCGGTTGGAGCTGAAAGCCTTGATGTCCCCTCAGGCAGTCTTGACGGCGTGGCCGAAAGCCTGCTGATCCGGGTGGCTGAGGAGCGTCGGAGCGCCGAAGCCCTGTCCGATATTGTGGTGCGTGCCTCGTCAGGTGGCGGGCAGGTTCGTCTTGGTGAAATTGCGACAATAAGAGAAGGCTATGCCAGCTCGGATGACATGATCCTGTTCGATGGCCGCCCCGCTGCGGTGCTCGACATAACCAAAACACGGGCCGAAGATTCGCTGGAGACCATCGACGCTCTGACAGCGTTTATCGAGGCCGAGCGCGCACAGGCCCCCGCCGGCGTAACGATCGAGGTTACCTCGGACGGGGCCTCGGTGATCCGTGAGCGGTTGATGCTGGTTCTGGTGAATGGCCTTCAGGGGCTCGCGCTGGTTTTTGCTGTGCTATGGATCGTGTTCGGTTTTCGCTTTGCTTTCTGGGTCGCAATGGGTTTGCCGGTGTCGTTCATGGGCGGCATCGCCATCATGGCGGCGCTGGGCTATTCGCTGAACCTGATGACCACGATCGGGCTTCTCATCGTGATTGGCCTCTTGATGGATGACGCCATCGTGATTTCTGAAAACATCGCCCGTCAGCGTGAACGCGGTCTGAAGCCGCTAGAGGCAGCAATTCAGGGCGCGGCCCAGGTCTTTCCCAACGTGCTGGCCTCTTTCACTACGACAGCAATGATTTTTGGCTCACTGGCATTCCTCAAAGGGGATCTGGGCGCGGTGCTGCGTGTGGTGCCCGCAGTCATGCTCTTTGTACTTACCGTTTCACTGGTCGAAGCCTTTCTGATCCTGCCGCACCACCTGGTTCACAGCCTTGAACACCGAAGAAAAAGCCGCATGGCCGGATGGGTGGAAAATGCCATGGACTGGATGCGCGAAGGTGCCGGAAAGGTGGCTGACCTTGCCATCCGGGCGCGGTATCTCGTGGCTGGTGCGATTTTGGCACTGCTATTCGTTTCGGTGTCCCAAATTGCCGGGGGTAACCTGAAGTTCACGGCATTCCCCGAGCTGGACGGAGATGTGGTCGAAGCGCGTGTTCTGTTACCACAGGGCACCCCGCAGGCGCGTACCGAAGAGGTGGTTGAAGATTTGCTGGCAGGGCTAGAACAGATCAACACCCGTTTCGCGCCTGAACAACCCGGCGGGGCCGATTTGGTACGCCATGTTACGGTCAAATACGGCGTCAACCGCGATGCCTTTGAGGCGGGTGCCCATGTTGCCACTGTCGCCGTTGATCTGCTGCCATCCGCCCAGCGCACCCTGCGCCCCGACCCGATCATGGCGGCCTGGCGAGAGGCTGTGGGGGACGTTCCCGACGTGATCAGCCTGAAATACGCCGAGTCTACGATTGGCCCTGCGGGCATTGCGCTCGACATGCGTCTGAAGGGCGAAGACCTTGAAGAGCTGAAAGAAGCGGCGGTCGAGCTGACGAATTGGTTGTGGAGCTATCAGGGAGTGACGTCAGTGCTGGATGACCTGCGCCCGGGCAAACGCGAGATGCGCGTAACCCTGACCGAGGCGGCTGGCCCCATGGGCATCACGGCTGCAATGGTTGCTGACCAGCTGCGCACGGCCTATTTCGGCACCACGATCAGTGAGATGCAGGTGGATGGAAGCACGATCGAGGTTACAGCACAAATTGCCGAGGCGGATGCCAGCCGGATGCGTGTCTTCGATGATTTTGTCATTACCCGGCCTGACGGCATAGCTGTGCCGCTCTCTGTTGTTGCCGATGTTGAACTTGGCAGGGGCGTCAGCCGCATCAACCGCGATAACGGGGTTCGCACGGTTACCGTTCAGGGCACAATTGACACCAGTATAGCCAATGCCAACGCAATCGTGTCCGACACACTTGCCCGCTTTGTCCCCGACCTGCTTGCCCGCAATCCGGGGATTGAACTTGACGTCGAAGGTCAGCGCGCCGAGGCAACAAAAACGCAAATCTCGATGATAAAGGGCTTTGTTATTGGTCTCTTTGGTGTCTTTACACTGCTTTCATTTCAGTTTCGGTCATATATCGAGCCTATTGTGGTTATGTTGGTTATCCCTTTGGCCCTTGCCGGTCCCATTTTCGGTCATATGGCAATGGGACTGGATTTTTCAATGCCCAGCATGCTTGGTTATGTTGCGCTTGCCGGTGTTGTGGTGAACAATTCAATCCTGCTCGTAGATTTCATCAAGCATGAACATGCAGAAGCAGGCAGTGTTGGGCAGGCGGCCTCTCGCGCTGTCAGGATGCGATTTCGGGCAATGTTTCTGACGACGGTTACGACGGTTGTGGGTCTGGTGCCTATATTGACCGAAACCAGTCTGCAGGCCCAAATCCTTGTCCCTCTGGTCGCTAGCCTGGTCTTTGGCCTTATGGCTGCAGTTACGGTGGTGATCCTCGTGCTACCGCCGGTCTATGCCATCCTCGATGACTTTGGCCTGACCACGCTATCGGATTCCTAGGCCGACACGGCGGGCAGTATAACTGGCATCGCTCGTCGCGACGAGGCATTGGCGAAATGCTTCTTTCAGGCGTTAAAACAATTTGAAATGGTGCCCGAGGTGGATGATGCACTACTACTTCATTCTGTTTCACCATAATAAATATTACCGCAAAACAGTAGGTTACTCTATTACTGTATCCCAAGCGGTTCCTTTTCACCCCACTCAATACTCTTTATAGGGTGGATATAGAGGTGAACGTGTAACTGCCGACCTTTGTGGCTATAGTGTCTGACGTAAGCGCCTATGGGCCCAATTAGGGTAATTTGATAAGAGAGTGTTTCGGGCTCATCGTAACCACTGAGGAGTGGAAGATGAGACATACAACTGGAATATGCAAAAGCCCTGGCGCGAAGATCGTCAAGGACTTCAAGCGGGCATCATCTGGTGATTCTTCGAACGAGACCTGAACAGGATCAAAACCACAATTCCGATGTTCAGGAAATTCCACGCAATGCCGTTTAGGAACGCCATTTGATACGACCCCGTCAGGTCATAGATCCAGCCAGACATCCAACCTCCAAGAGCCATGCCGATGATCGTCGCCATAATCACGAACCCGACACGTGCACCAGCTTCCTTGGCCGGGAGGTATTCGCGGACAATCACCGCGTAGCTCGGAACAATGCCGCCCTGAGACAAGCCGAAGATTAGGCTTACGACATAAAGTGGCACCATGGCATCGAATGGCAGATAGAGGAACAAGGCGATGCATTGCAGCGTGGACCCGATCAGAAGGGTCAAAATCCCACCCAGCTTGTCCGCCAATAGCCCGGAGATCAACCGAGACACGACGCCTCCCATCAGCATTAGTGAAAGCATCTCTGCACCGATTGCCGGGCCGTATCCCAGATCCACACAATAAGATACGATATGGACCTGCGGCATGGACATTGCCACGCAACATCCGACACCGGCCAATCCCAGAAGCCATTGCAACATCTTGGGAGAGAAATTGACAGATCGCGCGTTTAACCCGGACACCTGGTTGGCATGTGCTGTCGCTTCATCCGGAACCCTGGGTCTAAGTAATAACGATAGTGGAACGATCAAAAACACGGACAAAACGGCAAGCACAACATAGGCGGTGCGCCACCCAAAGTCTGTCAGTATTCCACTTAACAGGAGAGGCCAGATTGCGCCTGACAGGTAATTTCCGCTTGCAGCAATTGCCACGGCAATGCCACGCCGACGGACGAACCAGTGCGAGATGTCAGCGATCAGTGGTCCGAAACTTGCGGCTGTGCCAAACCCAATGGCAAACTGCATCGCAGAAAGCACCAATATCGAACCGCTTGCGGCAGCCAGGGCAAATCCTGCGGCAGTGACGATCGCCGATCCAATAAGCGCTGTTGTGACGCCGAACTTGTCAACGGCACGGCCAATCGCCAGATTCCCAAGCGCGAAGCCAATCATCGTCAACGTGTAAGGAATAGAGGCCTCCGCCCTGAGAGCTGCAAACTCGTTTTGCACCGCTGGCATGATGACAATGATGGCCCACATACCCACGTTGCCGATCATGGCAATCAACAAAGTAACACCGAGCCGCGCCCACGAATACCGGCTGTCAAGAATATCAGGTTCCGTCATAGCGACGACGTTAATAGGAACGGCAGGGAATGTATATGTGGGCCAACTGGCATGAATTTCAGCACGTGTGCCATGAAGTAAAATTAGGCCGCATAGCCAACTACAACCACAAACGCAGGTCCCAAGCGGGTGAACTGTTCACTTGCTTGCAGCGCATGGTGGCGGCTGTTTCGGTCAGGATTGCCAGAAACAGATAAAAATAGTGCATGTCACGTCTTGGCTTACTCAGTACACAAGCGAAGGCCCAATGCGTGAGAAAATCAATCACACATTGAAACGGGGGGCGGTAATCTTTCATCCCCCGAGTACCAAATCGTACTTCACTGTCTTGAACGGTACTCCATCAGGGTCGGTTTCGGTGCCAAGTTCGCGGGCATAGCTGTGGCCTTCGTAAACCGCCGCCCAATCGTTGCGGGGCCGTAACAATCTCCGATACAGCGTAGGGATTTTACGCCTGCTGCATCGAGCTTGTCCTGATCAGCGCTCACTGCGTCATAAAGAGCTTCATTCGGTAGCCGCATCGTTACCGGCACCAATGCGCCCTACCGCGCCAGTTTTTCGCTGGTTGCGAGGTTTTCCAGTTGGACCAACCCGCCACCAAGAGACAGAACGCTGTGACGGGGCAGTATTTCCACACCCATGCCGACTAACCGTTTTTCGGGGTGTTCCTGTTCCAGCGAGTGCTCTGTCCAGCTGCTGACACAGAGACCTGTCGTAATCAGCGTGACTTGATACCCTTCACCCGCCAGAAGCTCAGCCATCATGCTGCCCATGTAGTGTTGATCATCATCAAAGACGACAATCGATCCTTTATCGGGGCGCTTGCCGGATATGCCGCCCAACTCCGCCCCGTCGCCATGTTGCACCTGTGGCCAGCGCCACGTGATAAGCGCTGAATTCGAGCACCTCGTTGGCGCTGAGTCTTCTGTTGAGGTAGAGGCCGACGTTCATCATCGGTGCGATTTTCCCAAGACGATAGTCTCGAACCCGTGCCCTTGCGTTGAGGTTCGGCATGGCGCTTTCGCGTGTGACACGCCCACCGGCTTGTGCGACTGCTTCGGCCAAGGTGGCGCGGTAGCCGCGTTTGCCCAGCTGATGCGCGGCCTCAAGCCCGGCGGACACTAGAACATGCGAGTCCGTGGCCTTTGCCGTGGTCTTTTCGGGGTGCCAACCCTTGCGCCATTCTTCGCCCATTGTAGGGTTCTGAGTGTACCGGATTGGGGCCGAGATATTGTTCCAAGCCGCACAAATATTGCAGCCGATACATTCGCGAATTTCGTCTTCCCGCCCTTCTTTGATCTTGTTAGGTAGGAACGGATCCGCGATTGAGGGGCGCGCGGCGCAGATCATGTCGAAAATACCGCGACGTAGCGCCGATACCATCGCATCGGGCGAGGTGTAGCGTCTGACGGTCGAGACAGGTTTGCTGGTGACCTGTTTGACGAAGGCGAAATATTCTTCCTGATAGTCCTCGGGCGCGAAGCGCGAGGTTTTGAAATCATTAGTCCAATCAGAGACATTGACGTCCCAAATATGCGGAATCTCGGCCAGAATTTCGATCGCATCGCGGCCTTCGTTTTGCCATTCTAACCCATCTGGGCCCATCATTTCGTCCACCGCGAAACGTGCGATCACGCCCATGGTGTCGCCAACTGCATCTAGCGTTTTCTCTAGCAATTCCCGATATAGCCGCAGATGGTTTTCCAGATTGCCACCGTATTCATCGTCACGCTGGTTGTGACGGCGCGACAGGAAATGGGATGGCATTGTTCCGTCATGACCCGCATACACGACAACGATGTCGAACCCCGCCTTCCGTGCGTTTTCGGCCGTCTGACGGTGCCAGCGCCGATAGGCGCGGATATCACTTTTACCCATCGCGCGTGCCTGCACAGGATGATTCATCCAAGTGTCCGGGCGATGCATCGGTCCGATCGGCATCTCTCGGCTGTAGGCATTGCCACTGTCATGGCCATTGTGAACCAGTTCAACAGCGGCCAGCCCTCCGTGCTTCTGTACCGCGTTCACCATCCCTGCCAGATACGGGATATCCATGTCACCCCAAAGACGGGTTTCCGTAAACGGGGTCACGTCTCCGGTTGGATGGAAGTCACATTGCTCTGTGGCAACGATGCCCCAGCCGCCTTCGGCCTCCATGCCACGCATAGCAATCAGGCTGTCGGGATACATCCGCCCCATGCCGTTGTAATGGGGGGGCTTGCATGAACCTATTAGGGGCCCCGACCGGGCCGATCTGCACCGGTTTAAACAAGATATCTTAGCGGGGCGCGTGGGCCATCTATTCGCTCCTTAGCGGTTCACTTTGGGTGCAGGTTTTGACCGGGGATACTCAGCACCTGATCTTTCCCATTGTCGGATCAAAGAGCGGCTTGAGTGACGCGGTGGCAGGATTGCGGATGTCCGCAACCTCAACCTCCCAGTTTCCCTCGTTCACCATGAATGCGGTCAGGGGCGTGCCCATTTCCACGAACCCGATGCCGACGGCTCCGCCCAGAGTGTGACCATAAGCGCCAATCTGCATGTGACCCACTTCTTCACCGTTAAGATAAATGCATTCATTTCCGTAAAGCAGCGGCTCAGGGTCTTTCAGCAGAAATTGCAGCATGCGGGTTTTAGGTACGCCCGCCGCTTTGATCTCGGCCAGTGCATCGCGGCCGATAAACCCACCGGGTTTGTCCAACTTCACCGCAAAGCCAAGACCCGCCTCAATTGGATTGTCTGTGTTGTCCACGTCGACCCCAAAGTCACGATAGGCTTTTTCGAGGCGCAGAGAACTAAGTGTCTGCATGCCCGCATCCCGCACGCCCAGATCAGCGCCTGCCTCCATCAACAAATCGTAGACCTGTACGGCGTGCAGAGCCGGAACATGGAGTTCCCAGCCCAACTCACCCACAAAAGTCACACGCATCGCAAGGATGTTGAAGTAACCAACATCGATCTCTTGTGCGGTCATAAATGGAAAGGCTTCGTTCGACAAATCGGCGAAGCTGACCCGCTGCATTAGCTCTCGTGCCTTGGGGCCGTGGACGTTGATTTGGGTGATGCCCGGCGTGATGTCAGTGATAGTCACAAACTCATCCGCGCCGATATGGCGGAGCATCCGCATTTCGGTGTGGCCGTGAGAGTTTTCGCCTACGACGACAAGGAATTTGTCTTGCTCAAGTCGTGTGACTGTCAGGTCGGCTTCAAACCCGCCGGCCTCGTTAACCCACGCAGTGTAGACCACGCGTCCCGGTTCAACATTGACCTCGTTACAACTTAGACGGCTCATCAATGCACAGGCGTCGCGGCCCTGAACCAGAAACTTCGACATCGACGACATGTCCATCACGATGACGTCTTCGCGGGCTGCGCGGTGCTCCTCGGTGTGCCAGTCAAACCAGTTTTGGCGGTACCAGCTGTACTTCTCGATCTTCGCTTCTTCAGGCGTGGGCGCGAACCAATCGGGCAATTCCCAAGAATGGCTTTCTGTGAAGTAAGCTCCTTTGGACTTCAATCTATCATAGAGAGCCGAGCGTTTGACATTACGGGCGGTATTGAAGCTCTCGTTGTGATAATGCTGGCCGAACATCTTACCGAGCAATTCTGGACCACGGTCGCGCCGGAACGCCTGCGTCGCTTCGTTCTTAGTGAAGCGGTTGACGTTAATGCCGGTGACGTCGGTCTGTGGGTGACCGCTGACAATCCATTCCGCCAGTACCTTGCCGGTACCCGCTCCGTTCAAGATGCCAAGGGAATTCATACCGCACGCAACAAAGCAGTTCCGTAGCTCAGGAGTTTCCCCGACCAATGGCGCGAGATCAGGGGTGAAGCTTTCCGGCCCGCAGAATAGTTTGCGCACACCGATGTCCAACGTTGACGGAACGCGGCTATAGGCCAGTTCAAGATGCGGGGCGACACGATCCCAGTCGGGTTCAATCTCACCAAACGCAAAATTGTCGGGAATACCGCCTAGGTTCCATGTCGCGGCGCCCGGCTCAAATAGCCCCAACATCAGTCCGCCCATTTCCTCGCGGTAATACGTGTAGGTCGAGGGGTCCTCAAGCACCGGTAAGTCACGGCTAAGACCTTCGATATTTTCAGTGATCAGGTAGTAGTGTTCAGCGGCTTGAAGCGGCAGAATGATGCCAGCTTTGGCGCCAAGCTGCCGTGACCACATGCCCCCGCAGATTACCACATTCTCAGCAGTAATCGTTTGACCATCGGCGGTTTTCACGCCGGTTGCTGTACCGTTCTTGGCCATGATCTCGCTGACGGTCACGCCTTCGAATATTTGTGCGCCACCCATGCGTGCGCCCTTGGCCAGAGACATCGTCACATCGACAGGGTTCGCGCGGCCGTCCTCGGGGATGTAGAAACCCGCAATAACATCACTCAGGTCACCTATGGGGAACAAATCAGCGGTTTCTTTTGGTGAAATTTCATGGATATTTATCCCATGACGTCGCATGAATGGGGCCAGGCGGCGCATCTCGTGCACCCGCTCTTCGTTGTTCGCAATTTGTAGGTATCCCACATCGCGAAACCCCGTTGAAACGCCGGTTTCCTTTTCAAGATTGGCATAAAGATCACGGCCATGGGTGTAGATTTCACACTCGGCTTCGGACTTTAGCAATCCGGCAACAATTAACCCTGCAGCATGCCATGTCGTGCCGCTGGTTAACTGATCGCGTTCAAGAACAACCACATCGGTCATTCCCAACTTGGTTAGATGATACGCGGTATTACAGCCAATTGAACCACCGCCAATGATGACAGTCTGGGAGTGTGTGGGAAGGGCTTTTGCCATTTGATTTGCCTTTTAAGGAGTGCCAGTCATCAAACGTCGAGAATGGCGTAGTGTTTCTTGACCCGATCGCGAATTTCCCATCTGTAGACCGTGCCTTTGGGCACAAAAAACAATCGTCTGCGCGGAATGTCTGTTGGGCGCCGTCTTCTTATGTGATGGTCACCTCGCCTTCAAGCACGCGAACGAATTCGTGGGTCGGGAACCGCAGCATCTTGCTGACCATTGGTCCGCTTTCCCATGTTCCGGTGAAGAAGTTGCCAGCGTCATCAGTATAGCTCATTATCGAACTGATCGCCTTGGTGCCGCCCTCAGGAACCGGGGCAAGATCGCGAAGAGAATAGAGAATTCTCCGACCACCCGCCTGAAAGAAAAAGATCAGACTGGTCGGACTGTGCGAGAATGATAATCCACAACAGGATCACGGATGCTATGCTTGACGACCGCGCCATCATGTCGTCCTGTTCCCTTAAGATCTACGAACAGGAAAAGGGGACCCGCATGGCAAGGGAAAAACGCAAGGTCATCATCACATGTGCCGTCACCGGGGCGATACATACACCAACCATGTCGCCCCATTTGCCGGTTACACCCAGTGAAATCGCCGAAGATGCGATAGCGGCGGCCGAAGCTGGGGCGGCGATCCTGCACCTGCATGCGCGCGATGCCAACACCGGCAAACCAACGCAGGATCCCGCTGCATTTGAACAATTCCTGCCTCGGATCAAGCAATCCAGCAACGCCGTGATTAACCTGACCACTGGCGGTAGCCCCCATATGAGTGTCGAGGAACGGATGCTGCCTGCATCGACATTCAAGCCGGAAGTTGCCTCGCTCAATATGGGGTCGATGAATTTCGGGCTTTACCCAATGCTCGACCGCTACCCGGAGTTCACCCATGACTGGGAGCGCCAACATCTGGAAAACTCACGCGACCTGGTATTCAAGAACACATTCGCGGATATCGAACGCATTTTGCGGATAGGGAATGAAAACGGCACACGGTTCGAGTTTGAGTGCTACGACATCTCGCATCTTTACAATCTTGCGCATTTTGTCGACCGGGGGCTGGCACGCACGCCTTTGTTTATTCAGTCGGTGTTCGGTTTGCTGGGTGGCATTGGTGCCCATCCTGAAGACCTGATGCATATGAAACGCACGGCTGACCGGCTGTTTGGAGATGACTACCACTGGTCCATCCTTGGTGCCGGGCGCAATCAGATCCCATTGGCGACCATGGGGGCGGCGCAAGGCGCGAATGTGCGGGTCGGGCTTGAGGATTCTTTATGGATTGCTCCGGGAGAGCTGGCACAATCAAATGCCGATCAGGTAACGAAAATCCGGCAAATACTGGAAGGCTTGTCGCTGGATATTGCCACCCCGAAAGAAGCCCGCGCGATGCTGGACCTGAAGGGCGGTGATCAAGTTGCCTTTTAATGTAAATCCTTGAGGGAGATATCTGATGGCTGAAATCAAAGGTTTGGAACCTGGCTTGCGTGTGTTGGTGACCGCCGGGGCAAATGGAATTGGCCGTGTCATTGCAGAAACCTTCGCTGCGGCGGGCGCACGCCTTCATATCTGTGATGTCTCCGATGAGGCCTTGAAAGACTGTGCGGCAGCCCATCCCGATTGGGGCAGCAGCAAGTGTGATGTCGCAGATGAAGAGCAGGTAGCCCAGCTGTTTCAAGACCTTCAAACCTCGCTTGGTGGGTTGGATGTTTTGGTAAACAATGCAGGGATTGCCGGCCCGACTGGCGGCATTGAGACATTGTCACCTGATGACTGGCGCCGAACAGTTGACGTCAATCTGATGGGTCAGGTTTATTGCGCGCAGCGCGCGGTGCCGTTTTTAAAGCAATCTGAAAATGCCTCAATCATCTGCATCTCTTCGGTTGCCGGCCGGCTCGGCTATGCGTACCGAACGCCCTATGCGGCGACCAAATGGGCGATTGTCGGCCTGATGAAAAGTCTGGCGATTGAGCTTGGTCCGGACGGCATCCGGGTTAACGCCATCCTTCCCGGTATTGTAGAGGGGCCGCGCATCGAACAGGTAATCGCAGCCCGTGCCGAAGCTATTGGCGTACCTTATGAAGAGATGGAGCAGGACTATATTGATAAAATCTCACTCCGGCGGATGGTAAGTGCACAGGATATTGCCAATCAGGCGATTTTCTTGTGCTCGTCCTTGGGAAAAAATATCTCAGGTCAGCCAATCAGTGTCTGCGGAAATGTCGAAACGTTGTGAAAAAAGACCTCTGCGCTCTTTTCCCGGACAATTGAAAGCCGCAGCGAAAACCCTCTTTCCGCTCAAATCAAAGGGTGCCACTTTCTGCCCACAGCCGACCTTTGCGCAACGCGCGGCGAAGGTCCGGTTCGAGCCCATTTCGAAAGTGTCGTTTTCTCGTTGCGTGTCGCCCGCTTGATGTCTTTTACGTTCCTCTCGCCAAGGCATTCAACGCCCGTTTGTAACCAGCTTTGGTGACTTTGTACGTAGCGAGTACGACACCCTGCCGATCTCATAGTCTTGGGAAAACCAGCAGGGATTCTTCTTACGAAATAATAGATTTCATCCTTTTTGAAGGAATTCAGCTTGAAAAGGACAGGCAGGTGGGTTTGTGTGAGCCTCGGAAAGGAGCGTAATGGCGCAGTCAAACGAAACTTTTGACCTGATCGTGGTTGGTGCGGGACCGGCCGGTGCTGCGGCCGCGGTGACAGCGCGCCGGGCGGGGCTGTCGGTCGCGTTGATCGACAAGGCCAGCTTTCCACGTGACAAGCTTTGCGGTGGGCTGGTATCCGGGCGCAGCCTATCGGCACTTGACCGCATCTTTGGCGCACGACCTTCAAGGGATTTGTTCCTGATCAGCCGGCAGGTGGACTTCGTCTGGAAAGGCAAGCCCTTGGTTTCGTTTCGCGCGCCCTATGATCTTTGGTTCACAATGCGCTGCGATTTTGACCATGCGCTGTTTCGGGCGGCACTAGCATCCGGGGCCGCCGATTTCAGTGGTCAGCGTTGGAGTGACCTCGACGATTTAAACGGGAGGATCACCCTTGAAAGCGGAAAGCAACTTGTTTTTCGTGCCCTGATCGCTGCTGATGGTGTCACCAGCCCGGTGGCGTCTCAGCTTTTTGGCAGGGCATATGACCCGCAGAAAGTGGCCTTTGCCTATGAGGTGGAATGCCCGCCAGATCCGGATCACCCCAATAGGATGGTGGTGGATTTCGCAGCCGTAATCTGGGGCTATGGCTGGCGTTTTCCTAAACGGAATTCCCTGACTATTGGCGTGGGTGGACTACAGGTGCAAAACCCGAATTTAAGGGAAATGTTACAGGTAATGCTGCCGGATATAAAAACACCTAAAGTCAAGGGTGCTTTCTTACCCTTTGGTGATTTTCGCCGGGACCCGGGGTGGGCTAATATCCTGCTGGCTGGTGATGCTGCCGGGCTGGTGGATCCGCTCACCGGCGAGGGTATCGCCTATGCTCTGGAAAGCGGTGAGATCGCGGCAAAGTGCGTGGTGCAGGCGCTTTCCGATGACAAACCGAAGAAGGCGGCCTCTGATTACAAACGCGCGCTGAAACCCATTCATGGCGAATTAAAACGTGCGGTCAAACTCCGCCAGTTTGCGTTTTCGCCCCGCTTTGAAACTGTATTTCGCGAGAAACTGGAAAGTTCTTCTAATCTCAGGCAATTATTTTTCGATTTGCTCGAAGGGAAAGCCGGATATCGTGACATAGAAAAACGTATCGCGGCCGGGCTGATGAACCGGCTGAGCCGGGGTGTCGGGTTGTGGCCGGGCGCTGGGCGGAAGGATTAATTTGCGGGCCGACTACCGTCAGTCGGCCCGGTGCTTTGAGGACTATTCCTCGCTTTCGTAGTCCTCTAGGGGTGGGCAGGTGCAGACGAGGTTACGGTCGCCATAGACATTGTCGATGCGATTGACCGGGGGCCAGTATTTATCAACCCGAAATGCGCCGGGTGGAAAGCAACCCTCCTTGCGGCTGTAAGGCCGGTCCCAATCCCGCACCAAATC
>CAZJYZ010000055.1:6003-22239 GCA_964550345.1 uncultured Aliiroseovarius sp. | reverse complement strand
TGCGCCAAAAACGAGGCGACAGAAGCCCCCATCATCGCCCCTCCAATGATCACAACATCGTAGTTTCGGCGTTTGGGCGTATTTGAGATTTCCGGCAGCTTCATTTCACCCCTGACATTGATTCCCTGACCTCAAAGAACAGACAATATCGCCGGCAAATTATCCAGCCTTCCATTACACCGATCGGCCCGGCTAAAACTGTTGGTCAGGTTTATGGGCGGTGAAACACAGGAATGGGCCTCGACCCCACGTGAAAACATAGAAATTTAGTGTTGAAAACAACACAATACCCCACGTGAAGGCAGTCAAAAGGGATAATGCTTGCGGTTGCAGCAACCGCTGGGCAAGCTGAGATATGGCCAGCTTAATCACCAGCGAAGTCGACTTTGCCGCACAAGGCAAACATAGCGGGTTTCTGCGCCTGCCCCACTCAGTGCATCGCTCGGCATATGGCTGGATTCCGGTCCCGGTGACCTGCATTGCCCATGGTGAAGGACCGACGCTTTTGCTGATGGCAGGAAATCACGGCGATGAATATGAAGGCCAGATAGCCCTGAGCAAACTTGCCCAAAGCCTGAAAGCATCTGAAATTCGTGGCCGGGTCATTATTCTGCCCATGGTAAATTTCCCGGCGGCCGAGGCGGGGCTGCGCACCTCCCCCATTGATCAGGGCAACCTTAACCGCACCTTTCCGGGCAATCCGGCGGGCACTCCAACCGAGATCATGGCGCATTTCATTGAGGAGGTTCTGATGCCGCTGGCGGATTATGCGGTGGATCTGCATTCTGGCGGCTCGTCCCTGCAATACCCGGCCACACTCCTGCGCGGGATGGGTCACAGCGAACATGAAAAGGCCGAGTTACTGAAAATGCAAATGGCCTTTGATCTGCCATTTGCCTGGGTATTCACCTCAGGCGGGGGACTTAAATCCAATGCCCGCACAGCCATGGGGGCCGCCAACCGCAAAGGCGTGATCAATATCATGACAGAGCTTGGCGGCGGCAACAATATTACGCCGGACATCCTTGCGGCAACCGAACGCGGCCTGCTGCGTCTGCTGCACGCTATCGACATGATGCCAACCTACAAGCCGGACCCGATGCATGGCACACGTGAACTGCACGTGCAGGGCTCTGTCTATGCCTATGAAAGCGGGCTGTTTGAACCCGTTCGTGATATTGGCGACCCGGTGGAAACAGGCGATGTCGTCGGCCATATTCACCACCCGGAAACCCCGTGGCAGGATCCCGACCCGGTACAAACACCCTATGACGGCATCGTTCTTGCCAAACGTGCCATGGCGCAGGTCAAACGCGGTGACGCCTTGATGCAGATCGCCCGCGACGCAGGCTGATGCCGCATCCGATTGCCCTGTCTGACATCCGTCAAGCTGCCGACGCACTATCCGGTATCACCATCCGGACGCCCGTTCTGGAAAACCCCGACGTCAATGCCGAGCTCGGCTTTCGCCTGCTGTTAAAGCCGGAGAACATGCAGCGTACCGGCGCTTTTAAATTTCGCGGCGCCTATAATTGTATCCGCCAGCTCAGCGTACAGGAAAAAGCACATGGGGCGATCACCTATTCATCGGGAAACCATGCCCTTGGCGTGGCACTTGCCGCCCGCATGCTTGGCACCAACGCTCTGATCGTCATGCCCTCGGACGTGCCCCGCGCCAAGATGGCAGCAGTGCGCGACATGGGGGCCGCGATCACGACATTCGAGCGTGACAGCGTAATTACCGATGACCTTGTGGCGCGGCTGGCCAAAGAAACCGGCCGCGTCATCGTGCCCCCCAGCGGCGAGCCCCGGATCCTGGCCGGGGCGGGTAGCGTCGCACTGGAACTATATGAGGATGCGCCGCCGCTTGACGCGCTTGTAATTCCCTGTGGCGGTGGCGGGCTGACCGCCGCCAGCGCGATCACCCTCAAGGAACTCGCCCCGCAATGCAAGGTCTACAGCGCCGAGCCTGAATTGTTCGACGATACCGCCCGTTCACTCAGGGCTGGGAAGCGTCTGGCCAACCCCAAAGGGCGCGCCACCATATGTGACGCCATCATGACAGCGATGCCCAACGCCCTGACCTTTCCCGTCAACCACACCCTGCTGGCAGGTGGGCTGATCGCCAATGACAACGAAGTACGCCACGCCATGCGCTTTGCCTTTGAACATTTCAAAATCGTGGTTGAACCGGGTGCGGCTGTTGGCCTTGCAGCAATATTGCAAGGGCGCATCAACACGCAGGGTAAAACCATCGCTACAATCCTGACCGGTGGCAATATCGATCCCACCCGCTTCAGCGCGCTTATTGATAAGGACAATGCATGACTGGCTTTAACTTCGACGAAGATATCAACCGCCGCGAAGTCCCAGCCCTCAAACCGCATCCGATCGTGCTGGGCAAAGATGGCGCGGATCTTTTCCCTGCCGGTGTTGCCGATATGGATTTCAAAGCTCCGCCACCGGTACTGGCCGCACTGCAGACCCGTCTTGATCACGGCATTTTCGGGTATGAGACCCTGCCGCCGAATTTGTTGCCTGCTTTGGTCGACTGGCAACGGGCCCGCCATGGCTGGAACCTTGACCCTGATCATATCCTGCCCGCGCCCAATGTGCTCGACAGCCTCGCAATTGCCGCATCGTTGTTCAGCGAAGAAGGTGATGGAATTATCATTCAGCCACCTGTTTTCTTTGATTTTTATGATATTCTCGAAGAAAATAACCGTCAGATCATCAAAAATCCACTAATGCTGCGCAATGGCAGATATGAGATGGATTTTGACGGGCTTGAGGGTCTTGCCGCCGATCCGCGCGCGCGCATGCTATTCCTGTGCAATCCCCATAACCCGGTTGGTCGGGTCTGGACCCGGGTAGAGCTTACCCGTCTTGCTGAAATCTGCCTGCGTCACGACATTTTGGTTGTATCAGACGAAATCCACGCCGATATCACTTTCCCCGGCCACTCATACACACCGTTCGCCTCTCTAGGCCCCGATGTTGCGGCCGGATCCGTCACCTGCCTGTCTCCGGCCAAGTCTTTCAACATCGCAGCTTGCTGTTCTTCCTTTACCGTCGTCCCGGACGCGAAAAAACGCGCTGCGTTTCAGGCCGAAAACTCACGCCTGACAGTGAATAAAAACAATGCGTTTGCCTCTGTCGCGATGCAGGCCGCTTATCGCGATGGCGCGCCGTGGCTGGATGCGGCACTCACTTATATCGAGGGCAATCTGGCGCTACTTCGCGACCGGCTCGCCTCATTGCAGGACGTTTCGCTTGTGGAACCAGAAGGCACATTCCTGGCCTGGATTGACCTTCGCGGCCTTGGTCTTTGCCCAGACGATCTGACAATATTCCTGCGCCAGAAGGCCGGATGGGCGGTAACCCGTGGCCCTGCCTTTGGGGACGAAGGTATTGGCTTTGCCCGGCTCAACATTGCCACCCAACGCACCCGTCTGTCAGGGGCGCTTGATAGATTTTGCACCTGTTTTGACTGACGCTGAAAACAGCGCTGCCCCACAGGCTATATTTATCACAGCCGAAGAAAGCACCAAAAAAAAAGCGGCGTGCCGTAGGCACTCAATCTCATAACACCACGCAGGGAACTCTTAGCTTGCCTGTGTAACCTTGGCGACGAAGGAATAGCCAACGCCGTGAATCGTATTGATCATTTCGGCGTCGTCCGGCCCCGGGGTCAATTTCTTGCGCAACCGCATGATGTGCACATCAATGGTCCGGTCCCCGGCAAAGCTGGCACGCCCCCGTGCGGCATCCAGTAATTGGTTACGGTTGAAAACCGTGCCCGGACTTGCCGAGAAAACCCGCAGAAGCTCAAACTCACTGGTCGTCAGGGCTACAGGCGTGCCGGTTTTCGTATCACAAAGCGAGCGTTCTGCAATGTTCAGCACCCAATCGCCAAAATAGAAGAGCTTCGGACCTTTCTGTTCGTGGGTCTTTTCGTTGGCTTTTGCCCGGCGCAGTATAGTGCGCAGGCGCGCCAGTAATTCGCGCGGTTCAAAAGGTTTGACCATGTAATCGTCAGCCCCGAATTCCAGCCCGACCACCCGGTCAAAAGTCTCATCGCGCCCGGACAGAACCAGGATTGGCAGGTTGGAAACGGCACGCAGGTCGCGGGTGATGTCCAGCCCGCTTTTGCCCGGTAATCCGATGTCCAGAATACACAGGTCAACCTTTTCCCGCTCCAGAACCGACTGCATTTCAGCCCCGTCCGACGCGCAGATCACCCTGTATTCCTGCTTTTCCAGATACCGCTTCAGAAACGACGTGATCTGCGGATCATCGTCAACAACAAGGATAAGTTCTTTATTCAACGCCCTGCCCTCCCCGTTCGGAATCATCCGCAAGCAACCTATGACAGCCACATATTTTTTGCATCATGATTTAAGAAAATTTATCTCAGCCCGTGTGCCGTTCTTGTATTCCTGACTTGCCTGTCAGACCGGTTTGTAGCAGGGTTGCAGTTTCCGTGCCGGCTGTCAGGCAATTGGCAACAGACACGCCCTGCAGGAAATTTCCGGTGACATAAAGCCCCGGCACACGCTTTGAACTGGCCGCCAGCACCGCAACGCGTGCCCTATGACCCAAGTCGTATTGCGGCAAGCCAAGCGCCCAACGCCTGGTGCGGATAACAACCGGTGCACCCTTGATATCAAGTAATTGCGCCAGCTCCCGGTGCATCTCAGCCACAAGTGCGGTATCGTCCAGACGCGCCAGTTCCGGGTTACGCCTACCCCCGCTATAGGCAGAGATCGCCACATACCCATCGGGCGCGCGCCCATTATACATGGTCGAAAGGAACTGCGCCCCGGATAGGATGCGGTTCGGGTCTTTGGTCGACAAAAATCCCAGCCCATCCAGCCTGTGCCCCACCTGTTCGCGCCTATACCCCAAAAACGCGACGTTGACGGGTGGGGCGTAGATGCCCCCGGCCGCCTCTGCACCTTCCGGGTCCGGACCTTCCAGCAGGCTGGCCGCCACATGCGGTTGCACCGCAAGTACCACTGCATCAGCCCTGAGGGTTCCGGCACTGGTTCTGACCTCAAAGCTCTGCGCCATTTTCTGAATGTTCAACACGGTGACACCGGTTTTAACCCGTTTCCCAAGCCCCCCTATCAAAGCCTGCGGAATTGCGGCAATGCCACTTTGCCAGGAATATAGATGCCTCCCGGGCTGAGAACCCTTTTTGGCCCGCAAAATGGCGCGGGTTATCGATCCGTGTTCCTGTTCCATTTCGGCCAAACGGGCGAATGTCCCGCCCAGCGATAATCTCTGGCTGTCACCCATAAACAGGCCCGCCGCCATCGGCTCGATCACTTTATCGGCAAATTCCGCCCCGAAACGGCGGCTGGCGAAGGCATGAATGGTTTCTTCTGAATCACCAATTTTGCGCGGTTTGAACCCTTCCAGCAAAATGCGTAGACGGGCGCGTGGAGACAGGTAGTTCGAACGCAGGAAGCCCGTTGGGCTGGCGGCGATCCCGGTCAGCTTGCCCTGATCCAACAGATAGCGGCGTTTGACCTCCGGGCCGAGGTCACTGGCTGACCCCAACAAACCAAGCGCGTCGATCTGTGCCACGGCATCAGGGAAGGACGCGTTGAACGTGGTCGGCCCATGCTCCATCAGGAAGCCACCCGGCAGGCGTTCGGAAATGGCGTTGCCACCGGCCATAACCTGACGCTCCAGCACCTGTACATCGAAGCCTTGCTGCATAAGGGCATGAGCCGTCGACAGGCCGGAAATACCGCCGCCGATGACAATCACCTTTGCCATCACTTGCCCTCCCGCATCTTGCGCACAAAGGCAGGGGGTCCGTCATCGCCAAACCGCCTTTTGGCCAGCAAGGTCAGATCGGCGCGCGTCACCTCCATCCGCCCTTCTGAGCGCACATGATCCTCAGCACGCCGCCGCACCATTCGGCGCACGAAACCAGGCACGCGCGCCAGGTGTTCGCTGGCACCCTCGGACCATGACATAGCATCGACTTCAGGCAAGATCGGTGTAATCACCGCACCGCCCTGCGGCTGGTAGGTACACAGGCTGTCCTCGCCCAGCATATTGCCAGTTTCAGCCAGAGGCCGCGCCCGGCAGCCACCGCAAAGCAGTTGGTATTCGCAAGCACCACAGCGCCCTTCCAGCTTGCTCGCGCGCAGGTTTTGCAGCAAGAGGGCATCGTGCCAGATCTCACCAAAGCTGCGTTCAAGCAGGCTTCCCGCGGAATTATCCATGTAGGGGCAAGGGGTTACGTCGCCCGAAGGCGTTACCCGCGCGTAACGGGTTGCGGCTATGCAGCCGCCCGCGTCGTATCCATGCGCCGCCGTTATCGGCCAGTCCGGGTCCATTTCCATGGCGATACGCTTAAAGTGCGGCGCGCATTTCGCCCGTACCATCAGGCGTTTTTCATCCCGTGCTGCTTGGGCAACCCGGCGTAGCACCCGGTCGTATTTCTCAGCGGAGATACCCGAATATTTTTCGCCCCGTCCGGTACAAACCATGAAAAAGACGTTCAGCACCATGGCGCCCATATCACGGGCGAAGGCAATAATATCGTCAATTTCTCCTGCATTTTCTTCTGTGGCGGAAAAGTGGATTTGAAACGGCAGCCCGGCCTCTTTGCAGGCATCAATACCGTCCATAGTCCTTGCCCATGCACCATCCAGCCCGCGAAACGCGTCATGAACCTGCGGATCAAGCGAATCCACCGAAATGCCAATGCCTGCCACGCCCGCATCCTGCAAGGCCTCCACCCGCGAAGGCGTCAACGACATACCGTTGCTGCCAACCACCACCATCAACCCCAGCGCACTGGCATGGGCGGCAAGTTCCGGCAGGTCCGGGCGCAAAGTCGGCTCCCCCCCGGTCAGGACAACCATGGCTTCTGGCCCAACCTCGGCGATCTCACCCAGTATGCGTTTGAGCGCTTGGGTGTTCAGCTCATCCTTGCCACCATCCCGCAAATGCGTGGCGTCAAGGTAACAATGCGCGCAGGCAAGGTTGCACCTTTCGGTCAGGTTCAGAGCAATAAGATAGGGGGCATCAGCCATTATCCTTTACCCGGCTCAACCGGACACATCGCCATGCGCGAGGCTGTAAACGCCTCGTCCTCGATGCTGCCGTCCACCACTTTCAGTCCACGTGCGCGGGCAAAATCCTCGATCGAGGTTTTGACCTGCCCACGAAACGCCTCGGGCACCCGGTTCAGGCGCGCCAGCGAGGCCGCGCGCCAGGTGATGTCGGACCGCTCGGCAGGTTCCAGCACCGCTTCGGCCATGAAAGGCTCAATATGGGCGATTTCAACCACTTCCTTTGCATCACGGCGCGCCGATTTTTCCGCCCTGAGGCCGATATTTTCGCGCACCTGCATATCAGGGATCGTATCCAACATTGCTTGCGCGTCGTCACTCCAGTCCAGACGTTCAAAGGTCTGCTCAGCCGCTTTCTTGCCGCCACCACCGGGCATCATCTTGGCCATCACGCTTTCAACAAAACGTGTGGTGATAAAGGTGTGCCCCTCTTTCTGGGCCTGCCGGATCACCCCGGTGCGGGCGATACCGCGCACAAATTTCGGCGCCCGGTTGATCATCGCCGTGGCCTCATCCGACCACATGATGGTTTCTTCGGCCACCACGTCCGAGGGCGGGAAATGTTCCGCCATGCCGACCCAGACATGGCAATCCACCATGCGCAGCAGGTTTTCGCTATTGCCGCCAATATCCAGCCCTTCATCGGCATGCACCCCGGTTTTACCAACCACCAGAAGGCTGGCGCCTTGTTCTTCCACATATTTGCGGATCGCCTGGTAGGGCTTGCCGGCAACCAATGCCGTCACCACCTTTACCCCGGCCTCAGCAGCGACGCTCTCAGCCACGTTGAGATGCGCCTGATAAATCTTGGCAATGCCGTCATCTATCAGCTCTTCATGGAGTTGTTCCTGCTCTTTGAAGCGAAAAACCTTGCCCGCCTCTTCGTCCAGAACGGTCGAGATTTTGTTGAAGGCGACATAGTGATAATAGGGATCATAGGCGGCCACGACATGCACCGGCGCGCCCAGTTTGCGGCCAATCTCAAGCGCAGTCATCAGCGCACCGAAACTTTTGGGTGAACCATCCATGCCAACCACGATCGGCCCGTCTCCAATGGCAAGGCGGCGGTCTTTGGCGACGAACACGTCCATATTGGCGCGCCGCACCACGCGTTCACACACCGTGCCGATGGTCGAGCCCGCAACGGCTCCTAGCCCCAGCGCACCGAGAAACATCACATCATGATCGCCGGTCTCCATCGCCTCCAGCAGGCAGGCATAATTCTTGCCCTCGGGCGACAGGCGTTTGAACGGCACTTTTGCCTTGTCAGCCAACACCCCGGCAGCGTCATGGTAGCTATCGGAGATCAAGCCCAGCCCCATGCCGATCAGGTCTTCGTGCACGTCGCGCTGATGCTCCATTTCACTTTCACGCTGGTAGCGTTCAGGCAGGCCGCCCTCCATCTGCTTGAAACGCCGATCATGCAACTTGGCGGCATAGGCGTGGATGCCGGTGATATGCCCGTCTGCCAGACGAATGGCCTGTTTCATGGCGTTGTTGGCATAATCAGACTGGTCCAGCGCCACCAGAATACGCCCCATTGCCACCGGAGCCGTACCGACAACGTCCTCTGTGCCCTCATCTATCGCTAAGTTTACAACCATGTCCTCACCCATCTGTTGCACAGCGGAACCCAACAAATTCCGCGTATGTATTCGTGTAATCCCACATACGGTTGCTCGCGACCGTCATATGGGGGCGACCGGCCCAGCTATTGCCCTTGATATAGGCGCAAGGTTCACTGGGTATATCCGAATTCAACCCTTCCGGGGTGACGCAAAGCTCGGGCAATACCCCGCCATTCGCCGCCACCAGCCCGGCCAGAATTTCGCGCATTTCCGGTGTGGCGTCGCGCGTATCCACGTTGCTGTCACGGCAGACACCGCCATGGGCCTCGCGCGTATCGGCCACCCATTCCGAGACATTGCCAGCCATTCCGCGCACGCCATATGGGCTTTTATCTTCGGGGAAACCCTGCACCGAAACCGGTACTTCTCCGCTAATATAGGCCCGCTCAAGCTCAGGCGCATTGCCCCATGGATAAAGCTGCCCCTCGGTGCCACGTGCCGCCTTTTCCCACTCAATTTCGGTTGGCAATCGTTTGCCCGCCCATGTGCAATAGGCCACAGCATCCGCGTGCAAAACACCGGTTACCGGCTGGTCCGGCTGGTTGAACTCGGGATCGTCAAAAAAGGCCGCCGGTTCGTGACCGGTGTTGGCCACAAACTCGGAATAGCTGGCATTGGTGACCTCAAACCGGTCAATAGAAAACCCTGCCACCTCGTAGGGCATCGGTCCATAGAGACCGGTGTAGTAAACATAGCCCAGCACCGCCTCGCCACCGGGAATATGCACCATATCCCCAGTCGTCGCAGGCCACATGAAAGACGCCGCCACCCCAAGGGAAGCGGCGCAGGTGCCAGCCACGGCCAGCGTTATAATACTCACGCGAATAGCCAATACCCCAGCAACAGCAGCACCACGGCCACATTGACCAGAGCGCCGGCCAAAACAAACACGTCAAACGCATTGATTTTACGTCGTTTTGTCATGGCCGGGCTCCTTTTTTACGTGCCTTTAGTAGGACAGTTCCATGCTGACTTCGCCGCCGGCATCCACGGTGATTTCACCAACCTCAACTTCGCCAAGGAAGCCGTGCCACATCATCACCTCGTAAGTGCCCGCCGGGATATCCCCGATTGCGAAGGCGCCGTTTTCATCAACCACCGAATAGTAGGGGTTCTTGGCGACAAAAACGAAGGAATGCATGAAGTCGTGGGCGTCACATTCCACTTTCATGCCGTTGCCGCGGCGCAGTTTGACCGTCTTGGTCACCACGTCGCCCTGATTGGGCTGCGAGACGTTCATGACCGTGCGGCGCGCCTTACCGATGAGTTCATAGGTGTGGATATTGTGCAGCGTCATGTCCGAGTTTGTCGCCGTCAACTCGCCTTCATTGGCCATCACGCCCAAAGCAGGTGAAAATTCACAGCCTTCCTGATTAAGCTCAAGATTGATAGCTTCCGGGTCGAACGCTTTGCCCTCGTCCACATCATTCAAAAACACAACAGCGTTCATCAGCATGCCAGCATCGTTGATCTCAACAAATGGCACTTCGCGCGAACCCTCACCGCAAATTTCAGGGTCTTTTGAGATCGTGTATGTGCGGGTATCGGCCTCAGACGCCCCCGCAGCGACGGTTCCGACAAAACTGCCGCCATCCGTCACCTCAACCTCGTTATAACCCTTGGCGCTGGCGCCACTTGCAAAGCTAAGCATGGCAAGTGCTATCGCGCTTTGTGTCAGGAGTTTCTTCATGTGATGTCCTCTCATCATTTTTCAGGCGACCAATAAATCCTGATCGGGATCCTGATGTTTAAACAATTCGGCAAGGGCATCTATCGCCACAAGCCACATTGCTTTTCTGTCTTCGTCATTCAACAATTCAAGCAGTTCCACCGCGCCGCTTACCGGCGCATATTGACCTAAAAGCCTGCCGATATCACGCCTGTAGGTGCCGTCATTCCGCACAGCAAAATCTACCAGATCCCGGACAGCGGTATCACCTTCAATACGCGCCAAGGCACGCGCGGCAGCAATGCTAACGCCCAGATACCCGTCGTGTAAGGCGGCCCGCAGAGGCGCGCCGGCAATATTGCGATTTGCCAGTGCCTGCACGGCTTCGACCCGCACAAGGGGGTCAGCATCCTTCAATGCCGCTTCCAGCTCGGCAGGGATGTCGTTGCTGCCCAGCCAACCCAACACGCGCATGGCCAGCACCCGCGTTTCCGAGTTTTCACCCTTCACCAGCGCCAGCAACGGCGCTTTCAACTCTTCAGGCAAAGCAGCGCCTTTTTCACCGTGCACTGCCAATGAGAACAACACCGCATCGCGGGTTTCATCGTCGATATCTGCAGCCTGGTCACCCAACATCACTTGCGCAAGTGCCTCGGTTGTTTCCGGCCTTACCACCTGCGCCATCAACCGGGCCGAGAAGCGCTGTACGTCCAGATAGGGTGCCACCTCGGTCAACCATGTTACTTTGCGCTTGGAGAAGGAATGCTTTTTGGTCATCTCCAGCATGCGTTCCTGTTCGGGATTCAGCACGACTTCCTCAGGTTCGCTGACAGGCGCGTTCGGTGTGTTATCCATGATGGCACGTAAGGTTGAGCCTTCGGCCACATCTTCTGCCACCAGCGGCAGGCTTTCGTCGATTTCCCGCTCAATCTCTTCAAGTTCAGCAGCATCCGGTTCCGGGGCGGGCTCAGGCGCCACCTCTTCTTCTTCCGGTTCTTCCTCAGGCGGCAACACGAGCTCCCCCTTAAGGGCCGAAAGCAAAACTTTTCCGGCGTCATTTGGCCATGCCGGATCAGCGGCGGCGATGTTTGCCAAGACTGTCAGGCTGGCAAGGCGCAATTGCCGGTCTGGATCCCCGGCTACCGATGCAAGTGCGGGCACTGCAACTTCCCCTGATTTCTCGAGGGTTTGCAGCACACCGATGCGAAATTCACGTGGCACGTCTTGCTTGGCAAGCACATGGGTAAAGCCCTTGGCCACTTTTGGTCCCTTAAGGGCAAAAAGCGCGAGGGCTGCATGTTTTGCGGCCTCCGGGTCACCTTTCAGGGTGCCTTTAATTGCTTCTTCATCTGCCTTTTCCGTGAAGGCTTCAGGGTTTTTTGCAATGGTTTTAAAGACTTCAATACGTACTTCGGGCGCGTCATCCGTGATCATGTCACGCAGCACCGCCAGATTGGCACCGCCGTGATGGCGCACGGCAGCGGCGCGCACCAAGGCGTCACCATCGGCAAACATCCCTTCAATCCTCGGGTTGTCCGAGGTGAGGTTAGCCACAGCCAGGGCGCGAATATTTGCAGACATATCATCCAGCATGACTGCGCGCAGATCATCAAGCTGTGCATTATCTGATTTGCCAACAGCGCGGGCGATACGCCGGTTTAGACGGGTATCCCCAAGCTCAAACATAGAGGTCAGGGCGCGCGCGCCGGTAGCCCCCATTTGCGACAGAGCGTAAAAAGCAGGCTCGGACACATCCTGGCCCATTTCATCGGCCATGGCGGTCAGAATACCTGATACGCCGCCTTCATCGGCGAAATCCCCCAGCCCACGGATCGCCGCCAGCTGAATGTCGTCCCAACTATCCCAGCCGCTTTCGTAAAACTCATCTTCATCCCAGGCCACTTCTTCCTCGGAACGCGACACGCTGAGCAAACGCAGCAGTGGAATGACCGGTGTGTGTTTCATGGCAACAAGCGCTGTGATGGCCACCTTTTTGACATCGCCATCCGGGTCGCCAACAAGGTTTTCCATCAGCTTTTCGCTTGTGGCGCTGTCGCCAATCTGCGCCAAGGCAGTCGCTGCATCAACGCGAACATCCGGGTCTTCGTCCAACAAAGCTGCAGTCAGGTCCGTGACCGCATGCGCCCCGCCGATCACGCCCAGCGCCCGCGCCGCAGCGCAGCGGTGAACGTCTACCCCTTCATTCAAAAGGTCGCTAAGTCTTTCTTGTACATTGATTTTCATCGCGCTCACCCGTGGTTATAAAGGGCAGGTTACCATTTGCCAGACACCGGACATTGACCCACATCAAGGGTAGAATACCGGCCAGAATCTTCACGCTGGCCGGTGGTAGATTTTGTATGAGCGGGGCACCGCCAACGGCGCCCCAACTCTATCAGGTCACGATATCGCGTGGTGCGAAGGACATGGAGCGGAAGCTGGATTTGTAAGGTGATTCACCGATTTTGGTGACCTTCGCGATACCCATCTTGTAGTTATAGTTACCGCTGATCCAGTCCACGACCCGTCCGGCCAAAGCGTTGGCTGGCTGGGATGTGTGCAGGAAGTCCATATACATGACCCCCGGCTTCACAGCCCGCGTTACCATGGCAACAGCCGTTACCGCAGCTTCGGTGATCTCGACATTGCCGTTCGCCATCTGGCCGGAGAAGGAATAATCGTCCCCTTCAACACCCAATGTCGTGTCTTTCAGACCGGGAACCCGGTCGTTGGACAAGAGCACCACATCGCCACTTTCAATCCCGCGCGCAGCGGCATCTTCGGTGTTGATCTCAACCCAGTTATCCGGCCAACGCTGAACAATATATGGCCGACGTGTGTCGTCGAAACCAGACTGCCAGCGTTCGTTGGCCCGACCGGAAGTACACCACAGCTCGTCGCCTTTGGGTTTCATCCATTCCCAGTAATCCGAGAATAGTGACCAGGGTGATTTCTGGATGTTGCACTTACCAGTCTGCGAATTGAAGTGTGTCAACTTTTTATTGTACATATTCAATCCGGTAGGACCATCAGGCATGAGTTCACGCGTGGTATCATGGAGCCTGATAGTCCCTTCCAGTGATCCATCAGGATGCATGTAGACCGGACCCTGAATACCATTGGTTCCCATTTCGCGGAACTTGGCGTGCAGGGTCTTGCCTTCCTTCTTGGCTGCCACTTTGACCATGTTGAAGTCTTTGCGGCTGCCGCGTGTGAACTTGGCAAGTTCTTCGGCCACTTCGTTTGAGTTTTCCCAATCGAAGCCTTCAAAGCCCATCCGTTTCGCAAGCTGCGCGATGATCCACCAATCCGGCTTGGCCTCGCCCGGTGCATCGTAGAACTTCTGGTAAAGGCGGATACGGCGTTCGCCGTTGGCCCTCAGGAAGTCCTCTTCGCCCCAGGTTGCAGCCGGGAAGATGATGTCGGCAAACTGGTTACCGATTGGGTCGACCAGATAGATATCCTGGTTGATCACCACCATACCACCGCTATCAACACGCGCCTTGAGGGTCTCAAGGATCTTTTCACGGTTGATTGACTGGATCTGATGTGGGTTGCCGCGTGTCAGCTCGTGGAAACGGGCGGACAATTGCTGCGAACCAAGCATCGACTGGATCCAGGTGGTACCGATCACGTGGGCCAGCCTTGTATGGCCTGCCATTGTGTAAGTATCGGTATCAAGTGCGCGGCGACGACGGCCGGGCAGTTTCATCGGTGACTTGTTGCGCGGATATTTACCGCCACGTACACCGCCACGCTGGTGACCACCAGCACGACCGATGACCTGACCGGGCCGCCCACCTGCACCCACAGTGATCCCAAGTGCGGAAATCGCCTGTGTGTTAGCGGTGTTGTTGGACCAGTAGAAGCCTTTTTCGATCATGATCGAGGTCTTCGGACGCGAACCGTCATCACGTGGTTTCGCCATCATCTCAGCAGCGAGCTGGATTTTAGCGGCATCGACGCCAGACACTTCAGCGGCGTTTGCCAGAGTGAACTCATCCTGAGCAAGAAGCCACTTGGTCCAGTCATCAAACCCACCGGTCTGGAACTTGCCCCAAGTTGTGCGCCACTGCCACGGAGTATTCCGCGTACCCTGACCAAAGCCCGAGCTGGAACCCCACTTGTCGTTGACCCACTTCTTGATCCACTCTTCATCCTGCCAGCCGTTTTCAACGATGATCCGCGCAATCGCGTTGACCACCAGCAAGTCGGTGCCAGGTGTCACGTCCAGATAAAGGCCGCCGTTTTCTTCGGCATAAGCCACACCAGCCGTTTTACGCGGCACCATAAAGATGGCTTTCTGACCGTTCTGAATACCCTTCATGATCCATTGTGTGAACAGGATCGTCTTGGTTTCATAAGGGTCAGTCCCGCAGATCAGCAGAGTTTCGGCGTTCATCCAGTCTTCGTATGCCGGGCCAAAGTTATCAAAGCCAGCATCACGGAAACCCGGTGTCGAAGACACGTCCGACGGGGTATCGTGGAAGGTGAAGTTTGCTGTGTTGATCGACCGCAAAGCGTATTTGGAGATCGCGTAGGTGTTCTCCATATACTGATACGAGAAGGTCTTGACGCCATAAGCGTTATGACCGTGCTTCTTGATCACGTATTTGCCAATTTCAGCGGCAATATCGAGCGCGAAGTCCCAGGGAACCGGCTGCAGAACACCATAGATACGCATCATTGGCGACTTCAGGCGATCACGGGTCGGGGTTTCCGGGTTGTAACACTTTTGAGCGATACAGCCACCACGAAGCGAGCTGTCGCCGTCTGTGTTCACAAACTCGGTATCCTTGTCCGGGATGATCACCACATGGTGCGGTTCCCCTTCATGCAGCACGATATTGTGCTGGTTTGGGGCAACCCATGCACCCAAGGGCGCTACAGGGAAGTCTTCGCCAAAAGCGTTGCTGTCAGCAGTAGACCCACCGTCATGGTGACCCTTTACCGGCCAGCGGTAGACTTTGTAACCACAGGCAACGATGCAATAGTCACACGCGGTGGTGATGACTTCCGCATTTGCCGGCGGCAGGGGGACATTTTCTTCCGGGATATAGTACGGAGTTGACATGTTTTTCCTCTCCTAACCTTGAAGGTTATTCTTACGGCCATAAACCAGGCCGAAAATTCCAGTGGCATAGATGTCGTCACCATCAAGCTCGAGCAGGATCTGCGGCAGGCTTTGGTAAGCTTGCCCCGAAATCAGGATGCCATGCCGCGTCAAGTCGTAAGTCGACAGGTGCAGCGGGCAGGCGCCCAAGGATTTCGTATCTGCCTTGTAGGTTTCAAACAGGCCACCGCCCTGGTGCGTACAGGCATAGTTGAAGGCAACTACATCCTGATCCGGACCAACGCCGCCACCGGCTTTTGAACCCATCTTGACGATCATGTTTTCGCTGTATTCGCCTTCGTCCGGGTAGTTGAAGTCGACAGGTACATCGAGCTCAAGTTCGGAAAGCTTGGCAACGAATTTGCGTGGATATTCGGTGATCTGGGCCGGCACTTGTTGCGCCTGCGCAGTTCCCGGATCCAGCGTGATCATGATCGTGGTGGTAACCCCCGCCCCGATCAGGAAGTTACGCCGGGAAACCAGGCACTTGTGCCCGACTGCCTTGGCGGCCTCCTTGCGGGTCATTCCGCTTTCGTTTTTCACTTCTTGTGACATTTTTATTCCTTTCCTAACGCTCACTCAGAAGCCATGGCTTCGTAAGGTGGCAAGACAGGGGGCACGACTTCCAGTTCATCGCCCGAGAAGGCTTCGAGGAAGGCAACCAGCTGGTCGACTTCGTCGTCGCTCAGGCCGAGAGGCTTCAGGAGGTCAGTCTTGGTCGCTGCCATG
>CAZJYZ010000055.1:0-5987 GCA_964550345.1 uncultured Aliiroseovarius sp. | reverse complement strand
CCGTCGGTGAAGTCGTTTTCACCACCACCGGCATTGTAGAACTGAACCACTTCTTCCAGATCCCAAAACGCGCCGTTATGCATATACGGTGCCGTATAAACAGTGTAACGCAGGGGCGGGGTGCGGAACTTGCCCATGTGAGCCGGTTCTTTCGAGCGGAAATAGAGGCCCGGATCGTCCTTCAGAACCCGGTACATTTCCTGTGTCACGCCTTTGGCATAGAGCTCATAGCGGAAAGTGACCTGGGCAAGCCCGTCTTCTTCCCAACGCTCTGAAGGTGGCACGCCGAGGTTATAGTAATTCTCGTCCGTGGCCTGAGCACCGTTGTGACATTGGATGCAGCCGGCCTTGCCGTTGAACAATTCCATCCCGGCAATCTGTTCTTCGCTCAGCGCGCTTTCGTCGCCAGCCAGATAAAGGTCAACCGGTGTGTCATTGACGATCAAAGTACGTTCAAACGCGGCAATCGCGTTCCAGGCATCATGGATGATCGGATACTCGGTGCCAAAGACATCGCGGAAACGTTCCACGTATTCCGGGATAAACGCCAGACGGGTTTCCATCACGTCGTTTTCACCGTTACCGGCAACCGCGCCTTTCGCAGCAGAAGGTGCCTGCTTTTCAAGCGAAGCAGCGGAACCGGCCCAGAACAACTGACCCAGATAGGCCGAGTTGATCACCGATTGGCTGTTACGCCAGTGCACGGTACCCGGATAACCACGGCTCAGGCTGTCGCCAAAAGCCCAGCCTTGATCAGGCTCGTGGCAGGTGACACATGCCGTTGATGCGTCGCCACCAAGACGGGGATCCCAAAACAGGATTTTGCCCAGTTCAACCTTGGCTTCCGACATCGGGTTATCCAAAGGTACAGGCGGATCCCCCAGCGGTGCCAGCGGCGGATAATCCTGTGCACCGGCCATGTTAGCCGACGTTGCTAAAGCAGCAACTGAGGCCATCAGGAAAAGTTTACTTTTCATTGTTTTCATCTTTCCTCTCCCGTCCTAGTTCGAAACTTCGCGCCAGTTTTCGATGGCGGGATAGTTGGTTGAGATGGGTTCCGGCCAGACATAAGCGTCTCCGGTCAGCGGCTCGCCAGACAGGGCCTCAAGGAAGGCAACAATGTCTTTTTGCTCGGCAAAAGTCAGGCCAAGCGGCACGATGCGTTCGTCTTTATTGGCGTCGTCACCACCACCTGCATTATAAAAGGCCACAACTTCGAACAGAGTGTCGAACGTGCCGTTATGCATGTACGGTGCGGTATAGGTAAGCTCACGCAAAGTTGGCGTATTGAACTTGCCGATGTCGCTGCCATCTGCCGGGTGGCGAATGATCTGCGCACCAACGTCGCGGCGGATATTCATGTAGTTTTCAACACCCATGAATTGCGCAAATGCGGCGTAGGTCATGTGACGCATCGGGTCAGACCAGATATCGGGATTTTCAGCAACACCGATATTATAGGCCTGATCGTCGGTCAGACGCGGGCCATTATGGCACGAGATACATCCGGCTTTACCTTCAAACAATTCCTGGCCACGTTGGGCCGCTTCCGACATGGTACCTTCGTCGAAGTCAGAGCCATGCGAGATCAGAGTTTTCAGATATTCCGGAATAGCGTTACGGATCGATCCGTTCGAAGGTTCGCCCCAACCTGCCGCATCGAACATTTCCACATAAAGCGGATCCTGTTTGACGCGTTCCTGCATCAGACGCATGTCCATGTTCATGGAATAATCTTCAGTCAGGCTTTCGCGGGTCACGTCGTTGAGGTTTGTGCCCAAACGTCCGTCATGGAACCAGTTATCAGCCAGCGCCGTGTTGATCAGGGTCGGCGTGTTGCGGAACCCTTTGGAGCCGGGATAGGCCAGCGACAGCGCCATGCCATCGGCATAGCCGTGCTCCGGCATGTGGCAGGAGGCGCAGGACAAAGCCGCGTCACCTGACAGCCGCTTGTCAAAAAACAAGCGCTGGCCCAGCAGCGCTCTGGCCTCGTTTACCTCGGGCGCCACGATTGGCCCCAATGGGGTTGGGTCCGCAAAAGCAGGCCCTGCCAACAGGGTGGCGCTCATCAATGAAGCCCCCAGCGACAGCACTAGCTTATTTTTGGATCGAGATATCGTCATTGATTTCCCTTTCTTGCTAAGTTGATCCGACTCGGAAATCACGAGCCAGACTGGTGTCCTGCCGCGATGGTCGCCTTGGGCCGGTTCAGCTTCATTGATGGGCATCAAGATTTGGAGATTTCACAATTTTTAACAATTTCTTAACAACTGTAAATTGCCGGGCAATTTTGGACTATAATTCACCACTCAAACTCCAAGGGCGCTCGATAAACGCCAAATTTATATGCATATTATCAATGGTTTATTAAAAAAACCGCGCAAGATTTCAGGGACATCGAAATCTTGCGCGGTGCAGGAAGTTTAAGGATGATCAGTCCCTAAAACTCCGCCTTGCCCGTATTGCGAGCAATACGAAAACCAGTGCGGCCAACATGGCTGCCAGGACGGCAATCCCGATGGTTTTGGTCGGGTTGTCTACTGGCTCCAGCAGGATCCAGTACCACGAGGTGAAGCTCTGCCTCAGCCCCTCTTCGCCGTTCAACCCGTCCCAGTTGGCGAAAGCGATCGGTGTGTAGATCCCTTCGCTGAACTCCAGGTCCGCCGCCACATCGGTCACCAGCGCACGGTTAAATACCACCTGCCAACGGCCGTCCTTCCAGACGCCACTTGCGCTCAGATCGGAGCTGTCGCGGCGCGGCGCCGGCGCAGTTTCCTGCCCTTTCGCATCCCAGATTTCCACCGTGGCTGGCAGCTCAGGCTCAACCGAGGGCGCTGACCAGTACCACATATTCACCGGATTGCGTCTGTCGCCCTGACGGAAATACGGCTTCTCGCGCCCATGGGGCATCTCGGCCGGGATCTGCACGGCGATGGCGTCGCGTGTCGCGGTCACATCGTCCAGCATGTATTGCTGTTCAAGCTCAGAGCCGGGCACGGAATATGTACGGTCATCCACGTCAACGCGCATGGCAATGTCGGTGTCATTATAGATGGCACGCACCGTCACCATTTCATTAAGCGAATAAAACAGCCGCGGTTCCTTGATGACGTTCGGGCTAAGCCGGAAGGTCATGGCGGGTGCACTATCCCAAGCCGGATCAGCCGGGTCAGATGGCAGATCGCCCTCAAAACGCACGGCGCGGATCACATTGTCGCCCTGACTTAGCGGGGTGGCATTATCGCGCAGGGTCATGACGTAATTGGCCACGGCCCAGCGGTCCTCAAGGCTCATATTTGTGGCGTGTTCTGGCATCGGGGTCGAGGGGATACCCGAGGACAGGCGCATAAACACGTCCTCGGCATCCTCGGACCAGCGCCAAGTCTCGGGCTGAGTCAGGTTGCGCGGCCAGATGCGGTTTTCCCAGTCATCCGCCAGCCGTTTACCCGAGGTGATGTTGCCGCGCCCTTCGGGACCGTGGCATTCCTGACAGGCTTTCTCAAACTGCACGCGGCCATTGGCCAACACTGCGTCGGTGACTTCCGGTGGGGTGCCCAATTCGATCGGGGTCAGGCCCAGATCTTCTGCGGTCTCTTCCTCCCAATAACCGAACACTTTGATCTTGTAGATCAGGGCGTCAATCTCGGCGTCGCTCAGGTAATCTTCCCAACCCGGCATGGCAGTGCCCGGCAGACCCTCACGAATGGTTTGGCGCAGGTCTTCGTCCGAAGGAAACTCGCTGTCGGCGTCGGTGGTTTTGTACTTAAACAACCCAAGGGTAAAATCGCGTGGCGCCGGGTACATGTATTCTGCAGCAACGCCGAAGCCGTCGCCTTCTTCGCCGTGGCACTGGGAGCAGCGCTGCATATAGATGGCGTCGACCGCTTCTTCATCCAGCTCGCCCTCTTCAATGTCATCCGTCACGTCCTCAGGTTCAGCGCTGCTTTCTTCCAGCACCCAGGAACGCGGCTCAAACCCGGTGTAATCATACAGGAACGAGATGATTTTCCACACGTCATCCTCTTCCAGCATCTCTTCCCAGACCGGCATGGCGCTGGCCCAAGGGGTACCTTCCACCGGCAAGCCCGGCCCGCCCTTGGTGATGCGCCAAAAGAGAAATGCCTCCTGCAATTGCGCGATCGTGCCTACGTCCTGAAAGTTGATGGGTCGGGGCGTAAAGGCAGCGGCCACATGGCCCTTTCCGTCCAGCATATCGCCGTGGCAATACATGCAGTTCTCATAATAAAGGGCGGCACCCTCTTCCACCGCTGCGCGGTATTCATCGGAGGCTTCGTCATATTGCGCGCGATACGGGTTTTCGAGCGTAAGCAGGTTATAGGTATTGCCGTAAGCCTGCAGGCTGGAAGGGGGTGCGGGGTGTACCGTGCGCAGTTCGACTGGTGAGACGATATTCGGCCGAACCTTTTCATATGTATGATACCCTGCCCCGGCGACCACGACCACAAATGCAACAAGGCGCGCGGTTTTTTGGTTCGGATTACCAAAAAGGGAAACAAGCGGCGCAAAGAACCGTTCGGAGGTGGCGTTGTCAAAGGTGACGACCAGCAACACGCCAACTGCGCAAATAATCATGTATTGCAGAAGTAGCGACGCGGGCAGCGGCGGGTTCAAGATATAGGCAAATACTATATACAAACCGACCAGAACGATAACGGACCATGTGAGGGGATGTTTGAAAAAGGCCATATCTTTCCCCTATTCCGGCAGGTTCATAAGGTAGTCGAGGATCAGCGTCATTTCGCCCTCGCTCATGTCTTCGCCGAAATAATCCGGCATCATGTCAGGTTCATACCCTTCCGGGATTTCCGCGTTGGGGTCGGTGATGGCTGTTATCAGCGCTTCGCGATCCATGCGGGAGCCAATTCCACCAAGCGCCGGGCCAAGGTCGGCACCGCTGCCTTCAAGGTCGTGGCACCCAGCACAGCCATATTCGTCAATCACCCCGGCAGCGTCACTGGCCGGACCCTCTTCAATTTCGGGTTCCTCGGATGGATCAGGCGCTGGCAGCGCCAGCAAGTAGTCGGTGATCAACAAAAGCTCGCTTGCATGCATATCCTCGCCCAGCGTGTCGGGCATCAAGCCTTCGTCATAGCCTTCGGCAATCTCCGCATTCGGGTCGAGGATGGCGCCCATGACACCGGCGCGGTCCATGCGTGCGGCGATGCCCCCCAATGCAGGGCCAAGATCGGCCCCGCTGCCCTCAAGATCATGACAGGCGGCGCAGGCGAATTTATCAAGGGCTGCTACTGCATCCGTCACCGGTGCTTCGATCATGCCTTCGGTACTGGCCGGGGTATCTTCCACTGGTGTTTCATCGGCACTTGGCAAGGGGACGGTAGGGCTGACCCCTGCCCTGTCTTGCAAGAACGCAATCACAGCGTTCACTTCTACCGCGTTCAACTCTATCGGAGCCTGATCGACGATCGGCATCGGGCTTTCGGTGTCATTCGTACCTTTTTTGCCAAAACCCGCGACCACATAGGCTGAGGGCTGCAACATGCTTTCGCGGATGTAATCTTCAAGCGCGTCTGCGCCTTCGCGGCCCTGCGCCACGCCGCTATAGGCAGGGTCGGACATATGTTTGGCAAACTCCGCTGCCAGATCAATTTCCAGGGTGTCCGGCGCGCGGCCCATGCTGTTGTGACACAATGTGCAGGTACCCTTGCCGGAAAACAGGGTTTCGCCCAGCGCGATCATGCCCGCCATGTCCAACCCCTCGGTCGAAACCTCTTCAGGCTCGCTGAGGTCTGGTTCCACCTGTGGCAGGATGTGGGAATAGCCCATGTAAAACAGCAGCACGACGACGGAAAAGCCGATGACCCGCAGGAAGTTCATCATGACGAGGCCTCCGCATCCGGCTCAGCGCCCTTTTGTTTGGTCTGCCCAAGGCGCGACAGCCAGAAAACGAAAACCATCACCGCCATGAAAGCCAAGGTGATACCGGTGATCGTATTGCCCGCGTCCCC
>CAZJYZ010000054.1:21759-22422 GCA_964550345.1 uncultured Aliiroseovarius sp. | reverse complement strand
TCAGGCCAATCATGCACTAACATTCAAACTGGACCACTCAAGGGGGGCTGATCATGATACTTCGGTCTCATGTGATCGCCGCCTTGGAACTCTCCGAGTGTGGGCAACATTGGCGGGTTGTACCCGTACCGAATTAGCCAGCTGATAACGGACCGTTCGCTGAATGGGCGCAGTTTTATAAATTCACCGAACCACACAATGCGTTTTACTTAGAACGTCCTGCGAAACGCTTTCAGCAAAGCAAAAAACCACAAAGTCTTCGCGGTTTGAATTCTGAGGCAACCTTCGAAAATGAAGGCGCGAATGACCGCGAGTAGGTTGATCATCACAAGCCCGCAATAGTGAAGGCGGAGCGGCATTACCTTCGTCCGAGGGCGCAATCGCGACAAACAGGTAAAACCCGTGGATTTTCAAAAGCGGTATTCTGATTCACAAAAAACGGGGCAACCAGTGTGGACTTCCACCAGGTGTCAGAAACCGGATCATCGACGATATGAATAAGCACGGCGCACAATTTGTTTTTCTCAGCGCGGTAGCTCAGAGAAACTCCCCCACACTGCTGGACGCCATCGGACACAAATTACAAATAGTACTTACACACAAAGGAAAATGGATATCACCGGACTTCTCTGGATAAGGGAATGGTGCCCAAGGTGGGAGTCG
>CAZJYZ010000054.1:0-21749 GCA_964550345.1 uncultured Aliiroseovarius sp. | reverse complement strand
CCACACGCCCGTGAAGGCGGGGGATTTTGAATCCCCTGCGTCTACCATTCCGCCACTTGGGCACGCCCCCGCTCTACCCAAGCTGAAACGCGGCGTCAACGGCAGAAGCGGACCTTATGATATAAGTTTTACAAAGCGTGGTTCTTGCCCTCGTTAAGTCCATCAAGAGCGGGGTTTTACTTAGAACATCACGGTGACCAACCACAAGGTTATGCCTGGGAAGGCTATCAGCAGCACCACCCGGATCAGATCCGAGATCACGAAAGGAGCGACGCCGCGGTAGGTGGCGCTCATGGGGATGTCACGCGCCAGTGAATTGATGATGAACAGGTTCATGCCGACCGGCGGAGTGATCAGGCCAACCTCGACCACGATCAGGGCCAGAATGCCAAACCAGATCCCGGTCATTTCCGGCGACAGGCCGAAATCAAGCACTTCTATGATCGGGTAAAAAATCGGGATTGTCAGAAGGATCATACTCAGGCTGTCCATGACGCAACCGAACACCAGATAGGCCGCCAACATCAGTGCCAGCACCATCAGCGGCGCAAACCCCTGTGCGGTGACCCATTCGGCCAGAACCTGCGGTGCCTGTGTGAAAGCCAGAAAGGAGTTGAACAGTTGCGCGCCGAGGATAATGAAGAATATCATCGCCGAGGAAGACGCCGTGGCGAGGATGGAATCCAGAAAGCCGCGCCAGTTCAGACCACCTGTCATGACACCATATATTCCGGTTGCCACGGCACCCACGGCGGCGCCCTCGGTTGGGGTGAAAAGCGCCTGCACGCCGTCGCGAGACCAGTTCCAGTCGCCGGCAATTCCGCCCATTACCAGCCCGAAAATGACCACAACTGGCCAGATCCTCAGGAGCGTGCGAAAACGCTGGGCATAGGGCACACGCGGAGCAGTATCGGCAGCATCCGGTTTGAAGCGCACAAAGACCGCCACGGTGATCATATAACCAAGCGCTGCGAGGATGCCGGGGATAAGGGCCGCTATGAACATTTTTACAATGTTTTGTTCCGTCAGGATGGCATAAATCACCAATATGACCGAGGGTGGGATCAGGATGCCTAACGTTCCTCCAGCAGCCAGAACTCCGGTGGACAGGCTGTCGGAATAGCCGCGTTTGCGCATCTCTGGCAGGGCCACCTGCCCCATGGTCGAGGCTGTTGCCAGCGACGAGCCACAGACCGCCCCAAAGCCCGCACAGGCGCCCACAGCGGCCATGGCCACCCCGCCCTTGCGGTGGCCAAGCCAGTCGCTTGCTGCCTCAAACAGCGCCCCGGACATACCGGATTTAGTGGCAAACTGCCCCATCAGCAAAAACAGCGGCACGATGGACAGGGAATAGCTGGAAAATGTGTCGTAACTCAGGGTTTTAAGTTGCGCCAGCGGTGGCGACGGGCGCCCCAACACGTACCATATGCCAAAAAAACCGGTCAGCCCCATGGCCAGGCCAATCGGCACCCGCAGGAATATCGCCAACAGCATCAGCGCAAAGGCAATCAGTGCAATTTCAAGACCGGTCACAATACTTCCTCCCGCCCCTCAATCACCCAGTTCAATGCACGCCATACAGAATAAACAGCGACAAGAAAGAACATACCCGCCCCGATTATTGCGGCGGCGTAGGGGATCCAGATCGGCAATTCCAACTCATAGGTTGTTTCCACAAAAAACGGTTTTGAGCCCATGCCAAGGGCGCTGCGCATCCCATCGCCTCCATAGGGAAATTTTTCACCAAAGCCCAGCCACAGACGCCATAGGATGATATAGGCCGCGACGGCCAGCAAGGCGTCCCCGATCAGGCCAAGAACCGCTTTGGCGCGGTCTGACAGGCGCGAGATGAAAATATCGACCGTTACATGGCCGCGCCGCATCTGACACCATGGTAAAAATGAAAAAATGGCGATGGCACATCCGGCCTCTACCATTTCAAAGTCCCCCTTGATCGGGCGCAGGCCAAAGCCAACCAAAGCCCGCCCGATGATCGAGATCACGGTCATCACTGCCAGTGCGACCAAAACGGCACCCCCGACATATGCCAGCCACTTGCAGGCAGCCTCTAACCTTCGCCCCAGCCTAACCTGCGCCTGTTTCGCTATCGCCATGCGGGTTCCCCCCTGTATCGCCAGCTTTCGGGCCAGTTCAGCATGAAACGCGTCCTTCTTCCAGATAGGTTAGCGCCATCAACAGGTATGCACTGCCCCAGATCAACTCATTTTTTTTCGCAAAGTTCTTTGGCCGGTTAAAACAGCCGCCGCCCAGCCGGCCACGCGGTGCCACATAGGGCAACAAGCCATCAATCATCGGCTGCAGGTAAGCTGTGAATTCCGCAAATTCATCTGCCCGCGGATCAACTGCCATGCGCGCAAGTTGCTCGATAACAATCGCCGAGGCTGAAGTATCGCGTGGCCCTGCGGGATCATCAAAATCCCAGGGCGGCGCATCGGTACCGATCTTGAGTAGCCAATATCCAAAAGTTGACCGCGCCGCTTCCAGATAACGTTTGTGACCGAAAACCTGCCAGCCCCGCAGGAACCCGGCAATGGCCCAGGCCTGCCCGCGGCTCCAGCAACTGTCATCATCCACCCCGAGCAGGGTGAAATGGCGCAGCATTCTGTCTTCGTCATCCGCATATTCAATGAATTCGATGGTTGAGCCGTCCGGGCGCAGGAAATCACGTATAGTGACGTCAAGATGTCGTTTCGCCCCTCTGGCAAAGGTCTTGTCACCGGTTTCAACCAAGGCCCAGAAATCCAGCCGAATATTTGGGTGTACGTTGTCCACGGCCACGATCCGGCGTGAGGCCAAGGTGGTGGATTTCACCTGCACCTCATGGCCAATAGGCATGGCCCCATTATGAGGGATGGCCATGGCGCGCATGGCATAGGCAGCCGCCAGCGCCAATGTGCGCATGTTTTCGTCGCCGGTGGCCGCGTAAAGGCGCGCGGCGGAATAATAGAATCTGTGGCCTCGAAACTGATCGTCCTTTTCCAGTTTCGGGCGCAGGTTTTCGGTGCGGGAGAAGGCTTCTTCCAGCAGATCCTTGCGCCCTTCCAGACGGGCCTTGATGGTCAGCATTTCGACCCAGTGACCACCGCACCAATCCCCGTCATCGGTGGTTTGCCAGACGCCGGTTTGCGGGTCCGCGTGATAGGGCCAAGCCTGACCGATCTGGTCGCGTGTTTCGTCAACCCGCGCCAGTAAATCCCCAAGCAGAGCGCTGCGATCGGTCATGCCCGCAGCCCTGGTGCCAAAATTGGTGGACGCTTATTCAACTCGTCGATCGTCATGCCGGTTACCGCCTTGTAGCGGTCGGCGAATTCCTGACGTTCGGCCATCGGCATGACAGCTTCGATCGTGTCAAATCCGTCCGGCGCCCGCTCGGCCACGATATCGAGTATTTTGTCCGGCCCGTCGCCGCGATTGGCCAGTACCACGGCGTTAACAGCGTCACGGCGGATATCATCATAGGATTGCAGCGCTGCGATCCCTGCCCCGTTTCCGACCCCATGGTCCCGTAATTCACGCGCCAGAATGCGTGCGTCTATTATACCCTGAGAAGCCCCGTTAGATCCGATTGGATACATCGCATGTGCCGCGTCCCCGATCAGGGTCACCGGCCCGAAACTCCATCTCGGCAAGGGGTTGCGGTCGACCATTGGGAATTCCCAGATGCCTTCGGCCTCGGCGATTATTTTTGGCACGTCGATCCAATCAAAACTCCAGTCTTGAAACATGTGGGCAAAATCCGCGCGGTTGCCTTTGCGGTTCCAGTCCTGCGCCAGCCAGTCGTAATCCTTTGGCAGTTCAAGGTCGGCAATCCAGTTGATCAGGCTGCCGCCGTCCTCGGTGTCGCCAATGGGGTAACAGACGAATTTACAGGCCTTGTTGCCGATCATCGCCATGGAGCGCCCGGTCAGAAATTTCGGACCTTTGGTGACGCCGCGCCACATCATAGTGCCGCCCCAGACCGCCGGACCTTCCTGCGGGTAAAACCCGGCGCGCAAGGCCGAGTTGATGCCGTCGGCAGCGATTAAGACACTTCCCTTTACCTTGCCGGTCTCCTGGCCGGATTTACGACTGGTGAGTGTAATCTCAACGCCATTCGCGTCCTCGTGCCAATCGGTGACCGCCGCGCCCATACTCAGCACATCCGCCCCGGCGCGTGCCACCAGTGCCTCAAGCAAGGCCATTTGCAACCCGCCCCGGTGGATGGAGTATTGCGGCCATGTATTCCCAGCCAGAGTGCCGCGCGGTTCACGCCATATTTCCTGACCCTGAGCGCTGAAGTACCCGACCTCTTCGGTGCGCAGGCCCACTTTATCAAGCGCATCCTCAAGCCCAAGCTCAAACAATTCGCGGGTAGCCATGCTCTGCAAGTTGATCCCGACCCCAAGCGGGCGGATATCCTCAACTGCTTCAAATATGCGAAATGGGATACCCACCTGATGCAGGCTCAGCCCCAATGTAAGCCCGGCAATGCCGGCACCGGCAATCAATACGGTCATTCTTTAACTCCGGACACAAAAACTCCGGGCCATGCGCAAGCATAGCCCGGAGTAAATTTACACCAGCTTATTCGCCGGAATGCGCGGCAACCATTGCCTGTGCATCGGCAACCATGGCCGCACCGTCCAGACCTTTGTCGGTCATTTCGGAAATCCAAGCACCAGTCAGAGCCTCGCCGATTTCGCGCAGTTGAGCGACTTCGCTGTCGGCCATGGTGATGATGGTGTTGCCGTTATCTGCAACGACCTGTTCACCTACCGTGTCACCTGTATCCATGCCGCGGCCCGCCCATGCGGATGTGTCGATGCCGCTATTGGCGTCAATCACGGCCTTCAGGTCGTCCGGCAGAGCGTTGTAGCTGTCATTGTTCATCGCCCAGATGAAATAGGTGTTATAAAGGGCACGGTCCCCACCAATTTGCGTATGGCTCGAAGCCAGTTCATGCACTTTCAGAGGTGGCACAATTTCCCACGGGATCACACCGCCATCAACAACCCCTTTGGACAGGGCTTCGGGAAATGCCGGTACGGGCATGCCAACCGGCGTCGCCCCTACGGCTTCGAGCAGCGCATTTGCTTGACGCGAAGGTCCGCGCAGTTTCAGACCGTTGAAATCAGCCACGGTTTCAACCGCGTCGCCATTGATGTGAATCACACCGGGGCCATGCACATGCACCGCCAGAAGGTGTACGTCAGAAAAACGCTCGGCTGCATATTTCTGGGTGAATTCCCAGGCTGCCCGGCTGCTGTCTTCGCCAGACATGGATGTCATAAACGGAAGTTCAAAGGCTTCCACTTCCGGGAATCGGCCCGGCGTATAGGCGGGGATTGCCCAACCACCATCGATCACACCATCACGGATCTGGTCATACAGTGAGGGCGGAGCGCCACCCAATTGCATTGCGGGATAGATTTCGATCTTGATACGCCCACCACTTTCTTCCATGACCTTGTCGGCCCAGGGCTGCATGAAATAATGTGGCACAGACCCTTTCGGGCTGATAAAATGCTGAAAGCGCAAAGTGACTTCCTGCGCCATAGCCGTTGAGGCGGTCAGCCCCAGCGCCAGCATGCCAGCCAGTGTTGTTTTCATGGTGATTTTCATATGATTTCCTCCCAAAAACCAGAATTGTTCGTTTTACAATGGTTAAGCTCCCTGCCCTATGCAAGTCAAATAACCGATGCTCCGATAAGAACAGGCTATAGGGTTTCACGCAAGGTATACCTGTATCAGTATACCTGTTTAGCCGTTGAGCCTATTCGAGCAAGAGAATCGCAAGTAGAAAAGCACTGCGCTTGCATGGGCAATCAATGCGCTGTTCCAGCTATAGCACTTCCAGGTTTGGACTTGCCCTAAGTTAGTGAAGATACGGTGAAACCGCATGGTTCCCTGATTGCAGAACCTCTGGCAAAGCCGCCGTTTCAAGTCGTAAACCATCCGATCACGCGTAGTTTACAAGACAATAGCCCCCACTCAAGCAGCCCTGTGCTTGACGTCGCGCCCGGGACATGGTGTCTGATTGAAAACTTCAGGGCGGTATTATGATTAAAAACCTTTATGACTGGACAATCCGGCTGGCGGAAAGTCCACGCGCCCTGTGGGCCTTGGCAATTATCGCTTTTGTTGAAAGCTCAGTCTTTCCGATCCCTCCTGACGTAATCATGATCCCCATGATCATTGCGCGCCCAAACCGCGCCTTCCTGATCGCCGGGATTGCGCTGGTTGCCTCGGTTCTGGGGGGCATATTGGGCTATATGATCGGATGGGGGCTTTTTGAAAGCATCGGCCGGCCGGTGTTGGAGTTCTATGGCAAGGCCGATGCCTTTGGCCACTTCTCGGACACCTATAATGAATATGGTGCCTGGGCAGTCCTGGTGGCCGGCGTGACACCGTTCCCCTTCAAGGTTATAACCATCCTGTCAGGCTCGACCGGTTTGAATTTCGGAGTTTTCGTCGTCGCGTCAATTCTGGCCCGCGGGGCGCGCTTTTTCCTCGTTGCAATCTTGCTGTGGAAGTTCGGCGCACCGATCCGGAATTTCATCGAAAAACGCCTTGGCTTGATGTTCACCCTGTTCGTCATCTTACTGGCGGGCGGCTTCTATGCAGTAAAATACCTATGAGCTTTATTCAAAACCTGACACGCACCCATCTGATCCTTATTGCCGCGGGCGCATCTGCGGCGCTGCTGGCCGGCGCCTATACTTTTCAGGCGCTGGGCTATGCGCCCTGTGAAATGTGCTGGTGGCAGCGCTACCCGCATTTCGCCGCTGTGGCGATTGGTGCTTTGGCTCTCATGATCCGCGGGCCAGTATTACCCATTCTGGGGGCAGTGGCAGCCGCGACAACTTCGGGCATTGGGGCATATCATTCGGGGGTCGAACGCGGCTGGTGGAAAGGCCCAAGTTCCTGCACCTCGTCCGGCGTCGAAGGCCTTTCGGCCGAGGAACTGATGAACCAGATCATGAGCGCTCCGGTGGTGCTGTGCGACGAGATCCCGTGGCGGTTGTCGGACATGATCCCTTGGCAGGTGCTGGATATCACCATGGCGCAGTTGAACTTTTTGGGCTCCGCTGTTTTTGCCGTGATCTGGATTATGGCTGCAAGGCGCACCTGACGCCCTGCACCATAAGGGGGTTGCCCTTGTTACCAAATACAAAATTATGCGCTTCCGGCGGGGATATTTTTGGCAGGAGGAAAAGACTTTATTTCATCTTGGGGAAAATACCTCGGGGGTAGGGTCAAAATCTGCGCATTTTGACCCCAGGGGGCTGGCCCCCTGCCTTGCGGATTTTGCACAACCCCTTGGCTGACTACTCCCCACGACCCCGCAAAAGCTGGCGCAACATGCCGTGTAAAATCTGCACATCCGCCCGTGTCAGGGCCATACGGCTCCACATATTGCGCAGAGTCACTTTCATGCCCGGAGCCTTTTCTGGAGGAAAGAAAAAACCTGCTTTTTCAAGGCTTTCTTCATAATGCTCGGCCAGTTTTTCAACCTCAACCAACTGCGCGCGCTCGGTCTTGGCCATTTCCAGCACCTCAGGTGCCACGTCGGTTGAATTGCGACGCCATTCATAGGCCATCAACAGCACCGACTGCGCCAGGTTAAGCGAGGCGAAATCGGGATTGACCGGCATGGTGACAATGGCGTTGGCGCGCGCGATATCCTCGTTTTCAAGCCCCGCCCGTTCGGGTCCGAACAAGATCGCCACCCGTTTACCCGTACCTTGCATTTCGCGGGCTGTTTGCATGGCGCGCTCGGGGCTGAGCACCGGCTTGGTCAGGCCGCGCGCACGCGCTGTCGTCGCCAGCACATAGTCGCAATCCCCAATGGCACCGGGCAGGTCATCGGCAACGAATGCCCCGTCCAGCACCCGCCCCGCACCGGAAGCCATGGCACTTGCCGCCGGGTTGGGCCAACCATCGCGGGGTGCTACCAAGCGCATGTTTTCCAACCCGAAATTCAGCATGGCCCGCGCGGCGGCACCAATATTTTCCCCCATTTGAGGGCGCACCAAAACGATCAGGGGGGCGAATTCTGTTTGGACTTTGTTCTGCATGAAGGAGGGTGTAGTCTGAGCCAGACCCGAAAGGCAAGGAGGCAGAATGGCTTATGATCCCGGACTGGCAGAAATTATGCACGACGACCTTGCGCAAATGCCTGATATTAGTGAAAAAAAGATGTTTGGCGGGCTGGCTTTTATGCTGAACGGCCACATGTTGTGCGGCGTTACCGGCGTTGGCGCCATGTACCGTGTTGGCAAGGAAAATGAACAAAAGGCGCTGGATCTGCCGGGGGTCGTTAAAATGACCTTTACCGGGCGTCCCATGGGCGGCTTTGTCGAGGTCAGCGAAGACGCGTTGGCGGATGACCAGATACGGGAACAATTGCTAACGCTGGCACAGGAATTTATTGCAACACTCCCAGCGAAGTAGCCAAGGCGGAAATTCCGCTGTATGAAGCGGCTGAAAGTACTAAGGAGCCTCCAATGGCCAATCCCGAGCAGCCGCAACTTTACCTGATCACCCCCCCGGAGATTGATCTGACGAGCTTTCCCGGGCAGTTGTCCGCAGTGCTGGATGCCAGCCCCATTGCCTGCATCCGGCTGGCCTTGTCCACGGCGGATGAAGACGTCATTTCACGCGCTGCCGATGCCTGCCGCGAAGTGGCCCATGCCCGAGACATCGCCATCGTCATCGCCGACCACATGTTAATGGTCGAACGGCTTGGCCTTGACGGGGTACACCTGAATGATGGTGTAAGAAACGTTCGCAACGCACGGAAATCATTAGGTAAAGATGCTATTGTCGGCGCTTTTTGCGGTGCCTCCCGCCATGATGGGATGAATGCGGGCGAAGCCGGGGCTGACTATGTTTCCTTTGGCCCCGTTGGGGAAACGGCCCTGGGCGATGGGGTACAGGCCGATCATGACCTGTTTGCCTGGTGGTCGGACATGATCGAGGTTCCGGTGGTTGCCGAAGGCGCATTGGACACCGAAAAGATGGCCGAACTGGCCCCGGTAACAGACTTTTTTGCCATCGGTAACGAGATCTGGCAACACGACGATCCGGCAGAGGAACTGGCGCGCCTGGTGGCCGCTATGGTGCCGTAGATTTCAGACCAGCCCGCACCTGCGTCTCACAATAGGCAGCCAGCTTTTTGCGATCCGCAAAATCAGCAGCCTGTACCGGCTTATGATAGGTCACTTCTATTGCGCCTTGCGGATGGGCGGCCAGTACCTGCAGCAAATGCGGCGCCAGCTCCATTTCGCCCCACCAACCATAAAAACGTGCATCCTGCCCCTGTGGGGCTATGTAATTTACGCTGACGGGTTGAATTTGCATCTCCCGCACAAGTTCCGGGTTAAGGAATGGGGCGAACAGTGTTGTTTTAAAAGGTAAAACCCGCCTTGAATCAGAAGACGTTCCTTCGGGGAAGAACAACAATTTGTGCCCAAGGGCCAAGCGTTCGTGGAATTGCTGCACTTGGTTTCTGGCTGCCTGCCTTTCGCGACGCACAAACATTGTACCGGTGGCGCGGGCCAGCAGGCCGATACCAGGCCAGTCTGCGACTTCTTCTTTTGACACAAAATAGATGCGTTTCTTTGTGTTCAACACCAATATGTCCAGCCACGACCCGTGATTTGACACCACTGCGCCCTGCCCGCGCATGGGAGTTCCGTGCGCTGTGAACCTGATGCCAAGGATCAGTATCACTGTGCGGCAGGCAAATTGTACGATATAGGGCGTCACCGGGCGGCCCTGGCCAAAAAAAGGTCGCTCAACAAGGCGCAAAGTTAGCAACAATAGAAGCCCACCGAAAAGCACCAGGAAAACGAGCGGGGCGCGCAAGGCAATTCTTATCCACCCCGCCGCTGATATCGGAACGGGCTCGGGATAGGCATTGTCGTCATCCCAGGTCGAACTCACGCACTTTCTCCGCGGGTATAGGCGGCTTTGTGCCGTTCGCTCATGGCATGGGTGTCCATGATCAGGCAGACATCGGTCGTGTTGAAATCATGATCCACAAATGCCCCTTCGCCAACGAAGCCCCCAAGCCTGAGATAGGCTTTGATCAAGGGGGGAATTTCCTTCATCGCTGCTTTGCGATCAACATCTTCCGGAGCCATCAAGTTCATGCTTTGAAAGTGTTTTTCGACAACTCGAGCACGCAGGTTTTCGGGCGCAAGGTGGTTGTGGTGCAGATAGGACATCGGCAGCTTCAGTGCTTCCGTGTCGATGCCATGAAAGCTGGCCACCCCGAACAGAATTTCGATTTTGTGGTCAAAGACATATTCCGCCAGCCCATTCCACAGCCGCCGCATTCCGGTGCCACCCCGGTAGTCACGGTGTACACAGGAGCGGCCAAGCTCCAGCAATTTACGCCCTGTGTTTTTGAGCAGCCGAAGGTCGTATTCATCTTCCGAATAAAAGCGTCCGAAAGTCGCCGCCTGATCATCCCGAAGCACTCTGTACACCCCGACGACAGGCTGCCCCGGACGGGCCCGGTCAATCAGCAGCAAATGGTCGTAATAGGGGTCATACTCATCGCGCTCCAACCGCGCTTGGTGATCCACCATGTCGCCCGAGCCGCCCAGCTCTTCCACAAAGACTTCATAGCGCAGGCGCTGTGCAGAAATCAGATCGGCCTTGCTATCAGCCAGCCGCAATTCAAAATCTGGGGCTTTGGCAGGCATTTCAGAGCGTACTCCGGTTGCTGATATCTGGATTTGGTCCGCCTTGGCACCGGTCAATGTACCTTGCGACAACCCACAACGTTAAGATTTTGTACAGCATTCACGACTATACCACTTGCCGTGACGATTTATTGCCAGCGGGAGAGTTTTGCAAGCAGAGGCTTGCCACTTGCAGGTGGGTAGATGAATTCTAGTAGAAATACTACCTATAAGCGCATATTAAGGCGCCCATTCATCATAGGCGGGTAGTAGATCAGTTATGGTTATATTGACGACTTGTTTTCCGGCATTCTTGAAATTCACGCTAACCTTGCTGCCGACAGCCGATTGCACCTGTCCTTGCCCCCATTCGGGCTGGCTTGGCGCGCGAACCAGCATTCCCGGACTGAAAAGCCCCGGTGGCGCTGAAGGAATGTTTTCGTCTTTTTGCATCCGGAGCCTCACATGTCATCCATAGATACCGACCTGACCGCCATATTTGCCTCGCGCATCTGTCACGACCTTATCAGCCCTATCGGCGCAATTGGCAACGGGGTTGAATTGATGGAACTTTCAGGTTTCGAAAGCCCGGAGCTGGCTTTGATCAGCGAAGCCGCGCAGAACGCAAATCGCCGTATCCGGTTTTTTCACCTTGCTTTTGGGGCGGCTCCGCAAGGGCAGATGATCTCGGCGGTAGAAATTGAAAAAATTTTGCCTGCTGATATTTTTGGGTCAAAACTACCGCTGTTTTGGCAGGTTGAAGGAGATTTACCACGTACCGAGGTAAAACTGGCCTGTCTGGGTTTGATGTGCCTGGAAACAATTATGCCATTTGGCGGGCAGGTCAGCGTGACACGCTCTGGGGAATGCTGGCAGGTCACAGGCATATCTGATCGCATCAAAGATATGCCTGACCTATGGGCAATGCTGACGGTTGACGAGGTTACCACCCTGCCAGCCCCCGCCCATCTGCAATTCGTGCTGTTAGGTCAGGTGCTGGCCGCAAATGGGCGAAGTGTCAGCCTAGTCACTGAGGATGACCGGGTGCGTATTGGCTTTTAACGCACGGTTCCGTCACCGGTTACCAGGTATTTGAACGATGTCAGCTGCGCCGCACCGACCGGGCCGCGGGCGTGCATTTTACCTGTGGCGATGCCAATTTCTGCCCCCATGCCAAATTCACCGCCATCGGCGAACTGGGTCGAAGCGTTGTGCATCAGAATGGCTGAATCCAACCGGGAAAAGAAATGCGCTGCGGTTTCAGCATTTTCGGTCAGGATAGCATCAGTGTGGTTTGAGCCGTATTGGCGAATATGCGCTATCGCCTCGTCTACGTTTTCGATCACCTTCGCGGCGATGATTGCATCAAGGAATTCCTGCCCCCAGTCACTGTCCTGCGCTGGCTGCGTGCCTTTCAGCCCCTTCCCGGCATGAACTTCGACCCCGGCTTGCATCAAAGCATTCAGAACTTCCTGCCCCAGTCCAGCGGCGATATCCTTGTGCACCAACAGGCATTCGGCTGCACCGCAAATACCGGTGCGCCGGGTTTTGGCGTTCAGTACGACCGCCATGGCCTTGGCAGGGTCGGCGTCCTTATCCACATAGACATGCACGATGCCCTCAAGATGGGCAAAAACCGGTACGCGCGCTTCGCGTTGCACCAGCCCGACAAGGCCCTTGCCGCCACGCGGCACTATCACGTCGATCGTATCGGTCATGGTCAGCATCTCGCTAACCGCCGCCCGGTCGCGGGTGGGCACCAGTTGGATGGCATCTTCGGGCAGACCAGCAGCTTTCAACCCGTCAACCAGACAGGCATGGATGGCACCGGAAGAATGAAAACTTTCCGAGCCGCCGCGCAAAATCACTGCATTACCTGCTTTCAGGCACAGCGCACCGGCATCGGCGGTGACATTGGGGCGGCTTTCATAGATGACGCCGATCACCCCCAAAGGGGTGCGAACCCGGCGGATATTGAGCCCCGAAGGCATGTCCCATTCGGCCAGCACCTCGCCCACCGGGTCAGGTTGGGCGCCAACAGCGCGCAAACCATCGACCATGCCCTGAATACGGTCTTCGTCCAGCATCAGCCGGTCCAGCATCGCCGGCGAAAGCCCTTTTTCGCGGCCATATTCCATGTCCTTGGCATTGGCTGACATGATTTCCGCGCGCCGCGCCCAGACTGCGTCTGCGGCACTTATCAGGGCGGCTTGTTTGCGTTCGCCCGCGGCAAAGGCAAGCTCAGCACTGGCTTTGCGGGCGCGTGCGCCGATATCGGCCATCAGGGCGGGAATGTTGTCTGTGTCAGTCATGTTGTGCCTTTTTAGATTTTATGCCTCCGGCAGAGGTATTTTTGCCAAGATGAAGACGTATGTCAAAGAGGGTTTTCCAGCGCCATGTCATCGCGATGGATGAGCGCCGGGCGCCCGGGATAGCCAAGCAGATTTTCGATCTGGTCTGAACGTTTACCAAGGATGGCGCGCGCCTCGGACGCACTATAGCTGCATAAACCAGCGCCCAAGCGATCACCGTTTGCGGCGTGTATTTCCACCGGATCCCCACGGCCAAATATGCCCGAGACCTCAGTGACCCCGGCGGGCAATAGCGAATTACCGCGGCTCAGAGCCCGTGCCGCACCAACATCGACAACGATGCTGCCCTTGGGTTTCATCGCCGCGATCCAGTGTTTGCGGGCGGTTTTGGGGTTGGTGGCTGCGGTGAACAAGGTGGCAGGCGCCCCCTGATCCAATGCAGCCAGAGGATGGGTTTTGCTGCCCTCAGTGATGGTCATGGCGCAGCCCGCCTGGGTTGCAGTTTTGGCCGCCATCAGTTTGGTTTTCATACCGCCTTTAGACAGCCCGGTGCCAGCGTCACCTGCCATTGCCTCAAGCGCCGGGGTGATCTGGTCAATCACGTCGTAGCGGCGCGCTTCCGGGTCCGTTTTGGGGTTGGCCGAGTAAAACCCGTCGACATCCGACAGTAAAACAAGGTGATCCGCGCCGATTGTGGCCGCGATCTGCGCCGCCAGCCGGTCGTTATCGCCATAACGGATTTCGTCGGTGGCCACGGTATCGTTTTCATTGACGATCGGCACGACGCCAAGGCCTAAAAGTTGCTCCAGCGTGGCGCGGGAATTGAGGTAACGGCGGCGGTCGGCGCTGTCTTCGAGGGTCAGCAACACCTGAGCCGTTTTCAGGCCCAGCGGTGCCAGCGCCTCTTCGTAAGCACGCGCCAGTCGGATTTGACCAACGGCAGCGGCAGCTTGACTTTGCTCTAGCGCCAGTTCGGCAGCTGGTAGGTTCAGAACCTTGCGCCCCAAAGCAATTGACCCGCTGGAAACCAGCACGACCTGCACGCCGCCCTTTGTCAGCGCGGCTACGTCCTGCGCTAACGATGCCAGCCAATTGACCCGTAAAGCCCCACTTGCCGCATCAACCAACAGCGCCGAGCCGATTTTTATGACCACCCGGCGCGCTTCGTTCAGGGATGGCATGTGTCATCCTCCTCAGGCGCATCCAGCTCCTGACTGGCCTTTTTAAGGCGCAGACGGTCTTCGCTGATCCCGGCACGCAAGGCGCGCAATACATCCGTCACTCCTTCACGTGCCACGCCCGACATCAGCATAACCGGGCCGGCCACGGCCTCAAGCTCGGCCTTTTTCGCCGCCCGTTCGTCCTCGTCCAGCGCGTCGATCTTGTTGAGCACAGTCAGGCGTGGTTTTTTAGCCATCACGCCACCATAAGCCTCAAGTTCGTCAATGATGGTCTGATAATCCTGCGCCACTTCCTCGCCAGTACCGTCAACAAGGTGCAGCAGGACTGCGCAGCGTTCCACATGGCCCAGAAAGGTATCGCCCAAGCCGCGCCCTTCATGGGCGCCGGCGATCAGGCCGGGAATGTCGGCGACGACAAATTCGGCTTCATCCACACCGACGACACCAAGGTTTGGAACCAATGTGGTAAAAGGATAATCTGCCACTTTAGGGCGCGCGTTTGAAGTAGCCGCCAGAAATGTGGATTTACCGGCATTGGGCAGACCTAACAGGCCGACATCGGCGATCAGTTTCAGGCGCAGCCATAGGGTACGTTCCACGCCGGGTTGGCCGGGATTAGCGCGGCGCGGAGCGCGGTTGACCGAGCTTTTGAAATGCAGGTTGCCAAAGCCGCCATTGCCACCACTGGCCAAAGTCACACGCTGGCCAAGTTCAGCCAGATCGGCGATTACCGTTTCCTGGTCTTCGTCGAGGATTTCGGTGCCTACCGGGACTTTCAGGATAATATCATCGCCATCAGGCCCGGTGCGCTGCTTACCCATGCCCGGCGTACCATTCTTGGCAAAAAAGTGCTGCTGATAGCGAAAATCAATCAGCGTGTTCAGCCCATCGACGGCTTCGGCAATCACATCACCTCCGCGCCCGCCGTCACCGCCGTCGGGTCCGCCATATTCGATGTATTTTTCGCGCCGGAAAGAAACACAGCCACCACCGCCGCCGCCTGAGCGGATATAAACCTTGGCGAGATCAAGAAATTTCATGGGTTTTAGCCTTATGATGCGGGTCTGTGGGTAGACGGAAAACGGCCGGGGCTCAAGGCTTTGGACGGGTCAGGCGGTAATTTCGCATCGGCAAAGACACACCACGTGCGCGGCAGGGTCCCTTGCCAGAACCGGTTTCCACAAATCCCAATTTTTCCAGCACCCGGGCTGAGGCCGGGTTGTCATTGAAGACCGAGGCGGAAATATCCGGCCAGTCATAGCTCGCCCAGGCATGGGCAATCAGGGCATATCCAATTTCCGTCGCATAGCCCTTGCCCCAATGCGCGCGGGCAAACATATAGCCCATACCAGCACCTTCCTCGCCCATGCTAACCCCCATCGTCCCAATCAGCTCATCACCAAGAAAAACCGGTCCGATCATACCCTTTTCAGCCGGAAAAGGATGGATGCGTGTTTTTGTGAAGGCAATATCGGCAGGATAAGGCCAACTGGAAACCATTTTCACCACTTCAAAATCCGAAACCAATTCCTGCAAGGCCGCAAAATCCGAGGGGCGGACCCGGCGTAGTAAAAGCCGTTCGGTAGTGATCTCAGTTTCCATGAGTTTCCAACCAGTCCACACGAGACAGGATTACCTTTTTCAACGTTACTTCAGTGCCTTGTGCGCGAGAGTTCACTTGCTCATGACCGTTTGAGATAAATCCCAGCTTTCTCAGCACATTGGCCGAGGCATCGTTACCGGTGAAATAGCCCGAGGTAAGCGCGTCTTTCTCACGGGTGGTGAAATAGTGATCCACCAATGCCCCTGCTGCCTCGGACATGTACCCTTTTCCGTGATGGGCGCGGCCCAACCAATAGCCAAGGCCACCCCCGATACCAACCACTCCAACCAACCCATCTGGGGCTACGATAGCCAGTGCCTCCAAAGGGTCGGCAGTTTCCAGATAGTCCAGAAACTCATGCGCGTCTTGATCGGTGTAGGGGTACGGCACCACTGTCAACCAGCGTGACACCTCGTAATCATCAAGCAATGCAATAATTGCCCGGACATCCTCACGGCGCAGGCTGCGCAGCATCAGCCGCGGCGTACGTATCCTGATTTCATGTTCCACATCAGCGCCCTACCCCATCTTCTTGATGTAGGTCCAGGTTGGAACATTGGCGTCGCGTGCAACCGAATGGCTTTCGGCGTCACCAATATACTGAAACCCGGAATTGGTCAGCACCCGGGCCGAGGCCGGGTTATCCTGAAAAACCTCAGCAAACATTTCGCTGTCATTTAAAGGATTGGCTTTTGTCATGGCAGCAACCGCCTCGGACGCAATGCCGGAGTTCCAGAAACCGGGGGCGACCCAATAGGAAAGCTGAGATTGCCGGCGGTCCAGACGATTGAGGCAGATCTGCCCAAGCACCTCACGCCGACCTGTACCTTCGCCGTCCATGACCCAAACGGCTTCGTTTTCGTCAGGCGCGGTTGCGCGGGTGACAAAAGCTTCGACCATGCCTGGCGGCAACGGATGTGGGATGAAGGGCGTTGCCTTTGCCACACGCTCATCCGCCATATGCAGCCCGATCGCACCTGCATCTAAACGGCGCAGGGGCCGCAGCACAAAGCGGCTTGCATCAATCAGGGGCTGATTGGAGATTTGGTCGATGATCATGGCTTTTCCTCCTCGAAAAGCGCGTATACCTGCCCGCTAATGGGCGACTTCATGTCAATACATATAGGAAGCAGACCCAGAGATTTCCCCGGCCTCCGGCCCACAATATCTGACAAATAGGTAAACATTTTGCGACTGCCTGTATTTATTACTTACAACGAAAAAGGGCCGGCGTTTGCGCCGACCCTTGAAACTTAGAATTCAGGTTTTCGGCTATTCAGCGGCCTCCGCCATCGGAAGGACCGAAATAAAGGTGCGGCGTTTGAGGCCTTTGTGGAACGTCACCTGACCTTCGACGGTTGCGAAAATCGTGTGGTCGCGGCCCATGCCTACGCCTTCGCCCGGCCAGCATTTGGTGCCGCGCTGACGAATGATGATATTGCCGGGGATCACGTGCTGACCACCGTATTTCTTGACGCCAAGACGCCGGCCCGCGCTATCGCGACCGTTACGTGAGGAACCGCCTGCTTTTTTATGTGCCATTCTCTCTCTCCTTAGCCTTTAGCCAGTTTTTTGGCCTGATCGATCCAGCCTTCGCGATCAATGCGACCTTTGAACGACAGTTTCTCGTCCATAGCAGCCACATCGTCTTTCGTCCATGCCGCGATTTGCGCGAACGTGGTCACGCCAGCGCCGTGCAGTTTTTTCTCAAGCGCCGGACCGACACCCGAAAGGGCTTTCAGGTCGTCAGCGCCTGCTGCTGCTGCCGGTGCTTCTTTCTTGGGAGCAGCTTTTTTAGGAGCTGCCTTTTTGGGCGCTGCTTTTTTCGGAGCGGCTTTTGCGACCGGCGCGGTGGCTGTTGCCGAGCCTGCGCCGATTGCAGCCATGACGCCGGATTTGTCCGCGCCTTTTTCCAGAATTTCGGTTACGCGCAGAAGCGTCAGTTGCTGACGATGCCCCTTGGTGCGCTTGGAGCCGTGCTTACGGCGGCGTTTGACAAAGTGAATGACCTTGTCGCCTTTGATCTGGTCGATCACTTCGGCCTGAACCCCGGCATCTTTGACCATGGGCGTGCCGATGGTGCTGCCGACCATCAAAACATCGTTGAATTGTACTGTGTCACCTGCGTTGGCTGCCAGTTTTTCCACCCGGAGCGTATCGCCCGAACGTACTTTATACTGCTTGCCACCGGTTTTAAGAACCGCGAACATCCTGATCTTTCCTTCGTATCCCGCGTTCTGTGGCCCCGGCTTTACCGGTGTTTGGCGGGCTCTGGGCCCTTGCCGCGAACAGCGCGCCGTATCTGGCGGTGTTATATATGAATCACCTGTCTGGCGTAAAACCGGACCTGCGACGCGGGCTTATCGGTTCAAACCAGTGCAAAGTCAATAGGTTTTGTTGCAGTTTTGCCCCGCCATTCCGCCAGCAGGATCTACAGCTCTTTTTGGTTCAACATCTGCGCTGCCACATATCCCAAATCTCCGCTGACCTGTTCCAACATTCGGTCAAAACCCAAAAATATTGCATTATTCAGGGCGCGCCCGGCATCAGATTGCCATATGGCCAGGTTGTACTGCATTTGGTCTACGTCCAACGGCGCATATGCCATGGTGAGAAATGCATGCATCCATTCACGTGTATCCTCGCGAATTGCCTGCTCTTCGCTCCAGACATCGGATAATATCTGCGCCTCGCTTAGCGCTGGCTCTCCCGCTGCCAGGGCCCGCAGAAACAGAACATTCGAGTTCATTGCCCCGACAACATTGCGTTCGATCAGGTCGTTGACTTCAATATAGTTGCGGATTGCCTCGGCGTGGGCGCTGCCTTCAGGGTTTTCACGCCAATAGGTACGCGCACTTTCTTCCACGCCCGGCGTCAGAAAGGACCGCCTGGCGCTCAGCTCAAGCTCAAGCACCCGCTGGGCAGTTCCGGTCTGATAAAAGTTGATCAGCGGCGTCAGGTCGACGCCTTCCAGAGCTTCGCCAAAGGCCTGACTGACAATCGGTTCCAACCGCTCCATATCGTATATTTGGTGGATGGCACCTTCCCAGTTGCCCCCTGTCCCGCCCTCAAAAAGCACCTGTTCGCTTTCCAGCGCATATTGCAGACCTTCGTCGCGCATGATCTGGACCGAGGTGGAAAGCCGCATAAGCTCGTATAACTGAGATATGCGGGGGTTATCCGCACTGAGCGGCATTGCCCCTGCCAGAAGGGTGATGAGTGCAAAAAGAAAACGCATTATATATCCTGCTGCGGTGCCAGTCCCGCCAGTGCGGCGGCAAGGCGTTCATAGCGTTCGGCCATAACCTCAAACTGGATAGCATTCAGCACCTCGTAAACCTGCTGCATCTTGGGATGTTCGAGCGCGTCCACATAGGCGGTCAGAGCATCGTCCGAGACATCCCGGTAAGCATAGGCCGATCCCAGAATGGAATAGACCTGCACGTTCTGGCGAATTTCGTCAGCCTGCTCGTTCAACAAGCCGCGCAGATCAGCTTCGGACATTTCAAGATCCAGCGATCCGGCCGCCATTGCTGCCAACAGGTAGCGTGCCTGAATTTCAATGGCGGAACGCACCGATTGCTCTATGCCGCCGACAGCGTCGCCCATGTCGCGGAACAAATCTATTCGTGGCGAGTTTTCCGCCACCAGCGCCTCTAGGATCACCTCGGCCTCGGCATATTTCACCTCATCGGAGGTCATATGCGCCTCGTTCTCGATCTCCACCAGATATTGGCCCAGATCCGAGGCATAGAAGTCAGCGCCATGATCCACCAGATCATCGGGCATGACGGCTTCCATCATGTCCAGCGCGCGTTCGATCATTTCATCGGGGGCAAAAATCTCTTCAGCCAGTCGCACCCATTCGCTGCCAAAATCATTTGGTGCATCCCCGGCAAGGCCCGGCCCGGCCATAGCGCCCTGTTGCAGGCTTTCAATCGCGACATCAAAACCGGTAATTTCAAGAAATGCCCGTAACTTGGCACGTTCTGCCGCCTGCGCGGTGACCGAAGCCGCCAGCAGGATAAAGGCCGCTAACAGCGCTGGACGAAAAAGGGCAAAGGGCGAAGAATTCAACATTGGGCTATCCGTGTTCATAAGGATTTTGACGTTTCTCAGGCCAACCTAGTCCTCCCACCCGTCCCTGCCAAGCCCGACAAGGTCAGAAGAGCGTGAATGGCTGTAGCGCGCCGAACAAATTTAGCGCAAAAACAGGTTGCATGCACCGCGCACAGCACCTAAACCGCCCCAGACCCCCGCGGAGAGGTGCCGGAGTGGTCGAACGGGGCGGTCTCGAAAACCGTTGAGCCTTCACGGGTTCCCAGGGTTCGAATCCCTGTCTCTCCGCCACTTTTCTTCTCATGTGGTGCTGAATAAGGGCCTGCAATCCAGTGCGTTGATGGCTGTTATCTTGAGACTAAGGTGTGTTTTTGGAGCACCTGAGCCAAGAGAAACAGCGACCCTATTGAGGATAAGTATCTGGAAACGGTGAAATCCTGCTGGCCCGGCCACGAAAGACGCGTATAACTGCGCCGGGCACCAGGGAGATGGGGAAATGACTGCAAAGACACGCGCCAAGTCTACCGTGGCCGAAGAATTGATGTCGGGAAAACGCAATACACCCGACTTCGCCCTGCCGACGCTCTTGCTGGCAACTGGCCTCTATGTGATTTACATCGCTGCGACCTGGGCAGCGATGGTCGGCACTATCTCTTATCTGTTGGCGGCCGCAATCAATACATTGGTGATCTATGCGATATACACCCCGGTGCATGAAGCGGTTCATGGGAATATCAGCCTGCGTAAAAAACATCTCAGATGGATAGACACACTGATCGGGCATGCGGGGTGTTTTCCGCTATTTCTGTTTTATTATCAGCACAGCAGACAGCACATGGTCCATCATACCCACGCCAATACGGAAGACGACCCCGACATATATGCACGTGGTGGATTTTGGGGCTGGCTGTTCATCCGGCTACCCAAAGCGCTGATTTCCTATTTTAACCCAATACAGCTCTACCGTGAATGTCAGCATTTCGACGTGCCCAAACGCCAGACTACCCTGACAATGGTGACCTTCGTGCTGCAGGCATCTTTATTAATCGTTATACTCGCCGCCGGATATGGGGTGGAATTACTGGTCTTTTGGTTCATTCCCTGGTGGATCGGAAACACCGTAATGCTGACGCTGTTTACCTGGACCCCACATCACGATCATTCTGAAACCGGGCGCTATCGCGACACGCGTGAATCGTTGTTTCCCTTCGCGAATTTTCTGCTTCTGGGTCAAAATCACCACTTGATTCACCATATGATGCCAGGCGTCCCATTTTACCGCTATAAGGCCACGTTCAACGACATCCGGCCACTTTTGGAGCAAAATAATGCTCGTATTGAGGGCTTCTGGCCCCGGCCCAAAAAGCGGCCGCGCGTGTGAGCGATCTTTCTGCCTTCCTTGGCCCCGCCGACTGGTCGTTTCCAGTTCCAATCTCATACGGACCCGGCCGGATTGCGGATATTGCCAAGATTTGCCGTACCCATGGTACTACGCAACCGCTGATCGTTACCGACAAGGCCAGCCGGGATCTGCCATTCATTGCCGCAACGCGACAGGCGTTGGAAAACGAGGGCCTCACACCAGGTTTGTTTGCCGAGGTTGCACCTAATCCCACCGACAAAAATATCGCGCTTGGCAGGGCCGCGTATCTCTCCGGCAAACATGACGGCATTATCGCTATCGGGGGCGGCAGCGGGATGGATGCCGGCAAGGCCATAGCGCTTGTGGTCGGGAGTGAGCGGGACATCTGGTCGTTTGATTTTGACCTGCCCACCGACACGACACTAACACATGATGACTTCCCACCGTTGATCTGCGTACCCACCACTGCAGGCACCGGGGCCGAGACCGACAGCACCGCGATGTTAACCCATACCGACAAAATGATTAAAGGCTGCG
>CAZJYZ010000053.1:0-22398 GCA_964550345.1 uncultured Aliiroseovarius sp. | reverse complement strand
AAGGCGGTCCGATCCGGGCGAGGGGGCGTTGCCCCCTCGCGCTCCCCCAAGGTATTTTGCCAAGATGAAGGGGAGCGAAGGAATTCTTAAAATATCGGAGCTGTTCAATGGTCTCTCGCCGTGATTTTTTGCAAGTCTCAATGGCAGCAAGCGCTATGCTGGGCGCGTCTGGCTTTGGTAACTGGGCCCGTCTGGCGGCACAACAAAGCCTGACTCAGGACCAATTGCTTGAGTTTGATACGTTCGGCAATGTTTCCCTGATCCATGTCACAGATATTCATGCCCAGCTGAAACCGGTCTATTTCCGCGAACCCTCAATCAATTTGGGTGTTGGGGATGCACGCGGGCAAATGCCCCATGTAACCGGCGCAGATTTCCGCAAGTTTTACGGTATCGAAGATGGCAGCCCCTCGGCTTACGCCCTGACATATGACGATTTCACTTCGCTCGGCAAAGCTTACGGTAAGGTTGGCGGGCTAGACCGTGTCGCCACGGTGATCAACCAGATCCGGGCCGCGCGTCCCGATGCCTTGTTGCTGGATGGCGGCGATACCTGGCACGGGTCTTATACGAACTATAAAACTGAAGGGCAGGACATGGTCAATATCATGAACCTGCTGAAGCCTGACGCGATGACTTTCCACTGGGAGTTTACCCTTGGCGGTGACCGGGTGCGTGAAATTGTCGACGGGTTGCCTTTTGCCGCGCTTGGCCAGAATATTTTTGACAGCGAATGGGATGAACCGGCCGAAGATACGTTTGAGAGTTACAAGTTCTTTGAACGTGGCGGTGTCAAAATCGCCGTCATTGGACAGGCCTTTCCCTATATGCCAATTGCCAACCCCCGCTGGATGTTCCCGGAATATTCGTTCGGTATTCGCGATGAGCGCATGCAGGAAATGGTGGATGAGGTGCGCGCGCAAGGCGCTGAGCTGGTAGTTTGCCTTAGCCATAACGGCTTTGATGTTGATAAGAAAATGGCACAGCGGGTCACCGGTCTGGATGTGATCCTGTCGGGCCACACCCATGATGCGCTGCCCGAACCGGTACTGGTTGGCGATACGATCGTAATCGCTTCAGGTTCAAACGGTAAATTCGTCAGCCGCGTTGACCTTGACGTGCGTGACGGACGCATGATGGGTTTCCGCCACAAACTGATCCCGATATTCTCGGATGTTATTGAGCCCGACGCCGGAGTGGCCGCCGCTATCGATGCGGAACGCGCACCTTACAAAGCCGAGCTGGAAGAGGTTATCGGCCAGACCGACAGCCTGTTATACCGGCGCGGCAATTTCTCGGGATCATGGGATGACCTGATCTGCGAGGCTTTGATTTCCGAGCGTGAAGCCGACATCGCCATGAGCCCCGGTGTGCGCTGGGGTCCAAGCCTGCTGCCCGGTGATGACATCACGCGCGAGGATATTTTCAACGTTACCTCAATGACTTACGGCGAGGCCTACCGCAATGAGATGACTGGTGAGTTTATCAAGGTCATCCTTGAGGATGTAGGCGACAACCTGTTCAACCCTGATCCCTATCTGCAGCAGGGCGGTGATATGGTGCGTGTTGGTGGCCTTGGTTTTACCATTGATATCACCAAGCCTCAGGGCGAACGGTTCTCGAACCTCACATTGTTGAAAACCGGTGAGCCGATTGATCCGGGAAGGACCTATGTTGTCGCGGGCTGGGCTTCGGTTAACGAAGGCACCGAGGGACCACAGATCTGGGATGTGGTCGAAAGCCATATTCGCAAGCAGGGTACCGTGACAGTTCCCGAAAACACATCAATCAAAGTTTTGGGCGGATAAAATTGCCCTGTTCCCAAATGCCGGTTGGGGTGGTCTATATAACCAAAATGTGATTATGGCCGCGCTGATCCATCACTTAAAATGAAGCCAAAATTGGGGGAAGATATGAGAATTCTGAAGGTACTGGCTTTAATTGCACCGCTTTTTGCAGCATTCCCCGCGATGGCTGTAGAGGTTGGCGATGATGGCCTGCACAAGCAGCCTTGGTTCTCTGACACTTTCCTTGATATGGCCGAAGATCTTGCCGATGCGACAGCGCAAGGCAAGGATCTTCTGGTGTTGTTTGAGCAAAAGGGCTGCCCCTATTGCCGGGAATTGCACGAGGTCAATTTTGCACTGCCCGAAATTTCCGACTACATTCAGGAAAATTACCTGGTTGTGCAGATCAACATGTGGGGCGATCGGGAAGTCACGGATTTTGACGGCGAGGTAATGACGGAAAAGACCCTTTCCAACAAATGGTTTATCCAATTCACCCCGACCACGATCATGTTTGCGCAAGACGGAGAGGCGCCGACGGATATGCAGTCTGCACAGGCATTTCGTCTGCCTGGCTTCCTGAAAACATTCCATTACGCTTCGGCTCTGGAATACGTCACCACAGATGAATATAAAACTCTGCCTTTTCAGCGGTTTGTCCAGGCGCGAGCCGAGCATATGGAAGAGCAGGGGATCGAGGTTGACCTCTGGAATTGAGTGGAAATTTTACCGATTGGTAATATAATTGCTGCAGGCGCATCGTTTTTATATTTATTAAACAAAATGTAATATAGAATTATTAGAATATTATTGTTCGTTCGCGGTTTTTGCGCTAACGTCCAATCATGATGAAAAATTTTTTGAAAAATGCAGCCGCAATTGCGGTCCTCACGATAGGTGGGCCAGTTTGGTCCGATGGACATGGCGATGTTGAGCGCGGCGCCGAAGTATTCAAGGCGTGTAAGGCTTGCCACAGGGTTGGGCAGGGGGCCAAAAACAGGGTCGGTCCGCAGCTTAATGGTATCTTTGGCCGCCCGGCGGGCTCGATAGAAGGGGTCAGGTATTCTGATGGTATGCTGCGCATGGGCGCGGACGGGCTTGTCTGGACTCTTGAAACCCTCGATGCCTATATCGAGAACCCCAAAGCACTGGTGTCGAAGACACGGATGAATTTCCGTGGTATAAAGGAAGCTGACCGGCGTGCAGATCTTATGGCGTATCTCGGGCTGTTTTCGGACAATCCGGCAGATATTCCTGAGGCCGAGCCGAGCGTGCAATCGGAATTACCGCGCGAGATTCTTGAGCTTGAGGGGGACCCCGCATATGGCGAATACCTTTCGAACGAATGTACAACCTGTCACCAAACTGACGGAAGTGATGAGGGTATTCCGGCAATCACTGGCTGGCCGACGGAAGATTTCGTCATCGCCATGCACGCATATAAAGACAAGGTCAGACCCCACCCCGTCATGCAGATGATGGCCGGGCGACTGTCCAATGAAGAGATCGCGGCGCTCGCCGCGTATTTTGTCGACCTGTAAGTCAGGGTCATTTTACGACCTGTAGTGAGTAAAGGTCTCAACAAGGAGGGAAGAAATGAAATTAAATAGACGTGGATTTATGGGTGCAGTCGCGGGGGCAACAGCAGCTCTCAGCGCGCCACTGGCACGTGCAGCAGCACATGGAAAACCCAAGGTTGTTATCGTTGGCGGGGGTGCCGGTGGGGCAACTGCTGCACGCTATATCGCAAAAGACAGCAAGGGTGAGATTGACGTAACCCTGATCGAACCGACACGCACCTATTACACCTGCTTTTTCTCAAACCTGTATCTGGGTGGCATGCGGACAATGGAATCGCTGGCCCATTCCTATGGGACCTTGGCTGCAGAATACGGTATCAATGTTGTGCATGACTGGGCAACCGGGATTGACCGCGATGCCAAGACCGTGGCGACTGCGGGTGGGTATTCCATTCCCTACGACCGTCTGATTCTCAGCCCCGGTATCGACTTTATTGATGGCGCGGTACCTGGCTGGGACGTGTCTTCACAGAACGCGATGCCCCATGCGTACAAGGCCGGCTCGCAGACTGAACTCTTGAATGCGCAGATCGAAGCAATGCCAGCAGGCGGTACCTACGCAATGGTAGCGCCGCCGAACCCGTTTAGGTGCCCTCCTGGGCCATATGAGCGGATTTCGATGGTTGCGCACAAGCTGAAAGAGATTAACCCGACCGCAAAAATCCTGATCGCGGATCCGAAGCCGAAATTCTCGAAAGAGGGCCTGTTCCGCGAAGCATGGGCCAACCATTACGATGGCATGATCGAATGGGTTGGACCGGACTTTGGTGCTGATAAGGTCGAGGTCGATCCGGGTGCAATGACATTGTCCATAGATGGTGACGTGAACAATGTTGACGTCTGTAACGTGATCCCGGCGATGAAAGCTGGTGCTATCTGCGAAGCTGCTGGCATTACAGATGGTAACTGGGCCCCTGTTTCAGGCCATACCATGCAGTCACGGATTGACGAAAACATCCACGTGCTGGGTGATTCATCCGCACAGGGTGACATGCCGAAATCCGGCTTTTCGGCCAATAGCCAGGCGAAAGTTTGTGCTATGGCAGTGCGTTCGGCCCTTACCGGTTCTTCGCTCTTCCCAGCCAAGTTCTCGAACACCTGCTGGTCGACAGTTGGTACCGAGGACGGCATCAAAGTGGGCGCGACCTACGAGGCGACAGACGAAAAGATCGCCAAGGTTGACGGCTTTATCAGCCAGACAGCTGAAGATGCCGCCTTGCGCAAAGCGACGCAAGAGGAAAGCGTTGGCTGGTACGAAGGCATTACCGCTGATATGTTCGGCTAAACACCGAACAGCTTAACCAAGATTTGGCAGGGCCTTTCGGGGCCCTGCTTTTTTGTAGGTGTATGTTCAAAAAGGAGAATGAAATGCGCAAACTTGGAATGTCCGTCATCACTGCTTTAGCCCTCGCTACCCCCGTTCTGGCCGGGGACGGATACACAACATACGATTATGACGGCAGTTTTGAGGATGCAACTTTCAGCGTTGAAAGCGCCATTATCGGTGCCGGTCTGGTGATCGATTATGTCTCTCACACCGGGGAAATGCTGAACCGTACTGGTGCTGATGTGGGGTCTGCAACCTACCTGTTCGATAACGCTGACATTTTCGTTTTCTGCTCGGCCAGCCTTAGCCGAAAAATGATGGAGGCCGACCCGATGAATATTGCCCATTGTCCGTATGGGATCTTTGTGGCTGAAAGAGATGGGGTTGTAATGATCGGCTTCCGTGATTACCCGGAAGGAATTATGCAAGAAGTTCAAGAGCTTCTGGATTCGATTGCCGAGGAAGCGGCAAGCTTTTAGGGCATTTTATTGCAAGCAAAGCACAAAATGCTTCAAGACCTCTTGAAATTACATACATATGCAGTATCTTGAATGTAACACCGGCAAGCCCGGCAAACTTTCGAGGTGACAACATGCGAGACTTAGTTTCAGAGACCCAAATCATTCCCGAGGTAAAAGCTTTCTTTGACCCGGCAACTAATACAATCAGCTACGTAGTACGAGACCCAAGTTCGACCTCTTGCGCCGTCATAGACAGCGTTATGGATATCGATAATGCTGCTGGTCGTATTACCTATGAAAACGCGGATGAGATCATTGCCTATATTGAGGACAACGGTCTGAAGCTCGAATGGTTGATCGAAACCCATGTCCACGCTGACCACCTGTCTGCCGCTCCCTATATTCAGGGCAAACTTGGCGGCAAAATCGGCGTTGGCGCCCAGATTAAAGTGGTGCAGGAGGTTTTCGGTAAGGTCTTTAACGAAGGCACCGAATTCCAGCGTGACGGCAGCCAGTTTGACGCGCTGTTTGAAGATGGCGACACTTACCTGATCGGCAATATGGAAGTGACAGCCCTGCATACGCCCGGCCACACCCCGGCCTGTATGACACATGTTACAGGCGAGGCTGCCTTTGTTGGTGACACGTTGTTCATGCCCGACGGTGGTTCCGCGCGCGCCGACTTCCCCGGTGGGGACGCAGCTGTGTTGTACGATTCCATCCAGAAGGTTCTTTCCCTGCCGGATGAAACCCGTTTGTTCATGTGCCACGATTACGGTCCGAATGGGCGCGATATCCAGTGGGAAACTTCGGTGGCGGAAGAGAAAGCGCATAACATCCACGTGGGTGAAGGCAAATCCCGTGAGGATTTTATCACCTTTCGTAGTGAGCGGGATGCACAGCTTGACCTGCCAAACCTGATCATCCCATCCATTCAGGTGAATATGCGTGCCGGCCACTTGCCGCGTAGCGAGGACAACGGTACAGCCTACCTGAAAACACCAATCAACGTGCTCTGACTGGAATATATGATGGACTTTACAGCTCTGGATGAAAAAATTCAGATCGCGGGTCAGATCGCCCCGGCGGATGTAGAAAAAATTGCTGCCCTTGGTTTCAAGGGCATCATCTGCAACCGTCCGGATGGCGAGGCAGATGACCAGCCCGATTACGATGATATCGAGGATGAGGCGCATCGCCTTGGACTGTCGGCTGCCTATATTCCGTATCTCAACGGGGCTTTAACACCAAAACTCCTGTCTAAACTTGAGAACGCCATTGATGAGGTCGACGGCCCGGTATTGATGTATTGCCGTTCAGGCCGGCGTTGCTCAATTCTTTGGGATGCTGTGCGTGGGCCTGTGGCGCTGGCGGCTGAATAAGCGGGACGTAGGGTCACAAGCTCGATTTATTGAACGCCTGTTCATTTCCTGCTAAGCCGAACCAGGTTTGGTAGGAGAGATGTATGGAACTTTCGGCAAAAACCCCGATCATCGTATCTGGTGGCGCGTCTGGATTGGGCGCGGCGGTTGCGCGCGCCTTTGCGAAAGCTGGCGCAATAGTCGGCATCTTTGACCTGAATGCCGAGGCCGGTGAGGCATTGGCAAACGAACTGGGTGGAGCTTTCGCACGGGTGGACGTCTCGGATCCGGCTTCTGTCGCGAGCGGATTTGAAGCGCTGCGTGAAGCCCACGGGCAGGAGCGCGTTATGATTAATTGCGCGGGCATTGGACCGGCCTCAAAAACCGTTAGCCGTGGCGCGCCGCATGATCCGGCAATGTTTGCAAAAGTCATTGGCGTAAACCTTCTAGGCAGCTTTTATTGCGCCAGTCAGGCCGCTGCGGGCATGGTCGCGGCGGAGCCGTTGAACGATGACGGGGAACGCGGTGTGATCATCTCGACCGCGTCAGTTGCGGCATATGAAGGGCAGGTCGGGCAGGTTGCCTATTCTGCCTCCAAGGGCGGAATTGTCGGCATGACCCTGCCCATGGCACGGGACCTTTCACGGGACGGTGTACGCGTCGCTGCCATCGCGCCGGGGCTCTTCAAAACCCCGTTGCTGGAGGGGTTGCCGCAAGAGGTGCAGGACAGTTTGGGCGCGCAAACCCCATTTCCATCGCGCCTTGGTGACCCGTCTGAATTTGCAGCACTGGCCCGGCACATTGCAGAAAACCCAATGTTGAACGGAGAGGTGATCCGTTTGGATGGCGCCATTCGTATGGCCCCAAGATAGCAGCACACGCGCAGGAAACTCGTTGCTCCCTTGTTGACAAGAGGCTGGAGGAGCTCAAGATTTCCGGTATTCCGGTATTCCGGTATTCCGGTATTCCGGTATTCCGGTATTCCGGTATTCCGATTCTGAAGTTCTAAACCCAATCTTTTCGTCGTCGTCACAAGCCGATAGACTATGCCCATGAACTTTACCCGATCCGCCCGCCTGTCAGTCGCCCCCATGCTGGACTGGACCGACCGCCATTGCCGGTATTTCCACCGGCTGATGAGCACGCAAACCCTGCTCTATACTGAAATGGTTACCGCTCCCGCACTGGTGCGTGGTGGCGCGCTCCACCTGTTGGACCATGATCCAAGAGAGCAGCCTCTTGCGGTTCAGTTGGGCGGTTCCGATCCCGATGAACTTGGCAAGGCCACGAAGATGTGCGTGCAGGCGGGATTTCGTGAAGTGAACCTGAATATAGGATGCCCCTCGGACCGGGTGCAGGCAGGCGCATTCGGGGCGGTTTTAATGAAGGATGCCAGACTTGTCGCCAGCTGTCTGGAGGCCATGCAGAAATCTTCTCAAGACGCTGAAATTACGGTAAAATGCCGGATCGGCGTAGATGAGCAGGACCCTGAACATACCTTGCCGGTATTCCTTGAAAAAGTGCGGGAAACGGGTGTTTCGCGCGTCATCATCCATGCGCGCAAGGCCTGGCTGCAGGGTCTCAGCCCAAAACAGAACAGGGATGTGCCCCCGTTGGATTACCCACTTGTCCATGCGATGAAAGCGCGTTTCCCGGACCTAAACCTGTCCCTGAACGGAGGCGTTACGTCGCTGACAGAGGCACAGGCGCATCTTGATGCGGGCATGGATGGTGTCATGATCGGGCGGGCGGCCTATCACAATCCGGCGGATATTTTGCTTGCGGCGGATCGAACGATTTTCGGGCAAACCAGCTCGGATAAAACCGCCCACCAGATTGCAGATGAAATGTTACCCTATATCGATCGTCACCTCGCAGGCGGGGGCCGTTTGCATGAAGTCACGCGGCACATGATGGGCCTTTTTGCAGGACGTCCGGGCGCGCGTGCCTGGCGCCGCACCTTGTCCGAAGGTGCCACCAAACCCGGTGCCGGGCCGGAGCTTTTGCTGGAAGCATTGTCACAGGTTCCGGAGTGAGCAGGGAGCATTCCGGCCCCCTCCTGAATTATTCCGCTTGATTAGCTCTTGTGAGTATCCCGCATTTTTGCGACGCGTTTGCATTATGTTAGTAGAAATCCGGTTCAAGTTTACAGTCTCGTACGTCTTTTTCTTTCCGCGGGGTGTTCTTGGCAAAGCGACAGGTTTCCCCTTCACCTTGGCGCAAACACCTCCGCCGGAGGCCTGAAATCTCCTATAACCCAGTGCGCAGGTGCCAAAGTTCGGGGAACAACTCCACCTCCAGCATCCGCCTGAGATAACTGACACCGGACGTGCCACCCGAGCCGCGCTTGAAGCCGATGATGCGTTCAACCGTGGTGACGTGATTGAAGCGCCAGCGGCGGAAATAATCTTCGAAATCCACTAGCTTTTCAGCCAGTTCGTAAAGCTGCCAGTAATGGCCAGGGTCCTGATAGACCGCGCGCCAGGCGTCCTCGACCTCGGTTTGCGGTGTGTAGGGTTGTGTCACGTCCCGCGTGGCGGCCCCGCCCAGATCAAACCCCGCCTTGCTTAGGGCAGAGATTGCCGTGTCATAAAGGCTGGGGCGGGCCAGTTCCGCGTTAAGAAGGTCGAACACATCTTCACGATGTTCATGGGGGCGCAGCATGGCCTTGTTGCGATTGCCAAGGGTGAACTCGATCAACCGGTATTGCCAGCTTTGAAAGCCTGAGCTTTGGCCGAGTTTTTCACGAAACAGCGTGTATTCCGTCGGCGTCATAGTGCGTAGTACGTCCCAGGCCGAATTGAGCTGTTCAAAGATCTTGGCAACGCGCGCCAGCATTTTAAAGGCAGGGCCATAGGCGCCTTCTCTAAGGGCAGTGCGCGCTGCCCCCAATTCATGCAAAGCCAGCCGCATCCACAGCTCTGATGTCTGGTGTTGGATGATAAAGAGCATCTCATCATGGGCATCGGTTTTGGGGTTTTGGGCCGAAAGCAACGTGTCCAGCGACAGATAATCGCCGTAAGACATACGGCCGTCAAATTGCATCTGGGCGCCGTCATCGGCGGGATCATAAGGGGTTGTCATGTGTCTCTCCTGTTTGAAAACTTGGTCTGATAGGGGCCGGACCCTTTTCAGCCATTCAAACAGGAACACATAGAAATACGCCGCCAAACGGCGACCCAGCCCGAGGGGCGGCAAAGCGGCAGATGCCTGCTCATGTCACCGCAGATCTGGTTTGATATTCTTCCCGGTCCCACAGGTTGTTTTGCATGATATCGGACAGCACCGACACTGCCCGGTCCACGTCGTCCTCGTCTATATAGAGCGGGGTGAAACCAAAACGCATGATATCCGGCGCGCGAAAATCCCCAATGACTCCACGCGCGATCAGCGCCTGCATGGCGGCGTAGCCATGTTCAAACCGAAACGAGACCTGGCTGCCGCGCTGGTCTGCCTCTCGCGGGCTGGCAAGTTTCAAGTCGGGGCAGGCGGCCTCGACCCCTTCGATGAAACGTTCGCATAGGGCGACCGAGCGGGTACGCAAGGCGTCCATGTCCACCTCGTCCCAGATGTCCAACGCAGCCTCTAATGCGGCCATTTGCAAAACGGGTGGGGTGCCGACGCGCATACGTTCAATGCCGGACCCGGCCCGATAATCAAGGTCGAAGGCAAAGGGGGCTTCGTGGCCCAGCCAACCCGACAGGGCGGGGCGCACCTGATCCGCGTGGCGCGGGGCGACATAGATGAAGGCTGGCGCGCCGGGGCCGGCATTCAGGTATTTATAGGTGCAGCCAATCGCGAAATCCGCCCCGCAACCTGCAAGATCAACCGGAAAGGCGCCGGCGCTGTGGGCCAGATCCCAGATAACCAATGCGCCCACCGCGTGGGCGGCTTTGGTCAGGGCCGCCATGTCATGCCTGCGCCCGGTGCGGTAATCCACCTCGGTCAGCATCAGTACTGCTAGATTGTCCGAGATATGTGATGCAACATCCTCAGGCTCGACACAGTGCAACTCGTGACCCTTGTCGAGCGAACGGATCAGCCCTTCGGCCATATAAAGATCGGTTGGAAAATTGCCTCGATCCGACAGGATGCGGCGGCGCCCCGGGTTCAGCTCCAACGCCGAGGCCAATGCCTGATACACTTTGACCGAAAGCGTGTCGCCACAGGTGACCTGACCCTTTTCGGCGCCAATCAACCGCCCGATCCGGTCGCCCAGAGCGGTTGGCCATGCCATCCAGCCCGCCTTGTTCCACGCGGTGATCAGCAAGCCGCCCCACTCATCCTCGATGGTACGTGATACCCGGCTCAGGGCAGTTTTCGGCAATGGCCCCAAAGAGTTACCGTCAAGATATGTCATGCCTTCCGGCAGATGGAACAGGTCCTTAGTTGCAGAAAAGTCTGTCATGTTACGCTTTCATTTGGGCGGTTTTTAAACCTGTCCCCCGGAAATCTCTATATTCTGGCCGTTCACACTTTGCGATCCCGGCAGGCACAGCCACTTGGCGGCGCTGGCCACTTCCTCGGGCATTATCAGGCGTTTATGCCGGTTCTGACTGGTCATCATCTTCAGCGCATCCTCGGCACTGGCCCCTGTTTTGTCACCGATGATTTCAATGTTGCGGCTGACAATCGGCGTGTCCACATACCCCGGACATAGCGCATTAAAGGTCAGGTTTGATCCCATGTAATCCTCGGACAAAGTGCGCACCAGCCCGATCAGCCCGTGTTTCGAGGCTGAATAGGCAGCGCCGCCCTTAAGCCCGCGCAGACCAGCGATTGAGGAGACCGCAATCACCCGGCCCCAGCCAGCAGCCTCCATATCCGGCAGGCAGGCGCGCATGGTCAGAAAAGCGCCATCAAGGTTGATCGCCATGGTGCGTCGCCAGAACTCAAGGCTGGTCTTTGGCACAGTGCGCCCTTCGGCAATGCCCGCATTGGCCACACAGATGGTGATCGGCCCGTTCGCAGCGCGGGCGGCTTCGATACCGCTGATAACGCTGTCCTCATCCGACACGTCCATTTGCAGCGGGGTGAGCCCCGTCACCTCTGCCGCAGCCTTCTCCAGCACGTCCATCCGGCGCCCGGTTATTGTCACCTGAGCCCCTGCCTCGGCCAATGAACGAGCTATGGCCAGCCCAATTCCAGTGCCGCCACCGGTCACAATTGCGTGTTTTCCTGTCAGTTCCTGCATTGCATCCCTTTCGTTTCAGCGTCACGGTATCACCTGAAACAGGCAGCGCAAGGGAATGCTGCCAAAGGTAATGCCATGCGGCAGAAAACGGAGCGTAACATGCTACGGCAAATTGATATTCCCCCGCTGTGGCTGGGTCTTTTCATTGTGGGGGCCGGACTGGTTGACTGGCTGGTGCCGGGTCTTGGTCTGGGTCTGCAATGGTTGCAGTATATTGGAAATGCTTTGATTTTTATCGGGCTGGTGGTCATGGCTCTGGCTTTGGTTGAGTTTTTACGCGCACGGACCACTTTCATTCCACGCCGGGTACCAACGGCATTTTTACAGGGAGGCATCTACCGGCTCAGCCGCAATCCGATCTATCTGGGGGATGCGGCGGTGCTACTGGGGCTGATCCTGCGCTGGGATGTGCTTCTGGCGCTGCCGCTGGTGCCCATATTCGCAATGCTGATCACCAGACGCTACATTTTAGGGGAAGAGGCCGGGTTGGAAGCGAAATTTGGCCGCGAGTTTCTTGAATGGAAGACCAGGACCCGCCGTTGGATCTGACCGCAAGGATGTGGATGCGTTCACCTGCTTCGTTGAAAACCCTGAAATACGGGATTTGGTGAAACCTTATTAAAAGATTAGAGGCCTTCGGCGAGGATATTTTTGGCAAGAGGAAAAGGCGCGCGCGAATTGCGTTGCCTTGCGGTTGGGTCTGCTGGTTTCATTGATAGCATCTGCCCTGCTGCGCCCCCGTCTGATGGCGTGCACATCAAGGCAGATAATGTACGAGATTGGTTAGGCCTGGTGCTTTAACAATTGGTGCAGGGCATAACCTCTTCCAGACGTGCCGCGATGTTATCGGCGTTACCGTCGTAGATCGGCAGGCCCAAGCGGATCCAACCGGTGCCGTTTGGTCCGCCTGCCATGCCTTCGGATACATCCACCAGCCCCGGAAACCCCTGACCGGCGAGAGCAGTGACCACGTAGTTCGACCGGTTACCCGTCCGGCAGATCATCGCAATCGGGGTTTCAGGATTCGCCTGCCGCAATGCAATAAGGCTGGGCACAAAATCGTCTTCGCGCATATCGAGCGCAATTGCGCCTTCGCCTATACCTGTTCCGCTCCATTCATCGGGCCTGCGAATATCCACAAGGATAACCTCGCCGGTCAATGCCTGTTCGTGGGCGTCAGCCGCCGACATTACGCTGCTGGGCAGTCCTTGCGCCCAAAGTGGTGCGGCCATGGTCTGGGCTGCGAAAAGTCCGCCCCCGAGGGCCAAAACCCGGCGTCTAGACAGGGAATTACGGTTTTTGGTGACTTCTGGTCGCATTTGAGGCTCTCCGCATTGATTTCAGGCAGATTATGTATATTCGGTATGGATGATTTGTAAGGTCCGCGCGCCCCTTGCGGCAAAATGTCAAAGGGGTCGGACCCGGATGCGAAAAAACCCAACAGGGTTAGGAGGAACCGGAATTGAAGATAGGTACGCCAAAAGAGGCTTTTAAAGGCGAGAACCGGGTGGCGATGACGCCCGATTCAGCTGCGCTTTTGCAAAAACTGGGATACGAATGTGTGATCGAAACCAAGGCAGGCGCTGCCGCCGGTTTCTCTGACGCCACGTATGAGGCAGCGGGCGTCGAGGTGGTGAAAACCGCCGCCGCCCTTTGGAAAGCCGCCGACATCATTGCCAAGGTGCGCCAGCCGAATGAGGCTGAGCTTAAGCGCCTGACCAAGGACAAAACCCTGATCAGCTTCTTCAACCCCGGTGGGAACGAAGAAGGCATGGAGGCCGCCAAGGCCAAGGGCGCCAATGTGATCGCCATGGAGATGGTGCCGCGTATTTCGCGGGCCCAGAAGATGGACGCGCTGTCCTCGATGGCCAATATCGCGGGCTACCGCGCGGTAATCGAAGCCGGTAACAACTTTGGTCGCTTTTTTACCGGGCAGGTGACAGCTGCGGGTAAAGTCCCGCCCGCTAAAGTGCTTGTGGTTGGTGCCGGTGTGGCCGGTCTGGCTGCTGTTGGTACCTCGACCAGCCTTGGTGCCATCACTTACGCTTTTGACGTGCGCCCCGAAGTGGCAGAGCAGGTTGAAAGCATGGGCGCCGAGTTTGTCTATCTCGACTTTGAGGAAGATCAGGCCGACGGTGCCGCAACCGGTGGTTACGCAGCCGTTTCCAGCCCAGAATTTCGCGAGGCCCAGCTGGCCAAGTTCCGTGAACTGGCACCGGAAATGGACATTGTCATCACCACGGCACTGATCCCCAACCGCGAAGCACCCGAGCTTTGGACCGAGGACATGGTCGCATCGATGAAGCCGGGTTCGGTCGTGGTCGATCTGGCCGCTGAGAAGGGCGGCAACTGCAAACTTACCGTCATGGACGAGAAGATTGTCACCGATAATGGCGTGACCATCATCGGCTATACCGACTTCCCGTCACGTATGGCAGCACAGGCGTCGAGCCTCTACGCCAACAACATCCGCCACATGATGAGCGACCTGACGCCGGAAAAAGACGGTCAGATCAATCATGACATGGAAGATGACGTGATCCGCGGTGCCACCGTGACCTTTCAGGGCGACATTACCTTCCCGCCGCCGCCGCCGAAAATTCAGGCGATCGCGGCCAAGCCCAAGGAAACCGCACCTGCGAAAACGCCCGAAGAGATTGCCGCAGACGAGGCAGCCGCCGCGCGCAAGGCAGGACGACAGCAGATCGGCCTGTTGGTAATCGGTGGCCTGCTTATGGCGCTGATCGGCATGTATGCCCCGGCAAACTTCATGCAGCACTTCATAGTTTTCGTACTGGCCGTCTTTGTTGGTTTTCAGGTCATCTGGGGCGTGGCGCACAGCTTGCACACCCCTTTGATGGCGGTGACAAACGCGATTTCCGGCATCATTATCGTCGGTGCGCTGCTGCAGATTGGGGCTGGGTCCTCTATCGTGCTGGTGCTTGCCGGTGTCTCGGTACTGATTGCAACCATCAACATCGTCGGGGGCTTTATGGTGACACGCCGTATGCTCCAGATGTTCCAGAAATCTTAAGGGCGGAGAAGAGACATGAACGCTTCAGATATGCTGACAGCAGAAGTGCAGACCGCCGCCTATATCGCGGCCGCGGTGCTGTTTATCTTGTCCCTTGGCGGACTTAAGGACCAGGAAAGTGCCAAACGTGGCGTATGGTATGGTATCGTGGGTATGGCCATTGCGGTCTTTGCCACCATATTCGGGCCAGGCGTGGCGATTACCGCCACCCTGATTATAACCATTGCCATTGGGGCCGTGATCGGTGTGATCGTCGCCCAGCGGGTCGAAATGACCGGCATGCCGCAGCTTGTGGCTGCCCTGCACAGCTTTGTGGGTCTGGCCGCCGTCTTTATCGGCATCAACTCGGACCTGACCGCGCATCACTTTGCCAGCCACGCCGAAGAGGTCATCCATCAGGTTGAAATCTTCATCGGTGTCTTCATCGGTGCGATTACCTTTACCGGGTCGATCATCGCGTATGGCAAGCTTTCGGGCCGTATGTCCGGTGCTGCCCTGATCTTGCCGGGCCGCCATGTGTGGAACATCGTCATGGTCGTGGCATCCCTGGTGCTGCTGGTCATGTATATGCAAGGCGCCGGTTCGTGGACGCTTTATGTGATGACGGCGATTGCCTTTGTGGTTGGTGCGCATCTGGTGCTTGCCATTGGCGGCGCTGACATGCCGGTTGTTGTGTCGATGCTCAACTCCTATTCAGGTTGGGCAGCGGCAGCGACCGGGTTCCTTCTGGGCAATGACCTTTTGATCGTCACCGGCGCGCTGGTCGGTTCCTCAGGTGCGATCCTGAGCTACATCATGTGTGTAGCGATGAACCGCAAATTCCTGGCCGTGATCCTTGGCGGCTTCGGCGGCCAGACCGGCCCGGCCATGGAGATTGAGGGCGAACAGATCGCCATCGACGCCGACGGCGTTGCCGCCAGCCTGAATGATGCCGACAGCGTTATCATCGTGCCCGGCTACGGCATGGCCGTGGCGCAGGCGCAGCAGGCTGTATCCGAGCTGACCAAACGTCTGCGTGACAAAGGCAAGAATGTGCGTTTCGGCATTCACCCGGTTGCGGGGCGTCTGCCCGGCCATATGAACGTACTGCTGGCTGAGGCACGCGTGCCTTACGACATCGTCATGGAGATGGATGAGATCAACGACGATTTCCCGGAAACGGATGTTGTCATCGTCATCGGCTCCAACGACATCGTTAACCCGGCGGCGCAGGAAGATCCGAACTCGCCCATCGCCGGTATGCCGGTGCTGGAAGTATGGAAAGCCAAGCAGGTGTTTGTATCGAAACGTGGTCAGGGTACCGGCTATTCCGGCATCGAAAACCCGCTGTTTTTCAAGGAAAACACCCGCATGTTCTATGGCGATGCCAAAGACAGCCTGAACGCCTTGCTGACACGGATCGATTAAGGACAGAATCAAAAACAACGAAAGGGCACCTTTTTAGGTGCCCTTTTTTTGGAGGGATTATCAATGCGAAGGTCCGCCTTGTGGACAATGCCGACCTTGAAAATCTAGGATATCCTTGGTTGCGCCTCCCCAATCACAAGTTGTCTCGGGTTCCCACAAGGTTTATCTCATGAACTAAGTTAGCTTGACTAGACAGGGTAAAATTCGAAATGAAATATGACGATGCGTCTTGGCACTATGGAGGTGATTTTCCCGAAGACCTCAGCGATGATGCAGGGTCTATCCACATCGGCATGTTTGTAGTTTGGGCGCTGCTTTCTGACCTTGGTGGCGCAATCCACATCGACGATTTTCCTGATGACATACCATGCCTTAGACAAAGAGAAATGACGCCGGGGCAGTTCTTTCGGGCCTCATGTGACGAAAAGTTTTCGGATGAAGACCTCAATGCGGAAGGAAATGAATTTGCTGCCTTCTACTACGGAATTGGTGGGGGCCCCTATATTGAGGATTACAGTAATACCTTTGATGCCGATCTCCCTTCTCTTTACCACGTGGAAGACACTTGGGTAAATTTTGACCGGTTAAAACCCATTATTGACGCTCGATACATCGAATGGAAAAAGTCAAAAGGCTCATGAGCACTTCCCGCGTACCTTGGCCGCTTTGGGCTCACAGCCGACATCTGAGAGAGTTGTTCGGTTTTTATGCCTGCACAGTTGGTCGAATTGCGGTTCAGCGGACAAAGTCGCCGTTAGTGATTTTTCGAATATCGCCCTATTGTTCGCCCATTAAGCATTGGCCTTCACTTCTGTCATACTCCATTCTCTTTTTTGCACAAAACGATAAGGTACGGCGTTCTTTGCCGGTTTCTTTGCCCCCAATAATTTCTGACATAGAGCGCTGATCACACCATAGTGGCTAACGAACAGTAAACGCTGATCCGGAAACTCATTGAGCCACTTGTCTACACCAGCAGATACACGCTCACAAACGCTGGCCCACGGTTCGGTATCCGCTGGCAGGTTTTCCATCGCAGCGAATTCTAACCCCGTACAACCGGCTGGGGCGATCTCACTGACCAAGTGTCCTTCTAAAGTACCGAAATTGCGCTCTATCAATTTGTTCTCGACCGAAACAGCAACCCCGAGGCTTTTGGAAATTATGGTAGCGGTCTGATGTGCTCTAAGGAGTGGGCTGCTGACAATGGCGCTTACGGTCCCATTGGCGAGGCGGTCGGCAGAGGCTTGCGCTTGGGCGATACCCGTGGCGTTAAGCGGCTGGTCGGATCGTCCTTGCAAGCGGCCTTGTAAGTTCCAGTCCGTTTGCCCGTGACGTACAAACAGAAACTCTCGATTATATTTATTCCCTTGATCCATTGGGCTTGTATCGCACCGCATAATGACGGCTTCAAGTTGGCAGTTTGCATTTGGTAACTATGGGCTCAAAGTGGACTGTCCCAATTAAATTCGCCACCCTCCTCGTGGAGCCTTTTTTGTCGCAGCACCAGTGGTTTGACTTGCCCGCCCTTATCGCAATACTGGCGGCAAGACTTTCCTTCATCCCATGTGAAAGGATATGTGATGCGCCGTTTTTTTACCCTGTTAATCCTGTCTGTCATGTTCCCAGCTCTTGTCTGGGCGCAAGCATTCCCGGACTATGAAAACACGCTGGTAAACGACTATGCCGAGGTGCTTGACGATGCGCTTGAGGCACGTCTGAAAGCCGAAATTCAGACCCTGCGCGATGAGACCGGGGTGCAGCTGACCATTCTGACCATCCTGACCCGCTCGGCCTATTCGCACGAAGGCAGTTTCGAGGATTTCGCCACCGGACTTTTTAACCACTGGGGCGTTGGGGACGCCGAGAAAAACGATGGCATTCTGGTGCTGGTGATAACCGAAGATCGCCAAATGCGGATCGAGCTGGGGGATGGGTATACCTTTGGCTACAGCAATCTGGCGGGACGTATTATCGACAATGAGTTTATCCCCAATCTCAGCGACGGGGATTATGGCAAAGCGCTTGAGGTTGGCACGGCGGCGATCATCACAGACATCGCCCACCGCCATGCGCTGGGCGAGCCTGCACCTGAAGATTTGCGTACCGACAGCAGCCCAACGCCCTATATCATTGGGGTGTTTGGCGTGATAATTGCCGTGGGTGGCCTGTTGCTCTTTCGCCGAAGGATCAAAGATCGCCTGACCCGTTGTCCTGAATGCGGTCGCCGGGGCATGCATACCGTCAGGCATCAGGAAAAGGCTGCGACCCGCAAGGCAAAGGGGCACGGCGAAGAAATCATCAACTGCCTTCACTGCACCTATCAATACAGCCAACCCTACACGATTTCGCGCATCACCAGTAGCTCGTCTTCCGGCTCGTCCTCGGGCGGGTCGTTTGGCGGCGGATCGTCGTCCGGAGGGGGCGCGTCCGGCAGCTGGTAGGTCCGGTCTAACCTAACAGGGGGTTTTGGCATGCGTATCGGAGTAATCGGAACCGGTTTCATGGCCAGCGCGGTGGTCGATGCCATTGCCAGAGATGGGCATGAGCTTACGGTATCAAAGCGCAGTCACAGCCATGCGACGCGCCTTGCCGCCGCCTATGAAAACGTCACGATTGCCGATAATCAGGCAGTCATTGATCGCTCTGACGTGCTCATACTGGGGCTCTTGGCTGGCACGGCCAAAGACCTGTTGCCCAGGCTAGAATTGCGTGAGGATCAGAAGATCATATCACTCATGGCAGGGGTTTCTCATCAGGAACTCAGCGCGCTGACCCATCCAGCAACCCGCGCAACAATCGCCATACCGTTCCCGTTCATTGCCAAAGGTGGCTCCCCCATTCTGACATATCCTCAAAGCGATCTGGTCGAGGAGCTGTTTGGCGTAAGCAGCATTTTGATATCCCTGAACACTGAGGAAGACCTCAACGCCTTCATGGCGGTGCAGGCGGTTCTGTCCCCGGTTCTGAAATTGTTGCAGGAAAGCGCCGGCTGGCTGTCTGGCCGTGGGGTGGACAGGGGGCTGGGGGAACATTTCCTTGCCAGCCTTATCGGCGGCTCGCTGCATGCGCGAGCGGATCAGGCGGGCGAGGTGTTTGGCGAAATGCTGGAAGAGCTGAATACCGAAGGCGGCCTGAACGCGGAGTTGCGCGAGTACATGGTTGCGGCGGGCATGAACGAAACGCTGTTGGAGGGCTTGGCCCTTCTTGAGGCGCGCCTGAAAGGCCCCTAGCTGCGCCGTAGCGTCTTAAATTTCACGCCATTTCCCGGGTTCCAACCCGTCAACCGAGTATTCCCCCACCTGCCAACGCACTAGCCTGAGGGTTGGAAAGCCGATTGCCGCTGTCATGCGCCGAACCTGTCGGTTGCGTCCTTCCGTGATTGTCAGCTCCAGCCAGCGGTCGGGCACGCTTTTACGAAACCGTACCGGCGGGTCGCGCGGCCACAAATCCGGAGGGGGGATCAGGCGGGCTTGCGCGGGCAGGGTAGGGCCGTCCTTCAGGGTCAGCCCCTTGCGCAGTGGTTCCAGGTCGGCGTCAGACGGGTCCCCTTCGACCTGCACGAGGTAAGTTTTGTCGGTGCGGTGCTTAGGATGCGACAGCCGTGCCTGTAGGCGACCATCATCCGTGAGCAGCAGCAAACCTTCGGAATCGCGGTCCAGCCTTCCGGCCGGATAAACCGCTTTGATGTCGATGAAATCCGACAAGGTTGCGCGCTTGCTGGGGCTGCGGGTATCGGTGAATTGCGACAGTACCCCGAAAGGCTTGTTAAAAAGGATCAACCGGCTCATGCAAATCTCCTAGCCTAGGCGGGTGGAAACGTCTATGCTGGGTTCAGACCCGGAGAACCGGGCAAGGCAGTACGGCAAAGCAGGCGACGACATGACAGAAATGGTTTACGGCACCCTTCCCAAACGGGACGGTGACCCGATCCTACCCCGTTGGTGGCGCACGATCGACAAATGGTCGGTATCCTGCATTCTTTTTTTGTTTGGCATCGGCCTGCTTTTGGGTCTTGCCGCCTCGCCGCCTCTGGCCGAGCGCAACGGGTTAAGCCCGTTTTACTATGTTCAGCGGCAAGCCTTTTTCGGCAGTGTTGCTCTGGTGGCGATGTTCCTCACCACGATGATGAGCCCACAATTGGTGCGCCGCCTTGGTGTGCTTGGTTTTGCCGTGGCCTTCGTGGCGCTGGCCTTGCTGCCCATTTTCGGAACTGACTTTGGCAAGGGGGCTGTGCGTTGGTACTCCCTAGGCTTCGGCTCACTTCAGCCGTCTGAATTCCTCAAACCCGGTTTTATCATTGCTGTGGCATGGCTGATGGCGGCTTCGCAGGAGATTAACGGCCCGCCGGGCAAAAGCTTCTCGCTGGCGCTGGCGATCACCGTGGTGGTCTTTCTGGCGATGCAGCCTGATTTCGGGCAATCCGCACTGGTGCTGTTCAGCTGGGGCGTGATGTATTTTCTGGCAGGCGCCCCCTTTACCCTTCTGATTTCCATAGCGGCACTGGTCATCATGGGCGGCATGTTCGCCTATTCAAACTCTGAGCATTTCGCCCGCCGGATCGACGGATATCTTAACCCTGATATCGACCCGACCACCCAGATCGGCTATGCCACCAATGCCATCCGCGAGGGCGGGTTTTTTGGCGTTGGGGTGGGCGAGGGGCAGGTTAAGTGGTCCCTGCCGGATGCGCATACCGACTTCATCATCGCGGTTGCTGCCGAAGAATACGGCCTTGTTCTGGTTCTGGTCATTATCGCGCTTTACGCCACTATTGTCGTGCGCAGTTTCATGCGCCTGATCCGCGAACGCGATCCTTTCATCCGGCTGGCAGGTAGCGGGCTCGCAGCTATATTCGGCGTGCAGGCGCTGATCAATATGGGCGTTGCCGTACGGCTGTTACCGGCCAAAGGCATGACCCTGCCTTTCGTGTCATACGGTGGCAGCTCGCTGATTGCCGGGGGTATTGCCGTGGGGATGTTGCTGGCCTTTACCCGCACCCGTCCGCAAGGGCGCATGGGGGACATTCTGATCAAACGGGGGCGTAGTCATGGCTGAGAACTCGCCTCTGATCGTAATCGCCGCCGGTGGCACCGGCGGGCATATGTTTCCAGCGCAAGCGCTGGCCGAGGCGATGCTGAGGCAGGGCTGGCGGGTTAAACTGTCTACTGATGCACGTGGCGCGCGCTATACCGGCGGCTTTCCCCATGTGGTCGAAATTGAACAGGTTTCCAGCGCCACTTTCGCGCGTGGTGGCTTGCTGGCCAAAGCGCTGGTGCCGTTTCGCATTCTTGGCGGCGTGATCTCGGCCGCGTTCACCATGCGCCGCGACCGTCCGGCGGCTGTGGTGGGCTTTGGCGGCTATCCAGCCATTCCGGCCATGGCGGCGGCGTGGCTTTTGCGCCTGCCACGTATGTTGCACGAACAAAACGGCGTTCTGGGCCGGGTCAATCGGCTTTTTGTCACCCGCGTAGACAGGGTGGCATGTGGCACCTGGCCTACGGATCTGCCCGACTCTGTCACCGGCATCCACACCGGTAATCCGGTACGCGCCGCGGTGCTTGAACGCGCCGGAGCGCCCTATATTGCACCGGGGGATTACCCGATTTCCCTGCTGGTTTTTGGCGGCTCACAGGGCGCGCGCATACTGAGTGACGTGGTGCCCACAGCCATTGCCAGCCTGCCGCCCAAGTTGTTGCGTCACATTTCGGTCAGCCATCAGGCCCGGGAGGAAGACCACGACAGGGTAAGCGAAGCCTACGCCGCTGCCGGTATCCGTGCTGACGTCAAACCTTTCTTTCACGATATTCCCCGCCGCATGTCCGAAGCCCAGCTGGTGATCAGCCGGGCAGGGGCCTCGTCGGTTGCGGATATCTCGGTTATCGGGCGCCCTTCCATCCTGATCCCGCTGGCATCCGCCTTGCGCGACGAACAAAGCGCCAATGCGCGTGGGCTGGCAGGTGCTGGCGGCGCCATTGTCATGCAGGAAGCTGAGTTTAGCCCGCAATCCCTTGCCAAAACTGTGGAAAACCTGTTGCAGGACCCGGCCGGGGCGATGAGAATGGCCGAGGCAGCTCTGGACGAAGGCCGTCCGGATGCAACAAAAAACCTGGTGGAACTGGTGCTGGAACTCTCTGGCGAAGCCAAAACAGAGGCGCATGAGACATGAATGCGGCGACCACCAAGCTCCCCACCGAAATGGGCCTGATCCACTTTGTGGGCATTGGCGGGATTGGAATGTCGGGCA
>CAZJYZ010000052.1:0-22742 GCA_964550345.1 uncultured Aliiroseovarius sp. | reverse complement strand
CGAAACCTTATTAGAGAAACCGAAAATCAGTGGTACTGAAACAAGGGGCTAGACATGGGCCGTCCGCAACGTCGGCTCCTCGGGCGAAGCCAGGAAGAATGCTGTGCTGCCGCATGGCGGCTCAGAGCCCACGTGGGACACTCACTCCAAAGGAATGTCGGCAGAAAAAGGTATATCAATCAAATGACCTTCGGTGATTGATGAGAGTGCAAATTCTTGGCATTAATCAAACAGCCAAAACAGCGACCTGAAGGACGTGACATGATCGAGCGCATAGAAACCGGGGCTAGGTCCTCGAAAATCGTAAAACACAATGGGGTTGCCTACATCACTGGACAGGTGGGCGAGGGCGCAACCATACAAGAACAGACCAAGGAATGTTTGCGGCGTCTGGAAGCATTGCTGACCCAAGCTGGTTCGTCACGCGAGAAAATGTTGCGTGCCACAATATGGCTGGCAGACATGAGGTATTTTGCGGGTCTCAATGAAGTTTGGAATGCTTGGGTTCCCGAGGGCCACGCACCCGCGCGCGCTTGCGGTGAAGCCGTACTCGCGCGACCAGAGCTTATGGTCGAGATTATCGTTGATGCAGCCTACGATTAAATTGCGGCTACGGCGGATTATGCCGGGCCGAAGCCGAACATCTGAACAAAGCCCGGTTCGTTCCGCGTTGTGTGAATTCACCGAATGCAAGATTTCGCAGCCGCAGCGAAAGCCCGGTCTCAGGGGCCGCAACGCAGCGGAAGAGACCGATGGTCAACGGCGGCTGTGGGCCGTTTTCGGAAGCTCTTCACCCGAATGTTGAGTGACGAATGCTTGTTGCTTGACGCCATGAAGCCTATGAAATATGACCTGAATCTACTGGGCGGGCGTTGTGTAGTGGTAAGACCTTAGCCTTCCAAGCTAATGACGCGGGTTCGATTCCCGCCGCCCGCTCCAGAAATTCTTTTCCGACATATCACCTGCAAAATACTCTTGCACGATTTGCTAAAACCCACAAAATAAAGGAAATATCATAATATACGCTATAGCCTTCCAAGCTATTGACGCGGGTTCAGTTCCCGCGGCCCGCTCAAGAAACCATTGTCGGGGCCTTTTGAGGGAAGTTGGCCATTCCCCCCGCGAACGATGTGGTGAAAGTCAGGGTGCAACTTAGCGCTTAATGTTGAGGGGCAGCTTGGGCCCTCTGTCCTTTCCGGCCGATCCCGCATACGTGAGATAAGCAGTAATTTTTCGACCAAGTTTTGACCTTGGTTCGAATCCGCGGATCAATTTGTACACCTGTTTTCACAGGCTTGCTCTGAGCGCAGGCTTGTGAAAGGTAAGGGGAAGGCTGGCATTCAGGTTGGGTAAAATGAAAATCGCGGTGGTTGGGATCGGCTATGTTGGCGCATCAAATGCGGTGCTGCTGTCGCAGCATAACTCGGTTGTAGCAGTTGATATTTCGCCCGAAAAGGTTGCAGCCCTGCAGGCTCGCAAATCCCCCCTGGACGATCCGGAACTACAAAGTTTTCTCAGCTCTAAAATTCTGGACCTCGAAGCGACGACAGATGCGCCAACCGCATATCGGGATGCAGATTTTGTTATAGTCGCCACCCCGACAAATTACGATCCGGTCAGCAATTTTTTCGACACGTCCTCGGTCGAGGCGGTTGTGAGCGACGTTCTGGCGGCAAGTGATGAGGCGGTCATCGTCATCAAGTCCACTGTTCCGGTTGGCTTCACGAATGCGCTTAGTCAACGCTTGAACACCGACCGTATCATGTTTAGCCCAGAGTTTTTACGCGAGGGCCGCGCCCTTTATGACAACCTGCACCCATCGCGTATCGTGGTAGGCGAAAAAAGTGAACGTGCGAAAGTGTTTGCTGATTTGCTGGCGGAGGGGGCCGAGGACGATGGCATTGCAATCCTTTTCACCGATGCTTCCGAGGCAGAAGCGATAAAACTTTTCGCTAACACTTTTCTGGCAATGCGGGTAGCGTTTTTCAACGAACTTGATTCCTACGCCATGAGCCATGGTATGGATGCGCGTGGCATCATTGAAGGGGTTGGGCTGGATCCACGTATTGGCAGCCATTATAACAACCCGTCTTTTGGCTATGGCGGATATTGCCTGCCTAAAGACAGCAAGCAATTACTGGCAAATTACGAGGACGTGCCCCAATCCTTGATCCGCGCTATCGTTGACGCAAATACAACACGTAAGGATTTTATCGCCGATCAGATCATAGCACGCGCGCCGAAGGTTGTTGGAATTTACCGGTTGGTGATGAAGGCGCGCTCGGACAATTTTCGGCATAGCTCGATTCAAGGGATTATGAAGCGGATCAAGGCCAAGGGAATTGAGGTTATCGTGTATGAACCTGCGATGGAGGAAAACCAGTTTTTCAATTCCAGAGTTGAGAATGATCTGCAGGCTTTTAAGGATGCGGCAGACCTGATCGTGGCAAACAGAACACATGACGAGCTTGCTGATGTTGCCGACAAGGTCTTTACGAGAGACATTTTTGGCGCGGACTAGGCCGGTATAATGCGGTAGTTCAACCGGGAGGCAACCATGCAAAACTCTTTTCCAGTCAGAGGGCAGTTTCCACCGGGTTTTACCTTCGGTACGGCAACTTCGGCCTATCAGATCGAAGGGCAGGACTTCGGCGGGGCCGGGCAAAGCCACTGGGATGCGTTTGCCAAAGTGCAGGGGGCCGTTCAGGACGGTTCCAGCGGGGCGATTGCCTGCGAGCATTATAACCGGTACGAGGAAGACCTTGATCTAGCCGGTGCCTTTGATGCCTATCGGTATTCGATCAACTGGTCGCGGGTAATGCCTGATGGGACTGGACCGGCCAATCCGCAGGCGCTTGATTTTTATGACCGCCTGACCGATGCGGTTCTTGAACGCGGTATGCAGCCAAACGTCACGTTGTACCACTGGGATCTGCCCCAGGCTTTGTCCAGGCTTGGGGGATGGGCCAACCGGGATGTCGCCAAATGGTTTGGGGATTTTGCGGAAACCATCATTGGGCATATCGGGGATAGGGCGGCGGCGGTTGCGACCATCAATGAACCCTTTTGCGTGGCCTGGTTGGGATATATGCTGGGTGTTCATGCGCCGGGGCTTCAGGATAAACAGGCCACTGCGAACGCCATGCACAATGTATTGCGCGCACATGGCGAAGCGCTACTTCGTTTGCGCGCGATGGGGCAAACAAATCTAGGTATAGTGCTGAATTTTGAAGCGGTTCAGGCGGCCAGCAATAGTAAAGCGGATTTAGCCGCTGCTGACAGGCATGATGCGATCATGAACCGTTGGTACATACAGGCAATTACGCAAGGCAGCTATCCCAAGGCGGCTTTGACCGAATTAGAACCGTATCTGCCCAAAGGTTGGTCGAAGGACATGGAGCTGATCTCGGCCCCTCTGGATTGGCTGGGGGTCAACTATTACACAATCAGCCGTCCAAGTGCCCGACCTGACGAACCCTGGCCCTCGCTCGCGATGGAGCCGGGGCCGTTGGAAAAAACGGACATGGGCTGGGAGGTTTACTCGCAGGGTCTGGAAACCACCCTGTCGCGTTTGAGGACCGAGTTCGGAGTGAAACTTCCACTTTATATTACTGAAAATGGTGCAGCTTTTGATGATAAAATACGCGATGGGCGCGTCAACGATACACAGCGGGTGGCATTCATCGATCAGCATCTGCGTGCTGTGTTGAACGAAATCGCGGCTGGCGGAAATATCAAAGGCTTTTATTACTGGTCGCTCTTGGACAATTTTGAATGGGCTTTGGGGTATCAAAAACGTTTTGGTTTAGTGCATGTGGATTATGCCAGCCAGAAGCGTACCCCAAAGGAAAGCTACCATCAGCTTGTTAAGGCCGTTGGCCGCTAAAAGAAGCCTGTATTTGAAGCTCGAGGGGTACGATGCCCTGACCATACCTGCGGCAATTAGCAACTGATGTGGCGTGGGGGCATCCGCAAATTTATGCTATAATGCTTGTGTCAAATGCCTGCTGTACAGGCGGGCGATATCCTCAGGATTAACGCTATAACTATGTACAGATTGTTTTCAGAAAATTCGATTAAAACGTTATCTGCCTTCACAATTGCGGCTTTTACCGCTTTCTTTTTGTTGATACTCCCATTTCCCGCCCAGACCGCCGACATTCAGCCTCTGCCTGACGGTCCCACCAGTAAATCGGACTATCCCGAAATCGAAATAGATGATGCGTTGCGGCTGGAAATTCTTCGCATGCAGATCATGACGCATAATGAACACGGTCTGGCCCGCCACGAACGTATCGCGCATGACTATGTCTATGCTGAATCTCTTTACGGTTATGATGATGAGCGTCTTCAGCGGCGGATGAAGGCCGATGGACTGACTCTGGTCGAAACTTTTCGCGATGCTGACGGCACTGCCGCCATGGTGGTTCGCGACGACAACACAGGCAAATATACCATCGCTTTTCGTGGCACTGACGATCAGGTCATGGAAAACCTGGCCAATCTTGGTGAGACTTTTTCAGACAAGCCGGTGGGCCATGCGCAATACAATAAACATGCGGCCATCTGGGATGAATGGGCACGCAAATATGGTGGCGACGGCAATTTAACCGTTACCGGTCACAGCCGCGGCGGTGGGCTGGCCGCACTTTTCACGGCGACCCATGCGGATAAAATCGAAGAACTGGCCATGTTCCAGTCCCCGGGTCAGACGTTTGAGGACTACAAAAACTTTCATGAAGCAGCAGCGGGAAAATGGCCAAAAACCACACTGATCGTGGCCGCCAAGGATCTGGTGCAGCTTTCCGGTCAGCGCCATATCGGCAACCCGCAGGTTATTGTTGCCCTTGCCAATGATATGGATTTGAATCTTTCAAGGATTGGCGGACATAAAAACTATGTTCTGCAAAATCCGTGGATTACCGACTGGCATGATAAACTTTACCGGAATGCAAATGATGAATTGCTGCGGGCTGTCATGGATTATCACGCCTATGCGGCCTTGCGGGTCTGGGCGAGTCCGAACACCCCGAAAGCCCAGAGCGAAATAGACGTTTGGACAGACTGGTTCAGGGAATTTCGTGATCCGCTGAATGGTAACACTATTGATGCGTTATTCGTAGTTGCCGAAGGGATGACCCTGCTGGACTATGCCGAGGATGGTTTTCAGAGGCTGAAGCAGGAAATCCTCAGGCAAAACCGCGAGGTTTTAGCCGACAAGGGGCTAGGCGAACCACGCCCGCCGGCTGATTTATTTGATCATTTGTTGCCGGCCCAGTTTTACTATTTCGAAGATGATTTTTTCCGGGTTTTTGAAGAACTGATCGAGCACGATTTTCAGGAAATGGAGGCCAGAACCCGTACAAAGTCCGCCTTCGCGCTTGATGCAGGGGTGCGCGCCCTGATCCGCGAAATCGGTATTCGCGCCTATCTGGAAGCGTTGAAAAGCAATTATGAGGGCGGGCCCATCGACCTTGATAATGAAGGGGGTGCTGCAATCTGGGTTGGCAAGCAACCCGACCGGGATGAGCGCGTGGCCTTGGTGCAAAAATACTACGAACTGCAAAAAGAGGCGCTGATCGTCTTTAGCGACATGTTTGAAGCTGGGGCGAAATTGGTAGGGGCCAAGATTGAGGAAGCCGCGATCAGCGTTGCCGAGATTGTTGGCTCAATCGAAGATTTCCTGTTGAATGCGGCCACCCGGCAAGCTGTTACCACCAAGGCACAAAATCCGCCCCGCCCCGCAGGCAGTGGCGGCGTAGCACAAGCACAGGCTGTCGCCCAAGTCCAACAAGTCCAACAAACCGGCGCAGCAAATGCTGCCTGGTATCCGATTTCGCGCGCCTATGAGGAGATCCACGAAGACCTGTTTGCCGGCGCAATCACCTTTGGTCAGTACCAAAATGAAGTCAGAGCGTGGCAGGCAGTTTCCCTGGGCTTCTGGGATGCGGTATTTTCATGGATACCCAACTCGGACATACAGGGGCGTAACCGTGCCAACGCCGAGCGGGTGAAATTCAACACTGAAATTGCCGCTATTGATGCCTCATTCGCGTTTCAGGCGGCTAATAAACTGGCTAAACTTGACCTGCTCTATAGCCGGTATCGTGACGCAGATGCGCCAGAATTGCTGGCGGAGTTGGAGAGTGAAGTTAAACAGGCCGAAGCCACGCTTGCGGGCATATCTGCGGGTGCACCAGGCTGGTTTGAACCGGATGGTACGGCCAAGGGGGCAGGGGCTGGATTTCTTGCAGGACTAACCCCTGCAGGGGCCGGTCCTGCAATGGCGTTTCTGTCTGACACAACCCGTCTTGGTGATGAGGTGGCACAGGAAACGCTGGCGCAGTTTGACATAATGACCGACATCATTGATGCCGCCATTCCCAAAGTGGCCCGTGAACAGGATTATGTTCTGGGCGTTCTTGATTTCTACATGCTTGAAATGCAGCGGGAGCGTGAGATTATCACCTTTTCAGCCGCAAAAGGGCAGGGGAGATATCCGCACGGATCGGAGTTGCTTTCTCAGGCATATAACACGTGGCTGAACCCCTTGTCCGATGTCATGGCCCGCTTGCTGGAGATCAAGGCTATGCTTGATCAAAATGGTCGTAACGCACAGGATTTTGGCCGTATCGCCGAGGAAAGCGCAGCTGAGATTGCCTATTACGGTAAGGCTTTCCAGACGTTGCTGGACGAAGAAGAGCGACTGTTCAGTGACTATCAGGCCATTGTCATCGCGCTGCATCAGGGCAGCAGTGACGCCCAGACAAGGATCAAAACCGATGATTGGGGGCTAACACCGCTGACGAATTTTGAAGGCCCGCTTCTCACCCTCAATGACCTCGTTTTATGTGTCGAGCTTTTCAACTGCGATGGTCCGCATAATACGGGGGAATATATAGCCAAAATAAGTGACCGCTTGCGTGTCTGGCGCCTGCCGCCGGGGGATACCCGCGAAGCCCAGCCAAGCAGCGAGGTCGCCCTTGGCCCCCTTTGGGCGTATGTTCCTGAGCATCAGTTATTGGCGTCGCAATTCGCGGTGGCCCAGCAAGAGGTGCAGGGGCAGGTTGATCAGATCACTCCACTGCACCAGCGATACCTGGCACTGGTGGAATGGCGAAAAGGACTGGAAGCGACCTTCCGGGCACAGGTTGCCGAAAAACCTGTCTTGTCGCGGGCCATGGCTGGTAATGGCGCCTATACCAGATGGGATGGCGTGACCCCGCAATATCAGAGCTTTGACAATTGGCAGGGTAACCTTCCTCAGGCTTACGCGCTTAGTCCCGAGATGTCCCGCACATGGTGGGAGTTGCATTTTGACTTCACGCACCTGACCGGGCGGCTGGCCTACCTGCAGGGCGAGTTCATACCGACGGCGACCCGCCTGATCGCGGATATCAGCGATATCGAGGCGCGTCTGCACGGCGATGTGGAATGGCGCGTGGCTGAGATCCGGCGTCTGACGGATGAGATCAAGGCCAATCCGAACATGCCGCCCCTGATCCGCGCCGAAAAGCTTGATCTGGCCAATAAATACGTGAATTTCGCGCTGGGCACACACCACTCTGTCGTTGACTATGCGCCATTTAGGGCAGACTTTGCCACGGAAGCACAGGCAGCATATCTTGAGTTGGAGCAGGTAGCGGTACCTCCACCCGAAGTTGGATCTGTCACCGGTCGTGTCAGCACCGCCAGCGGTACGCCTTTAGCGGGCATGACCGTAAGGCTGAACAAGCTGGTTAACTCAGGCGTTGGACCCTCAGCCACGATTATGACCGATGCGGGCGGTGGTTTTGTTGTTGCGGGGTTGGCCACCGGATGGTGGCAGGTGACAATTGCATCGCCAGGATATCAGCCTTTCGCAGAAAACGTCTTTATTCAGGCTTTCGCACCCTCCGAGGTGATAGCTATTCTAGCCCCTCTTTCCGGGGCTGGGGACGGCAATCTGCGCCTTGTGATCGAACGTGCGCCGGGGACGCCGGACACTGCGCTTGAAGTGCGGATCACCGATCAGCGCGGCAATATGGTGGCGCAGGGGCTTGGCCCGCATGATCTGACCCCGGGTCAATATATCCTCAATACTTACGCACAATACCTGGAGACCGACCCGTCTTCGCATCATTTCCAGATTTTTCAGGGCGACAGGATCACGTTGAAAATATCCGTCTGGCTGGATGATGAGGAAGAGGATGATCCACCGGTGTCGCCTCCGCAACCACCACCGCCTCCGGGTGGGCCTGATTTTTCAGACGCGGTGATCGCGTTATGCGCCCCCAACCCGGACTTTGTCCGCTCGCTCTATCATACCATTCTGGAGCGAGATCCTGAAGACTGGGAAATTCAGACCTTTGTCGGGCAATTGGAAGTTGGCGATACAAGAAGCTTGCTCGTGCGTGGATTTCTGCTGGATGTTGAATATGCTAGCCTTGGTAAACAGGGCGCTGCCTTCATCACCGATGTCATTCAGGCAACACTGGGCCGCGCCCCGACGGTGCAAGAGCTGTCATCGTGGCCCCGCAGCCATGCCGCAACCATTATAGATGACTATCTGGCCAGCCCCGAGCACCTGTCGGCGACTGATGCCTGTGCACCCTTATGGCGCGAGGGTATACCGGAAGAGGGTGTTTTGGTGCCTGATCCGGGTACGACCTTGACGGAACAACAAGCCTATGAGGCTTACATCGCCGCCTATAACAAGCTGACCAGCCTGATGGCGGCGGGGCAGGGCGACACGCCTGCTGCACAGGTCGCATACGATGCCTATATCCTCGCCAAGGAAATATACGAAGCTATTTTGGCGGGCGAGAAACCACCCAGTGGTGGGACAAATGTACCTACCGGAGGTACCGGGTCAGGTGCAGATCCGGGCACGAATACTGGTATCGTGAAGGGCGGCAATAAAGACACGGGCGCAGGTTCAAACGGCGCAATTTCACCGCCAACAGACCCCACTGACCCTATAGACCCTATTACCCGGATACATGGAGGAGAGATTGTCAGTGACAGCTCTTGGTGGGTCACTGCAGATTTCCCCAACACCCTGGCCTGGCAAGCGTCGGGGTTTGACAATGCGGGATGGCAAAATGCAATTGCCGACTGGCCTGCACAGCCCACCCTGGCGACCAACATCACCAATATGAATGACACAGCCGCCAGCTGGATCTGGATGCAGGGGGACCCGGAAATGGTGCTGTTCAGGCGCAGTTTTACCCTGCCTGACCTGCCCGCCAATGCCACCTTACGGATAACAGCTGATAATAATTATTCAGTCTATATCAACGCAGAATACATAGGCACAGATTGGGGGGATGCGGTCACGGTCTGGAACACGGCTGAAAGCTTTGAGATCACATCCTATCTGCAAAAGGGTGAAAACGTGGTGGCAATTGTTGCCAATGATCTGGGCGGTGGTTCCGGCCTGCTGGCGGATATCCGTTTTGACGGGGTCACAGCCCTGCCTGTCGGCGACCCGCCCCCGGCTGTTCACACTCCGCCTGTCATAGCCACTCCACCGACGCTGGATTTCGGCTCTGACCTCGGCCCGAAGCCTTTCACGACGCCTGCACGCGGAACACCTGAGCGAAGCGCTATCATGGATGCAGCCCGTATCCCGGTTTCTGCCGATATTGGCCAGAGCGTGATATTCGTGGTGGATCGCCTGCGCTCAAACGGCCTCTGGGCCTATTTGCAGGCAACCCCGCACCAGCCCGATGGCGCCCCGCTGAACTGGAGCCAGACCAACTTTGCCGAGGATTGGCAGGGGGATATGATGAGTGATGTGGTTATGGTGTTGCTAAATAACAGCGGTGGCACATGGCAGGTGGCCGATTATGTGATCGGTCCGACAGATGTGTACTGGTATGTCTGGGTCGACCACTTTGGTCTGCCGGAAAGCCTGTTTTTTGCACAATAGTCTGAAAAGGCACCAAGCAAGGAGGCAAAGGGAATATGGCACAGATAGGCATCAGACTTCTTGCCTATTTTCTTGCTGGTCTGGGCATTGGAGGCGCAGGTTTTCTGAGCCTGCACCCCGAGGTCTTTCTATCTGGTCACGCACTGTTAATCGCGGTTTTGATTGCTGTGACCAGCGTGGCTTGTGCGGCTGTCTTTTTGTTCCGGGCAAGCCGAGCACCGGGAAAGGGGATCAGGATAACACCTGCGTTCAGTCTTGCTGCTATGGATCTGATTTGCCTCATAGCGTCGGCAATTGCCGTATTCTTTATCTTTGAGGGATATAGCGTGCGCTTCACGGGCGCTCCGTCCTCTTTGGGTGATCCGCTTCTGGCTGATGTGATCTTGTTTCTCTATCTGCCCGCTGCCGGTGTGCTGGCGGCCTTTGTCAGCCTGACAGGGGTGCAGCGAATTACGATAGATGCGCAAGGGATTCGAACAACCGGACAAGTGGGCATGGTTGCCTGGGACGATATTATGAGTTTCGAACCTGACGCGCAATATGTTGTCGTTTCCCGCATTGGCCTGCCTGTTCCAAAACATCTGCGCACCAATCTTTTGGTCGTCACAGAAAGCGGTGAAAAAATTGCAGTTTATGAACCTGGTTTGAAAACTACCCGCCGTGAAATCCTTGTCAGATTACAGGCTTTGGCGCCTGTGCGACTACAGGGGGATATTGAGAGAATGCAGGAAAGCTGGCTGTAAGCGCACAGGCTGATGGCTCAATCCACAAGACCTTTGACAAGGATCATTGCGTGAATGCCACCTAAGGGGCATCCTTGGCGCGGCAAAAGGCATTCATTTTTTTTTAAAAAAAGGAGCGCGTTATGGGACAAGGCAAAAGTAATATTATCTGGTTTGAAAAACTCAATCGCAGTGATGTTGGGCTTGTTGGTGGCAAGAACTCCTCGCTTGGTGAAATGGTCAGCAAGCTGGCCGGGGCGGGCATTTTGGTTCCGCCGGGCTATGCCACGACCTCGGATGCTTACCGCGTTTACATGGAAGCAAATGACCTGAACGATTTCATTGCCGACACTCTGGCGTGTGAGGTAGCGGGCAAGATCACTTTGCAGGAAGCCGGGGCAAGCATTCGCGCGGCAGTCATTGCGGGCGACTGGCCCGAAGACATAGCGCAGGATATCCTGAGCGCATATCGCGAATTGGGTGAACGAAATGGCACGCCAGATTTGTCGGTTGCAGTGCGTTCCAGCGCCACGGCTGAGGACCTGCCGGATGCCAGTTTTGCCGGTCAGCAAGAGACATTCTTGAATGTGCGCGGCGAAGCGGCGTTGCTGAGCACCTGCCGCAAATGCTTTGCCTCGCTTTTCACGGACCGCGCGATTTCCTACCGTAAGGCCAAGGGCTTTGATCAACAGCAGATTGCCCTGTCGGTCGGGGTGCAGATGATGGTGCGTTCCGATATCAATGCCTCGGGTGTGATGTTTTCAATTGATACGGAAAGCGGCTTTGACAAGGTGGTGCTGATCAACGGCGCTTGGGGCTTGGGTGAAAATGTGGTGCTCGGGGCAGTGACGCCGGATGAATACCAGGTCTACAAACCATTGCTGGATCAGCCCGATCTGACGCCGATTGTCGAAAAGAAACTGGGCAGTAAAGAAAAGAAAATGATCTATGCCGGGGCGGAAAGCGGCGAAACGCTGAACGTTCCAACCTCGCGCGCTGAACGCGCTGCATTCGTTTTAACAGACGACGAAATTCTGACCCTTGCGCGCCATGCCTGCACCATCGAGGACCATTACGGCCAGCCTATGGATATGGAATGGGCCAAAGATGGTGTTACCGGCGAGCTTTTTATTGTGCAGGCACGCCCCGAAACGGTGCAGTCGCGCACCGATGCCGGGGTGCAGAAAACCTATAGTGTTAGCGGAGCAGGTGAGACCTTGCTGACCGGCCTGTCGGTCGGTGCCGCTGCAGTCTCGGGCCGCATTTGCCTGATTGAAAGCGCCAAGGACATCAGCAAATTCGTCGATGGCTCCATTTTGGTAACCTCAACCACTGACCCGGATTGGGTGCCGATCATGAAACGTGCTGCTGCCATCGTCACAGACCATGGCGGGCGCACCTCGCATGCAGCCATTGTCAGCCGGGAACTTGGCCTTCCAGCCATCGTCGGCACGTCAGATGCAACCCATATTCTGCATGATCATCAAGAGGTTACTGTTTCTTGCGCCGAAGGGGACGAAGGCTTTGTTTATGCGGGGCAGGCTCAGATTGACGTTGAAGATGTTGAACTTGGCAATGTGCCGGATACGGATACGTCGATCATGCTTAACCTTGCAAACCCCGCAGCGGCCTTCCGCTGGTGGCGCTTGCCCGCCGATGGCGTTGGACTTGCCCGGATGGAATTCGTGATCAACTCCAGCGTGCTTGTGCACCCGATGGCTTTGGTCAATTTCGACAGCCTTAAAGACGAAGAAGCCCGTGACAAGATCGAAGATCTAACTCGTGGTTATGCCGACAAGCGTGACTATTTCGTTGATAAACTGGCGCTGGGCCTTAGCCGCATTGCGGCGGTTGCCTATCCGCGTCCGATGATTGTCCGCATGAGTGACTTCAAAACCAACGAATATGCCGACCTGTTGGGCGGGCGCCAATTTGAGCCGGAAGAAGAAAACCCGATGATCGGTTTTCGGGGTGCCTCGCGTTATTATTCGGAGCATTATCGTGAGGGCTTTGCCCTTGAATGCCGCGCCATTCGCCGGCTGCGTGAGGAAATGGGGTTCTCAAACGTCATTGTCATGATCCCCTTCTGCCGCTCCCCTGAAGAGGCTGACCGGGTGCTTAAGGTCATGGCCGAAAACGGGCTGGAGCGGGGCAAGAATGGGCTTGAGGTCTACGTGATGTGCGAAATTCCCTCCAACGTCATTCTTGCTGACCAGTTCGCCGAACGTTTTGATGGTTTCTCGATAGGGTCCAACGATCTGACCCAGCTGACCCTTGGCATTGACCGGGACAGTGAGGATCTGGCTGATTTGTTCCGTGAAAGTGACCCGGCAGTGTTGTGGATGATCAAATCGGTGATCGAGCGCGCCCATGCAGCGGGGGCCAAGGTTGGCCTTTGCGGTCAGGCACCTTCGAACAACCCGGAATTTGCCCGCAATCTGGTTGAATACGGCATCGACAGTATTTCGGTCACGCCCGACAGCTATCTGGCGGTGAAAAAGCACGTGTCTGACGCCGAAGGGTGATCTCGCTTGTGTTAATCGGCATAGACCGGAAACCGCGTACAGAGGTCAGCCACAACAGGCTTGGCTGATTCTACCGCTGCATCGTCTTCCCCAACTGCACTCGCAAAGATCAGGTCAGCGATCACGCTGCCGAGCGTCTTAAATTCAGCCTCTTTCAGCCCGCGTGTCGTGGCTGCGGCAGAGCCTAGACGCAACCCCACCCATTCCGGTGGGCGAGGGCTGTCGCCGGGTACGGGGTTTTTGTTTGAGGTGATGTTAGCCTTGTCCAAAATCGCCTCGGCCCGCTTGCCAGTCACCCCGACAGAAGACAGGTCCAGCAGGGTAATATGCGTATCCGTCCCACCTGAAACAATGCGAATACCGCGCTGGGCGAGTGTATTTGCCAGTGCTGCTGCGTTTGTTCTTACCTGTCTGGCGTAGGTCCTGAAATCTTCCGACAATGCCTCTCCGAGGCACACGGCCTTGGCGGCCAGAACTTGTGTGTGCAATGACCCTTGTACACCGGGGAAAACGGCAGATTGCAGGCGTTTCATCCAATCTGGATTATTCGTCAAGATTACGCCACCCCGTGGGCCACGCAAGGTTTTGGTGGTGGTGCAGGTGACGATATCTGCGTGCGGAAAGGGTGATTGATGCGCCCCCGCCGCCACCAATCCGGCAATATGTGCCATATCAACGTGAAACCACGCCCCGGCCTTGCCGGCAATTTCCCCCATACGAGCGAAGTCCATTTCGCGCGGATAGGCCGAGCCTCCGGCGATCAGCAGTTTCGGTCGCAACGCCACAGCCTGTTTTTCCAGCGCGTCATAATCAATGGTCTCGGTTTCAGGGTTTAACCCATAATGATGCGCCTCAAACCAACGCCCTGACAGGTTTGCCTTAAGCCCGTGGGAAAGATGACCGCCCGAGGCAAGGTCGAGCGAAAGCACTTTGTCGCCGGGGGCCAGCAACAAAAAGAAAACGGCCAGGTTGGCCTGCGACCCGGAATGCGGCTGGACATTGGCATAGTCACAGCCAAACAGCTCTTTCGCCCGGTCGATGGCGGCCTGTTCCACCACGTCGACAAATTGCCCGCCGCCGTGGAAGCGGTTGCCGGGGTAGCCCTCCAACGTTTTGTTGGTCATTTCGTGGCCAAGAGCATCCAACACGGCGTGGCTGACGATGTTTTCCGAGGCGATCAGCTCGATCTGGTTCTGTTGCCTTTGCTTTTCGTCGTACAGCGCTTTCGCTATAAGTGGATCTGTCTGTCTGACGGATGCCTGGAAATGGTCTGTCATCGCAATACTCCCTTGCCACAATGCCGTGAAAAATCACCAACACCACCTAATGCTTTGCATAATTCTCTGATTTTCGACAAGACTGGCTTTACAGTTTCGAACATTTCCAGCACATTTTCTGCCGGAGGATGCTATGAAATCAGAAAATCCCGACTTTCCTGCCCCGCAAGATGGAGATACGCGCAGGGGTGCTCCGCTGGTCATTGCCTATCCGCCTGAGGATTTGCAGGCGCCTGATCTGTCCTTGTTTGCACGTGCAAGAGCGACCGCAAAAAAGGTGGATGAGGTCCTGGTGCCTCCACGCGATGCACGTTGTTTCAACGTCCCGGCAGGGCATTTCTTTCGCATATCGTCGGTCGAAGGTCCACAGGTTGGGGACCTTAATCTGTGGAATGCCAATGACCTGTCTGAACGGTTTTATTCAGGCAAAACACGCGCGCTCTATGGCACCCATCTTTCTACCGGCGATCGCATGATGTCATCCTTCCCGGCGCTCAGGCCAATAGCGACGATCACGGCAGATAGTCTGGACTGGTACGGGTATGACGGGGATGGCGGGTCTGTCCATGACGTGATCGGAACCCGCTGTGACCCCTATACGCATAACCTCCTGGCCGGCGGGCAATACCATCATTGTTGCCACTCAAACCTGACGCGGGCATTGACGGATGCAACCGGGCGCGAGGATAGCGAGGCACTGGTGCATGATGTTCTGAATGTTTTCATGTGCACCGGATTTACCCGCGATACCGGCCAGTATTTCATGAAAGCCTCGCCGGTGCGCCCCGGGGACTACCTTGAGTTCTTCGCCGAGATCGACCTTTTGGGCGGGCTCAGCGCCTGCCCAGGAGGGGATTGTTCGGCCGAGCATTCCTCGGACGTTGCCGCCTGTTACCCGTTATTGGTCGAAGTGTTTACCCCCGAGCCCGGAGCGCTGGCGGGCTGGGAAAGCCCGCCATTGAATGGGTATGATCGCAGTCACGGGCGTTAACAGTAACGTTCAACCCCGACAATTTTGGCGTCCGAATAGCGATCTCCGTGGGCCCAGCCAACCGGTAGGATCCGCGCCAGTTCTTCCCGGTCCGCGCCGCTGAATTCGATCTCGCATGCGCCGACCCATTCGCGCAGGTGTGCTGCGGTGCGGGTTCCGGGAATAGGGATCAGGTGATCGCCCTGATCCAGCACCCACGCCAATGCGGTGGCGGAAGTTGTCCAGCCCCGTTTGGCCGCGAATGCGCGCAGGTGGCGGATATAGGCCATGTTGGCTGTGAAGTTCGGCTCCAGAAACCGTGGGCCATCCTTGCGGAAATCGGTATCGCTGAAACGGGTCGGATCAAGGTCGACCTCGCTGAACATCCCGCGCGCCAGTGGCGAGAAAGGCACAAAAGCGGTGCCAAGCTCGGCGCAGGTCTGAACAAGGCCAAGGTCCGGGTACCGCGTCCACAAAGAATACTCGTTCTGAATAGCCATGACATGCGCGACCGAATCTGCCCGGCGCAGGGAGGCAGGTGAGATTTCGCTATAACCAAAACCGCCAATCAGCCCCTCTTGCCGAAATTGTTCCAGTGTTTCGGTAACACCCTCAATAGGCAGGGAAAAATCACGCCTGTGCACGTAATACAGCGTTACGTGATCAACCCCCAGCCGTTCCAGAGACCCTTCCAGCCGCCGCCGCAATCCTTCCGGAGAATTGTCACATTCACCACGTGCCCCACCAATGACGATGCCGCCTTTGGTGGCAATGTGAAAGGAAAGGCCCCTGTCTTTTTGCCAGGCGCCAATGATTTCTTCCGACAGGCCATTGCCGTACATATCTGACGTGTCCAGCTTGGTGATGCCTGCCGCATGGGCCGCATCAAGCGCGCCGAAGCTTTCTTCGCGGTCAGTAGGACCGTAGAAGCCCGAAAAGCTCATACAGCCAAGAGAGATAGCCCCAACCTCCGGGCCGTTTTTTCCTAGTTTGCGGGTTTTCATGACTGCCTCCTCAGATCACAAATTCGCCGGCTTCCATCACCTTGTGACGACCGCCTTGCTGGTCAATTCCTGTGACCGATACGTCACCGCCGCCAATCATGCAATCCATGTGAATCTGGCTTTCATTGGCGCCTGCTTCTTCGCGGTCCGCGCCTGGTAGCAGGTTCATGGCATAACAATTGCCAAAGGCGATATGGCTGGCGGCGTTTTCGTCAAACAATGTGTTGTAGAAAAGCACTTTGCTTTTGGCGATGGGTGAACTTTCGGGCACCAGAGCAACCTCACCCAGATATGACGCGCCCTCATCAGTGGTGAAATAAGTGTGCGCCACTTCTTCGCCCGTGTCAGCGGTAATTTGGGTGGCACGGCCTTTTTCGAACGTGACTTTCAGCCCTTCAACAATGGTTCCCGAAATCACGGCCGGTTTGGTGAAAACTGCGCGGCCTTCCACACGGTTACGGTCTGGCATGGTGAATATTTCTTCGGTCGGCAGGTTCGGGGCATAGGCGGTGCCGTCCGCTAGGGAAAGGCCGCCACCGACCCATTTGTGCCCCTTCGCCAAACCTACCGTCAGGTCGGTTCCACCGCCTTCGAAATGCAGCGCTGTCAGTTCCATGTTCTGTAACACATCCCGGCGCCGATAAAGTTCAGCGAAATTGGCCTGCCATGCTGCAACCGGGTCCTTGTGGTCTAGTCGTGTGGCCTGAAAAATCAGCTCCCAAAGCTTTTCGGTGGCTGTTTCTTTCGACAGGTCGGGAAACACCTGCGTGGCCCAGCCCTCGGTAACAAATGGGATGATATTCCAGTTGGTAACATTGCTGGTTATGGCCTCAAGATATGGTTTGACGGCGGCAGATTGCGCCTTGTTGGCACGGGCGATTTTATCCGCGTCCTGCCCGGCTAAAAGCCCCGGCGTGTTGCCTGAAACTGCCAGCCGCGCAGCGCCGTTTTTGAGCGCCCCGGCCATGGCATCGTATAGCCAGCCCGGTGCCTTATCAAATATGGGATCAGCCCCATGTTCGTATCGGGCAAGTGCCACTGCATCATCGGCGAAAAACGGGATAACGTTGCTTGCACCGGCCTTGTAGGCCTCAATGGTGATTCGTCGCACCAGATCGGCGGCTTCTATTGGCGCGGTCAGGATCAGCTCCTGCCCCTCACGCAGGTTCAGACCAAAACCAACACAAAGCTGCGCCAGCCGGTCCAGATTTTCCTCGAATGTCATAATGGCTCCTCGGGTGACTTTTGGGGAACGAGCGCGTGCCGGGGGTTTCCTAACCCCGGCCCAGCTGCACAATGTTGGTTGGCGTTTAGCTAAACGCTGCTTCCAGCGCAATCTCGACCATGTCGCCAAAGCTTTGTTCACGCTCTGACGAGGGCAGATCTTCGCCGGTCAGCAGGTGGTCGCTGACCGTGACGATTGCCAATGCGCGCACCCCGTAGCGGGCGGCCAGAATGTAAAGTTCGGCCGCTTCCATTTCGACCCCGAGAATGCCGTGGCGCATCAGTTGTTCCTGCAAATCGGCACGTTCGTCATAGAAAGTATCCGAGGAATATATACCGCCGATATGGGTTGTCGCTTTGTGCGCTTTGGCAGCCGTTGCGGCCGCTGACAGCAAAGACCAGTCGGCGCAGGGGGCAAAACTCAGATCCCGTAGAATGGTCGAAGAGGGCGTTGAAACACTTGAGGTGGTCATGGCCAGAATGACGTCGCGCAGTTTCACATGTTCCTGCATGGCACCGCAGGAACCAATGCGTATCAGGGTTTTGGCACCGTAATCCCGGATCAGCTCATTGGCATAAATCGAGAATGAGGGCATGCCCATACCGCTTCCCTGTATGGTCACCCGGTTACCTTTGTAGGTGCCGGTAAAACCCAGCATGCCACGCGTTTCGTTGACCAGTTCAGCATTTTCAAGAAACTTTTCGGCGGCCCAGCGGGCACGGTACGGATCGCCCGGCATCAGTACAGTTTCAGCAATCTGGCCCGGTTTTGCCCCAATATGAATGGTCATGCGCTTCTCCTGATAATTTTGAGTATCCGGTCAAGTATTTGCCGAGCGGTCCGGGAAGGCAAGGGGCGTTGATAATTGGTTGAGGCAATGCCTCATAGCGATATGCCGGGGCGCATGCCTACACCAGAATAATACCTTCGGACAAGGCGCGCGCCACTGCATGGGTTGTGTTGAGTGCCCCGAGTTTATGGCGTGCGCTTTCGATATAGACCCTGAGCGTATGTTCCGAGATATCCATCTCGGCAGCCGCCTGCGCCCGGCTTTTGCCTTTGGCCAAGCAGGTCATCGCGGTCAATTCACGTGGTGAAAGCGCTGGCTTGGGCACGCCTTCTGCTTCCTGCTCAAAATCAAGAGCCTTTTTGTTAAACTCGTGGGCAATGATCATCAGGTCGCGTGCATTATTGCCCACAAAATTCTGCCACGCGTCATCATCTGCCTGATCGTTGATGGTGAAGAGCGCGAATTGACCGTTTGGACCCCGAACCGGGATCGTGTATCCCTGATCGCCCAGGCCATGTTCCAGGGCGTCGCGGAACATCGCTGCCGCTGCCCGTGAGGACCAGTCAAGATCTTTCCAGATCACCGGGGTAAATCGTTGCACACAGCCAAAAATGACCGGGTCCATACGCAGATAGTCTTTTTCAAGATAACGGTCGATCCATGCGTCGCTGTAGGTGCCTGCGCCAAAGCGCTCGCCCTTTGAATTCACCCAATGGTAAACGACATGGCGGACATTCAGGAGATCACGAAGCGCCTCGGTCGTCGCCTGCAGGTCTTCAGGCGACGTCGCTTTCTGCAAGTAGCTGACTAGGCTCTCCCGTTTCGCCCTCATGGTCGATTGTCTGTCCCGTTTCCCGGGCCTGTCCCTCAGCCAGTTCCGCAAGGGCGACAAGGCAGGCATCCTCAAGTTCCGCCGCAGTCGCCGCTAAGCCATTTCTTTTAGCAAAGCGCCTAAGGTCGGTCAGAACATCAATGATCCATTCGTTCGCCACGTGTAAACCCCCGAGTATCAGGCAAGAGAATACAACCATAGCATGTGGCTCATTTGCATTAAATTCGCCGCTTTAACTCCCCCATATCTGGTGAGGGTCCAGAATTTAAGTGCTGGGAAACAAAGCTTGTTTGCTTCAGGCATCACCGGGGGCGATGCCTCAATGCCTGATTCGGCCCATACAGGGGGCTACCTGCTGAAGGACGCCCCCAAACCGCCGGACGGGTGTTTTGTCAGCCTGCGTCCAGCACATCCTCTAATGTGCGCAACCCGGTTTTCGGGGTCTGTACAAGCACGGCCATATTGCCCGGTTTGTGTTCGTTGCGCAGCATTTTCATGTGGGCGTCGGGGATCTCGGCCCAGGGGAAAACCTCAGACATGCAAGGGTCAAGGCGGCGTTCGACCATCAGTTGGTTAGCTGCCGCTGCCTGCTTGAGATGGGCGAAATGTGAGCCCTGAATGCGTTTTTGGTGCATCCAGACATAGCGCGCGTCCATGGTCAGGTTATACCCGGTGGTACCGGCGCAGATGACAACCATGCCGCCCTTTTTCACCACAAAGGTCGAAACGGGGAAGGTTGCCTCACCCGGATGCTCAAACACCATGTCAACATTCTTGCCCTTGCCGGTGATGTCCCAGATCGCCTTGCCGAATTTGCGAACTTCGCCGAACCATTCTTTATATTCCGGGGTGTTCACCTTGGGCAGTTGACCCCAGCAGTTGAAATCCCGGCGGTTGATCACGCCCTTGGCGCCAAGGCTCATGACAAAGTCACGTTTGTCTTCGTCCGAGATCACCCCGATCGCGTTGGCGCCAGCGGTATTGATCAGCTGGATCGCGTAAGAACCAAGCCCACCCGAGGAACCCCAGACCAGGACGTTCTGGCCCGGCTTAAGTTCGTGCGGATGGTGACCGAACAGCATCCGATAGGCAGTGGCCAAAGTCAGCGTGTAACAGGCACTTTCTTCCCAGGTAAGGTGCTTGGGGCGCGGCATGAGCTGTTGGGCCTGCACGTTAGTAAACTGGGCGAATGAACCGTCAGGGGTTTCGTAGCCCCAGATCCGCTGGCTGGGTGAGAACATCGGGTCTCCACCGTTACATTCCTCGTCGTCGCCATCATCCTGATTGCAGTGGATCACGACCTCGTCGCCTACTTTCCAGGATTTCACCTTGTCACCTACGGCCCAGACGATGCCAGAGGCATCTGACCCAGCAATGTGAAACTCGGCCTTGTGCACGTCAAAAGGACTGATTGGCACTCCAAGCCCCGCCCAGACGCCATTGTAATTCACGCCCGCCGCCATGACGAGCACCAGAACCTCATGGCTGTCCAGCTTTGGCACATCGACGACTTCGATCTCAAAGCTCTTATCCGGCTCGCCGTGGCGATCACGCCGAATTGTCCATGCATACATTTGGGCCGGGACATACCCCATCGGGGGAATTTCACCAACCTCATAGAGGTCCTTTTGGGGGGCATCATAGCTGGCGATAGTACTTTCGGGTCCGGCACTCATTAGGGGCTCCTGATTTAACTCTTGCCGCAACGCAGAATCGAAGCGGTTGCCTTTGCAGCATTACGAATGGCCCCGCAAGAATGCAACCCAATTTAGAGCAAATTTGTAATTTTATGTCGTTTCTGCTTTTGCCATTTCGGGTTGAATATGAGGAACGACCGTTATTGCACCCGATAAATGCGCGATGGAATTCGCATAAAACTCAAGGATCGGTCGCTCTTCGTTGTTAACCTGATAGACGCCTTCTTCCTCTCGAATAAGCTTGCGTAAAAGCAGCATCCGCAGCCCGACATTGATTGCGTATTCCAGATCGTCCCGCGGCATGTGCACATGGGCGCCATGCGCCTCCAAATCGGCTACCAATGTTGAAAAGCGGTCGGCTATTTCTTCATGGTTCAACCCAGCTTTTTCAAGTAAAATAGCTGAAACCACCGGAACGGGCAGAACCGGTACCACCTTACGGATACGCGACATTAACTCCTGCGCCAGAGGTTCGGTGACCTTTCCGCCGCCGTTACGCGACATTCCTGCCAGAAATTCTGTCATAGAAAGTGGTGCGCCAAAGGATACGCTGGCGTAGCCAAGCCTGTGAAAACGTCCGGCGATCCGAACAAAGAAATGCTTGATGATGTGGCGCAACACGTCGCGGATCCGCATCCTAAATTTTCGGTGCCCGCCACCATCCGCAGCCACCAGCATCCGGTCTTCGATGACCCGGTCGTAATTCAGCGCCACAGGCACAAACACAACGTCCCGGCTTTTTCCCGGCTTAAACCCGGTAACTATGTAGTTTAACAGGCCGAGCTTTGGCTGACCGACCTCGCCGGTCAGACTTAAGCCGCCTTCGGGGAAAATGGCCTGCGTCACCCCTCCATTCGTTGCCATCTGCACGTAGCGTGCCAGCACTTTGCGATAAAGCGCATTGCGGCTCTTGCGTCTTATAAAATAAGCTCCCATGGAACGGATCAGCGCCCTGAGCGGCCAGCGCCGCGCCCATTCACCTACTGCATAAGACAGGCTGGTGCGTTCCGCCGCCAGCCAGCCAACGAGAAAATAATCAATGTTGGAACGGTGGTTGATGACAAAAATAACGGTGGCGTTCTGGTCAATATTTTCCAGCCGTGCCTCGTCAAATGCCCCGAGCCGCACCCGGTAAAAAGCCCGGCTGACTATCTTGGCAAGGCGGGCCCCAAAGCTGAAGTAAGCGGTTGCCGAAAACCGAGGCACGATCTCACGCGCATAGCCGTGTGCGGCCTCAAAAGCGACATTATGCGGAATGTTTTCTTCGCAAGCATGATCTTCGACAGCTTGTGCAATTTCAGGGTCGTAGATCAGGCGTTGGATCATGTCGTGTCGACGTGCCAGCTTGAAGGGTTCTATGGGTCGGGCCAGCCGGGTGTTCAACTTGGCAACCACGCGCTCCATCCGGCGGCGAAAGAACCAACGCACGGAGGGAAATAAGAAATGCGAGGAAAAGGTAACTATCGAAAAAGCTACCAACAATACCAGCACCCAAAGAGGTATAACAACCAGACTATTCATCCGCACAAAGTCTCAGGAAATTCGCGCCACGTCCAGTGCCGGTTAAAAAATGCTCGCTATGAGGGTAACTTTTCGAAAACTAAGGAAAATTTCCAAAATATTAGGCCTGTTATTGCATATCAAATATCATTGGCGCATGATTTTAGTTGTAAACAACATTGCGAGGAGGATTTCATGGGTAACTTGATGAAACGGGTAATTGTTATTGCAAGTTTTGATCCTCCCCCTTTGAACCGGTCCGCCCTTATAGTTAGGAAACGGAGGAT
>CAZJYZ010000051.1:0-24518 GCA_964550345.1 uncultured Aliiroseovarius sp. | reverse complement strand
TGATCCTCCGTTTCCTAACTATAAGGGCGGACCGGTTCAAAGGGGGAGGATCATTGCTGCGGCCTTTATTGATGCTCAACCTGCTTTCGCGACTTGCAAAGACGGTGGAGGGGGTAGTGGTCAGGGTGGCCAAGGTGGTGGTGGCGGAGATTACCATGAACACGACGATGGCGACGACGATAGTGACGGTGTCGCCAGGGCATGTATTTGACCTCGCTTCCGACGAAGCAATGGCAAACTTCAGTGATGAAGTGGCAGTTCTGTATGACATGACAATCGCAGAATCTGTCGATTACCTGAACCGTCATTTTGATGATGTCCTGATGAACGACTCGCCACTACAAAGTCTGGCTTTGCTGCGAGTTGCGCTTGATGGCACGTCGGTCCTTAATGATCATCGGCTCATTGACAACGATGTGAGCACATTGATGGCCATCTTCCTTGGTTCGGCTTCTGATACAACAGTCCCGATCTCGGAAGACCCGGTCCTTGCTGTTATCATTATCTTGATTTCGATCTGACACCTGTTGATATCACCCAATTGGCAATAGATGACGAGGCAATCAAGGAGGCAATTCTGGCCGGTCATGGTTGAGGTGGCTCGCTTACTGACGGCGCTAAAATCAAATAGAAGAGAATTGGCCGCGGTGGGAAACTACCGCGGCCAAACCATGCTCTGGGGCAGGGAAACATAATCACCCATCTTGGATGTGGTTTGCGGAACCTGAAACTTCCCGACAAATATCACAAAGGATAAAACTGCACCGCTTCCGGTCCGGATTTTGGGATGGAACTGGATGTTGATTCGAGCAATTCAAACACAATCTTGTTGCTCGTACACGTTTAATGGGGTGAAATTTATCCTATTGGTGCCTGTCTGCGAACATAGGTGTACAGACTTGGGCAAAAATTAGATGTGAGTTTTAGGCTTCCTGTTAACTTTTGGTCCTGATTTTATTGTTTTTAATGTGGAAACAATATCAGGTTGTTTAAAAGATAGCTGACCCAAGGCCTGCGTGAAATATTGGGGCAACACCATAATATAGAATAATATCCACAAATAACCCGGTAAACGGGAATTTTTTGGAAGTGGATAGGAAACAATTAGAACACCACATTCTTGGAGCTAGTTGCATAAGCCCCAGTAAATTAACCATTATTGACACATTTAGAACAAGAAATGTTCTCTTTTTCTTTGGGTGTTCTCCTGAAAGGTGTAAAAAGTCGTTACCCAACTGGGGGGTGATGTCAGAGGCCACGGGGGCGGCCGCATGCGAGTTCACGTCTGGAACGTGGAGAGCGTATGTGCCCGCGCGTTAGAATACGGCTGGGAACATATAGGGCGATAAAAGCCGGGTAATCCGGCTTCCGTCGCGCACGGATTATTGCTTCTGGCATGGTCCTCTCTCCTCGGTTCAAGAAAACAGACGTCCGTTTCATGCGGCGAAACCGTGGTCCGGTATCGCTTTTGGAAGGGTGTGAGTGAATGGATGATGAAGGATCGCCAAATGCGACTGAAAGCCAGGCTGCCAGGATGCGAAAATTACCATGCCGCTATGCAGGCGAGGGCGGCGGTTGCATCTGAACCATCTTCCATAACAACGAGTGCTGCCAGGCGGAAATTAAGCCGCCAAGAAACGTTCATATCAATTAGCGCGACATCTGGGACACTATCCGAGCGTTGCTGTATTTATAAAAAAGGAGTCCGGTAATGTCTGGATCTATTAATGACAACAAGCCGCCTATTGCAGTGGACGATACCGCGAGCACGGATGAAAATAGCTCGGTCATAATCGACGTATTGGCAAATGACAGTGACCCTGAAGGCGATTCAATCCAAGTATACGGAGTCCCATCGGCCACCAATGGCTGGTGCGAGATAAACCCGGACGGAACCATTACCTATCACCCCAATCCCGGGTACCAGGGTACGGACACGATATCATACACGATCGTCGATAGTGAAGGTAACACGGCTAGCGCTGATTGCGTGGTAACCGTTGGGGACCAGTCGGTGCTGGACGGCATCGTGCAGGGCACACCCGGCGACGATCTGATAGACTATGATTATACCGGAGACCCCCATGGCGACATGGTGGACCATCTGGATGAAATTCTGCCGGGTGAGGGCCCGAACGATGATATTATCCGGTCAGGCGATGGCTCGGACACTGTATATGCCGGTGACGGGGATGACGATATTGATACATCCGGTTCGGCGCCCGCGTCTGACTATGGCTGGCCGGGCGTTACGCCTCCGGATGCGGACCCTTTTGATGACCGCGATACCGTACATGGCGGAGCTGGTGATGACACCATCACCACGGGCGACGATCAGGACATTATTACCGGTGGCACCGGCGAAGATACGATAGATGGCGGCCTGGACGACGACATGATCGACGGCGGCGCGGATAATGACTTTATCGTCGGTGGCCATGGCTCCGATACAATTGACGGCGGCACCGGTGACGATGAAATCTGGGGTGGCATGGGGCCGGGCACCGATCCGTTCAACATCCCGGATGTGGACCAACCCGGTGATATCTACCCGATCCCGGATCCAGTACCCAATAACGGTATTGATGTGATCCACGGCGGCAATGGCAACGACACAATTTATGGGCAGGACGACAATGACGTACTATTTGGTGATGCAGGCGATGATTTCATTGATGGTGGCATCGACAATGACACGATTGACGGCGGGGCTGGTAACGACACCCTGCGTGGCGGCGCGGACGAAGACACCTTTGTCAACCTAAATGCCGGTGATGATGTTGACGGCGGTGCTGCGGGTGTTGACTGGGATGTACTTGATCTGCGCGGCTCCACCCCTCCGGGTGGGTCACTGGTGGTGACCCAGACGGGTCCGGATTCAAATGGCAATGGCTATGACGGATATGTCACCTACTATGATGATCTGGGCAATGTCACTGGCACGTTGGACTTTGAGGAGATAGAAGAGATCATCCCCTGTTTCACGCCGGGCACGATGATTGCCACCCCCAAAGGAGAACGACTGGTAGAAGAGCTGCGCGAAGGCGACCGTATCATCACCCGCGACAATGGCATTCAGGAAATCCGCTGGGTCGGGGCCAAACAGATGGGCTGGAAAGACTTTGCCGCCAATCAACACCTCAAGCCGATCCTTATTCAGGCCGGTAGTCTGGGTAACGGTCTGCCTGAACGTGATGTTCTGGTCAGCCCGAACCACCGTGTTCTGGTCGCAAATGACCGCACGGCGCTGTATTTCGAAGAGCGTGAAGTGCTGGTGGCTGCGAAACATCTTGTGGATAACAAAGGTATTCAGAAGGTGGACACGATGGGTACGTCCTATATTCACTTCATGTTCGATCACCACGAAGTTGTGCTTTCAAACGGCGCCTGGACCGAGAGTTTTCAGCCCGGTGACTATTCGCTGAAGGGTATCGGGAATGCGCAACGCTCAGAAATATTCGAGCTTTTCCCGGAACTTGAAAAGGCTGAAGGGGTAGAAGATTATGCCTCGGCGCGCCGAACCCTGAAAAAGCACGAAGCGAAAATCCTGATCAGTTAAGCACTTGAGTTTTAGCGTGTCGCTTTTGTGAAGGCCGTCACCGGCTCTTTCAACCCAAAGGGCGGGTGGCACAGGAATATGCAGCTGATGAACGCAGGCATGCTGTGCGCATCATACCAACCCTAAGGACAAGGTGGTCCTGAACGGTAAGCCGGTTCACGAAAGTGTGCCGGCTTTTGGTATTTGTATCCAAGAAAATCATGCAGGGCGACGCGCACGCCTGTTTACCTAAAATTTATCTTGAAGGCTTGATTGAATTTCACCGGCACGTTCATCAATCAGGCATCTTCTGCCGCTAATTTGATAGGTATACAGTTTGGCTTGTGGGTGAGGCATGTTGCGGTTTGGAAGTTCATACAATGATCCGGTTGAAGAGGCAGATATTGGCCTGGGTTTTGACCCTGATATGCATGAAAGCCAAAAAGCCTCGGCGCAAAGACGCATGCTGTCCTATTCGCGCACCAAAGATTTTCGTCAAAGTGGTTTCGCCCCGGACATATTGATCGAGACCGAGTCTGGTCCGGTTGCCGCAAAGGATATTACCACATCTCATCGGGTGATGACCCTGAAGCACGGGTTTCGCCCCGTTTTGTGGGCTGGTCGTGACCTGTGCCATTACACGAATACAGAAGGTGACGCGCCGATCCGGCTTGGCGCGGAATTCGCGACGGTGTCCCACACTGGCCGGAACCTGATGTTTGCCCCCGGCCAACATTTACTTTTACGCAATGGGCAAAATGATCTTCTGTTCAATAGCAACGAGGTATTGGTGCAGGCCAGTGATCTGGTTCAATTTTGCGGCATTACAGAAGCCCGCCAGCGCTATGCGGTTAACTGGGTGCAGCTATTGTTCGACCGTGTGGAAATCATCAAAGCAGATGGAATTTGGACGGAAAGCATGGTGCCCGACATGGGCGCGTTGCGCCAAAACAAATGGGCGCTTGCCACCAGCATTGACGCATATGTGCCCCAATTGCGGTACGAACATGGGCGTGCCGCCTATGCCCGTACCTTGCCTGTATTGAACCGCAAAGAGGTGCGCACCTGGATGTGCAACGGCGCGGATTGTTCAGGGCGGTTAAGTGACAAATGCCCTTTGGCGTGGTTTTGAATGCAACGAAACCACGCTTGAAACTGCGCCTGAACGCTACAATGGCCGGATTTTCAGACGGGTGATGCGGTTTGCCTGCCGTTCAAGAACTTCAAAGCGATACCCGTGGAAAGAAAAAACCTGCCCCTCGACCGGGATCATCTGCGCTTCGTGGATCACCAGACCGGCTAGAGTATTTGCTTCATCGTCTGGCAGGTCCCAGTCGTTGGCACGGTTAAAATCACGAATTGTCACCCCGCCTTCGACCAGCAAATGCCCGTCTTCGCCAAGCGTCAGTTCAATATCATCAAGCGGGTCAAATTCGTCGGTTATTTCACCGACGATCTCTTCAAGGATATCCTCAAGCGTTATCAGACCCTGCAGGGTGCCATATTCATCAACCACCAGGGCGAAATGTGCCCGGCGACGCAGAAACTGGCGCATCTGGTCGTCCAGCATGGTCGTGTCCGGAATAAAATAGGGTGCGTTAGCCACGGCCAACACATCAAAGCGCCCGAACGGATCATCGTTCTCGTCTTTGTCAATCGCACGCGTCTGTACATCATACATGGCGCGCGACAGGTCTTTGGCGTGGATAACGCCAATAATATTCTCCATCGTGCCACGGTAAAGTGGCAGACGTGTATGGGCTGATTGCAGGCACTTTTCCAAAACTTCGCGTGCTGGCAGGTCGGCATTGATCATTTCAATCTGAGAGCGGTGCAACATGATCTCATCCACATTACGTTCGCCCAGATCAAGCGCGCCCAGCAGGCGGTCACGATCTTCCTTTTCCACCGCTCCTTCGCTGTGACCAAGGCTGATGGCGCCTGCGATCTCTTCGCGCACAGCCAAGACCTGACTGGCCGGGTCGATGCGTAAACCGAACAAAAACAAGATGCCGCGGGTTAAGAAACGTACCATGGTGACAATTGGTGAGAACACCAAAATGACCACGGAAATGATCCACGATACGCGCGAGGCAGCCTCTTCCGGGCGGGTAATGGCATAGGTTTTCGGCAGCACTTCGGCGAAGATCAAAACGAGTAACGTCATCACCAGTGTTGCCAATGCCACGCCACTGTCCCCGAAAACGCGCGTAAATAGCGCCGTCGCCAGTGAGGCCGCCAGTATGTTTACCAGATTATTACCCAGAAGAACCGATCCGATCAGACGTTCATTATCCTCGGTAATGTCCAATGCGCGCTGTGCCCCGCGCGCACCTTTGTCGGCCTTGGCCCGCAGTTTGCCTCGTGACGCCGCTGTAAGGGCAGTTTCCGACCCGGAAAAAAAGGCAGAGAGCAGCAAAAGCGCTGCAATCGCCCCGGTTCCGGTCCAGAAGGCGGTGTCAATCAGGTTACTTGCGGGTTCCATTTCCATTGTCTTTCGTTTGCTTTCTTAGTCTTATGGGCTGCAGCACCGTCTGTTTCAAGGGAGGCACAGATGAAGATCTGGGATTTGGGCAGTCTGGACGGTACACTTGGCCTGTTTGGTGGCGCATACTCGAACCTTGAAGCCACTCAGGCTCTGTTTGCGGACATGGCGCGCCGCGGCATTGCCCCATCACACATAATCTTTACCGGCGACGCAGTGGCATATGGCGGCGACCCGGTCGCAACCCTTGAGGCGTTGAAGGACAGCGGTTGCGCCATCACTGCCGGCAATGTTGAACGCGCTCTAGCCGCCGGGGCAGGGGATTGTGGTTGCGGTTTCACACCGGGTTCAACCTGCGATCAGCTATCAGCCCCATGGTTTGCCTTCGCCGATCAGATGGTCGACCCAACATGGCGCTACTGGATGCAGGACCTGCCGGATTTAGCGGTTTTTGCCCATGAAGGCAGACGTTACGCCGTGGTGCATGGCGGGCTGACAGATATTGCGCGCTTTATCTGGCCTTCATCACCCGAGAGCGTGTTTCAACAGGAAATCACGGCGATTGAGGCCGCCGCGGGGCCTGTTGATGGTATTATAGCGGGGCATTGTGGAATGGCGTTTGAACGCGTTGTGGCAGGTGTGCACTGGATTAACGCCGGAGCAATCGGGATGCCGCCCCATGACGGGCGCCCCCTGACACGATTTGCAACCCTGACGGCTGCTGGTGCGCAATTTCACCGGCTTGCCTATAACCACACTGCGGCCGCCGACCGGATGCGGCATGCTGGATTGGTGCAAGGGTACGAACGCGCACTGGAAAAAGGCTACTGGCCCAGCGAAGATGTCTTACCAAAGGAGATGCGGGGATGAAAGAAATGGCGGAGGTCCTTGCAGAATTTACGCATTCCAGTCTGAGTAACAAGGCTGACCCGGCCCGTGAAATCATGCGCCTGTCACTGCTTGACTGGTGTGCGGCAGCACTTGCCGGGCAGGCGGAACCCGTGGCGCAAATTCTGCGCGCCAGCGCCATAGAAGAAGGCGGGCAGGGGCAGGCAGGTATATTCGGCGCGTCCGGGCTGTTTCCCGCTCGCGCCGCTGCTTTGGTAAACGGGACGACCAGCCACGCGCTGGATTATGATGACACACATTTTGCCCATATCGGCCATCCATCCGTGGCGATTTTTCCGGCAGCACTGGCTGTGGCGCAGGCAAAGGGTCGGTCTGGGAAGGAAATGCTGGACGCCGCCTTGACCGGGGCCGAGGCTTCCGTGAGGTTTGGTCTGTGGCTGGGGCGCGGGCACTACCAGATCGGCTTTCACCAGACCTCCACGGCAGGGGCATTTGGCGCCTGTGTTGCGACCGCGCGTTTAATGGGGCTTTCCAGGGCTGAAACCGTGAATGCCCTGGCCCTGACTGCTTCGCGCGCGGCAGGGCTGAAGGCGCAGTTCGGCACAATGGCCAAGCCTTACCACGCCGGTATGGCTGCCGAAGCCGGGGTGGTAGCCGCCAGCTTGGCCGCCAAAGGCTTTGTTGCGAGTCCCGCCGCCATTGATGGACCCATAGGATTTGGCGCCACCCATTCGGGGGCCGCCAATGAAGACGCATTCGATAATCTCGGGCAAGACTGGCTGATGGAGCATGTCAGCCATAAGTTTCACGCATGCTGCCATGGCACCCACGCCATGATCGAAGCACTTTCCCAACTGGCCTCGGATACTTCCCCAAAAGATATCGTAGAAATTACGGTAAATACCCATAATCGCTGGATGAATGTCTGCAACATCGTTGAACCCAAAACCGGGCTCGAGGTTAAATTCAGCTATGCGCATCTTGCTGCGATGGTGCTGAATGGTATCGACACCACCGCCCTGAGTGTTTTCAGTCAGGATACCGCGCGCGACCCCGGCCTGTGCGCGCTGGCAGCAAAAGTCCGGGTTCAGGCCACAGACCGGATCCCGGAAACCGCAGCGTTCGTCGTTATCAAACTGTCGACAGGCGAGACCCTGCAATCAAAATTCGACCTTGATGCAACAATCACCCTGGAGACACGCCGCAATAAGCTCCTGCATAAAGCCGAGGTGCTTTTGGGGGCGGGCAGGGCGGAGGCCTTGTGGCAAGTACTTAACGACATGCAAGGGCTAGACCTGCAACGCCTGTTGCCGCTGATATTCCCGCCCGACGAAGGGTGAATTTTGGGGAGCGCCCGGCGGTTCTGCTCAGGAACTGATGTCGTAGGCGCGTTCACCATGCACGCTCAGATCAAGGCCGTTCACTTCGGTTTCCAGATCCACCCGCAGCGGTGTGATCAAGGCGACCAGTTTGATCAATATAAAGGTCACGACGATTGTGAACACTCCAACCACGGCCAGCCCGCCAAGTTGCGCAAACCAGCTGCCATGTCCGAAGGCGGCGATCATGATGGTGCCGAAAATACCGCCAACACCGTGCACGGCGAAAACGTCCAGCGTGTCGTCAATTTTCAGACGGTTACGGATCAGCACCACGGCCTCCTGACACAACACACCCGCCACTGCACCTATCAGCAAAGCCTCTAACGGGCCGACAAAGCCTGAGGCGGGCGTGATAGACGCCAATCCGGCAATTGTGCCCGTAACCAGACCGACCAGAGATGCTTTGCCGTATTTAATCCGCTCCCAAAGAGCCCAAGTCAATGACGCGGTCGCTGCCGAAATATGGGTCACGGTCAGGGCCATGGCCGCGCCGCCATCTGCCGCCAACTGGCTACCGCCGTTGAAGCCGAACCAGCCAACCCACAGCATGCCCGCCCCGATCATCACAAAGCCCGGGTTGTGTGGCGGGGTGGTGCGGTTCTTGCGTGGTCCCAGAAAGATTGCCACCATCAGGGCCGCTATCCCAGCCGTTTCATGCACGACGATGCCGCCGGCAAAATCCTTGACCCCAACCGCGCCAAACATGCCGCCATCGGCCAGAAAACCGCCGCCCCAGATCCAGTGCACGACCGGTGCATAGACCAAAAGCATCCACAGGCCGGAAAACAGTAATACAAAGCCAAATCCAACCCGCTCAACATAGGCACCGGCAATCAATGCCGGGGTGATGATCGCAAAGGTCATCTGAAAGGCAAAAAACAGCACTTCGGGTAAGGTTCCGCTCAGGCTGTCAGCTGTGACATTGTTTAGGAATGCCTTGTCAAAACCGCCAAAGAACCCGCTCTCCCCACCTCCGAATGCAATGGAATAGCCAAAGGCCAGCCAAAGGACAGACATCAGACACGCGATCGCATAAACATGCATGAACACGCTCAGAACGTTACGTGCGCGCACCAGACCGCCGTAAAACAAAGCAAGCCCCGGCAAGCTCATGAATAGCACCAAGGCGGTTGCGACAATTATCCAGGCAGTATCTGCGCCATTCATGATTTTACTCCCGTTAGCAGCAATTTGGGTCTTACTGCCTGCTGTTTTGGCGGTGAAAAAGGAAAGACTGCCGCTTTTATGGGAAGAAAATGTAAATTCTACAAAATCAGGCTGAATATTACAGACATGCTTAAATAATAGGCAGTTTAGGAACTGGCCCGGATCATATTCAGTAGGAGATCCAGGGCTTTTGTTGCAGCAGCCTCTCGTACCTTCGCCCGACCCAAAGCACCAAAGGCCAGAGTTTCTGCCTTCTGTTCCCGGCTTGTCGCTGTGCCAAAACAAACCAGCCCTTCGGGTTTCTGACCCGAGCCACCGGGTCCGGCGATACCGGTAATCGACACAGCAAGATCTGCTTGCGAATGTTTGAGCACACCTTGCGCCATTTCCAGAGCGACCTCTTCGGACACCGCCCCATAGCGCTCGAGGGTTGTTGGGTTTACCCCTAACATCTCGGTTTTTGACAGGTTTGAATAGGTGATAAACCCTCGTTCAAACACAGCAGAGGCACCGGCAATATCCGTCAGAGCAGCCGCCACCATCCCGCCCGTACAACTTTCAGCAGTTCCAATCCGCCAGCCCTTTGCGCGCGCTGCCTTCAAAACCTCGGCCGAACTCATCCCATCAATACCAGATGTGAGATTGCCGCCAGTGCGGCCATGCCGACACCGGCAAAAACACCGGCAAAAATATCATCCAGCATCACACCGAGCGCGTCCCCACGCCGGTCGGCCCAACCGATGATCCACGGCTTCCATATGTCAAACAGGCGAAACAGTAAAAAGCCCGCAACCCATCCGGGATAGGGGAAAACATGAGGTGCCGCCCCAGCGTACCACAACCCCGCAGACAGCGGTAGTAATGCCACGAACATGCCCGCCACTTCATCAATCACGACCTCTGAAGGGTCGTGGATACCCGAGCCTGCTGTGTAGCGCGCAGTTGCCCACCAGCCCAGCAGGAATATGGCAATTGTTGCGACGATGAATCCGGGAAAACCCAGCGCCCAATGCACGAGCCACGCTAGTGGAATAGCGGCTGCCGAACCCCAGGTGCCAGGTGCAGGGCGCAAAAGCCCTGTGTAGAAAAACGTTGCGATAAGTTTGATCATGTACGCACCAAAGTCGCCACGGCCTGGGCGGCGATCCCTTCTTTACGGCCGGTAAATCCCAGCCTTTCCGATGTTGTCGCCTTGACGCTGATCCGGTCTGATCCCAGCCCCATGATCCGGCTCAGCTCCTGACGCATCGCCAATGTATGCGGGCCTATTTTAGGTTCTTCGCAAATCAGGGTGACGTCCACATTCGAGATCTGAAAGCCGCGTGTGCGGGCCAATTGTGCGGCATGCGCCAGAAAGATTTCACTGGCAGCGCCTTTCCATTGTGGGTCTGACGGGGGGAAGTGCTGACCGATGTCCCCTTCTGCCAAAGCGCCGTAAATGGCATCGGTCAAGGCATGCATGCCCACATCTGCATCAGAATGCCCCAAAAGACCGGCATCGTGAGGGACACTAACGCCACACAACACCACATGATCCCCGGGTTCTTCCCCCGTTCGGAACGCATGCACGTCAAATCCGCTGCCGGTTCGTATATCCATTTTGGGCTCCAACATGGCCTCGGCGCGGGCAAAATCGCCGGGATGAGTTATTTTAAAATTGGCTTCGTCCCCTTCCACGATAGCAACGTCAATACCGGCTTTGCGCGCGACTTCAACGTCATCTGCGGCGGGGCCGGTGTGACTTCGGTGCGCCGCCAGAATATCGGCGAAACGAAACCCTTGCGGGGTCTGCGCGCGGTAAAGCCCGGCGCGGTCCTGTGTGCCAAGAACCTTGCTGTTTTCACCGCGCCACAATGCGTCGGTGACCGCCAGTGCAGGGGCTGCAGCTTTGTAGTCAGAGAGCGCCTCAATCACCCGGGTGATCAGATCCGCAGACACCAAAGGTCGCGCCACATCGTGGATCAACACCAGGTCAGGCGGCGTTTCGGTCAAATCTTCCAGCCCCGCACGGACAGAGACATCCCTTGTCGCTCCGCCTTTGCTCAGCGTTATGCTCTCAAGCCCTTCAGCCCTATCAAAGTCATCTTCGTGCAGGACCAGGTGGACGTGATCAATCTGTGGATGGGTTTGGAATGCGGCCAGCGTATGAGCAAGCACAGGCCGCCCGGCAAGGAACTGCCATTGTTTGGGCAAGTCACCGCCCGCCCGGGTGCCGCGCCCGGCTGCTACGATTAAGGCTGTAATCCTCATATGGCCTTTTTAGGCATTGGCGACGGCAAGGACAATGGGCTGCGGCAAGGCCTTGCCTTGCGCTACTTCGGTGGACTGGTTAAAAAGCAGGCAAATGCCTAAGGATTAAGCATCTTGGTACCCGTTGGTGATATTACGCTCGACCCGCCGGTCATACTGGCCCCTATGGCGGGGATCAGTGACCTGCCGTTTCGCCATCTGGTCCTTAAATTTGGGGCCGGGCTGGTGGTTTCCGAGATGGTTGCCAGTCAGGAAATGGTGCAGGCAAAACCCGGGGTGCGGGAACGCGCCGCACTTGGGTTTGGAAATGCAAAAACAGCTGTGCAACTTGCTGCCCGTGATTCTTACTGGGCAGGTGAAGCCGCGCGCATGGTCGAAGCAAATGGCGCCGCTCTTATAGACATCAACATGGGATGCCCGGCGCGCAAGGTTGTGGGCGGTCTGTCCGGTGCTGCCTTGATGCGTGACCTCCCGCTGGCGCAAGACCTGATCCGTGCTATCGTGCGCGCCGTAAAGGTTCCGGTCACATTGAAAACCCGTTTGGGGTGGGACGATAGCAGTCTTAATGCCACTGAACTGGCCATTATGGCCGAGGCTGAAGGGGTGCGCATGCTGACGATACACGGGCGCACAAGATGCCAGTTTTACAAAGGTAAGGCCAATCACAGGGCGATCCGCTCAGTGGTGGATGCCGTGAACATACCGGTGATAGCCAATGGCGATATCTGTTCCCCGCAAACCGCACAGGTGGCACTGGATGCCTCTGGTGGAGTAGGGGTGATGGTTGGGCGCGCTGCTGGCGGGCAGCCCTGGCTGCCAGGCATAATCGCACATGCGCTTTACGGTACTGATAAACCGGAAATACCGCAGGGCGCTGCTCTGGTTGATCTGGTTCGCGAACATGTCGAAGCCAGCTTGTCCTTTTACGGCGTGGCCCTGGGCACAAAGGTGATCCGCAAACATCTGGGCTGGTATATGGATCATGCATGCACCGGTTCACAAACACGTCGCGCTGTTTTGACAGCGCAGGATGCGAAAGAGCTGCTTGCCCTTTTGCCGCAAGCGATTGGTAGTGAAAGGCTTGTTGCATGATAAGTGAAGCGGAATTTTCACTGTGGAATGCGCTGCCCCAGCCTGGGCTCATTACCGACAGTAAGGGGCGCATATATGAGGTCAACGCCGCGACTGAGCTTTTCCTTAATGCGCCTGCCCGACGTCTGAAAGAGCGCAACCTGAAAGGTGTTTTATGCGCCGATCCGGCCCTCAGCGAAGCACTGGCCAGGGCGGACCGGGATCAGGCATCTGTGTTTTTGAACAAGGCAGCTCTTTTGGACAATGCGGCCCTGAAAAACGCAGATATCCAGGTCTCGGTCCTAGGCGGGCACGAGGGGCGTCTTCTGGTTCAGGTGCAACCACGCCGATTTGACGGTTCATTCGGGCGCGGGGACGAGGTGAAAACCGCAGCACGTTCAGCCATCGGCATGGCGGAAATGCTGGCGCATGAAATCAAGAACCCGCTGGCTGGCATTACCGGGGCAGCGCAACTTCTGGGCATGTCAGCCAGTAAGGAAGATCAGGAACTGACCGAATTGATCGTGGAAGAAAGTCGGCGCATTGTTGCCTTGCTGGATCAGGTCGAACATTTTGGAAACCTGCGGCCACCCGAACGTAAGGTCGTGAACATTCACGACCTTCTGGATCGCGCCCAACGACTGGCAGAGGTCGGCTTTGGTGCGCATATGAAATTTGAACGTGACTATGACCCGTCTCTGCCACCAACTCTGGTGGACAGAGATCAGATGATGCAGGTTTTTCTGAACCTGATGAAAAACGCTTCGGAAGTTTCAAAAAAGGGTGGGCTGATCCGGTTGAAAACCTCGTATGATCACGGGCTTCGCATGCGCGGCCCGGATGGGCGCAACACCCGTCTGCCCCTGCAGGTCGAAATCATCGATGATGGCCCCGGTATACCCCCGGACATTCAGCGACAGGTGTTTGAACCCTTTGTCTCGGGGCGGGAAAACGGCACCGGGCTGGGGTTGGCTTTGGTGTCAAAGATCTTGTCGGACCACGACAGCTGGATCACTGTCGACAGCCGCGAAGGGCGTACCTGTTTTCGCCTTTCGCTACCGGTTGCAAATGAAGGAGAAGATTAAATGGATGGTACAATTCTGGTTGCAGATGACGATCGCACCATCCGAACGGTTCTGACACAGGCACTGACGCGCGCTGGCTGTAAAGTGCATGCAACGGGCTCGCTGGTGACTTTGAAGCATTGGGTCGAAGAAGGTCGCGGTGATCTGGTTATCTCTGATGTGGTGATGCCCGATGGTAACGGTATCGAAGCACTTCCTGAAATTGCAGAAATGCGTCCCGACCTGCCAGTTATCGTCATATCCGCACAAAATACCATCATGACGGCCATTCAGGCCACCGAGGCCGAGGCATTTGATTATCTGCCTAAACCCTTTGATCTGCCCGACCTGATGAAACGGGTTTCAACCGGCTTGAAAACACGCCGCCGTCGCAACATCCGACCGGTAGATGAGGCCGAAACGGACACAGCGTCAACGGATCAGGATTTGCCTTTGGTTGGCCACAGCCAGGTTATGCAGGATTTGTACCGGTTGGTGGCGCGGGTTATGAACACCGATCTTCCGGTGATGATTTCCGGGGCCAGCGGCACCGGTAAATCACTGATCGCGCATGCTTTGCACGATTTTTCTGACAGGCGCTCGCTTCCGTTCATTACAATTGTGGCGGATGACTTCAAAACCCCCGGCGGGCCCGATGCTTTAATCGCCAGGGCCGGGCAGGGCACAATCCTGTTTGACGAAGTATCCGACCTTGATGACGAGGCACAGGGCCGGCTGGCACGTTTGCTTGACCGGTTGGGCGACACGGCGCCGCGTATTATTTCCACGTCACAACAAGGTCTTAGCGAAAGCAACTTTCGTCAGGATCTGCTCTTTCGTTTGAATACCGTAAGTATCACCGTACCCGCCTTACGTGATCGTCTTGAAGATATGCACGAGCTTGCCGAACATTTCCTGACCCAAGCTGCCGGCGAGGGATTAGCGCGGCGGCATCTTTCGGACGAGGCGGCAAATAAACTCCGCACCTATGGCTGGCCAGGTAATATCCGACAATTGGAAAATATCATGAACAGGCTTTGTGTCACCGCTGCAGACCCGGAGATTCATGTCAACGAAGTCGAAGCTGCCTTGGGTAATCTACCCAACATAGCCAACCAGTCACCAAATAGTAACGAGGGGCTCAGCATTACAGTTGGCCGTCACATAGGGCGCTATTTTGATTTGCACGGAAAGGCTCTGCCACCACCCGGTTTGTATGGCCGCATTTTGCGGGAGGTTGAGAAGCCGCTTATTCAGATAGCCCTTGATGCAACCGGTGGAAACCAGGCCAAATGCGCCGACCTTTTGGGAATTAACCGAAATACACTACGTAAAAAGCTGACCGCCCTTGGTATAGAGGTGACACGTCGCCGTAGATTGATGTAAAACCGCAACAGGCGTGGCAATTTCGCCGCAGATTCGAATGTCATGCTGAATATTGGGGTTTCGAGGGGGAAAGCGTGGTGGCACGCAACCCGGCACAGGGTGACACTATGGATCGTCTGTCGCGATTGCGCAGACAACGCAGGCTAAATACGCTTGCCGGCTTCGCTTTGGTCTTTTTGGCGCCCGTGTTGGCCTTTGCAACCTATCTCGCATTCGGACCGCTGGGGCAGGGCGGGCAAAGCAATTCTCTGCGGCTGATCCTGCTAACTGATTTCGTCTACGTATTACTGGTCGCAGCCATTGTTCTTTCACGCATAGCGCGCATGATTGCGGCACGCCGACGCAAGTCGGCAGGTTCCCGCCTACATTTACGTCTGACTGGCGTATTCGCCTTGCTGGCTCTGATACCAACAGTTCTGGTCGCAGTATTCGCGGTTCTGACTGTGAATGTCGGACTTGAAGGCTGGTTTTCTGATCGCGTCAGCCGGGTGGTGGGCAATTCTCTGGAGGCCGCGCAAGCTTATGAACGCGAACACCGGGTCGGGCTTGAAACAGACACAACCGCGCTTGCCAATTTCCTCAACCGGGAACGTCAAAGCCAACGTATTTTACCCGATGCCTCTCTGCGACAACTTCTGACACAGGGGCAAACACAGATACAACGCGGGCTTCGCGAAGCTTATGTGGTTAATTCAGGCGGCGATATTCGGGTGCGCGGTGACCGCTCTTATCTATTCGATTTTGAGAAACCATCACCGGAACAGCTAAGCGCCGCCCTTGCCGGGGAAATGGTGATTATAGAAGACTGGAACCTGAACGAGTTTCGGGCCCTATTTCAGCTATCGGCCTTCTCCGATCACCTTCTGTATGTCAGCCGCGATGTAGATGGGGAAATCCTCAACCTTTTAGACGAAACGCAGGAAACGGTGGCGATCTATAATCAGATTGAAAGTGACCGGGGCCAGCTTTTGTTTGAATTTGGCCTTATTTATCTGGGCTTTGCCGTTATTCTGATCTTGGCCGCTATTTTGTTGGGCATGTGGTTTGCCGAACGTCTTTCAAATCCGATAGGGCGTTTGGCGGGGGCCGCGCAGCGCGTTGGCGCCGGGGACCTCACAGTACAGGTGCGTGAAGAGGAAGGTGATGACGAGATCGCCATGCTGGGGCGGCTTTTCAACCAGATGACCCGCCAGCTCAAAGGCCAGCGAAACGCATTAGTGGAAAATGCTGAACAGGTTGAACGGCGGCGCAGGTTGTTTGATTCCGTGCTGTCTTCGGTCACCGCCGGGGTAATCGGCCTGGATGCGGGCGGTAAAGTCACTTTCCTGAACCGGGCGGCAACGAATTTGCTGGCGTTAGAGGCGTCGCAAGGCATGGACGAAGAAATTTCCCTGCTCGTGCCGGAATTTACGGCGCTGTTTCTGAAGCTTACCTCTGGCACTGGGGAAACTGCGCTTGAGGAAATTCGCCTTACGCGTAAGGGAAAACAGGAAAACCTATTGGTGCGTATGGCCCTGCGACGTGGCGAAGAGGGCAATCTGGAGGGGTATGTGATAGCTTTCGACGATGTCACGGATCTTGTATCAGCGCAGCGGCTGGCGGCTTGGGGCGATGTCGCCCGCCGCATTGCCCATGAGATCAAGAACCCGCTGACCCCCATTCAGCTTTCGGCCGAACGAATTAAACGCAAATTCGCCAAATCCGAGGGCGAAAGTAATCCGGTCGGGGATCTGACTGATGTAATCATCCGACAGACAGGTGATTTGCGACGCATTGTTGATGAGTTCAGCAAATTTGCGCGCATGCCGGAACCAGAACGCCGCCTCAATGATCTGACCAAATTAGTGGCAGATGCCGTGTTGCTACAGCAATCGGGCCAGCAAGGTGTTGAGATTTCATCGACCTTGCCGGATGAGGCTATTGAGTTGCAGATTGATGCAACTATGATTTCCCAGGCGCTGACAAACCTGATTAAAAACGCAGGGGAAGCCACTGAAATATATCGAGATAAGCACCCTGAGGATGATCGATTCCAACCTCAGATCAAGGTGGTGCTTGCGCACGATGGAAATGCGGTCAAGATCACAATCGCTGACAATGGCATAGGTTTACCCGAGGATCGCGCCCGGTTGTTTGAGCCCTATGTCACGACCCGCGAAAAAGGTACCGGGCTAGGGTTACCGATCGTAAAGAAAATCATCGAAGAACATGGTGGAACCATGCAACTGGTAGACGCTCCGGCTTTTGCACCCGGCGCACATCAAGGCGCGATGGCGGTAATTAATCTGCCATTGAAGAGCACAAAATAAGGAAGAACGCGTATGGGCGATATTCTGATAGTGGACGATGAACGCGATATTCGCGAACTTGTTTCAGATATTCTGGTGGACGAAGGTTTTACAACCCGTCTGGCTGGTACTTCGGATGAATGTCTGGCCCAGCTGGAGGACGACGAACCTGCGCTGATGATCCTGGACATATGGCTGAAAGACAGTGACATGGACGGGATCGATATTCTGAAGCTGGCCAAAAATGATTATCCGGAAGTGCCGGTGGTGATTATCTCGGGCCATGGTAATATCGAAATAGCCGTCGCTGCAATTAAGCAGGGTGCGTATGATTTCATTGAAAAACCGTTTAATATTGACCAGTTGCTGGTCGTGATCGGGCGGGCGATGGAAACTGCGCGCCTGCGCCGCGAAAACTCTCAGTTACGTCTGCGTGAGATGGAAACGGCCGAGATTATCGGGTCTGGGTCGGCCTACAAGAATTTGATTATGCAACTTGAAAAAGTGACCAAGTCAAACGGACGTGTGATGCTCAGCGGACCTGCTGGTTCAGGCAAAGAAATAGCCGCGCGCTTCATCCACGCCAATTCACAGCGTAAGGACTGCCCGTTTGTCAGTGTCAGTTCAGCCTCGGTTGAACCTGAACGCATGGAAGAGGTCCTGTTTGGGCGTGAAAGTCTGGAACGCGGAATTGAAACGGGCCTGCTGGAGGATGCCAATGGTGGGGTGCTCTATTTTGACGAAATTGCCGATATGCCGATTGGTACTCAGTCGAAAATTCTGCGGGTACTGATTGATCAGCGTTTTCAGCGGGTTGGCGGTGGTGATAAAATTGACGTGGATATCCGCGTCATCTCATCCACTGCGCGTAATCTTGAAGCCGAGGTTGCTGCTGGGAACTTCCGGCAGGAATTGTTCCACCGCCTTTCGGTCGTGCCGATCACCGTTCCTTCACTGGCGGACCGGTTAGAGGATATTCCCAGCCTTGCCGCCCATTTCATCGAAGGTCTGAACAAATCACAAGGCCTGCCGCAACGTGCTTTGTCCGACGAAGCCACCGCTATTTTGCAGACCATGCATTGGCCCGGAAATGTACGACAGTTGAAAAATGTGATCGAACGGGTGTTGATCCTCGGAGATGGAGAAGGGCCAATATCAGGCAATGAAATCCCGGAATCCCGTGCCAGTGACGGCGCCAGTGACGAAGCCGAGGGTGTAGGCCTTACAGGATCTCTTGCCATGTTGCCGTTACGAGAAGCCCGCGAAGCGTTCGAACGCGAATACCTGTTAACCCAAATCAACCGGTTTTCCGGCAATATCAGCCGAACTGCCAATTTTGTTGGGATGGAGCGCAGTGCATTGCACCGCAAACTCAAAAGCCTTGGCGTGGTGACCAGCAACAAATCCGGCGCCCGGGTGGCACGTGTGGCGGCAGGGGAACAGGGCGAAGGCTAAGTGTTTGCATAATTGACGCGGCGACGTGTCTCTGTCATGGCTTGGCGTCCGGATACCTGGAAAGTGATGTTATGAAAGTAATCATCTGCGGGGCAGGACAGGTTGGCTGGCAGATTGCCCGCCATCTGTCAGGGGAAAACAACGACGTCACCGTCGTGGACAACAACCCCGCGCTGGTGCGCCGCGCCATGGATACCCTTGATGTACAGGGCCTTGCGGGCTTTGCTTCGCACCCGGACGTGCTAGAGCGTGCTGGCGCAAACGACGCCAACATGATCATTGCAGCCACCTATTCGGATGAGGTGAACATGGTCACCTGTCAGGTGGCCCATTCGGTGTTTGCAGTGCCACGCAAAATTGCCCGGCTGCGCAGCCAGTCCTATCTGGATGCGATTTATTCCGACCTGTATCGTCGTGACCATCTGCCGATTGACGTGGTTATCAGCCCCGAGCGCGAGGTAGCCAAGGCTGCTCTGCGCCGCCTGTCGGCCCCGTCGGCCTTTGATACGGAAAGCTTTCTGGATGGCCACGCACAGCTTCTGGGTATTGTGCTGGATGATGACTGCCCGGTGGTGAACACCCCTCTGCGCCAGCTAACCGACCTGTTTTCAACCTTGCGGGCTTTGGTCGTCGGGGTGCGCCGGGATGGCAATCTGTTCGTTCCGGAAAGCGGAGATCAGCTGTTTTGTGGCGATCAGGTCTATGTGTTCAGCGTCAGTAGCGACGTTAATCGAACTCTTGAAATCTTTGGAAAATCGGTGTCGCGACGTGAACGGGTTGTCATCCTTGGGGGCGGGAATGTCGGTCTGGCAGTGGCGAAACGGCTGGAAATGCAGTCCGACCGTATCCGCGCCAAGGTGATCGAAATGGACCGCGCAGTGGCCGAACGCGCCGCCGACGCGCTGGAACGCACCGTGGTCTTGCATGGTGATGGCATGGATGTCGATATTCTGAAAGAGGCCGGGATCAGTCGGGCGGATGCCATTCTGGCCGTTACAGATGACGACAAGGTCAACCTTCTGGCTTCAGTGCGGGCTAAAACCGCCGGCTCGTCCATGTCGATCTGTCTGGTCAATGATCCATCTCTGGTTCCGCTGATGGAACCGCTTGAAGTTGATGCTTTTATCAACCCGCGCGCAACAACGGTTTCGTCCATCCTGCGCCATATTCGCCACGGCAAGGTGCGCAATGTTTATTCCGTTGGCGACGCCGAGGCCGAAGTTATCGAAGCGCAGGTCATGTCATCCTCCCCCATTGCCGGGAAACGTATCCGTGACACAGACCTGCCCGAAGGGGTTCTGGTTGGTGCGGTTATGAAAGGCGCAGAAGTTGTCAAACCCACCGGCTCAACCCGGATTGACGAAGGCGACATCATTGCTCTTTTCTGCCTGTCAGCCGATGTGCCCGAGGTTGAACGGCTGCTTCAGGTCTCTATCGACTTTTTCTGATGTCAAACCAGACCTCAAAACTGCCCATACTTGTCCTGTTGATGGGGGTTTTTGCCGCTATCATGCTGGTCCCGGCCATTCACGCGCTGGTACGCTCTGAATTTTTTGTGGCGCGGGTTTTTTTCTATTCTAGCCTTTTGTTCGGCTTCCTGACCATGTTTCTGGCCATAACCACGGCGGGCAGACCAAGTGCCGGGTTTGCCCGCATTCACCTTTTGGCGCTGGTCGGGGTATTCACTTTGTTGCCTCTGATGCTGGCCGTGCCATTACATCAGGCGCTTGGCAATACCACCTTCCTCAACGCTTATGTTGAGATGGTGTCCAGCCTGACCACGACCGGGGCAACGCTGTATGACGATCCGGACCGTTTGCCAGCCTCGGTACATCTGTGGCGGGCTTTGGTTGGCTGGCTGGGAGGGCTGATCATCTGGATCAGCGCCATTGCCATTCTCGCCCCCATGGCCCTTGGTGGCTTTGAGGTGCGAGGGCTGGGTTATCACTATGCCGGGCAGGGCAATAGCCTATCTGCTGGTCGCGGCGCCAGCCTGAGCCAGATCACCGGTGTCGCGGATATCTCTGACCGAATTTTCACCTATGCTGCGCGCCTGACGCCGCTTTACAGCGGGCTGACGCTGCTTTTGTGGATCGGATTGATCTTGGCTGGTGACGCGCCCTTTATCGCCTTCTGCCACGCCCTTTCCACCTTATCGACCAGCGCTATATCCCCGGTCAGTGGCTTGTCAGGCGGACAGGCCGGGCAGGGCGGCGAGTTTCTGATTGCGCTATTCCTGATCTTTGCCATCTCACGCCTGGCATTTTTGCGAGAAGGCAGGCTGGACGAAGAAAGTGCCTTCCGCAAAGACCCCGAAGTGCGGCTGGCCATCGCGCTGGTGGTTCTCGTGACTTTGATTTTGCTCCTGCGCCACTGGGTCGGTGCCTTTGAAGTCGACGAAGAGCAGGATTTCAAAGCCGGGTTCAACGCAATGTGGGGCACAGCCTTTACCGTTTTGTCTTTCTTGACAACAACCGGCTTTGAAAGCAGCGACTGGGGGACAGCACAGGATTGGTCCGGTCTGCACTCACCGGGGTTGGTGCTGATGGGGTTGGCGCTTGTTGGGGGCGGGGTGGCGACTACGGCAGGAGGGGCCAAGCTTTTGCGGGTCTATGCCCTTTACAAACACAGCCTGCGCGAACTGGACAAGCTTGTGCATCCCTCTTCGGTTGGCGGCGCGGGCGGCGAGGCGCGCCACATCCGCTCACGCGGGGCCTTTCTGGCATGGGTGTTTTTCATGCTTATGGCCCTTTCTGTGGCAACTTTCATGGCCTTGTTTGCCTTGACAGGTGAGGGGTTTGAAACCTCAATGATCCTGACAGTCTCGGCCCTGACAACAACTGGACCATTAGCAAATTTTGCAGCAAGCGAGCCAATCAGTTACGGCGATCTATCATCGGCCGCCAAGCTGATCCTGTCTGCCGCCATGATTGTTGGGCGTCTTGAAACACTGGCAATCGTGGCGTTGATGAACCCGGATATCTGGCGCCGGTAATGGGGTAAAAAAAGGGCTGGAAACTCCGCCCGGCCCGCTTCATACTAGTCTTAATTTGATTTCCCTGCCCAATGGTGGGCCACGAGATAATAAAGGAAAAAAGCGATGGCTGGCGACAAGCAGAATCTGCAAGACGCATTTTTGAATCATGTGCGTAAAACCAAGATCCCGGTAACCATCTTTCTGATCAACGGCGTAAAGCTGCAGGGGGTTATTTCATGGTTCGACAATTTCTGCGTCCTGCTAAAGCGCGACGGGCAGTCCCAACTGGTCTACAAGCATGCAATCTCGACAATCATGCCGGGCCAGCCGATCAACCTGTATGATGGCGACGATAGCTAAGCGACATTCCTTCGCTTAACCACTTCGCCAAATGTAAAACCTAACGTCAGAACATTATGTTATTGGCGTTTCTAAAAGTGTTATTTGGTGAAAAGCATGAAAACTGATTCCGTTGATCGAACAGAGCAGGCAACCCGTGCCTGGGTGCTCTACCCGGACCTGACCCGAGACCCCAATCGCCGCGCGGCCGGGCCGGGGCTGGAAGAAGCTGTGGCGTTGACCGAAGCCCTTCCGGGGCTGGAAATTACCGGCAGCACAATCGTACCCCTGTCAAAACCACGTCCCGGCACTTTGTTTGGCACAGGCAAAATGGCCGAACTGGGGGCATTGTTTAAGGCCGCTGAGGTTGAACTCGTGCTGATTGACGGGCTGGTTTCACCGGTGCAGCAGCGCAACCTTGAAAAGGAATGGGGGGTTAAGCTCCTGGACCGAACGGGGCTGATCCTTGAAATATTCTCGGACCGGGCGCGCACCCGTGAAGGCGTGTTGCAGGTGGAAATGGCAGCCCTTTCATATCAGCGAACGCGGCTGGTGCGTGCCTGGACCCACCTTGAGCGGCAACGTGGTGGGCTTGGTTTTGTTGGCGGTCCGGGGGAAACCCAGATCGAGGCCGACCGGCGCGCTATCGATGATCAGTTGAACCGCCTGCGCCGCCAGTTGGAGAAAGTGGTCAAGACCCGCGCCCTACACCGCAAAGCGCGCGCCAAGGTGCCTTATCCGATCGTTGCGCTGGTGGGCTACACCAATGCCGGAAAGTCCACTCTTTTCAACCACCTGACCGGCGCCAAAGTCATGGCTAAAGACATGCTTTTCGCCACGTTGGACCCGACCATGCGTCAGATAGAATTGCCCGGATCGGGCAAGGCCGGGACGGGGCGCAAGGTGATCCTGTCAGACACGGTGGGCTTCATCTCGGACCTGCCTACGGAACTGGTCGCGGCCTTTCGCGCTACGCTTGAAGAGGTGCTGGAGGCTGACCTGATCTGCCACGTGCGCGATATCAGCCATGAACAAAGTGACGTTCAGGCGGAAGATGTTGAGAAAATCTTGACCGATCTTGAGGTTGACCCGGACGTGCCGCGCCTTGAAGTCTGGAACAAAATTGACTTGCTGGAAGCCGATGGCCGCAACGCAAAACTGGTCGAGGCCGGCCGTCGTGACGACGCCTTCGCCCTTTCCGCCCTGACTGGCGAAGGTATGGACGAGCTTATTATCGCCATTGAAGCCGCCCTGTCCGAGCCTAAAAATACCATTAATCTGCAACTTGCCTTCAGTGAAGGCCGCAAACATGCCTGGCTGCATGCACAAGGGGTGGTGGACGACGAGGTAACTGGCGAGGATGGTTGGAACCTAACCCTGACCTGGACCAAACGTCAGGCGGCGGAATATGAGGCGCTGGATGGCTGATCGTTCAGCTTAAATTAGGCGCTCTGCTGTATTGCCGATAACGCGGTTGAGAACTGCCGTTATAGTGAATTCTTGATGTGAGCTACGCTTCAGAATCTTCCGGACCAATCCATGCGAAGGGGTTGTAGGCCACTTCCCATAAATGCCCGTCAGGGTCCTTGAAATAACCATGATAGCCACCCCAATCGGCTTTTTGTACCTGTTTAACGAGCGTCGCGCCCGCTGATAATGCTTGTGAAATAACTTGATCCACTTCTTCCTCTGACGCGACATTATGGGCAAGATTAAAACTGTTATACCCAGTTCCCTCTGGTGAAATGGCGGCGTCAGCTGCAAGCGCATCTCGCTCCGATAGTCCAAGCCAAGTACCGTTCATTTTGAAGAAAGCTACACCCGGGGGTGAATCCAATTTAGGAAATCCCAAACCTGCTTCATAAAACGAAACGGCTTTGCCTAGGTCGTCAACCGCCAATGCTATCATGCTAATTCTGGGCTTCATGAATCCTCCAATCCAAAATCTGACCTAGAAGTTCCCCATTTGTTCCATTTATTTATTCAACGTGCAATAGCTCTAGTTTATTTCGCTTCTAGCAGATCAATCTATTTTAAAACCCTTCGGGTTTCCAAATTTTAAGCTGTGCAACTGATACGCCAGCAGGAATAATACCACACATATAGACCCTTAGCTGCAGTGCCAGCTATGCAGGACAAAGCTGCCGTTCGTAATAACTTCACGGACTTGCTACTCTCGAAATTCAGTCAACTAGGTCGTACTCATAAATGCAGTGATCAGCCCCCCTTGAGTGGTCCAGTTTGAATGTTAGTGCATGATTGGCCTG
>CAZJYZ010000050.1:0-25131 GCA_964550345.1 uncultured Aliiroseovarius sp. | reverse complement strand
CCTAAAAAGTTGTGAGATTTTCAAGCTTTAGGATAGCTTGATCTATGATTTACAATCAGGAAGGGAATAATATTACAGTAATTCTATACTGTGGTAGGGTATTCCTGACTTTCTAGAGTCAATGAAATCCAATAGTTTAGAGATGTTCCGTGAGTGGTGGCTTTTTTTTGCCTGGGAACAGAGATGAAAGGATCCCTGCTATTTTCGGGAACGTTCACCTTGCCGGGTAACCGGAGCCGGTGCAAAGGTGTATATTCTCTGATGCACCGGAACTCTTCCCGGTCGTTACAGTCCCGTGACGACCAGATTTAAACGGCGTCTGCTCTTCCCGGCAGGCGTCGTTTTTTCTTTAAAAACAAAACCGCCCGCACAGATTATTGTGCAGGCGGTCATTATTCGGTTCCTCAGGCTCGCGCATGGCACAGCCGAAGTGGGGCAATCAGCCTTGCATGGTTTTCGCGACTTCTGCAGCGAAATCCTCGGCCTTTTTCTCAATCCCCTCGCCGACTTCAAGACGCACAAAACCTACGATTTCAGCACCTGCTTCTTTAGCAGCGGCTGCGACGGTCAGATCCGGGTTGATCACAAAGGACTGGCCAAGCAGGGTAACCTCAGCAAGAAACTTCTTCATCCGACCTTTGATCATGTTCTCGATGATATTTTCAGGCTTGCCGCTTTCGCGCGCCTGCTCGGTCAGGATGGAGCGCTCTTTTTCCAAGACCGCCGGGTCAAGGTCCGCTTCTCCCAGAGATGCCGGGTTAGCTGCGGCTACGTGCATGGCAACCTGACGGCCGAAATCTTCGTCGCCGCCCTTGAGCGCCACCAGAACACCGATTTTGCCCATGTCGTCTGCAGCCGCGTTGTGCACATAGGCAGCAACGACGTCGCCTTCGATTGAGGCCATACGGCGCACCGACATGTTTTCACCGATCTTGGCGATCGCGTCAGTGATAACGGTTTCAACCGGTTTGCCGCCCATATCGGCAGCTTTCAGGGCGTCAACGTCCCCTACCCCAAGCGCGGTTTTGGCGATACCGCCAACCATCGCCTGAAACTCGGCGTTTTTGCCGACAAAATCGGTTTCTGCGTTTACTTCGACAGCCACACCTTTGCCACCATCGACGGCGACGCCAACCAGACCCTCGGCGGCAGTACGCCCGGATTTCTTGGCGGCTTTCGCCAGACCCTTGGTGCGCAGCCAGTCCTGAGCGGCTTCCATGTTGCCGTCATTTTCTACCAGCGCTTTTTTTGCGTCCATCATGCCTGCGCCAGTGCTTTCGCGCAGTTCTTTTACCATTGCAGCGGTAACAGCCATTTCGGCCTCCTTACGAATATCTTATGATCCGCGGGCAAAACAATCGCCCGCGGGTGAATCCTTGCGTCGCCCGGATTAGGCTTCGGCTTTTGCCTCATCAGCCGGGGCTTCTTCAGCCGCAACTTCCGCCGGGGCTTCTTCGGCCACAGCTTCTTCCACCGGAGCTTCCTCCATTTCGCCAATGTCGATACCTGCAGCGCCCATCGAAGCGCTCATGCCGTCAAGGGCAGCACGCGCAGCCAGATCGCAATAAAGTGCGATGGCGCGGGCAGCGTCGTCATTGCCGGGGATGATGTAATCAACACCGTCGGGTTTACAGTTACTATCAACCACGGCCACAACCGGGATACCCAGCTTGTTGGCTTCGGCAATGGCCAGGTCTTCTTTGTTAACGTCGATGACGAACAGAAGGTCCGGTACACCGCCCATTTCGCGGATGCCGCCCAGGGAAGCCTGCAATTTAGTTTGCTGACGTTCCATGCCAAGACGTTCTTTCTTGGTCAGGCCCTCGCCGCCTTCGGCCAGTTTTTCGTCCAGCTCATTGAGGCGGCTGATCGACTGGGAAACGGTTTTCCAGTTGGTCAATGTGCCGCCAAGCCAGCGGTGGTTCATGTAATATTGCGCTGACTTTTCAGCAGCATCGGCAATTGCCGTTTGTGCCTGACGCTTTGTGCCGACGAACAGAACGCGGCCGTTTTTGGCCACGGTTTCGCGGATCACGTTCAATGCTGCATCCAGCATCGGAACGGTTTGCGTCAGGTCGAGAATGTGGATGCCATTGCGCGCGCCATAAATGAACTCGCCCATGCGCGGGTTCCAGCGTTGCGTCTGGTGGCCAAAGTGAACGCCGGCTTCCAATAGCTGACGCAGTGTAAATTCAGGCAGAGCCATGAATATGTCCTTTCCGGTTTGTGCCTCGGCGTGGGATGAGGGGCGATTGCCCCAACCGGTGGAATATATGGGATTTCTCCCCATATACCCCGCCCTCGCCTGCGGGATTTAGTGGCGCGCGTATAGACGGGTTAGCACGGGCGCGCAAGCCATAATTCAAAGTATTTCAAGCTGCGCGGACGATTGAGGGAACGATTACCGGGGCCCCTTTTCCTCTTGCCCAAAATATCTCGCCGAAGGCCTTAAATTTTAAAGCAATGTGCGCTCAATCACCCACCACCCGCCCATCATGGCAATTGCGATCGAGGCCGGGATGGAAATCACCGGACGATACCAGTTTTTTGAGCCAAACCAATAACCTACCAGGGCGAAAGCAATGGCGATTACTGTCAGCTGTCCCAACTCAACACCGATATTGAACCCGATCAGGGCGGGCAGGAAGGCGTTTTCAGGCAGACCAAACGCGCCCAATACGCTGGCAAAGCCCAACCCGTGCAACAGGCCAAAGCCGAAAACCACGATGGGTCGCGTTCGGCTTAGGCCCGAGGTGAAGATATTTTCAATGGCGATGAAGGTGATCGAGGCAGCGATTAGCGGCTCTACGATACTTGCGGGCACCTTGACCCAGCCAAGGGCGGCAAGGGCAAGGGTGATCGTATGGGCCAGGGTAAAGGCCGAAACCTGCCATATGAGCGGGCGCATTCTGGTGGACAGAAAAAACAGACCCAAAACGAACAGAATATGGTCCAGCCCCTTGGGTAGAATATGGTCAAACCCAACCGGAATATAGCTCACAAATGCCTGCCAGCCGCTTTGCGCCCCGCCACCGGCAAGCGCGATGGATTCCGACGCTGCACCATTTTCCAGGAAGCCAGTATAGGGTGCCTCAACCCCTTGTTGTCGCAGCACAATCCCGCCGAAACGCGGCTCCCAACTGAAAATGATTTCTTGTGCGCTTTCTGGAAGCTGAACGGAAAACCGCAGCGTGGATTCGCGTGGTTGATCTGCAATTGCATCCGGTGGCACAATCAGCCCGTTTTCATCCAGTTCGGGGGTCACCCGCACACCGTCCACCGCAATGTATATTTTGTTTGCCATGTGCGGCCAGAATTGCAGTGCTTCTGTCTGAAAGTCAGCCGCGTGCATGGCGCGCAAAGCATCATAGCGTACTGCCTCAGGGGCATCATTGGTGTCAAACGTGTTCGACAGGTCAATTTCCGCCACTATGCCCTCAAGGCTTAACCGGATTTCGAACGAGAGCACCTGCTCGTTCTGGCGCATATCGGCAATTGCCGGCAGAACTTCGTGGCTCAGACTGACACTGGCTGACAGAAACGTGAACAGGGCGGCCAGCACGCTTGACTTCGTCAGTGCAAAAGCCATCCTGAACCAGTTGCGGACACGAATGAGGGGCGCATATATGCCACGGTTGAAATTTACATTAAGTAAGGGTTGCAAGTTGTTGTTACCTTTGTGGTATATGCTGTATTATGCCCTGCCTGCCTTTGCCCATGAATTATGGATTGAAGCGGTTGACTATAAGGTTGCTCCGCAAGGTAGGCTGGTGGCCAATATTGTCAACGGTGAGAATTTCGGAGGCCATGCCCTGCCCTATATTCCGCGCGCGGGCGTTGTGTTTGAACTGGCCGTGGAAGGTCGCCCGGCGCCCGTTGAGGCGCGCGGCGGGGACAAGCCAGCGCTGAATGTCAGCGGCGCAGCTGAAGGGTTGAACGTGGTCATCTATCGGGCAGCCATCGCCCCGCTGACCTATCACAGCTGGGAAAAGTTCGGGAACTTCATCGCGCATAAAGACCTGCCCACCAGCCTGGCCGATCACCTGGCGCGTGGGTTTCCCGAAACCGACTTTAAAGAGATCTACAGCCGGTATTCCAAGGCGCTGATTGCTGTCGGTGCCGGAGCCGGGTCTGACCGGAGTTTCGGGCTCGTGACAGAATTGGTGGCGCTGGCCAACCCATATACGGATGCTTTGCCCGACGGATTGCCAGTGCAATTGCTGTACAACGCAGCCCCCCGCGCGGACGCGCAGATTGAAATTTTCGAAAAGAATGCACAGGGAAATATCGAGGTGACCACAACTCGCACCAACGAAGCCGGGATTGCCATGATCGAGGTAAGGCCGGGACATATCTATATGCTGGATGCAGTGGTTTTACGCCAACCCTCGGCGGAACTGGCGGAAAAACATGGCGCGGTTTGGGAAAGCCTGTGGGCGAACCTGACTTTCGCCGTTCCCGCTGGGGAATAACAGATGACAGCGTGGAAACCTGTTTCCACTCGTTTGATCGCGCGCTATGACTTGATCCCGTTGCCCTTTTTGAAAATCTGAGGATTTTGACTAAATGAAACCGGATATTCTGTGCGTCGGCTCTGTGTTGTGGGACGTCATCGGGCGCTCCCCCACTTCGATGCATCTGGGGGCGGACGTGCCGGGGCGTATCAGCCGTCTGCCCGGTGGTGTGGCGATGAATATTGCTATGACTCTGAAAAGGTTTGACATGACCCCTTCCCTGTTGACGGCGATTGGCCATGACGAAGAAGGGCGTGAATTGATGGCCGCTTGCGAGGCGCTGGGTCTGGTTACCGAACATGTGCACCGTCCGGCAGAGCTGCCGACTGACATTTACATGGCAATCGAGGGTGCAGGCGGGCTGATCGCTGCCATTGCCGACGCCCATAGCCTTGAAGCCGCTGGCGATTCTATCCTGGCCCCGCTGGAAGATGGCCGGCTGGGAACAGCCGCTGCACCTTATAGCGGAATTGTCGCTCTGGACGGCAACCTGACCGAAGCACTTCTGGCCGATATTGCCGGGCGCGATAGTTTTCGTGCCGCTGATTTGCGCGTGGCCCCGGCCAGCCCCGGCAAAGCAACACGGCTGACTCCACTGATGGCGCATCCGGGGGTGACGCTATATGTCAACCGGGAAGAGGCAGGTTTGCTGACAGGTTCCGATCCGACCAACGCCGCTGAAGGTGCCGAGGCTTTGCTGGCTGCCGGTGCCGCGCGCGTCTTGGTCACGGATGGTGGCAACGGGGCCGCCGAAGGGGCAAATGGCGCAATCACTTTCGCCCCGGCACCGAAAGTGACCGTGACGCGCATAACCGGAGCGGGGGATACTTTCATGGCCGGTCATATTGCCGCCGAGGCCGCCGGAGCCGAACCCGCTGACGCCCTGCCCGCCGCGCTGAAGGCTGCTGCCGATTACGTTTCCGAGGAAAATCATGTCTGAAAAGCTGAATTTTGCGCCGGAAGTTGAAAAAGCGCGCGCAGAAGGCGTGCCGATTGTGGCGTTGGAAAGCACCATAATCACCCACGGTATGCCCTACCCCCAAAATGTCGAAACCGCCCGTCTGGTTGAGGATGAGATACGCGAGGCAGGTGCTGCTCCTGCCACGATCGCTGTGTTGGAGGGGCATTTGCATATCGGGCTTGAACCACATGTGTTGGAAAGGTTGGGTCAGGCTAAAAACGTCGCCAAGCTCAGCCGCGCCGATTTTGCCGCCTGTCTGGCAAGTGGCGGCACCGGGGCGACCACGGTGGCGGCCACCATGATTGCGGCCCATTTGGCGGGCATTCAGGTCTTTGCCACGGGTGGTATTGGCGGCGTGCACCGAGGCGCTGAGACGAGCTTTGATATATCGGCGGACCTGCGGGAATTGTCGCTGACGCCTGTCAGCGTGGTTGCTGCCGGGGCCAAGGCAATTCTGGATATTCCAAAAACGCTCGAAGTGCTTGAGACTTTGGGCGTGCCGGTGATCACCTTTGGTCAGGATGATTTTCCGGCCTTCTGGTCGCGTTCGTCCGGACTGGCCAGCCCCCTGCGCATGGATGACCCCGCCGCCATTGCCCGGGCACACAAAATGCGCGGTCAGATTGGCCTGCCGGGGGGGCAATTGGTGGCCAACCCCATCCCCCAAACGGATGAGATTTCGCGTGAGGTTCTGGCACCGATGATCAGCGCAGCCCTGCGCGAGGCTGAAACACAGGGCATCACTGCCAAGAAGGTAACGCCCTTTTTGCTCGATCACATCTTCTACGCCACCGAGGGGGCGTCGCTCAGCGCCAATATCGCTTTGGTGCGAAATAATGCCCGGTTGGCCGCCGAAATCGCCAAAGCGATGCAAGGAATGTGAACCACCCCATTGCCGCAAGCCAGCCGAAGGCTTACATAGCCGCGGTAGACCACAGAATACCAAACAGGATACCAAGTTAGAGAAATGCACGACCCGAACGATCACCCAGAGCCGCCAAAACACCGCTGGCGCCCCTTTGCCGGGTTAAGGAACAACTTCCTTGCCGGGCTGGTCGTAGTGGTGCCGATCGCCATTACCATGTGGATGATCTGGACCTTTGTGGGCTGGATTGACAGCTGGGTCCTGCCGTTCATTCCTGCTGCCTACCAGCCCGAAGAGTTATTCAAGCGTGTTTTCGGACCGGAAACCCGGGTCAACGTACGCGGCATCGGTGTCGGCTTTTTCCTGGTCTTCACGGTTTTTGTCGGCTGGTTGGCCAAGGGTCTGATCGGGCGGTCCTTTCTGTCCTGGGGCGAGGGGCTGGTCGAGCGTATGCCGGTGGTGCGTTCGCTCTATACCGGTATCAAGCAAATCGCCGAAACCGTGTTTTCCCAGTCAAAAGAGGCTAAGTTTGATAAAGCCTGTCTGGTGGAATATCCGCGCAAGGGGATCTGGGCCATCGCCTTTATCTCGACCAATGCCAAGGGCGAAGTGGACGCACGTATTCCGGTGGACGAACCCATCGTCTCGGTTTTTCTGCCAACCACACCAAACCCCACATCGGGTTTTCTGCTGTTCGTGCCGCGCCATTCGATGATCGAGCTTGAAATGAGCGTCGAAGACGCCGCTAAGTTGGTGATATCTGCCGGACTGGTCTATCCGAACGGGAAAGACCCCAGCCAGCCCCCCGAGATAACCGCAAAGTGAACAACTTGCTTATCGGCGCGGCCCTCAGCGGTTTTGCCACCGGTTTTTCCCTTATTCTTGCCATTGGTGCGCAAAATGCCTTTGTGCTGCGTCAGGGGTTACTGCGCAGCCATGTTTTCCCCCTCGCCCTTTTATGTGCGGTGTCCGACGCGATACTTATCGTTGCCGGTATTGCTGGCTTTGCCTATGTCGCCGTCCAATACCCCGCCCTGCCCTTTGTCATGGGGCTTGGTGGCGCCGGGTTCTTGCTGGTCTATGGTGCGCTGCGTCTGAGGGCTGCGCGGATTGGGAACTACGCCATGGAGATATCGGGTGTATCGCGCGGTCTGTGGCCAACGCTGGCAATTGGGGCCGCCTTCACCTGGGCTAACCCCCATGTCTATCTGGACACGCTGGGTTTAATAGGTGCGATTTCCACCGGCTACGGCGGGTTTGCCGCCAAACTGGCCTTTGGTGGTGGAGCCGTTACATCATCCTTCGTATTCTTCTTTGGCCTTGGATACGGCGCCAGGTTTTTGGCTCCGATCATGTCCAGCCCGCGCGCCTGGCGTTGGCTGGATATAGGGATCGGGCTGGTGATGTGGATTATTGCCGCCGGACTGATTCGGAACCTTCAATCACCATTCTGACCAGCGATTAATTTGCAGCCCGGCCAAAAAAAACGCCCGCACAAGGCGGGCGTAAGTTATTGAGGCAGGTTTCGTACAGGCAAGAAACCTATCGAGCAGTGACACCTTTATATCCGCAGATTTGCTCTGGGCCAAGCTAAAAGTTTGAAACAATGCGATTTGCACTCTAGGCTGTTGATCAGACAAACAAGGCAACCAGAGGATTGTTTCCAAAATGAAACTTGTATTTTTCGCGAGCTTACGCCGTTGGACCTGTGCAGCAACGCTGATTTTAACCTCTGGAGCCGCCATGGCCGAGCCGAGCCACGGAATCGCAATGTATGGTGCGCCGGCATTGTCGACAGATTTCAATGCGCTGCCTTACGCCAATGCGGACGCGCCGAAAGGCGGAAGAATCACTTTTGCCGAATCAGGCTCCTATGATTCGCTGCATGGGGTGATCCGCAAAGGCCGCGCGCCGTGGCAGTTACGCTTCATGCTGTTTGAAAGCCTGATGGGGAGATCTTACGACGAACCTTTCACGCTTTACGGCCTGCTGGCGGAAAGTATCGAGACCGGCCCAAACCGCGAATGGGTCGAATTTACCCTGCGCCAAGAGGCCAAGTTCTCAGACGGTGCGCCTGTGACGATTGACGACGTCATGTGGTCATACGAGACTTTGGGCACGCAGGGGCATCCGCGCTATCACGGAGCCTGGGGCAAGGTCGAGACGATGGAACAAACCGGCCCGCGCTCGGTCCGGTTCACCTTCAACACTGAGGATTTTGAACTGGCGCTGATCATGGGCCTGCGGCCGATCCTGCAGCGCGCCCAATGGGAGGGGCTGGATTTTGAGCAATCCGGCATTGATGTGATCCCGGTTGGGTCCTCGCCCTATAGGATCGGGGATTTTGAAGCCGGGCGCTACCTGACCCTAACCCGTAACCCCGACTACTGGGGCAAGGATGTGCCCTTCATGCAGGGACAGGCCAATTTCGACGAAATCCGCTTTGACTATTACGGCGATGGCGACATCGTGTTTGAAGCCTTCAAGGCCGGTGAAAGTTCAACCTTCCGGGAAGGTAATTCGGTGAAATGGGCCGAGCAATACGACTTCCCACGGGTTGCCTCGGGCGATGTGGTAAAGTCGATCATCCCGCATCAGCGCCCTACCGGCATCACTGGTTTCGTGATGAACACGCGGCGCGAGGTCTTTGCCGACTGGCGGGTGCGCGAGGCGATGACACAGGCCTTCAACTTTGAATTCATCAATCAGGTCATCAATGGCGGTGAGCAAAAACGCATCTTGTCGTTTTTCCACAATTCCGTTCTTGGCATGGAGCCGGGTGCAGCTGCCACCGGCCGCGTGGCCGAGATGCTGGCGCCTTTCTCCGATGACTTGCTGCCCGGTGTGCTGGAGGGCTATGCCCTGCCCGTCTCGGACGGGTCGGAGCGTAACCGCGCCGGCATTGCCCGCGCGCTGGAGTTGATGGAGGAAGCCGGCTGGAGCGTAGAGGACGGGGTGATGAAAAACGCCGCCGGTACGCCATTCACCTTCGAGATCGTGCTGAGCCAGAACGCCACCGAGACCCGCCAGATCGTCGATATCTACGCCGCCGCATTGGGGCGGTTGGGGATCACGCCGAACATCAACCTGGTGGATTCGGCGCAATATACCCTTCTGACCAAGGCGTTTGATTTTGACATGGCCTATTACCGGCGCGGACTGTCTTTGTCTCCGGGCAATGAACAGCGGCTTTATTGGGGTGCGGAATTGGCGGATGAGGAAGGATCACGCAACTGGATGGGCGTGAAAAGCCCGGCAATTGACGCCATGATCACCAATTTGTTGTCGGCTGAAAGTCAGGATGATTTTCGCGCCGCTACCAAGGCGCTGGATCGGCTGCTGACTGCCGGGCGCTATGTGATCCCAATCTGGTACAGCGATATTTCCCGTCTGGCCCATGTCAAGGAACTGCACTTCCCCGAGCGTTTGCCCATGTATGGCGACTGGCTGGGCTTTCAGCCAAACGTGTGGTGGTGGGAAGAGTAGCGCCAAAAGAGATTTGAGGCCTCCGGCGGAGGTATTTTTGCCAAGATGAAGGGAGTATTTCCTCTTGGTCCTATTTTCGCCGGGGCGTGACTGCGCACATTTTTGTTGGTTGCGCCCCGGCAAAACGCGGCGTAGCAAACGGTATGAACACGCAATCTGTCCCACTGCACATTTTTTCCGACCCGATATGCCCATGGTGTTATATCGGCAAGGCGCGCCTTGACCGGGCGCTGGAAAACCGGCCTGACCATCCGTTTCGAATTGAATGGCACCCGTTTCAGCTGAACCTGGGCATGCCACGTGGTGGGATGGACCGGCGCATGTATCTGGAAAGTAAATTTGGCGGCCAGCAAGGGGCTGTAAAGGCCTATATGCCGGTCGTGGAAGAGGCCGAGAAGGCCGGGCTCAACATAAATTTTGAGGCCATAAAGCGCACGCCAAACACGCTGAATGCCCATCGATTGATCCATTGGGCGGGGTTGGAGCATCGCCAGACGCTGGTGGTTGCAAAGCTGTTTCGCGCCTATTTCAACGAGGGCCGCGATATTGGTGAGAACGAGGTTTTGGCGGATATTGCAGGCGAAGCGGAAATGGACCGCGACATGGTGCTGCGGCTGTTGGCGACAGATGCGGATCTGGACGATATTCGTGCCCGCGACAAGGATGCCCGTGACAAAGGGGTGCGCGCGGTGCCTACTTTCGTCATTGCCGGGCAGCATGTTGTGCCCGGTGCACAGCCTAGTGAATTATGGGAAAAAGTAATTGATGAAATCGCCGCGCAAGGCGATGGGGCATCCCCCGAAAAATGACCGGCTGGTAAATCTTTTCAAAATGTCGCATGAGGGCAGGTGAAAAGAGATACGAATGACGCCAAAAATATTTTCCGCGCCCGAAAAACATCCCGCTTTGCCGGAATTTATCGCCCTTATGGCGATGATGGCTGCCCTCGTGGCATTTTCCATAGATGCGATGCTGCCGGCCTTGCCCGAGATTGCCGCCGACCTGACACCCGACGCGCCGAACGGGGCACAATTGGTGTTGGGGTCATTCATTCTGGCCATGGGGGTCGGGACATTGCTGGCCGGGCCGCTATCGGACCGCTTTGGTCGCCGTCCGGTGGTTATGTACGGGGTTGCCATTTATGCGATTGGGGCGCTTTTCGCCTGGCAGGCGCAGAGCCTTGCAGCCCTGATGGCGGCGCGGTTCCTGCAAGGGATCGGTAGTGCCGGGCCACGTGTTGTCACCATGGCCATTGCGCGCGACCGTTATAAAGGCGCGAAAATGGCGCGCATCATGTCCTATGTCATGATCGTGTTTTCTCTGGTGCCTGCCCTGGCGCCTTTGATCGGTGCTCAGGTCACCGGAGCTTTTGGCTGGCGGGCGATCTTTCTGGCTTTCGTACTTTTTTCAGGGGTCATTGCCGGTTGGTTTTTTCTCCGCCAGCCGGAAACACTGGCGATAGAGGCGCGTCGCCCGCTACGCGTTAGACCTGTGTTGGAAGCGGTAAAAGAAGTGTTTACCCACCCCACAACCCGGCTGTCCATTCTGGTCATGACCTTGGCCATGGCAATATTGTTTTCAACGCTTACCTCGGTGCAGCAGATATTTGACACCACCTATGGGCGCGCCGGGGAATTTCCGTACTACTTTGGCACCATTGCAATTTTTGCGGCATCATCGGGGTTTGTGAATGCACGCCTTGTTGAGCGGTTGGGCATGCGGGCGATGGTCCGCGGGATGTTGTCTGTTCAGATCATCATTTCCACTTTGATGATCCTGAACACATTCTTTGTCGAAAACCTGACATTGTCATTCGCCTTCTATGTTCTTTGGACATTCTCCCTGTTCTTTCAGGCGGGCATGACAATCGGCAATCTCAACGCTTTGGCGTTGGAGCCAATGGGCCATATTGCCGGAATGGCGGCCTCCATTGTGACCTCAATCTCAACAATAGGGGCGATTTTCATCGCGGTTCCGTTGGGGTTAGCCTTTGATGGCTCCGCGCAACCTTTAGCGATGGGGGTATTGGGGATGGCGGCACTGGCTTTTTGGCTAACCGGACGGATCAGGCGTCCGGGAGAGCTTTAACGTTTGCTTGCGCCATGGCGCGTCCCTGCTTTCACAGGGACGCGCCAGTTTTTCGTCAGGCAGGAACCTGTATCGCGGGTTTTCGTGCCAGCATTTTACTGCGTAAAAAGCCCGCAGCGCCGATTTGAATGAAATAGGCGAACATGATCGGCAGGATGAATGTCGCCCCGAACTGATCCACCACGAAGATAGCGAGGATCAACGCCAAGGTGATATAGCGCGTGGCGATATGCCAGTAGACGGCGCGCCCTTCCGGGCTTTCGGGTGTCAGAAAGCGGGCGGCCAGAAAAGCCACGACATAAAAGGCGATGGTGGCGATCAGAGCGGTCACCAGCGCGCTGAGTGGCACTGTAAACAATACTTGTGCACTGGACAGGCTAAAGAGGTACAACACGATGCCGAACATTGTCAGTTTGGAAATGAGCGGCCCGTGGGCGTCGCTGAACTTCATCACGCCGGGCAGGAAATTGCGGATCAGGCGGCTGATCAGGAATGGGACAACGATGAGGATCATGAAAGGCGCAATTGGTTTGATCTGACGCGAGCTTGCCAGCCCCTCGGTCGCGCCCAGATCAGGTGTCGGAAAGAAAGGCTGTGCCAGATCGAAATAGGCCCCAAAGATCAGGGTTACCGGCAACAGCAGCGCCAGGTTCAGCATGAAGATGATAAATCCGAGCTTGGCATTGGCGCCGGAACTTTTGATCCACATCATTACCATGCCGCCGCCGGGCAAAAGTGCCAGCAGGAACAATGCCCCCGCAATACCGATGTCACCGGACAGATACCCGATACCCAATGCAACTGTGGTCAGCAAAAGGTAGTTGATCCACAGGTTGCGGCCAAAGGACGGAAGATTTGATTTGATCAGTGAAATGTCGGAAAGCTGGAACTTGAACAAGCTTGGGGTAACTAAGAATACACCGGCAATCAGGCAGACTGCGGATGAGAAGGCAAAACCACCTGTTAAGGCCCCGAGGCCCAGACCAAGGATTATCGCGGTGACGACTAGGAGTATCTGTTGCATTGTGGATGTCCGTATATAAAAGGTTGGCGTCTATATATTCCGCTATATGAATATGACAACCCTTCGGGACATACTTTAGTTTTCGGATACTAACTAATTTGTGAAAAGCCCCTTCATCCTAACCCGGTCCTGAGGTTTTCCCCTGTTTTTTCCTCTCAGCCGCGACCTTCATGGCCAAGTCCTGTGCGATGGCAAAGGCGCCTTTGATCTTGTCCGAGGTCTTTTTCCAGTCGCGCCGGACGACAATCTTGTTGTCGCGCACTTTCGCAAGGCCATTTTGCGCATGCATGAATTCCACCAACCCTTCGGGCGAGGCGAATTTATCGTTGTGGAATTGGATGGTCGCGCCTTTGGGGCCGCCATCAAGCTGGGCAATGCCAGCGCGTTTGCACATACCCTTGATACGCACGACCAGCATCAATGTGTTGACCTCTTTCGGCAATTTGCCGAACCGGTCTATCAGCTCGGCGGCAAAGCCTTCCAGTTCGACCTTGGTCGAAAGCGAAGACAGGCGCCGGTAAAGGCCAAGGCGCACATCTAGATCGGGCACGTAAGCCTCTGGTATCATGACCGGAAGTCCCAGATTGATACGTGGCGACCAGGTCTCGTCCAGTTCGGTGATGCCTTCCAGTTCTCCGGTGCGGATCTTGGCAATCGCCTCTTCCAACATCTGCTGATAAAGCTCATAGCCGACCTCGCGCATCTGCCCGGATTGTTCCTCGCCCAGCAGGTTACCGGCGCCACGAATGTCCAGATCCTGACTGGCAAGCGTAAAGCCCGCCCCCAAAGCATCGAGCGACCCAAGCACGCGCAACCGTTTTTGCGCCCCCTCGGTCAGCGGCACCCGCGGCTTGGTGGTGAGATACGCATAGGCGCGGGTTTTTGAGCGCCCTACCCGGCCCCTGATCTGGTAAAGCTGGGCCAGCCCAAACATATCTGCGCGGTGAATGACCATGGTGTTGGCCGTGGGGATGTCCAGACCACTTTCGACAATGGTGGTTGCCACCAGCACGTCGAATTTACCGTCATAAAACGCATTCATCCGCCGATCCAGATCGCCTGAAGCCATCTGGCCATGGGCGATGACGTAGGAGATTTCCGGCACCTGATCGCTGAGGAAAGCTTCAATGTCAGGCAGGTCCTTGATGCGCGGCACCACGAAAAAGCTCTGCCCGCCGCGGTAATGTTCCCTGAGCAGCGCCTCGCGGATGGTGACGCCATCAAATTCGCTAACATAGGTGTGGATCGACAGGCGGTCCACGGGCGGCGTACCGATCAGGGAAAGGTCGCGTACACCAGACAAGGACATTTGCAGGGTACGCGGGATTGGCGTGGCAGTCAGGGTCAGCACATGCACGTCCGAGCGCAGGGCCTTCAGCCTTTCTTTGTGACCGACGCCGAAACGTTGCTCTTCATCGACGATCAACAGGCCAAGGTTCTGAAAACGTATATTTTTTGCGAGTAACGCATGGGTGCCGATGACAATGTCCACCTGCCCGCGCTTTAGCCCTTCGCGGGTCAGCTCGGCCTCACGCGCGGGGACAAAACGGCTTAGTTGGCCAACCTCAATGGGAAAGCCGCGAAAGCGTTCGGCAAAGCTTTTGTAATGCTGGCGCGCCAACAGGGTCGTGGGGGCAATCACCGCCACCTGATGGCCGGACATAGCGGCGATGAAGGCGGCGCGCATGGCGACCTCGGTCTTGCCAAAGCCCACATCTCCGCAGACCAGACGGTCCATCGGCTGGCCCGAGGCCATGTCTTCGGCCGTGTCGGCAATGGCGGCCAGCTGGTCCTCGGTCTCCTGATAAGGGAAACGTGCAGAAAACTCCTCCCACGCATGATGCGGGGCTTCCAGCACCGGCGCGCGGCGCAGGGCGCGTTCGGCAGCAAGGCGGATCAGCTTGTCGGCAACTTCGCGGATACGTTCCTTGAGCTTGGCCTTCTTGGCCTGCCATGCACCGCCGCCCAGCTTGTCCAGAAGCCCGGTTTCCTGACCGAACTTTGACAAAAGCTCGATATTTTCCACCGGCAGGAACAGCCGGTCGCCGCCAAGATATTCCAGTGCGATACATTCATGCGGCGCGCCCATCGCTTCGATGGTCTCAAGCCCGTTGAACCGCCCGACCCCGTGATCCACATGCACGATCAGATCGCCCTTTGAGAGGGTCTGCGCCTCGGTCAGGAAGTTTTCCGCCCGGCGTTTGCGTTTGGGGGCGCGGATCAGGCGCTCGCCCAGCACATCGGTTTCCGAAATGACCGTCAGGCGGGGGGCTTCAAAACCTTGCTCCAGCGGCCAGACAGCCAGATAGGTGCCGGGCTGGTCCGGGACATCACGAAAATCGCTGATCAGGGTCGCGCCGCGCAGACCTTCATCGGCAAGCAAGCCTGCCAGACGTTCGCGTGCGCCTTCGGAATAAGAGGCAACGACCACCGGGCCATCGTGGTTTTTGGCTTTGATATGATCTGACAGAACACTGAAAAGGTTTACGTTTTCCTGTTGGCGCTCTGGCGAGAAAGAGCGTCCAATGCGCCCGCCCGCGTCCAGAACCCCCAGCCCCGTCGACTGCGGCAGAGCTGCCAGGGCAATCCTGCGCCGCTCTTCCAGCTGGTCCAGCCAGGCATCGTCATCAAGATACAAAAGCTGCGGCGGACAGGGTTTATAGACCGTTGCCATGGTGTTTTTGGCGCTCATCGCCTCAACACGCGCATCATATTGATCCCCGATCGCGTGCCAGCGTGACACCCGTGCAGCCTCAAACTGATCATCCAAAATTACCGGCGCGCCCGGCAGGTAGTCAAACAGGGTCTCAAGGCGTTCGTGGAAAAACGGCAGCCAATGCTCCACCCCTTGATGTTTGCGCCCGGCCGAGACCGCTTCGTAAAGGGGGTCATCAGAGCCCGCCGCGCCAAATTCCGCCCGGTAATTTTGGCGAAACCGCTTGATCGAGCTTTCATCCAGCTGCACTTCGCTGACCGGGGCCAGTTCGATCCGGTTAAGGGTTTCGGTGGTGCGTTGGCTAGCCGGGTCAAAGCGCCGTGCCCCGTCCAGAACATCGCCAAACAGGTCAAGGCGCACCGGGCCGGTTTCGCCGGGGCTGAAAATGTCGATAATGCCACCGCGAATGGCAAAGTCGCCCGGTTCCATCACGGTTGGGCTTTGGGCAAAGCCCATGCGCACCAGGAAGCTTTTCAATGCCTCAAGGTCGATACGAGACCCAACGTCTGCCCTAAACGAGGATGCCTTAAGAATGTCGCGCGCTGGCAGGCGCTGGGTCACCGCGCTGAGCGTGGTCAGGACCACGAATGAACCACTGACTGCGCCGGTCGCAAGGCCCGCCAGTGTCGCCATGCGCGCCGCTGACGTACCCGCATTGGGGGACATGCGGTCGAAGGGCAGACAATCCCAGCCGGGAAAGGTGATGACACGGGTCAGAGGCGCAAAAAAGCTCAAAGCCGCCTGCATCGCCACCATGCGTTGTTCATCGCGGGCGACAAAAAGCACCGGCGCACCGTCGGCGCGCGCAAGCTCGTCCAGTACCAGCCGGGCGTCAAAACCTTCGGGGGCGCCAGAAAGCGTTATATGGCTGGTTTGTGACATGGGTGGGTGGGTGTAACCTTTAGCGCAGGCTTGTCAACCGGGTCAGGCGCCTAAAGAGCGCCCAGCGAGATGTTTTGGTACATGCCCCAAAGCGCCGTGATGAATATCGCAAACATGCCGATAACCTGCGTCAGGATACGGTGGCGCATCAGACGTTTGCGCAGTGCTTCGCCGGTCAGATCCCGCTCGCGGATGAAGCGTGCAGAACTCAGGGACATCAGTCCCACCAATGTCATCGGAAAGGCCAGAAGGAATACCGCCTGGGCAAACTCGACCCAGTAATAAAATGCTAGGATGGCGAGGGATGTCAGTGTGGCCGAGACGAAGCCCAACAACCAAAGGCCCGAAACCCCTGCAATATACAAAAGCCGGTTGCAGTTGATGCGCACCAGATGTTCCAGATCTTCCTCGGCCTGCCCGCCAAACTTTTGCGCCCTGTGTACCATATCCCACGGCACGCCCAGCACCCAGTGGCTGGTGGTTGACCAGACAACAGCCAAAGCGATCCAGTACCACAGGTTGGAAAATGACCGCATGTCGATCAGTTCAAATACGATCGCGTACCAGTCCAATTCGTGCCTCTTCTTATCTTTTGCGGTGAATTCACCGTGCTCGTGCGCTTGCTAGCCCTTGCTGGTCCGGTTGTCACGTGGCAATCACAGGGGAAGGTCACCGAAGGACAGGCAAAATGACACAAAACCAGGCTTCCTACCCCGCCACCCGCTTTCGCCGCAACCGCGCTTCAGCTTCGCGCAGGGCGTTAATACGCGAAAACAACCTGACGACTGAAGACCTGATCTGGCCGGTTTTCGTGATGGAAGGGCAACGGGAACGTGCCGCCATTCCGTCAATGCCTGGCGTTGAGCGGTTGACCATTGATCTGGTGGTTGAGGCCGCGAAAGAGGCGCATGCTTTGGGCATCCCGGCAATCTGCCTGTTTCCCTATATCGACCCGGCGATCAAAACCGAAGGGTGCGAGGAAGCGTGGAACCGCGATAACCTGTCAAACCGCACCACCAACGCCATCAAGGACGCGGTGCCCGAAATTGCGGTGATGACTGATGTGGCTTTGGACCCATACAACGCTAATGGACATGACGGGATTGTGCGCGATGGCGAAATCATCAACGATGAAAGCGTCGAGGCTTTGGTGAAGATGGCACTGGCACAGGCCGAGGCTGGTGCCGACATCCTTGGGCCATCCGATATGATGGACGGACGTATCGGCGCCATGCGCGCCGCCCTTGAAGCCGAAGGGCATACAAACACTGCCATCATGTCCTACGCCGCCAAGTATGCCAGCGCCTTTTACGGGCCGTTTCGCGATGCGGTCGGCGCGTCCGGGGCTCTGAAGGGTGATAAGAAGACCTACCAGATGGACCCGGCCAATCGCGACGAGGCTTTGCGGCTGGTAGAGCGTGACCTGAGCGAAGGGGCTGACATGGTGATGGTCAAGCCCGGCATGCCCTATCTCGACATCTGCGCGCGGGTAAAAGACCGGTTTCAGGCACCGACCTTTGCCTATCAGGTGTCGGGTGAATACGCGATGCTGATGGCGGCCGCTGAAAATGGCTGGCTGGACGGGGAAGCGGTGATGCTGGAAAGCCTGCTGGCCTTCAAACGCGCCGGATGTGACGGGGTGCTGACCTATTTTGCGCCGCGCGTGGCGAAATTGCTGGCCGGATAAGTGACAGACCCAGCCCTGCCTCTGTCAGGCATCACCGTGCTGGACGCGGCCACTTTCATTGCCGGGCCAAGCTGTGCGGCACTGCTGGCAGAGTTCGGCGCTGAGGTGATCAAGGTGGAACACCCGGTTGGTGGTGACCCGCTGCGACGTCTGGGCACCAAGGCGGGGGAAGACGGATCCTCCCTTCTATGGATGAACGAGGGGCGCAACAAAAAGTCTATCACTCTGAACTTAAAGGATAAACGCGGCGCTGCCCTGTTTCGCAAACTTGCCACAAAGGCGGATGTGGTCTGTGAAAACTTTCGCCCCGGCACGTTAGAGCGCTGGGGGTTGAGCTATGAGAGTCTGAGTGCGGACAATGCCGGGCTGATCCTGCTTCGGGTCTCGGGTTTTGGGCAGGACGGTCCATATCGTGACCGCCCCGGATTTGCCCGCATCGCCCATGCAGTCAGCGGCCTGACCCATCTGACCGGCGAAGAAGGCGGCCCGCCGCTGACCCCCGGTTCAACCTCGCTGGCCGATTATATGTCCGGTCTTTATGGGGTTATCGGCGTTTTGCTGGCCCTGCGCCACCGCGATGCTACCGGGGAAGGTCAGGTGATCGATGTGGCCCTGTATGAAAGCGTGTTTCGCGCTTTGGACGAGATCGCACCGGCCCATGCTCTGACCGGGTTGGTCCGTGGGCGACAGGGTATCGGCACGGTAAACGCCTGCCCACATGGGCATTTTCCTACCAGAGACGATAAATGGGTGGCGCTGGCCTGCACCAATGACAAGATGTTCAAACGGTTGGCAGAAGTGATGAAGAGGCCTGAACTGGAACAGGGTGCTTTTGCGACAGTCGAGGGGCGCATTGACGGACAGGATGAGGTCGATGGCTTGGTGCGCGATTGGTGTCTCACGCATGATCAGGCGGAAATTGTCACCCTGTGTGAGGCTGGCGAGGTGCCCTGCGGCCCGGTCCTGTCCATAGACGCCATACTGGAAGATCCCCAATATAAAGAGCGCGGTACCCTGACGGAGGTCGACGTGCCCGGAATTGGTCCTTTGCCTTTCCCAACGCCCCTGCCCCGGATGTCGAAGACCCCCGGCAGGCTGGACCATCCCGGCCCGGCTCTGGGTGCTGCAAACAATGACATATATGGTCGCTTACTCGATCTGTCTGAGGCTAAGATTGCCGGATTGAAGGCGGCGGGCGTGATTTGAGAGCCCTGACAAGCCCAAACATTGCGACATTAACACCCGGTTCAGAACGCGGCGAAATCCTGCCATCACCAGTAAATACAGGTGACAGGGCAACATCCTTGCCCTATATGTCGCCTTAGAGCAGGCAGGATATAAAGCCCGCCATATAGCGGTAACGCCCACAAAAAACCGGGCATAACAGGCAAAGGCAGTCAGATGAACAGGCTTACCAGACGGAGTTTCATGATCAGTGCAGGCGGGGCCGGAATGGTTCTTGCCGGTTGCGGTAACGGCGTAGGGTCACGCGGTGGCGGCGACATTGATGCGCGTGTGGATACCACGCTCGATTTCCTCTATTCTCGCTACCCCGGCACACGGGAACTAAGTGAAAAAGCCTCGGGCATGCTGGTCATGCCGTTGGTTACAGAAGCAGGCTTTGGCATCGGCGGAGCCTATGGCCGCGGCGCCCTTCGTGTCGGTAACGCGACCGTTGATTACTACACACAGACAAAAGCCAGTTTTGGATTTCAGATCGGCGCGCAGCAATATGCCCATGCCCTGTTCTTCATGACAGATGAGGCACTGGAAGATTTCCGGGTTTCGCCGGGTTGGGTTGCCGGTGCCGATATCAAATACGCCGTTTCAAACGCCGGAGAGCGTTTCAGCGCCGATACAATTACCGCGACGACGCCGGTGGTTGCCGTTGTGTTCGGGCAGGCAGGGTTGATTATCGGTGCCACGCTGGAAGGTACAAAATACACCCGGATCATTGCCTGACAGGTACAAATCACAGAAGTGGGAATTGTGCTTTAACCCCTAACGGGATATGCAGTGCGAACTGCAAATCACGAAGTGACAGGGCGCAATGGTAACACTATTTCGATGGCTAGTACGAGGCTTTGTCGTAGCCTCTGTATTTGCCTTGCTGGTGACCCTGTCTGTCTTTTTGCTGGCCTCACGCTCGTTGCCGGATTACGACGCCACGCGCCAATTGCCTGGCGTCGCCACTCCGGTTGAGATCATTCGCAACAATAATAACGTGCCGCATATCTTCGCGGGGCGCGACGCCGACGTCTATTTTGGCCTTGGTTATGTGCACGCACAAGACCGCCTGTGGCAAATGACCATGATGCGGCGCACGGTTCAGGGACGCCTGAGCGAGGTGTATGGCGCGCGCACTATGCGCACGGATGAACTCATGCGTCGCCTTGATCTATACAAGCTGGCGGAAAGTTCTCTGGCGGTACAGGATGATCCGACACGCGCCGCACTCGCCTCTTATGCTGCGGGTGTCAATGCCTGGTTGGCGCAGGTCAATGATGAGGCTTTGGGGCGCGGCGCGCCTGAGTTTTTCATGTTTTCCAATGAGTTGGCACCGTGGCGCCCTGCGGATTCCCTTGCCGTGATGAAGCTCTTCGGCGCGCAAATGTCTGCGCATCTGGCGGACGAAGTGTTGCGCGCGCAGGTGTCACTGGTGCTGGAACCTGCACGGGTTGCCGATATCCTGCCAGACAGTCCCGGCAGTGGGTTAGCCGCCCTGCCGGAATATGCCGAATTGTTTGATGGCTGGCTGCCTAAACCGCAAACCCAGTTCGCTGAACTGGATACGCTGCCGGCTTCTGACCCGCTGTCCCCGTTTGCACCACGAGGTCTGGCAGGCGCGTCTAATGCCTGGGCGGCGGCACCGGCGCGCTCGGCCGCTGGCGGAACATTGCTGGCCAATGATCCACACCTTAACCTGACCGCACCGACCTTGTGGTATCTGGCGCGTCTGGAGCTTGAAAGCGGCGGTGTCATTGGCGCAACGATCCCCGGCATGCCGCCGGTTCTGACCGGGCGCTCGGCCGAGTTTGGTTGGGGCTTCACGGCGTCTTATCTGGACGATCAGGACCTTTTTATCGAAGAGCTGAACCCGGAAAACCCTGCCGAAGTCAGAACGCCTGACGGATTTTCACCCATTAAAACCCGCCCCTCCATTCTGCGCATTAAGGATGAGGCTCCAATCACGCTGAACCTTGAATGGACTGAAAACGGCCCTGTCCTGCCCGGTCATCACAGCAATATCGCCTCGGTAACTCCGCCGGGCCATGTGGTATCGCTGTCATGGACGCTTTTGAGTGGCGAAGACAGATCAATGTCGGCAGCATTGAAACTGATGCAGGCCAAAAGCGTTTCCGAAGGGCTGGCGGCGGGCGTTGGCTTCACTGCCCCGTCCATAAACATTACCATGGTAGATCGCGACACGATTGCGCTGAAAACCTTCGGTGCAATGCCACGCCGCCACGGCGACCATCAAAGCCAGGGCCGCCTGCCCACGCCGGGCTGGCTGACGGAAAACCGTTGGGACGGGCTGGAGAATTATGCCGCCAACCCAGCCTTTGTCGCCCCTTCCGGTGGGATTGTCGGCAACTCGAACAACAAGCTGCTGGACCGCCCCTTTCCCCTGCATGTCAGCCACAGCTGGGGCGATAGCCAACGGGTCCAACGTTGGGAGCGCCTGATGCAGGCGCGTGAAGTCCATACGCGCGAAAGCTTCATCGAGGCGCAGCTTGATACGGTCAGCGTGACCGCACGTACCCTGCTGCCACTGATCGGGGCCGATCTTTGGTTTACCGGGACCGCCGCGGCCGAGGGAACACCTGCGCGCATTCGTCAGCGCGCCCTTGACCTCTTGGGCAAGTGGAACGGCGAAATGAATGAACATATGCCCGAGCCGCTGATTTATTCGGCTTGGCTACGGGCGCTGCAAACCCGCCTGATCCGCGATGAACTAGGACCGTTGAGCGCTGCTTTCAGCCATCTGGAGCCCTTATTCATCGAACGGGTGTACCGCGATATAGATGGCGCTGCGATCTGGTGCGACGTTGTCCAGTCGGCCATTGTCGAAAGCTGTACTGACATTGCCCGCGAGGCGCTTGATGATGCCTTGCTGTGGATCGACGAAAACTATGGCGGCGCGCAGGAATCTTTGCGCTGGGGGGACGCCCATCAGGCCACCCATGACCACACAGTTCTGGGTAAAACCCCGTTTTTACGGTATTTTGTTAATATTCGCCAATCTACGTCCGGCGGTGACAATACCCTGATGCGCGGGCTGAGCTCGGGTCAGGAGCCTACCCCCTTTAACAACGTGCATGGGGCCGGATACCGTGGCGTTTACGACTTTGCGGACCCGGATAGCTCGCTTTTTATCACCGCTACCGGACAATCCGGGCATTTCCTGTCGCGCCATTACGATGATCTGGGCGAGCTTTGGCGCAGGGGCGAATATGTGCCCATGTCGCTTGACCCTGATCTGGCGCGCGCTGCTGCTGTTGGCGTGACACATTTACTGCCTGCAGGGCAGTAGGCTCAGGGGTTTTAGGAGAGGTCTGAGATGACCGCTAGGTGCCCTGATTGACAAATACTGCAAGCTAAATGCAACGACACGGAACGCTGAAACCTATCATTTGCTGTCCCCAGAAAACCAAAACGATTGGGTGAAAATCGGTGAGGGCTTGCCCGCAACGACCCAAGTTTAGTTACGCCAGGTTTTGAAATTTATCCGGAAAGCTTCCCAGCTTGTTGCGGGTGCCGAGCTCACTGTGAAGGCGGAGTAACGCCGGTCGCTGGTAATGACGCAAACAGACGTGCCGGCCGGAAGCTGGGTTACCGATATCCGACCGGTTGTGTAAGTGTTAAATGCCCTGCAAATTTCCGGCGAAACCTCGTTAGTTCCAACTAAAACAAGTTTTGCTCCGTTCACAGGTTCGAGGAAGCGTCGGTTGGTGGTTTGCGCATTGAACCTGACATCGGTAGCCCGGTTTTCACCGACTGTGCCATTTTCGAGATCCATCCCCATATTTGGCTGGAGGCGAATAGTGCCGGATTTATAAAGAAAGGAATTGGCCGGGGGAATATATTTTGGAACAACCAACGGCGTAGGTGCCCTTGTAACAGTTAAATCCAGAGAATCCACTGGTGTTACGCATCTGAAACCAGCACCATCTTCGAGACAGTTCGCCCCTTCCGGCGCATAGGTACTAACCCATATTTTTGCCCCTAAAGCCGAATAGAAAGCGCAGGACAGAATTGTTTTTCCATATGAACCGTCGTAGGTGGCAACGCGGGTACTAAGCGTAGTTGCAGCGAAATTACCAGCTTCTTTCGACCAAAGAGGCCCCGACGACCCGGGAGGCACTGCTATAGCCTCAGAGAGTCTGGGTTTTAACCACCAACCGCTTGGAAGCGGCGACACTGCTCCGGTGCGAGGGCAATCTACTCTTACCACGTCAGCATTGGCTGCAGTTGCGAAAAGCGACGTTAACAATAATAGTACCAGTGGATACATCCCAGTTCTCTTAGTCATCATACTTTCCCTATCCCGCATTCAATCGGATTTCAGGCACATCTTAGGCAAGCGTCCGTCGCCAACATCTCCTAACTATAAATCCAGGATATCAATTCGTCTATTCTATTGATTTTGCGGTCAACGGTCCGCCTTTGAACCCAAGCGAGTCACGCCCCTTGGATCGACCATGTTCAGTATGGTTGTTTCGATTAAAGTGAAGGCGACCGCCAGGAAATGCCGCGGCGTTCATAATTTTACCGATCCCGACAGCTCGCTATTTGTCACCGCTACCGGACAATCGGGGCATTTCCTGTCGCGCTATAACGATGATCTCGGCGAGCTGTGGCGAAGGGTGAATATGTGCCCATGTCGCATGACCCTGATCTGGCGCGCGCCACAGCGGTCGGGGTGAAGCATTTGCTGCCTGCAGGGCCTTAGGGTCAGGGTAATTGGAGAGGTTTGAGATGACCGCTAGGAGCCCTTTGCTGTTGTCTTGGCTGGCTTTAACGGAAGTGAACTTCATTGCTTCGATATGAAACCAAGCTGTGTGAAATGGACAGAGCAATAAAGGTCAAAATCTCAGGAAACATCGTTTTTAGAGGGGATTGGAGGAAAACCGTGGGAGATCCCCGGCGCTACGCTTTTCTCTATTGTCGCAGTACTGTCGGATTCAAGCCCTGTAGCTTTAGACACAGTAAAAACCCCGGACCATACAGCCCGGGGTTTTGTCTTTCTTCGCAAATGCTCGAAGAGGATTAGAAGTGAAAGTTAAAGAACAACCGGGCTACCCCGAAGTCGCCGACACCATCGAATGTGTTGCCTGACCCATCAACTCCAAACGGAATTGGGCTAATTCCATAATACAGGTATTCCGCCCCGACTGTGGTTGAGTTACCGATTGCGTATTCGGCGCCAATACCACCGACAGCGCCCATAGCAGTTCCACCACCATCTTGCGCAGAAGCTACAATCCCACCGGTTATCTGGGCAGCAGCAACACCGGCCGTGCCGTAAATCAGGAAATCAGACGAAGCAAGGATCCCTGCCCGCCCCCGGACAGTCACAATAGAGTCGATATTGGCATAACAATCGCCAGTTCCACATCCCCACATCGGCCCCCATGTGCCTTGAGGTGTCAAACCTGTTGGGCCGTTTGTAATATCAGCTTCCACCCCATAAACAGTAGAACCGCTCTGGAAATTGTAACCTAATTTGGCACCGAAAATCTCACCGTTGACATTAATATCAACACCGAGCTGGTCAAGAACAGACACACCATTGGTATACATGCCCTCGCCATATCCGAGGACAACACCGCCATAAGCTCCACCCCATTCGAATGATCCTCCCCCTTTGAACCGGTCCGCCCTTATAGTTAGGAAACGGAGGATCA
>CAZJYZ010000049.1:0-26090 GCA_964550345.1 uncultured Aliiroseovarius sp. | reverse complement strand
TATTCCTGCATCGCGGTATTGCCGGGCGGCAATTCCAGAAAAGTTTCGTGCTGGCGGACGGCGTTGAAGTAACAGGTGCCATAACCGAAAACGGTTTGTTGCATATAGACCTGAAACGAGCCGAGCCTGATGCCGTGGTGCAAACGGTACAGATTAACCGAAAGTGAGGTTCTGAAATGGATGTTAAAATCGACATGTTCCCTGAGACCGACGAACGTATCGTCTATGTTCGTGCTGTGAAGCCTGAGGAACTGCCCGAAGAAGTGCGTGACCAAGTAGGAGATGTGCAGGACCTCTATGCCTTGCATGATCAGGACGGGGAACGACTGGCCTTGGTCGCCGGGCGTCACATGGCCTTTGCTCTGGCGCGGCAGAACGACTACGCGCCGGTGAACGTGCATTGAATACATATGGTTTTGACTGGGTTGACGCCTTTACCTCGACGCCTTTCGGGGGAAATGCCTGTGTTGTCGTGCACGGGGCGGACGCACTTTCTGTATACGACCGGTTGGCATTGGTCCGTGAAACCTCTCTGAGTGAATGCGCTTATCTGGTCACATCAGACAAAGCTGATTTTGGGGCGCGGTATTACCTTGCTGATCAAGAGATATTGATGGCCGGGCACCCGACCATTGCCACCGTAACCTCGTTGGTGGATCGGGGGTTGGTGGAATTCACGGAAGGGCATGCTTTCTTTACCCTAGAAGTTGGCGCGGGCGTCTTGCCTATAGAGGTCGAGATGGGAGCAGAGGGACCAGTTGTAACCATGACCCAAATGGCGCCGGAATTTGGTGAAAATTTCGCGCCCGAGGATATTGCCAAAGTCTACAATCTTGCGGTCAGCGACATTATTGGCACGCCCCAGATTGTTTCAACCGGCACGCCGTTCTGTATTGTTGTCCTGAAGGATAAGGCAACCTTGCGCCGCGCCGTGCTTGACTCGGATTTGTGGAATAAGATGAATCCACCCGGAACCAGCCGCGCCGGGATGATCGAACCGTTCCTGGTCACTTTGGGTGGAGAGACCGACGCGGGCGACACGTTTTCGCGGTTATTACTACCCGCCCCGATGCCGCCGGAGGATCCGTTCACAGGCTCGGCTACTGGCTGTATGGCGGCTTATCTTTGGCACCATGGTTTGATTGAAAATCGGGCATTCACCGCCGAACAAGGGCATTGGATGGGCCGGCCCGGAACTGCGAATGTCGAAGTGCTGGGCCCGGCTGAGGCTCCGACCGGAGTACGGGTTGGCGGGCAGGGCAGAGTGTTGATGCGCGGTAGCTTGCATCTGTGAGCAAAATGCAGCCATGAGTTTATACCAGCCCTAAGGCGCGCTGCCCCATATGCCAAATTGCTCGGCCAGATAATTTGCCGTCCGCTGGTTGGCCTGCTTACGGCTTTCGCCTCCTATCGTAGCGTCTTGTAGATTGCCCGGATCTTCAAGTGGGGTACACATTTCGCGCAATCCACTTACCTGCCTGATACCCAGTCCCAGTCTGGCATAGGTCGCCGACAGGTAAACGTCGTCGACCGCCCAGGCTAGTTCGGGCATTTCAAAGGCCACATCATCGAGCATATCGGGTTGAATCAACACACCGGCAAAGCCCTGCGCGATGTCGGATACCCGCCTTTCCGGGCGTGCATTGTCGCGTTTACCCAAACCAAGCCGCCCCACATCGTATCCCGAAGCGCACAGGACATCGTCGGGGTGGCTCCCCGCTGCCTCTAGAAAGCCAGCGCTCCAGCCGGGTCCGTAATGCCAATCGTCGTCACAATATAACAATTTGCAGGCCTGTCCGCGCAGGTGTTGTGCTGCGGTCAGGGCTTTGCCCGCCGGTCCGGGATCGGCTTCCGGACGCAGTACTTCCACCCCCGGAAGGTCGGGCAATGGGTGGTTTCCCTGAAAACGCCGATAGGTCTTCGGCACGGTCAAAATAATCCTGTCGGGCCGCGCATCCTGTGCCCACAAGGTTTTGATAACCCGGGGAAGGGTGGCGAACCGAGGTGGGATCGTGGTGAGGCTGATGACAAACGCCAACCAACTCGCCCTATTCGGCGATCAGACCCATATTCTCGAGCTTGAGAATGACCTGGTGGGCGCAGTTATCAACTTCGACATTTTCCGTCTCAACGCTCAGCTCGGGGTTCTCTGGAACGTCGTAAGGGTCAGAAATACCAGTGAATTCCTTGATTTTACCGGCGCGCGCCAGCTTATAAAGCCCCTTGCGGTCACGCCGCTCACATTCTTCGATCGAGGTGGCCACATGCACTTCGACGAAAGCGCCGAAGGCTTCGATATCCTCGCGCACGGCCGCGCGGGTGGTGGCATATGGAGCAATGGGAGCGCAAATGGCAATGCCACCGTTTTTGGTAATCTCACTGGCGACATAACCGATGCGGCGTATGTTCAGGTCGCGGTGTTCCTTGGAAAATCCCAGTTCCGAAGACAGATTTTTACGAACAACATCACCGTCCAACAACGTCACCGGCCGCCCACCCATTTCCATAAGCTTGACCATTAGCGCATTGGCGATTGTCGATTTTCCCGACCCGGAAAAGCCGGTGAAAAAGACGGTGAACCCCTGTTTGGCACGGGGTGGTCGGGTGCGACGCAGCTCGGATACAACATCGGGGAAGGAAAACCATTCAGGAATATCCAGACCCTCGGAAAGTCGACGCCTGAGTTCCGTGCCGGAGATATTGAGCACCGTTGCGCCCTTCTCAACTTCATTTGCCGGTTCGTATTGCGCGCGCTCCTGCACATAGACCATGTGTTTGAAGTCGACCATCTCGATGCCCATTTCCGCCTCGTGCTCACGAAACAGATCCTGCGCGTCATACGGCCCATAAAAATCCTCACCAGAGGAGTTCTTGCCTGGACCGGCATGGTCGCGGCCAACGATAAAGTGCGTGCAGCCGTGATTGGCACGGATCAGGCCGTGCCAGACCGCTTCGCGCGGGCCAGCCATGCGCATGGCCAGATTAAGCAGGCTCATCGAGGTGGTTGAGCCCGGATATTGATCAAGCACAGCCTCGTAACAACGGACCCGTGTGAAATGGTCAATGTCGCCGGGTTTGGTCAGACCCACTACTGGGTGGATCAACAGGTTGGCCTGTGCCTCGCGTGCAGCGCGGAATGTAAGCTCCTGATGGGCCCGGTGCAGGGGGTTGCGGGTCTGAAAAGCAACGATACGCCGCCAGCCCAGTTTACGGAAATACGCCCGCAATTCGTTCGGGGTATCACGCCGCCCGCGAAAATCGTAATGTACCGGTTGCTGGATGCCGACTACTGGGCCTCCCAAATAGATTTTACCGGCTTTGTTATGCAGATAATTCACTGCTGGGTGGGCAATGTCGTCAGCTCCGAAAACCTTGACCGCCTCATGTGATTTGTCCGGCTCCCAGCGGTCTGTGACCGTCATAGTTGCAAGGATCACGCCCTCTTGGTCGCGCAAGGCAATGTCTTGGCCCAGCTCCAGGCCTTCGGCGAATTCTTCGTCTACATCCAGCGTGATTGGCATTGGCCAGAGGCTGCCATCGGTCAGGCGCATCGTGTCAACAACACCGTTATAATCCGCCTCACTCAGAAACCCTTTGAGCGGGTTGAAGCCGCCATTCATCAAGAGTTCAAGGTCGCAAATCTGACGCGGCGACAGATCGAAGCTGACCAGTTCAGCGGCATCAAGTTTCAGCTTTTGGGCGCTGTCATATGAGACAAAAAGTTCCGGTACAGGAGCAAGGTTGGGCAACATGAAATAGGGCCTACTTTGTAATTTTGTTTAAATGGTACTATACGGTATTTTCATGGGCGTCTAACCCGTGATTATGGCGCAATTCAAGCGATAGTGGTAGAAAATCTAAAATATCGCGAGTTTTTTTGCTTAAGCTTTAGAGCTTGCCAATACCAATAGCGGACTGGAAGGCGTGTTCCACCGAAACACGACCAAATGAGTCATATCCGGGCGTTTGCGCGAAGGGTAAAGCATGCAATCCGCCCCGGCTGCACGGGCCGCGTCACTCAGTCTCCAGGTCGAGGCAGATTTCCCCTGAACGCGTTCAGCCTGCCAACGATTTTGCGCCACCGAAGGGTCGATGCCCAGCCGCGCGCACTGGGTCAAGTCGCGCAAATCAAGTAGATTTGCATCCTTCAGGCGCAGTGCAAACAATGACAGGGGTGTTTTGATGTTATCCGCGTAGGTGGCCATGGCAACCCGCGCACCCTGCTCGGTTTCAGACAGGTAGATAGCCTGCTGGCCATCATGGTGAAACCGCCCTTCGGGGCAGTGTGCGGGGGCAAGGATTTCACCCGCCCGCGCCGTTTCTATAAGTCGATAGAAAAGCCCCGAGAGCCTTTTCATTCCTGTTCAGCCAAAAACCTTTCCGCCTCAAGAGCTGCCATGCAGCCCATGCCGGCAGAGGTTACGGCCTGCCGGTATTTGTGGTCGATCAGATCGCCCGCCGCAAATACGCCGGGAACCGAGGTTGCGGTTGAATCCGGCTCGGTCACCACATAGCCGCCCATATGGGTCTCTAACGTGTCCTTCACCAGCTCGTTGGCGGGCGCGTGGCCGATGGCGATAAACACGCCCTTGACCGGAATTTCCGTAATCTCGCCGGTTTTGACATTCTTGGTGCGAATGCCGGTAACGCCCATCGGCTCATCATCGCCCAGCACTTCCTCAAGCACGTTATCCCAAAGCGGGGTGATTTTTTCGTTTTTCATCAGCCGGTCGATCAGGATTTTTTCCGCCCGCAACTCATCGCGGCGATGCACAAGTGTAACCTTTGAGGCGAAATTGGTCAGGAACAGCGCTTCTTCCACTGCGGTGTTGCCACCGCCGATAACTGCGATTTCCTGACCGCGATAAAAGAACCCGTCGCAGGTGGCGCAGGCTGAGACGCCAAAGCCCTTGAACTTCTCTTCACTGTCCAGCCCCAGCCAGCGCGCGCGTGCGCCGGTTGCCAGAATAACCGCATCGGCGGTGTATGTGGTGCCGCTGTCGCCTTTGGCGGTGAAGGGACGTTTGGACATATCCAGATCGGTGATGATGTCGGAAATGATCTCGGTTCCCATAGCGCGGGCATGACCTTCCATATTAATCATCAGATCCGGGCCCTGAACTTCGTTGAAACCCGGATAGTTTTCGACCTCGGTGGTCGTAGTCAACTGGCCGCCGGGTTCCATCCCCTGAACTAGGATCGGCTCCAACATGGCGCGGCTGGCGTAAATTCCGGCAGTATAGCCGGCTGGTCCTGAGCCAATGATCAGGACTTTGGTGTGGCGATTGGTATCAGACATGGGTATTCCCCTGAAAAGTTTGGTTGCCTCCGATATAGGCTGGGTTAAGGCCCACGAAAACCCCCTGCGACATGCTGTTTAGTCACGCTCTGGTGAAAAATATTATTGCGCAATCACGAAATAATATTGCGCATCCGTTCTTTGAGGAATAAGTTTCGCGCAACTTCCAAAAGGAAATCAGATGCCTGCCAGTAAACTTGACCAGATCGATCGCATGATATTGGCAGAGCTTCAGGCGGACGGGCGCATGACCAATGTGGAATTGGCCCGCAGGGTCGGGATCAGCGCGCCGCCCTGCCTGCGCCGGGTGCGCACATTGGAGGAGGCCGGATTGATTCGCGGCTACCATGCGAACGTCGATGCGCGCGCGTTGGGCTTTGAGGTGCAGGTTTTTGTTATGGTCGGGCTGACATCACAGGCAGAAACAGACCTGTCCGCATTTGAAGAGCGCTGCTGCGACTGGCCATTGGTGCGTGAATGCCACATGCTGAACGGCGAGGTTGATTTTATTCTGAAGTGTGTTGCGCCGGATCTTTCAACCTTTCAGACCTTCCTGACCGAAGAGCTGACCGCGGCCGACAATGTGGCCTCTGTCAAAACCTCGCTGGTGATCCGTGATGCAAAGGATGAACCGGGGGTGCCTTTTGAGGTACTTGAAGAGCGTCTGAGTACCGAAGCCTAGGGCTTCTGGGCGGGGCAAAAGGCCCCGGCCCATTTTCTAAAAATTGGCCAAGTTTACGCTGCGCGCAGTTGTTTAGCCTTGATATTTTTAATGGTCTTACGGCGCAAACTGCGTTCCCATGGCAGGGAAACTGCATCGGTGTCTGCTTTGATGATCCATTTCATCCAGCGGCGATTATTTTTCATGTTTAGCCTCATTACTCTAATTTGCTTGAAGTAAATCTAACAAGTGAATGGGGCAGGTCTTTGGCTTTTAGACAGTTTTAAAAAGAATGTCCGGTTTTTCAGGGTCACACTTCATACTTTGTAAGTATCTGTTTTAAAAGATAACCTTTTGAAGTTTTTGAGCGCGAGGGCTTAATTGCGACAGAACTTTGGCAACAACTGCCCGATCTTCCCATATTACAGTCTGATAGATGCGATCAGCCGCCCGTAGTCAGGTTCAAGTTCGTGAACAGAGCGCCGGTAGGAATAAAAACGTTTTTTGTCACCGTAAGTGCAGTGCCCGGTCCACTCTACATGCCCCACACCGGCGCGGGCTAAAATGTGGGCACCAAAGGCTGGTAGGTCGAACAACTGGCGGTCTTCCTTGCCTGCTATGAAGAACCGGTTGTGGGTCGGGTCGGTGTCCGTGAACATCTGTTGAAATTCCGGGCCGACTTCGTAGGCCGATTGTGAAATGCAGGGCCCAATGATGGCCGCAATGTTTTTGCGGTGCGCGCCAAGGGCTTCCATCGCTTCAATCGTTGCCTCAAGCACGCCACCAAGCGCGCCTTTCCAGCCGGCATGGGCGGCGCCGATAACGCCGGCATTCGTGTCGGCAAACAGCACCGGCTGGCAATCTGCCGTCAGTGTTGAAATTGCCAGCCCCGGGGTAGCGGAAACCATGGCGTCTGCGCGCTGGCGGGCACCCACCTGAGGACCGGTGGCATGTACCACATCGGCCGAATGTACCTGATGCAGGGTCAGTAATGCTTCTGGCGTGACCTGCATCGCGTCTGCAACAAGGCCGCGGTTGATCGCCACCATATCGGCCTGGTCATCCGACCCCGGCCCGCAATTTAGTCCTTTGTAGATACCCGACGAGGCACCACCCTGACGTGAGAAAAAGCCGTGGCGCAGCGGGGCGAGGGCGTTGGAGGTAATGATCTCAAGTGTCATGCAAAGTTCCTGCGATCAGAGGTGCCTGTGGCGGGGTCAGACCAAGTACTTTAAACAAGGTTCCCATTTCCTCAGGGTGCGTCAAGCGTCGATGGGCGACAATATGCGCTTCCAGCTCAGGGCCGTTCAGGCGGGCGGCCAAGGTACGGGCGCGCTCAGAAACCCCCAAACGCTCAAGGAACACCCCCTGTGGTGTCAGGCGCGATGGTGTCAGCGGGGCGGCGGCAACGGCCAGCGCCTCAAAATCCACATGCGCCGTCAGGTCGGCCTTGCCGGGTTCCTTAAGAGGATCGGCGCGCTGGTGTTTGGAGATGGCTTGAAATGTGTCGCCAAGACTACGCCAGTCGCCGTAATCTACAATCAATGCTGCGCCGCCATGCTGGTTGATCCGGGAGGCGATCTCGGACATTGCCGCACTGGCCGGACTGCATATTTCAACCATGTCGCCTTCGCGCGTGTCTTCCAGCCGGTGGTCCAGCGAAGGGATTGGGCCCGGTGGCCCCAGCCCGTAGGCCAGTTTACCGTCCGTCACGCCGATCAGGCGTTCGCTCCAGCCTTTTCCGGTCCGTACAAATTGGCGAATTGGTAAGGCGTCAAAAAACTCGTTCGCGACCAACATAAGGGGGGCGTCGGGAAGGTCCGACACCGTGTCGACCCATCGCGGCGCGTATCCGCCAAGCGCCTTCGCCTGCGAAGCCTGCAAGACTGGAGAAGCCTCAACCAACCACACTTCAAGCGCGTCATGAAAGCCCTTAACGCCCTGTGTCGCGCGCAGGATATCCGCCATAAGCGTGCCGCGGCCCGGCCCCAGTTCAGCGAGAATGAACCGGGGTAATGCGCCCTGATCCAGCCAAGTTTGCGCCAACGCCAACCCTATGAGTTCACCAAACATCTGACTGATCTCAGGGGCCGTCGTGAAATCACCCGCAGCCCCCAACGGGTCGCGCGTGACGTAATAGCCATGTTCAGGGTGCAGCAGGCATTCGGCCATATAATCGGCCACAGATATCGGTCCTGTACCCTCAATTCGAGTGATCAGCGCGCGTGCGAGAGCGTTCATGCCCGTCGCCTTGCCCAGATCAGCACAATAATCCCTGTCGCCACCATCGGCAGAGACAGCAATTGCCCCTGTGTGACACCAAACTCACCCAGCCGGATCACGTGGCCCCAAGGGTTTTCAGGCGTTACGAATTGCGCGTCGGCCTGACGGAAAAACTCGATGAACACCCGTACCAGCCCGTAGCCAAAAAAGAACATGCCGGTCAGCATTCCGGGCCGTTTCAGCCAGCCGCTGCGCCACGCAAGATGCAAAAGGAGTGCGCCCAGAACGATGCCCTCCAGTCCGGCTTCGTAAAGCTGGCTGGGGTGGCGTGCGCAGGGGCTGGAAAAGCCGGGGCAAAATTGCGCTGCCTCACCGGGAAATATCACACCCCATGGCATTTCTGTCGGGCGACCCCAAAGCTCGGCATTGATGAAATTGGCGATGCGTACCAGAAACAGCGCCGGAGGGGTGGCAATGGCCAGCAGGTCGGCAATCGAAGCGGTGCGCAGCCCGTGGCGGCGTGAAAACAGCCAGACGGCAAGGATGACGCCGATGAAGCCACCGTGAAACGACATGCCGCCGGTCCAGATCATCGGGATTTCAGCGGGGTGCGACAGGTAATAACCGGGCTGGTAAAAGGCGACATATCCCAACCGCCCGCCGGCTATGATACCAATGACGATCCAGGTCACTATTTCTTCGAGCTGGGCACGGTTCATCGCCGGTTCCCCGGCCAGCCAAAGACGCGTGGCACCAATGGCCTGCCGGATGATCCACCAGCCGATCAGGATGCCAACAATATAGCCCATCGCGTACCAGCGCAGCGCCAGATGCAGGCCAAAAAGGTCAACTGCGAATATCTCGGGTCCGATATTGGGGAAGGGGATTCCGGTGCTCATGCCTCTTTCGACCCTGCCAAAGGGGTGAAGTCAACCTTGAGATTTGCCTCCATCGCGCCCATATAGGCCCATAACGGCTATTGGAGGCAAAACATGGCAAGCGGCAACAAAGTACTGGACGATCTCTCTCAGATGATGACCAACGCAATGGGGGTCGCGCAGGGTGCTAAGGATGAGGCCGAGACAGCTATGAAAAGCTGGATCGACCGTTGGTTGGCCGAACGTGATTTTGTCAGTCGCGATGAGTTTGAAGCGACCCGCCTGATGGCGCAGAAGGCACGCGAAGAAAACGCGGCCCTGGCAGCGCGGATCGAGGCATTGGAAGCTGCGGCGGCGAAGCCGGCCAGGAAATCCTTGAAATAGCTGGCGAAAATGTCAGACTGCATTCTTTCGGGAAGAAAGTATTCCTGAAACGCACGAATAATGCGCGGGATCTTGCCCTGCCGTCCGGTGTTAATTGATTTGTTAAGATTTTGGTTTTAGCTATTTCGCTAATGCGTGAAACTCGTGTGAGCGCTGTATTGCCTAGTGTGATTTGCCCGTCATAGTTTCGCCGTAAAAAAGCATAAGGTCGTGGCATGTTCTCAAGAATCTTAGCCTTTAGTATCCCTCTGGTCCTGACTTTGATCGTCGGGCAGCCGGCCCTTGCAGCCTCGTGTTCGCTTCCCTCAAATTCAGCCGTCTTGATGGAAGTTGCAGGTCCATTGGTTGAGCGGGCGCGAAGAGGTGCCGGATCGGGCCGAATTGCACGTAATGCCGAGCTTGATGCGGCCGCTCAGGAGCAGGCGTGTTTCGTGGCGCGTCAGGGGATAAACCGGTCAGCGCCGCATCGTGGTTCCGGCGGCTCAACTGTGATGAAGCGTGTCAAAAGGGCAGGGTACCGTGCCTGCCTGGCTGCTGAAAATCTTGCTGTAAATTTTCACGATGCGGGTTCCGTTGTGAATAGCTGGATGGAGTCGCCGGGGCACAGACAGAATATTGCCCTGAAAGGGGTGCGGGAATATGGGCTGGGGCTGGCCATGCTAGGGAACCAACCCGTTTGGATTTTGGTGCTGGCCAAACCCTGCTGAGAAATCGGCTTATTTCAAAATAGGTGGCTTGTCCGGGTCTGATCCGGGCGGTTGCGCTGCCTCTGGTTCAGTAGCGGGCACAGGGACAGGCAAGTGAATTTCCGTGCCAGTTTTGGTAAGTTCCTTAGCGGTGTGGCTGCCTTGCGCCAGAAAAACAACGTTCAGCACCTGATCTTCAAGTCCGGAAAATACGACAGCCTCCTGTGCCGCCCTCGCAAGGGCAGAATGGGCCGCTTCAGGGGCATCAATAAACCCCAGCAAGAGTGTGTTTTGCCCGTCATTATCCGGCGCGCTGGCCAAAAATGCAGCAGAGACCTGAGAGCCGGCGAAATGGAGCTTGTCTGTCAGGATAGGAAACAAAGAGGTGGCAGGTCCGCTCAAAGGTTTTATAGCGCCGATAGTCTGGCTGCGTGGTTTGGGGTTTGATGCTAATGCTTCCTGCAACCAACCCATTGCCTCGGACGGTACCAGAATTGATGAGGGCGCGACCCCCAGATTCAGGCCGATCCCGATTTTTTGCCCCGCCAGCATGGCAGCCAGCGCACGTCCCGGTAGCGCCGCATATGGCGCGGTAGCTTTGGTGAATTCTGTCAACCGCTCTTCGCTGTCAAATGCAAGCGTATAGAACGTGTCATCCAGCTCAAGAATTTCGGGCTGTATGCTCTCACTCCCGGCCTCCTCGCTTAACAGAATAAACAGTTCGGTATCGGCCAGAGTGCCGTAGAAACTCAACCTCGCAGCATCATCCTCAAGATCGCCCATCATCAGCGCGTGGACTTTGTCGAGTGCGGTTTCATCGGTCATGTCAGCACCTCTTTCACACGGGTGCGCAAGGCGGGCAGCAGCTCTTGCGCGAACCAGGGATTTTTCTTTAACCAGGCAGTATTGCGCCATGACGGATGAGGCAAGGGAAAGACGTCTGGCGCGTGCTTTTGCCAGCCTGCCACGGTTTCGGTAACACCCGTCCGCGTGTTCAGGTGCCATTTCTGAGCGTAGCCTCCGACCAGTAGCTTAAGCGGTGCCGGGCCGATATGGGCCTGAACGCGGCGCGACCAGGTTTTAGCGCAAATGGGTGGCGGCGGCAGGTCGGCACCCTTGGCATCATATCCGGGGAAACAAAAAGCCATGGGGATGATGGCAACGTGGTTTTTGTCATAAAATGTCGTTGGCTCCAGCTGCAACCAGTCGCGCAGGCGATCGCCGGAAGGGTCATCAAACGGAATGCCTGATCTATGGACGCGCGCGCCCGGTGCCTGACCGATAATGATGATCCTGACGCCAGGGTGAAACCACAGAACCGGCCGCGGCTGGTGGGCCGTTGCTGTGGCGGCAAACCGGGTTTGGCAAAGGCGACAGGCTGAGAGTTCGGCGATCAGATCGGGCATAGTGGCAAGGTAGGGACGCGGGCAGGTGGTCGCAAGCGTGGGAAAGTGCGTGATATTTCGACAATTGTCGAAATAATGCTTGCGCGCAGTCTATATTTCGATAAAACTAGAAATATGAAACATACGAATCCTGATACCACTTGTCTGCCTGTTGAAATAGCTGCCTCGAGTTTTGCCGCCCTAGGGTCTGAGCAACGATTGGAGGTATTGCGCCATCTGGTTCGCGCCGGCCCTGAAGGGCTGAGTATTGGTGCGCTGGGTCAGAAATGCGGTATCACCGGCTCAACCCTGACCCATCACATGAAGATCCTCACCAGCGCCGGGTTGGTGCGACAGGAAAAACAAGGACGCAGCATCATTTGCGTCGCGGCTGAATATGGCGTGATGCAGGCTTTGTCAGAATATTTACTCAGCGAATGCTGCGCCGACAGCAGCTCCCCCCAGAAAGATCACAATCATGACTGATGTCACCCGCACCCCTTCACGCCGATGGCGCCCCGACGGGGCATGGATCGCGATAGCCGTGATCCCGCTTCTCCTTCTGATTTTCGCACCACAAGAGCTTTGGCCTACGGTGAGTTTTGCCTTGGGCGCCATAGGGCATACCGGCATATTCATCGTATTCGCCGTGATGGCTGTTGCGTATATGAAGGCCACTGGCGCCGAGGCCTTGCTGGCGCGCGCCTTTGAAGGGCGCGAGGTGCGGATGATATTCCTTGCGGCCCTGATGGGCGGCATATCACCGTTTTGTTCCTGCGAAGTCATCCCTTTTATCGCCGCCTTGCTTGCGGTCGGTGCCCCGTTGTCAGCTGTCATGGCCTTCTGGCTGGCGTCACCGCTGATGGACCCGGCGATGTTTCTAATCACAACCGGCACGTTGGGGGCACCTTTTGCCATAGCCAAAACCTTGGCGGCGGTCGGGCTGGGTCTTTTCGGAGGCTTTACGGTCAAGGCGATGGCGCGTTCTGTGGTGTTCGCGGACCCGCTCAAGAATGCACCGGTCGAGGCTTGCTGTGGATCTACATGTGGCACCGGCGGCAAACCTTTTTCCGGGGAAGTGAACTGGAAGTTCTGGCGCGAAAGCACAAGGCGCGTTGCCTTTCGTGAAACGTTTACCGAGAACGCCCTTTTCCTGGGTAAATGGCTGCTACTGGCCTATCTGATAGAAGCGCTGATGTTGCGCTACATCCCGGCGGATCTGGTTGCACAGGTTCTTGGCGGGGAAGGCATAGGTCCGATTTTGCTTGGAGCGATCGTCGGGGCACCTGCCTATCTAAACGGATACGCTGCCGTGCCAATGGTCGCAGCACTGTTGGAGCAGGGTATGTCCAACGGCGCTGCCATGTCATTCGTTTTAGCCGGAGGTGTCAGCTGCATCCCAGCGGCGGTTGCCGTTTGGGCTCTGGTCAAACCACGTGTGTTTTTAGCCTATCTTGCAATAGCCATGATCGGAGCGGTTGTGGCAGGTGTCGCCTGGAATATTGCCGCCCCACTGGTGTGACACAGGGACCTGGTTTCAGGCGGTGTAGACCACCAGTAGGGTCACGCCGAGGATGATCGCCAGCCACAATACCATTGAACCGGTGGGCCAGATATGGGCGATGCGCCCCTCTGGTCCATGAGAGCGGTAAAAATGGGCGATCGCCGCCTTGAGCCCATTCGTGAAAAACCCCGTGAAGCCGCCCCAGATTGCTGCAATAGCCTTTGAGAGATGCCCCAGCAGCCATGGGCCTGCCTTGCGGTAGGTCCAGTCGGTATCAAGGTTTACCGATTTCAGTTCCGGCGGGTAAATGCCTGTGCGCATCAGAACTGTGAAAGCCAGAGCCGAGAAAAACAATAGCTGCAATTGGGTGATGACGTGGGTTGTGGTGTACGAGGCATAAGACACGTCAAAAGGCAGGAGTGCATAAAGCGGTGCGGGGTAGACGCCGATTGCGATGCACAAAAACGCTGTGATGCCCATCGCAAGCAGCATGTGTGTTGGGGCTTCCTTCGGGCGTAATCCACTATCATGTGCAAAGAACGCGAAATAGGGGATCTTGATGCCCGAATGGTGGAACACCCCGGCCGAGGCGAACAAAAGGATCGCCCAGACGATATAGTAGTGTTCCTTGGCTGAGGCAGACAAAATCAACGACTTGGTCACAAAGCCGGAAAACAACGGAAAGGCCGAGATTGAGGCCGCGCCCACTACGCAAAAAATCATGGTCAGGGGCATGGTTTTGTATAGCCCGCCAAGCTCGGAGCCTTTGGCCGTACCGGTGCGGAACAAGACGGCTCCGACCGACATGAACAAAAGAGCTTTGTAAAGGATGTGGGCAAAAGCATGCGCGGCTGTGCCGTTCAGCGCCAGTTCAGTGCCGATACCGATGCCCACCACCATAAAGCCTAACTGGTTGTTCAGAGAATAGGCAAGAACCCGGCGCAAATCGTTCTCAATAACCGCATAGAAAATCGGGAATAGCGTCATCACCGCGCCGATATAGATCAGTATTTCCGTACCGGCGAAACCACGGGCCAGCGCGTAGATGGCAAGCTTGGTGGTGAAGGCTGAAAGGATCACGGTGCCTGTCACTGTGGCTGCCGGATACGCGTCCTGAAGCCAGTTATGCAAAAGCGGGAAGGCCGCCTTGATGCCGAAAGCTGCGAATATCAGCCAGGTTGCCGGGGAACCCAGCACCATGGCCTCGAAGCTCAGCGATCCGGTTTCGCGCTGGTAGAGCGCGGCGCCTGCCAAAAGCAACACGCCCGACCCGATCTGGATTATCAGGTAACGCATGCCGGTGTGGTAGGCACCCTCGGTGCGCCGCGCCCAGATCAAAAAGACCGAGGCTATGGCGGTGCCTTCCCAAAAAAGGAACAGCGTTATCAGATCACCGGCAAAAACAGCGCCGATTGCAGAGCCAGCATAGAGCAAAGCCGCCACCTGTTGCACGCTGTCGCGCACATGCCACGCATAAAGATTTCCAAGAAAAGCCGCCAGCGAGAAGATCAGCCCAAACAGGCGGCTGAGTTTGTCGACCCGCATAAACTCAAGCTCGACCCCCATGATGCGAGCGGACCAAAGGCTGCCCTCGGGCAAGGACCAGATAAATAGACCGCTCAAGACCGGGACGGTCAACAAAAGTGCAGCGCGCAGGGCACCCTTTGGCAAGGCAAAAAGAAGTGCTGCCCCTGCAAAGAATAAAAAGGCGACGGGAAGGTTTTCAGCCATCATGGTTCACCTTTTCAAGCTGATCTTCCGGGTGTTCTTCGCTTTCGACGTCATGTGGTTGGTAATATTCTTCGGGTCGTTTCAGGATGACCCGCAATCCTTTGGCGCAGATAACCAGAGCGGCGCACATGAAAAAGCCGTACAGAGCGTAAAAGCCGGGGAACTCCTCGATCGCCAGATAAACATGTTTGTGGTAGAAAAAATCGGCCAGAAAGAGCGCCGCGCAAGCAACATAGAGCCCTATGACAAAACGGTTTACGTTTCGTGGATTGTCCACCCACAGAAACAAGCGACCAAGGGCGGGGAAGGTTGAGGTATCTTCGTTGTTACTATCGGCCATCATCCCCTCCTCATTTTGTCACCAATGGCATCAGGAAATTCTGTACTGCTCCGGCGTAGAAAAACAGTACAACACAGCCGATTGCGGTCAGGGCAGGGGGGAGCCAGACAAGTGTGCCTGCCTCGCTCCATTCTGTTGGAGTGCCCTCGGCGCCCTTGAGGAAAAACCCGCGCCCGACGATGGGCAAGAGATAGGCGACGTTCAGGAGCGACGATGCCATCAGCACGCCAATCATGATCCATTCGCCAGTATCAGCAGCCCCAAGGATCAGCAGCCATTTTGACCACGATCCGCCCAGCGGCGGCAGGCCGATAATGGATAATGCCCCGATCAGGAAGGCCAGATAGGTTACCGGCATGGCCCGACCCAGCCCGTTCATCTGACTGATTTCCGTGCGGTGGGTGGCGACGTAGATTGACCCTGCGGCCATGAACAAGGTGATTTTCCCAAGGGCGTGCCCGGCTATATGAAGACCACCGCCCAGCACCCCCATCGAGGTCGCCAGCGCCATGCCAAGCGTGATGTAGCTGAGTTGTGATATGGTCGAATAGGCCAGCCGTGCCTTGAGGTTATCCTTGGTCATCGCCACGACGGAGGCGGCGATGATCGAAAAGGCCGCCAACCACATAAGCCATTCACTGGCGCCGCTTTCGGCCAGAAAATCTATGCCGAAAATATAGATGCCCACCTTGAGCATGGTGAAGACGCCGGCCTTAACCACGGCGACCGCGTGCAGCAGCGCCGAAACAGGTGTTGGGGCGACCATGGCGGCGGGCAGCCAGCGATGGAAAGGCATCAGGGCAGCTTTGCCGATGCCAAAGGCGTAGAGCGCCAGAAGGATCGGCACCAGAATGCCCGACACATGCCCTTCGAGGATGCCGCCCTTGGTGAAATCAAGCGTACCTGTCAGGGTCCATGTCCAGATGATAGCCATGAGCTGCAGGCCGATCGACGTACCGATGAGGATGCCCAGATAGGTGCGTGCGCCCCGTATCGCCTCGGGTGTGCCTTTATGGGCGACCAGCGGGTAAGTGGACAGGGTAAGGATTTCGTAAAACAGGAACAATGTGAACATGTTGGCCGAAAATGCCAGCCCCATGACAGAAGAGATTGCCAGCGAGAAGGCGGCGAAGAACTGGGCGTGGTTTTTTTCGTTGTTCCCGCGCATATAACCGATGCCATAAAGGTGAGTGATAACCCACAGGCCTGATGCCACAATAGCGAACAAAAGCCCCAGAGGCTCAACATTAAAGGCCAGTTCGAGCCCCGGCATAACCTCCCACAGCACCATGGGTGCGCTGGTTGCGTTGCCATTCAGGCTAAGGATGCCAAGGACGCAGGCAAAGGTGGCAACAGCTGCCGCAAATGTCAGCCCGTCGCGCAGATTTGGTGAGTTTCGCAAGACCAGATTGCTGACCATCGCAAGAGCCGGGATCAGCATTGAGGCGAGGATCAGGGTGTTAATATCCATCTTTAATGCCCCGTGACCAATGGCGTCGGCCCGGCAAACAGGCCTTCGGCCGCAATTGTCGCTGCACTTAGGGTTACGTCAGTCGCCAGCCCGAAATACACACAAGCAGCGGCCATGATCCAGATTGGGATCAACATGCTCAAAGGGGCTTCTCTGCGGTCAACGTCGTCTGCAGGCGGCCTCAGGAAAACTACCTCGACCCCGCGCCAGACATAGATCACCGCCAAAAGAGATGCGGCGACTACCAAAACGGCAATCCACCACATGCCGCTTTCCAAAGCAGCCTGTACCAGAACCCATTTTGACACGAAACCCGCAGTGCCGGGTACGCCGATCAGGCTGAGCCCGCCAATCACTGCCGCCGCCGAGGTCCAGGGCATGATCCGCCCGAGACCTTCCAGATTGGCAAAAAATGATCCGCCAGTCCGTAACATGTAGGCCCCGAGCACCATGAACAGGGTTGCTTTGGTGACTGCGTGGTTGAACAGATGCACGATGGCCGCCGTCAGACCCGTTTCACTCAGCAGTCCGATGCCAAGCAGCATATAACCGATTTGGGCGATCGAGCTGTAGGCCAGCACCTTTTTGAAGTCATTTTGGAATATGGCGATGAAGGACCCGGCGAACATGCCCAGTACAGCAAACGGCAATATGATCATTTTCAGGGCTGCGGCCTCAAAGGCAAAGTCCGGCTGAAACACCGAGAACAAAAAGCGCATCAGGACATAGATTGCGACCTTCGTTGCTGTTGCCGCAAGAAAAGCGGAAACAGCGCTGGGCGCGTAAGTATAAGCGTTGGGCAGCCACAAATGCAGAGGATAGATCGCAACCTTCAGCCCAATACCAACCACTATGAAGGCAAAGCCTGCGTGAATGGTACGGTTACCCTGGGCGTCGGCAATCCGCTCGGCCAGATCCGCCATGTTAAGCGTTCCGGTCGCCATGTAGAGAAAGCCGATACCGATGACATAGAAAGTGGCGCCGATCGTACCCATCACCAGGTAATTGAAAGCGGTGGTCAATGCGCGCTTGTCCCGGTAAGCGCCCAGGGCGATCAGAACATATGTGGACAGTGAGGATATTTCGAGGAACACGAACAGGTTGAACGCGTCCCCGGTAGAGGCCACCCCAAGCAGCCCGCTGAATACCAGTAAAAACAGGGCGTAGAACAGGGGGATATGCCGTTCAGGCAGTTCTGCGCGGATAGAGGTTCGGGTGTATGGCAAAAGCACAAGCGCGATGGCGCTGACAATCAGGACGACAAAAGCATTCGCCGCATCAATCCGGTATTCAATGCCCAAAGGTGGCGCCCAGCCACCCATGTGATAGGTCAGCACCTCGCCGTGCCAGACCTGCATTAAAAGCTTGATGGAAATAACGAATGATCCAAGGGCCCCAAGAAATGCCAAAGGCCAGGCTAAGCGGTTACTGCCGATGAATACTACCAGCGGGGCCGCCAGAAACGGGATCAGCACAGCCAGAGCCGGCAGGTGATCGGTCAGGCCAAGGGCCACGTGTTGTACACTTGCCTCTGCCATTATCCGTGCTCTTCCATCTTCGCTTCTGCACCCATCGTATTGCCAAACTCACGGATTTCGCGGGTGGCTTTTTCCAGTTCGATCTTCTGAATCAACCCCTCCTCGATGGTGTGATATTCCTCGCGGATACGCACAATCAGCGCCAGACCCAGCGATGTTGTGGCAACGCCCACAACAATAGCCGTCAGGATCAAGACATGCGGCAGTGGGTTGGAATAGGCCACATTGGGGTCTATCTTCATGTCCGTTGGAAAAATCGGTGCCGTGCCGCCAGCGATTTTACCCATGGAGATGTACAGCATGAAAACCGAGGTCTGAAACATGTTCAGGCCGACGACTTTTTTCACCAAATTGCCTTTCGCCACCACGATGTAGAGTCCGGTCATCATCAACAGAGTGAAAAGCCAGTAATTTAGGTGGCCGACGATGAATGGCAGGTCAAAACTTTCCATCACCACTCCTCGTCACTGATCAAAGGTGTGCGCCCGACAAAGGCATAGTAGATTGACACCATCACTGCGGTGACGGTGATACCAACCCCGCCCTCAACCAATAATATACCCCAGTGCTGCCCATGTTCAGGGTGAAGCGGGCTCAGGGCGGCGTAATCAAGGAAGGCATAGCCGGTCAGCAGGCTGTAAACGCCGGTTCCGGCATAAAGCAGAACGCCCAAGGCAACGAGTTTGTGCACCAGCCATGGGGGCAGAACCTGCTGCACCTGACCAACCGAAAATACCAACCCGTATAGAATGAACGCGACTGCCATGATTACACCGGCCTGAAAACCGCCACCGGGCGAATAGTCGCCATGAAACTGCACATAGAGTGCAAATAACATGATCATGCCGACCAGGAGTTTGGTAATGACCCGCAAAATCAGGTGGTGGCGCATTATTTTTCCTCCCGATCTTCTTCTGAGCCATTGTAGCGCCGCCTACGGCGTATCCCGCCAAGCAGAGCCATGACGCCGATACCGGCTGCAAAGACAACGGCAACTTCGCCAAGGGTGTCATAACCACGATAGCTGGCCAGGATGGCAGTCACCACGTTGGGCACGCCAATTTCATGCGGACTTTCGGCAAGGTAGTCCGGGCCGACATGTTGATGCACCGGGGCGTTCGGATCGCCAAAATTGGGCATATCCAATGTGCCGTAAATAATCGCTGCACCTGTCACCGTAACCACAAACAAGGGCAGTAGTGGGGAATGTTCTGCGTGACGCTCAAACCGGGTCGTCAGGGCCAGCGTGCCCAACAACAAAACTGTTGAAATCCCGGCGCCCACCGCAGCCTCGGTAAAGGCCACATCCACCGCGTCCAGCGTGACGAACAGCAAGGCCGAGAGTAGCGAAAAGGCACCCGATAACATGGCAACAGCAAACAGGCTGCGCGTGCGCACGACCGCGATAGCATTGACCACCAAAAGTGTAAAAAGCGCTATGTCGATAAAGGTTTCTATGTGCCCGGATCCTTTGCACCACCAGGTTCATCCGCACCTGATTTATCTTTGTTTCCGGGCTCTGCGCCGACCAGCCCTTCGGCCTCTTTCGGGCGCAACCCGGAAACTAACGCGGCATTTGCCGTTGCATGGGTGGCGGTTGGGCCTGTCAGGAATAAAAACGCGCCAATGATGGCCAGCTTGACCGCAATCAGCGAAAACCCGGCCTGCAAGGCCATTCCAAGAAACAGCAGGATCATGCCGGCGCTGTCAGACACCGAAGCAGCGTGCAATCGGGCCCAGAAATCCGGGAACCGCACTGTGCCGATGGCCCCAACAAGCACAAAAAACGCGCCGGACAGGATCAGGATCCAGCTTAAAACTTCATTGAGGGTAGCCAAAATACTCATTCCCCACCTCCGCCGCGTGCCTTGGCACTCAGTTTTGGCAGTTTAATGCGCCGTGGCCCGCGTTTACGCCGCTTGATGGCTGTTCGGCCCACATCGCCAATGGCGCGGTAGCGGAAGAATTTCAGGATTGCGACGGTCGCGACAAAATTGATCAAAGCGTATAACAACGCGATATCAAGGAAATCCGGTCGCCCGGTCAGAAAGCCAAGGATGCCGATGAATATGACAGTTTGCGTACCGAACAAGTTTACGGCCAGCACCCGGTCGTACAACGTTGGTCCGCTGTAGAGGCGGTACAATGTCAAAAGCATCGCAACGATGACCATGCAAGCAGCGATTTCAAACATCATGAAACCTCCGCACTAGCGCCCAGGGTTTCGCAGGCCACAACGCGGCGGTCCATTTCAGCCAAGTCCTCAAGGTCAGCTTCGCTGAAATCCAGTGCGTGGACCAAAAACCGCCCCGGTTCAGTAAAATGGCCCGGTTCGGTCTCGATGGTAATGGTGCCTGGTGTCAGGGTGATGGAATTAGCAAAGGTAACTTGCGCGATATCACTTTCGGCTGAAACCGGCACGGCAAACATGTGCTGACGCAAATGCAGGCGCGGTGACAGGATGTTACAGGTTACGATCCAGTTCGCCTTGGCGATCTCACCCAAAAGCCAAACTTGGTACTTCATGAAAACAATGGGTTTGATGTGCCAGTGCAGCACATCGCCGTCGACCTTGTCCATACGGGCCATGACCCAGACGACCAGCAAAACCGATGCAGCACCAAAACTGATAAGTATAGGCTTGTAGAGGCCGGACATCAGCAGCCACGCAGACATGAGCACAATAGCCGTCACGACGCGTTTCACTGATATTCCCCCTGTTTGTTTGCCGTCACAAAAGGCGCGGTGCCCGCATGCGGCTTTTTTGGTTTCGGTGAATATAGGTATTGTATGGGCTTGTGTACAGATCAGGACATGCGGGTTTTTTTCTTTTTCGCGAGTAATCGGGAAAGGGGGTGCCAATTACATCCGGCATTCCGATCTGATTGTGCCGGGGAGCCACTGAAACTGTGGATCTCCCTCATCATAGCTAGCCCGTAGCTGTGCAAAATTTGCCATAAATTCGGCGCAATCCGCCTTTAAACATTGCATCATGGGGCGCTCCGCCCACATAATGCAGAAAAAGCAGGCCATAAGCGTTTGATGAATGTTTGTTAGGACCTGTCTAATAAGCTTGTGAAAACACAAGTTGAGGCAACGAGACATAAGCGGGTATAATCCCATGCTGGAATTTTTAAACGTCAGCAAGTCCTTCTGGACTGGCAAACAGCGCAAGGTCATCCTTGATCAGGCGTCGTTTCGCGTTGAGCTGGGTAATTCCCTTGGGATTCTGGCGCCGAATGGCACCGGTAAAACTACTTTGGTCAACATGATGGCAGGGCTTGAAAAACCGGATGAGGGTGAGATCCGCCGCTCTTGTCGCGTATCCTTCCCGCTTGGTTTTATGGGTGGTGTCGTCCCCAAATTGTCAGCCAAGGAAAACGCCCGCTATGTGGCGCAGCTTTACGGGCTTGATCCCGACTACCTCGAGGCATTTACCCGCTGGTTATGTGGCCTTGACGAATACTTCGATATGCCCGTGGGCACCTATTCCCAGGGTATGCGCGCACGCCTGACATTCGCCCTTCTGCTGTCGCTTGAATTTGATATCTACCTGATCGACGAAGGCATGCCGAGCACAACGGATGCAGAGTTTAACCGTAAGGCCGGCGATGTTCTGCGCCAACGGCTTGAATCGTCCACTGTGATCGTGGTGTCGCATCAGGCCCAGACCCTTGAGAAGTTTTGTCGTTCAGCTGCGGTGCTGAAAGACGGCCAGTTTTATATGTTTGACACCCTGGAAGAGGCAAAGCAGCTTTATGACTATGAAACCCAGGGTTAAAAAGTTCCGCGTTCGGCGGTCCCCCACGGCAGTGAACTCTGCGCGGCAGAGGGCAGAAGGTACCCCTTCAGCAGAAGAGGCACAGGCGACCCGCCAGCAGCCCCGGCAGCCCCGGAAGTTGAATGCTATGGAAGAGGCGGCGTTGGCGCCGCAGGAAGATGGCTTTGGCAATACCGGTTTTTCTACGGCAGCAAATACTCCTGCCAGTTCCCCCTCCCTCAAAATCAACAATGAGGATGAAATTACAGCGATCCGCAAAGAAGGGCTGACAGGGCGCCAATTACGCATGGCGCGGCGTGTGGCGCAAAAACACGGATTGCCCGCGACCTCGGATTTTGATGCGGTGCGTCTGTTGCGCCAGGCCGGTATAGATCCGTTTCAGCGGGCTACGATGCTGGAACTTGTGGCAGCCGAAGGGCAGGCAACCGGGGCGAAGCCGCCGCAATTACCCCAAGTCGTGGATAAAAAACCGCAATTGCCTTCCAACGATGTAATGAGTGCGGCGTCTCGTGCGAAATCCGTCAGAGAAATCCAGCTTGATATCGCCAAACGCCGCCGCAAGAAGGTTTTGCTGCTGTTCACCAGGCTGGCGTTTTTTGTATTCCTGCCAACCATTCTGGCCGGGTACTACTATTACGCGGTGGCGACACCGATGTTTGCCACAAAGTCTGAATTTGTCATACAGACAGCCGAGGCAGGCGGGGGCGGCGGATTGGGCAGCCTGTTCTCCGGCACAGGTCTGGCTACTTCGCAGGATTCGGTGACCGTGCAAAGCTATCTGACGTCACGTGACGCCATGTTGCGTCTTGATGCCGACGTAGGGTTCAAGTCCCATTATTCCGGTCCCGAGATCGACCCGATCCAGCGCCTTGCGCCGGATGCTTCGAACGAGGATGCCTATAAGCTGTACCAAAAGAACGTGAAAATCGGCTTTGATCCCAGCGAGGGCATCATCAAGATGGAGGTCATCGCGACAGACCCCGAAACTTCAGCGCGCTATTCAGAGGCTCTGATCCGCTATGCTGAGCAAAGGGTTGATAACCTGACGCAACGAAAACGCGAAGACCAGATGCAGGGCGCGCGTCAGAGCTTTCTTGATGCCGAACAAAAAATGCTGGATGCACAAGCAGAAGTTCTGCGTCTTCAGGAAGAGCTTGGTGTATTTGACGCCAATAGTGAAACCGGGTCTGTTATGCAGCAAGTCACAAACTACGAGGTGCAACTCCTGGATAAGCAGTTGCAATTGCAACAGCTTTTAGACAATGCAAGCCCCAACCAGGCCCGTGTTGACGGTGTGAAAGGTGATATTTCTCGGCTGCAGAATGTGATTGTTGACCTCAGGGCTAAGCTTACCGAAAACAACGGGGGTGGGGGATCATTGGCGCGTACTAATGCCAAGCTGATCATTGCCCAAACCAATGTTGAAACCCGCATTCTATTGATGCAACAGGCACTGCAACAACTGGAAACAGCCCGGATTGAGGCCAACAAGCAAACCCGCTATCTGTCAATTGGTGTAAGCCCGGTTGCACCGGATCAGGCGACCTATCCCCGTGCTTTTGAAAACACCATTCTGGCATTCCTGATCTTTTCGGGTATCTATCTGATGTTTTCGCTGACGGCATCTATCCTGCGCGAGCAGATTTCGTCCTGACACGCAACATACCCACGCGGAGAGATGCTCTGCCTTACCGGATACCAACCAAGATTGCACGGGCCGAGAGGGAAACTTGGCTATGTGTGCCTATGGCCTTTGACATGCTGGCAGGACTGTTTCCGCAGTGCTTTTTATAGTTCAGGGAAACAGGTGCTCCCGCCTGTCATCAACCCATCAAAGATGGGTGATCTTCCCGTTGGGCCGGGCACATCACCGCTGATGCGATGATGTGCGGGTGCTCCACATTGACCAGCGCCTTTGATACCCCTGCATCTGGTTGCGGTCATTCACCAAGGGATGAATTCGCACTTAATCCCCCTTTCCCCATTCGTTTCAAAGACCTAAACTGAAACGACAGAATCGGGAACTGATACCATGACCTTCCTCCGCCTCGCCCTATTCACACTCATTTTTACACTTTCTGCTCCCTTAACACTCCTGTCACAGGATGGCTCGATCAGCACCGAAACCGGAAGTGTGCTGATCGAAAAAGATGCGGCTATGGCAGTAAAAATTAGAGAGATTATTGAAGAGCTTGGTGGGTACGAAGATATCACCGTGATTGTCAGCTCGGGCATTGTCACGTTGCGCGGCACAACCGTTGACGCCTCGGCGGGTGAGCGGTTGGGAGAGCTGGTCGGTCGGGTTGATGGTGTCGTGGCGATTGAAAACAAGGTGTCCACGTCAACCGATATTGCCGAACGTCTGAGCCCGGTAATGACACGCTTTGTAGAGCGCCTGAAGCAGGTCGTTGCATTCCTACCTCTAGCCATGGTTGGGATTTTGACTTTTGCAGCTATTATCTTTGCCGGGTTTTTTGTCGCTCGGCTCCGGCAGCCGTGGAACAATTTAGCACCGAACGCCTTCATCGCTGATATTTTTCGCACACTGATCCGCCTTGCAACGATTGCGCTGGGCGTTGTCGTGGTGCTGGATATTCTGGGGGCGACGGCGCTGCTGTCAACCATACTCGGGGCGGCGGGAATTATTGGTCTGGCCTTGGGTTTCGCGGTGCGCGACACTGTTGAAAACTTCATCGCAAGCCTGCTTTTGTCCGTGCGCCAACCGTTTCGCCCAAACGACATTATTGAAATTGCGGGGGATGTTGGCAAGGTGATCCGCCTGACGTCACGTGCTACGATTCTGCTCAGCATGGACGGGAACCATATTCGAATTCCCAATGCCACAGTATTCAAGTCACGCATCATCAACTACACGCGCAACCGCGAGCGTCGATTTCAGTTTCCGATAAAACTCGCAGCCGGAGAAGATACGGGCGCGGCGCTGGATAAAGGTATTGAGGAACTGCAACGGCTGGAGTTTGTACTGGAAAAACCCGCACCTTCGGCCTGGATTGATCAGGTTAGCGATGGGGGAGCGACATTGTGCTTTGCAGGCTGGATTGATCAACATGAAAGCCATTATGAGCTGGCCAAAGGTGAAGCTATGCGACTGGTTAAACATGCCCTGACCATGCCAAAAAGAAGCACGGAGAAATCCCCTGAAATTAGAGATGTCTCTGCGAATTCAGCAAGTGCGGAGGCGGCGGAGCTGGACAAGCTTGTTAAAAGCGATCGCGATGCCAATCAGGAGAGTGATCTTCTCAGCCATGAAGGCATGGATGAGTAAGTGGAAATATCCGAGCTCAACCGCGCGATTAGCACTTGAAAGGGTGCCAGACATTGAGTAGGTAAGCCCCGCTGTTGGGATGTAGCCAAGTGGTAAGGCACCTGTTTTTGGTACAGGGTATCGTAGGTTCGAATCCTACCATCCCAGCCACCCACTTCCTTTAATAGAGATACCGCACGTTTGGAGCTAAGTTCTCTCGAGTTTTCAGAGACTTGGGTTTGGCCGGTCCTGACAGAGACGCAATCTGTCGTGGCAATTAGCGCGATTCCCAGCCCCAGTCTCAGTTTGTGATTCCGACGGTACGAGTTTGGGGATTCAAGGCCGCGGCAAGATCAAAGTCAATCTGCCATCTGTCTCAAACTATTTGATGACGGACAAGCCGGACAGAAGTCGTCAGATGACCGCTAGGAGCCCAATCTGCGTGATACTGCGGATTGCACGAGTGACTGAAATGCGCCTGAAGCCGACAGGAGTGTTGGCGCGATCGGTCCCACATATGTAGTCACCAAGAATATTCAAATTCTGTCTTGACTAAAAAATGCCGGTTGCGATTTGTATGATATGTCACCGCAAGTGCAGCTTCACTTGTAAAATTCATATCAATCGCTTTTTAGATGAGATTCCGAGATAGAAATGACCTGTTAGAAAATCGTCACATTCGAATGTTTGGGCATCTTGTAGAAATTTAGCATCATACTTAAACGCTTTGCTTTACTTCAAACATTTTCCAGCCGTTTTCACAGGGATTGCCCTCAGCGAGATATAATCTGCGGCTTTGACACAAAAATATCGCCGATGAAAGTGTGCGTGAATCTCCGTCTTCACCATGTCTACACAGCCCCTCGACTGTATCTGTTGTGTGGGAACCCATGAGTTCCTTCATGCTTTCAAGCGACTTGTCCTGGCGTGACAGGGCAGTAGTC
>CAZJYZ010000048.1:0-26313 GCA_964550345.1 uncultured Aliiroseovarius sp. | reverse complement strand
AATAGTGCCAATGTTGCAGTGCGGTTTACTGCGATCAAACTTTTCCTTAGCCATGGTGGCCTCCTCTTTTGTCTTGTATGCGCTTACGCGAATTTAGCTTGAATTTCTTCCGAGATGTTGTTCGGTACCGGATCGTAATGGTCGAATTGCATGGAGAACTGCGCCCGGCCAGAAGACATGGAACGCAGGGTGTTGATGTAGCCAAACATGTTGGCCAGCGGTACCATGCTGTCGATCGCAACTGCGTTGCCGCGTGGTTCCTGCCCGGTTACCTGACCACGACGCGAGGTCAGATCGCCGATGATCCCACCGGTATATTCCTCAGGCGTGATCACTTCGACCCGCATCACAGGTTCCAGCATCTTGGCGCCTGCGCGACGCAGACCTTCACGCATACACATACGGCCGGCGATTTCGAATGCCAGAACGGACGAGTCAACGTCGTGGAATTTACCGTCGATCAGGGCCACTTTGAAGTCGATCACGGGGAAGCCTGCCAGAGGGCCGCTATCCATAACGCTTTTAATACCTTTTTCAACGCCGGGGATGTATTCCTTCGGAATAGCACCACCAACAATGCGGCTTTCAAAGCTGTAACCTTCTCCGGGTTCAGTCGGGGAAATGATCATCTTCACTTCCGCATACTGACCAGAACCACCCGATTGTTTCTTGTGGGTGTAAGTATGTTCAATCTCGTGCCCAATGGTCTCACGATAAGCCACCTGCGGCGCGCCGATGTTGGCTTCTACCTTAAACTCACGCTTAAGACGGTCCACCAGAATATCGAGGTGAAGTTCGCCCATGCCTTTCATGATGGTCTGACCGCTTTCCTGATCAGTTTCCACCCGGAATGAGGGGTCTTCAGCAGCCAGACGGCCCAGACCGTGGCCCATTTTTTCCTGGTCAGCCTTGGTTTTCGGCTCAACCGCGATCTCGATCACCGGATCGGGGAAAGTCATGGTTTCCAGAACCACCGGATCGTTGACCGCACAAAGTGTGTCACCGGTTGTGGTTTCCTTCAGGCCCGCCAACGCGATGATATCACCAGCAAAGGCTTCGGTAATCTCTTCGCGATCGTTTGAATGCATCATCATCATCCGGCCAATGCGCTCTTTCTTGCCTTTGGTCGAGTTGATGATGTTGTCGCCCTTGTTCATGACGCCCGAATAGATACGGGTGAAGGTCAGGGTGCCCACGAAGGGATCGTTCATGATTTTGAATGCCAGACCGGAAAACGGCATATTGTCGTCTGCACGACGGGCAATATCACGGGTCTCGGTTTCGTCACCGGGTTTGAAACCCATGTAATCAACAACGTCCAGCGGTGTTGGCAGGTAATCAATCACAGCGTTCAGCAGCGGCTGTACACCCTTGTTCTTAAAGGCCGAACCACACAGAACCGGTACGAAGCTAAGCGAGGTAGCACCTGCGCGGATCAGCTTACGCAGGGTTGCCACGTCAGGCTCCTCGCCTTCGAGGTATGCCATCATCGCGTCGTCGTCCATTTCGACAGCGGTCTCGATCAACTTGCTACGCCATTCGTCGGCGGTGGCTTTCAGCTCATCGCGGATCGGGCGCCTTTCCCAAGTGGCACCTAGGTCTTCGCCCTCCCAGACCCATTCTTCCATGGTCACCAGGTCAACGATGCCCTCAAGCTCGTTCTCGGCACCAATCGGGATTTGAATGGGCGCGGGGATAGCTCCTGTGCGGTCGGCGATCATGTGTACGCAGTTGAAAAAGTCAGCGCCGATCTTGTCCATCTTGTTTACAAAAACAATGCGCGGAACTTTATACCGGTCGGCCTGACGCCAGACGGTTTCTGTCTGAGGCTCAACACCGGCATTGGCGTCCAGCACGGCAACGGCACCGTCAAGCACAGCAAGCGAACGCTCAACTTCGATGGTGAAGTCAACGTGGCCGGGGGTGTCGATGATGTTCATCCGGTGCTTTTCGGTCTCGGCAGTCTGGCCGTCCTCGGTGCGTTCCCAGAATGTGGTAGTAGCAGCCGAGGTGATGGTGATGCCGCGCTCCTGCTCCTGCTCCATCCAGTCCATAGTTGCGGCGCCATCATGCACCTCACCAATGTTGTGGGACTTGCCTGTATAATACAGGATGCGCTCAGAAACGGTGGTCTTGCCAGCGTCGATGTGCGCCATGATGCCGAAGTTACGGTATCTTTCGAGCGGATATTCGCGTGCCATTTTCTTAAGCCTCTACGGTGTTACCAGCGGTAATGGCTGAACGCTTTGTTCGCGTCGGCCATTTTGTGGGTGTCTTCACGTTTCTTAACTGCGGTGCCGCGTGAGTTAACAGCGTCCAGAAGTTCGCCAGCAAGGCGCTCTTCCATCGTGTTCTCATTGCGGTTGCGCGTAGCAGTGATCAGCCAGCGGATCGCCAACGCTTCGCGGCGCTCAGGGCGAACTTCAACCGGCACCTGGTAGGTCGCACCACCAACGCGGCGCGAACGAACTTCGACCGACGGTTTGATGTTTTCCAGCGCTTCGTGGAAAACTTCCACGGGCGCACGTTTGACCTTGTCTTCAACACGATCCAGCGCGTTGTAGACGATGCGTTCTGCGACCGACTTTTTGCCATCGATCATCAGGTTGTTCATAAATTTAGTCAGGATCCGGTCGCCAAATTTGGCGTCGGGCAGGACTTCGCGTTTTTCTGCGGCGTGACGGCGCGACATATCTTAATTCCTTACTTAGGACGCTTGGCGCCGTATTTCGAACGACGTTGTTTACGGTCTTTGACGCCTTGGGTATCCAACACACCACGCAGGATGTGATAACGGACACCCGGAAGGTCTTTTACCCGGCCGCCACGGATCAGAACCACCGAGTGTTCTTGAAGGTTGTGGCTTTCACCGGGGATGTAGCTGATGACCTCAAAACCATTTGTCAGGCGCACTTTAGCAACCTTCCGCATGGCCGAGTTCGGCTTTTTCGGTGTTGTTGTATAGACGCGAGTGCAGACACCGCGTTTTTGCGGGCAGCTTTCCAAGTGCATCGACTTGGAGCGTTTTACTTTCGGCTGGCGCGGTTTGCGGATCAGCTGTTGTATCGTTGGCATATGGGTTCTTCCCCGTGTTGCAACACATTTAATTTTCAACTGCGCATTACGACCATCGCAACACACAAAAACCGCAAGTCCCCAATTCCGGCGGGAACCCTGCGGTGGAGTTTCAGAGGATCAGGACGAAGCTGCCCGGATCTTGGCCACTTAAATCTTTCAGTACCGGGATAGAACAAGCCACATGGCAAGCCCGGCACCCGACGCACGCGCTATATGGGGAGTCGGGGCCGCTGTCAACAGCCCATGAGAAAGGTTACGCAAATCGGCGTGCCCGGCGTTCCCGGTACAGGGTGAATATGCCGGTGACAACCACGACCGTAGCACCGATCAGGGTCAGGGTATCTGGCCATTCCGCAAATATCAGCCAGCCGAGTACCAGCGCCCAGATCAGGCCGGTATAGCGAAACGGAGCAGTAAAGCCGATTTCGCCCACACGCATCACCGCGACCGACGCCAGATAACCACCCAGAATAAAGACCGCTGCCATGGCCAAAAGACCTACCTGGTATAGCTTCACAGGCACCCACTCCCCCCCCGCCGAGGCCAGTCCAAAAGCAATTGCCACTGCGGCCGAGCTGATAAGGGCAATTGTAAAGGATGGTACATGCGTTGACATGCGCCGTACCGACAGATCACGGATGGTCACGAAACCCACGGCCGCCAGGGCATAAAAGGAGTACGTGTTGAAACCTTCAGCACCGGGGCGCACGATCAGTAAAACACCTGCAAGGCCAACCAGAATTGCCACCACGCGCCGCCAGCCCAGCGGTTCGCGCAAGAACAAGGCCGCCGCAAGAGCAACCGTTAAAGGCAAGGCCTGCAGGATAGCGGTGATATTTGCGATTGGCATGTGAAACAAAGCAGTCAGGAAAAACCCGGTGGCCCCGATCTCGGCAATCGTTCTGAGGGTAATCAGCCCCCAGTCGCGCCGCGGAAGCCGCATGCGTATCACCCCCATGGCACGCCCAGCAAAGAACAGTAACAACGTACTGAGTATGCCCCGCAGAAAAATCGCCTGAAACAGAGGCACTTCGCCTGCCAGCGCCTTCATGCATACGTCGTTAAAGGTAAACGCTGCCATCGAGACCATCATCAGCCCCGCGCCACGCATATTGTCAGTCAGGGCCATGTCCGCGCCTCCTGACTCTGCGGTAATTAATAAGCTCGCATTACGCCAGTCTAAAAACGACCTGTTGCTGCAGGGCCTTTCGCATCGGTGGAAAGAAAAGCTCTTGACTCTACCGACATGTGTCGGTAGCTGCATCGTATGAGACAAAGATTAAGTCAGCAAGAACGTCGATCCGACATCCTGAAACATGCGCAAAAGCTGTTTATCAGGCAGGGATATTCGGTCACGGAAATGGAAGATATCCGCAAGGCCTGCGGTATCTCGCGCGGCGGGCTTTATCACCATTTCGCCAGCAAGAATGCCATTCTGGACGCAATAGTCAGTGAAGAGGTCTCTGCACTTGCCGGAGTTCTGGAGCAAACCGACCAATCACCAATCGAAACATTGCTTGAGGTAGGATCAGCACAGCTTGGCAATGATCCGGGTATCCTCGCAGCGATGAAAGATACGCAAGATAAGCTGCTTTATCTTTCCGGCCAGGACGTCGCCATGACCCGCCTACTCAGCCCCGTTCTGAGTACCAAGTTGAAAAAGTTCGTCCGTGCGGATGCAAAACCGGAACATATCGGTGAACTGTTCCTGACCATAAACGCCCGTATTAACCGCCGCGTGATTTTGGGAGACTGGACACAGGCACAGAGTGCAGGTTTTGCGGCTACCGCGCTGGAAGCACTCGCACCATTTCTGAAGGACGCGACACGCCTGCGCCAGATCATTCAAACTTTTCGAACCCCGGAAGATCTAACATGACACTTTTCCCATTCCTCAGCCTCACCTTTGCGATCTCGCTGGTCGGGTTTTTGTTTATCGCCTTTCTTCCCGCTGCAAAGTCCCCGGAAACCGCAACAGGCCTGCCTTTCTGGTTAATCACCGTTTGGGGACCATCGCTGGCGGCAATTATCCTGAGCCTGAGAAACGGCAACCTCTTGGAGCTTCTTGGCCGCACAATAAAAATCTCGACCATCCCGCTGGAAGCCTGGGCGCTGGTGGTCGCCCCGCTGGTACTGCTGGCATTTATGCGCCCCTTTGCATCGGGTGAGACCCTGCCGCTGGGGGCGGGCATGTTCGCAATGATGATCCTTTTCAATCTCGCGCTTGGCCCATTAGGAGAAGAGTTGGGCTGGCGCGGCGTAATGCAGGAGCACCTGAACCAACGCATGGGGTGGCTTGAAGCCTCGTTGCTGGTCGGAATTGTCTGGCTGGTCTGGCACCTGCCGCTTTGGACCGTGGATTCACCACATGCTCAAATATCTCTGCATCTGTTCGCCATTCACTGCATGCTTTACGCGGTGATGATCGGCGCGGCCTATACTTTGTCAGGCGGGTCAATCCTGCCAGCAATCTTGCTGCATCTGACCTTTAATCTGGCTTCAAACTGGGCCATCTTCACCGGGTACCGCAACCCGGATACGTGGTTCAGCGCAAGTATCTGGCCCTATGCCGCACTGAGTATTTATGCCGTGATCGCCGTCTATGTTAAAACCGGCCAGACAGGACTACGCTGGCTGACCTTTTCAAATTAGGCCGCTGTCCACTGCAGTGAGACTAGTTTCAGAAACAGGCTGTGGGCAGTCCGTTACACATCTTTCCAACGACGCAGCATCCAGTACCATTGATCGGGGTGTTCGAGGATACGGGCCGACAGGCTGTCGTTAAATACCTGTGTCATTGTGCGGGCGTCTGTATGGGGAATCGGGGCCTCAAATTCGACATCTATTTCGCCGTTTTCCCCAAGGCGCGTGCCATAGACGGGTATGAGCGGTATGTCATACTTCAACGCTAATCGAGCCGCAGAGAGCGAGGTCAGAGCCTCGTGGCCCATAAACGGCAGGCGTTCACCATCGGCAGTTTTCTCATCAAGCAGGATGGCGGCAAAGCCTCCACCGCGCAAATGGCGGACAAGGTTCTTGGTGCCGACACGCCCGGTTGTCAGGGCCGGTCTGCCCCCCGCTTCTATTCCAGCCTCTAGCAGGCGTTGATAATGGCGGTTCTTCTGTCGACGATAGACACCCGCAGTTTCCATGCCGCGCGCCTTAAGAACCGCGCGCGTGGCTTCCCATTGGCCGAAATGCCCCGATACGATGATCGCGCCTTTACCTGCCGCACGCGCCTCGTCCAACACTGCAAGACCCGGCCCTGAGACGTGAAATTTTTCCAGCCGGACCTGAAATTCGGCATTGTGGTAAATCTCAAACAGGGTCTGGCCCATATTTCGGCCCATATCACGGCACAGCTTCATACGTTCGCCGCGCGGCATGTCAGGGAATATCCGTAACAATTCACGGTCAAACCGACGCGTGGCGATGGGAAACCAGCGCATGACCGCACCGAAAGCCACGCCCAACGAGCGCGCACGGGCATCAAAGCTGCGCCAACGTGAATACGTTAGTGCAGACCAAAGTGGGATGTATCTGACATGCTGCCATGCATATTTGACGGAACGGGTAAACATGGGGCCTATATGGGTCGGATCTGCCAGGTATCCAAGAGGTAAAGAGCATTAGGCGGAGGTCATCGGCTCAATGCCGCCGCACTCATAGCGAGAAGCCGTGCTCCTTACCCCTCAAAAGAGGACTGACAGTGTTTCGAAATTAAAAACCCCGCCGGTTAGGGCGGGGTTTTGTTACTTTGGTTTAACCAGGATCAGGGCTGTTCTTCGCCGGCGCTTTCCGGTGTTTCAACCAGACCCGAGGCGTCTTCGTCTGCGACATCATCCGAGGCATCCGCAAATACGTCTTCGCTTCCCTCCGGAGCAGCGAGTGCTGCTTCGGCCTCGGCGCGTGCCTCTTCGATAACCTTGTTGTCGCGATCCTGAGCGATGTGACGCACTTTCTGCGTCGCACCGCCAGTACCGGCCGGGATCAGGCGACCAACGATGACGTTTTCCTTGAGGCCCACCAGCTTGTCGCGTTTACCCTGTACGGAAGCTTCCGTAAGGACGCGGGTGGTTTCCTGGAACGACGCCGCCGAGATGAACGAACGCGTCTGCAGGCTGGCCTTGGTGATACCCAGCAGGATCGGTTCGCCTTGTGCTAGACGCACGCCTTTGGCAAGCGCCTTTTCGTTGGCAGCATCAAACTCGGCCTTGTCCACATGTTCGCCTTTCAGCAATGTGGTTTCGCCACTGTCGGAAATTTCCCATTTCTGCAGCATCTGGCGCACGATCACTTCGATATGCTTATCGTTGATCTTCACACCTTGCAGTCGGTAAACATCCTGCACCTCGTCGATCATGTAATCGGCCAGCGCCTCGACACCCATCACTGAAAGAATGTCATGCGGTGCCGGGTTACCGTCCATGATGTATTCACCCTTCTGGATGAAGTCCCCCTCGGCAACCGGGATGTGCTTGCCTTTGGGTACCATGTATTCGACTTTTTCCTGTGCTTCATCCGCCGGTTCAATGGCAATACGGCGCTTGTTTTTGTAGTCGCGACCATAGCGAACATAGCCGTCAATCTCGGCGATGATGGCGTGATCTTTGGGGCGACGTGCCTCAAAGAGTTCGGCCACACGCGGCAGACCACCGGTGATGTCCTTGGTTTTGGCGCCCTCACGCGGGATACGCGCAACCACGTCACCCGGTTTGATTTCCTGCCCTTCTTCAATCGACAGAATGGCGTCAACCGACATGGCGTAAACCACCGGGTTACCGGCATCGTTGCGCACAGGTTCACCGTCACTGCCAACGATGATGATCTCAGGCTTGAGGTCGCTGCCTTTCGGCGCGGTGCGCCAGTCAGTCACGATTTTCTGAGTCATACCTGTGGCGTCATCGGTTTCATCGCGCACCGAAACACCAACAACCAGATCGACAAACTTCGCCGTGCCACCTTTTTCAGCAATGATCGGCAGCGTGTAGGGATCCCACTCAAACAGCTTATCGCCACGCTCAATCTTGTCGCCATCCGAAACGTGCAGCTTTGAGCCGTAGGACAGTTTGAAGCTGGCGCGCTCGACATCGTTTTCGTCCATGATCGCCAGTTGCATGTTGCGGCCCATGACCACCATGTCACCCGAGGCATTTTTCAGGATGTTCGGGTTGCGGAATTCAATCTTACCCGCCTGCCCTGCTTCCTGGAACGATTGCTGGCCACCCTGTGCAATGCCACCAATGTGGAAAGTCCGCATGGTCAGCTGTGTGCCCGGTTCACCAATGGACTGCGCCGCGATAATGCCGACGGCTTCGCCAACATTCACCTTGGTACCACGGGCCAGATCACGGCCGTAGCACATGGCGCAAACGCCTTCTTCAGCCTCGCAGGTCAACGGAGAGCGGATGCGGAACGTGGCAACACCAGATGCCTCGATCGCGTCCGCAGTGCGCTCTTCGATCAGCTCATTCTTGGCTGCAAGCACCTCGCCAGACGCCGGGTCAACCACGTCTTCACCTGCAACCCGGCCCAGAATACGTTCGGACAATGTCGCAACAACTTCACCGTCATTGACCGCAGCCTCGGCGGTGATGGTGTTTTCAGTGCCACAATCGTTTTCGCGCACGATACAATCCTGCGCCACGTCCACCAGACGCCGGGTCAGGTAACCCGAGTTCGCAGTTTTCAACGCCGTATCCGCAAGACCTTTACGGGCCCCGTGGGTCGAGTTGAAGTATTCAAGAACCGTCAGGCCCTCTTTAAAGTTCGAGATGATCGGGGTTTCAATGATCTCGCCGGAAGGTTTGGCCATCAGGCCACGCATACCACCCAGCTGCTTCATCTGTGCGGGCGAACCACGCGCACCGGAATGCGACATCATGTAGACCGAGTTGGGTTCCGCTTCAGCCCCCGCATCGTCTTTCTTCATGGACGAAATTTCGCCCATCATCGCATCCGCCACTTGGTCAGAGCATTTTGACCAGGCATCGACCACTTTGTTGTACTTCTCACCCAAAGTGATGAGGCCGTCCATATATTGCTGTTCGAACTCTTTTACCTGAGAACGTACGCCGTCAACGATCGGCCATTTGCTGTCAGGAATGACCATGTCATCCTTGCCAAAGCTGATCCCAGCCTTGAAGGCTTCGCGGAAGCCCATCGTCATGATCTGGTCACAGAAAATGACGCTCTCTTTCTGGCCGCAATAACGGTAGACGGTGTCAATAACCTGCTGCACTTCTTTTTTGCGCAACAGACGGTTGACCAGATCAAACGGTGCCTTGGCGTTCAACGGCAAAAGTGTGCCCAGAAGCAAGCGACCCGGCGTGGTTTCGAACCGCGTCAGAATCTCGTTACCTTCCTCGTCGATCTGTGGCAGTCGCGCCTGAATCTTCGAGTGCAGGTGCACTTCGCCTGCGTCCAGCGCATGCTGAACTTCGTCGGCATCGGCAAAGACCATGCCCTGGCCCTTCATGCCTTCGCGTTCCATGGTGATGTAGTAAAGACCCAGGATCATATCCTGCGACGGAACGATAATTGGCGCACCGTTTGCGGGCGACAACACGTTGTTGGTCGACATCATCAGCACACGTGCTTCCAGCTGAGCCTCAAGGCTCAATGGTACGTGCACCGCCATCTGGTCCCCGTCAAAGTCGGCGTTGAAAGCCGAACAAACGAGCGGGTGCAGCTGAATGGCTTTACCTTCGATCAGCACCGGTTCAAACGCCTGAATGCCCAAACGGTGTAGGGTCGGCGCACGGTTGAGCATGACCGGGTGTTCGCGGATCACTTCATCAAGGATATCCCAAACCTCGGGACGTTCCTTTTCCACCAGCTTTTTAGCTTGCTTCACGGTCGAACTGAGACCCTTTGCCTCAAGCCGCGAATAGATGAAGGGCTTAAACAGCTCCAATGCCATCTTCTTGGGCAAGCCGCATTGGTGCAGCTTCAATTCAGGCCCGGTCACGATGACCGAACGCCCCGAGAAGTCGACGCGTTTACCCAAAAGGTTCTGACGGAAACGACCCTGCTTACCTTTCAGCATGTCCGAAAGTGATTTCAGCGGACGTTTGTTGGCACCGGTAATGACGCGGCCACGGCGGCCATTGTCAAACAGTGCGTCAACGGATTCCTGCAACATACGCTTTTCGTTACGCACGATGATGTCGGGCGCGCGCAGTTCAATCAGACGTTTCAGGCGGTTATTCCGGTTGATCACGCGGCGATACAGATCGTTCAGATCCGAGGTCGCGAAACGGCCACCATCCAGCGGCACCAGCGGGCGCAGCTCGGGCGGGATCACAGGCACGACGGTCAGGATCATCCATTCCGGACGGTTACCTGAATCGATGAAGCTTTCGACGATCTTCAGACGCTTGATGATCTTCTTGGGCTTAAGTTCACCGGTTGCCACGGCCAGATCGGCGCGCAGCGTTTCAGCTTCGGCTTCAAGGTCGATCGCAGCCAGCATTTCGCGGATCGCTTCGGCGCCGATATTGGCGGTGAAAGCGTCCATGCCATAGACGTCTTGCGCGTCCATGTACTCTTCTTCGCTCATCAACTGGCCGTAATTGAGGTCGGTCAGGCCTGGCTCAATCACAACGTAGTTTTCAAAGTATAGGATGCGTTCCAGATCGCGCAGGGTCATGTCCAGCATCAGACCGATGCGCGACGGCAGCGACTTCAGAAACCAGATATGGGCGACGGGCGCGGCCAGTTCGATATGGCCCATGCGTTCGCGGCGTACTTTCTGCAGAGTAACCTCAACACCGCATTTTTCACAGACAACGCCGCGATATTTCATGCGCTTATATTTACCGCAAAGACATTCGTAATCTTTGATCGGCCCAAAAATCCGCGCGCAGAACAGACCGTCCCGCTCAGGCTTGAAGGTCCGGTAGTTGATGGTCTCGGGCTTTTTGATCTCGCCGTAGGACCAGCTCAGAATACGTTCGGGGCTGGCCAATGACACTTTGATTTCATCAAAGGTCTTTTGCGGGGCCAGCGGGTTGAACGGGTTGGTTGTAAGTTCCTGGTTCATTTTGAATTCCTCAAATTTGGTCGGTGGGTGGGTGTGGCGGGGGTAACCCCGCCCTACTCGTCGCCCTCCGTATCCAGGAGTTCCATGTTAAGGCCGAGGCCGCGGACTTCTTTCACAAGCACGTTGAAGCTTTCCGGCACACCGGCTTCAAAGTTGTCCTCGCCCTTGACGATGCTTTCGTAGACCTTGGTCCGTCCGGCAACGTCATCCGATTTCACCGTCAGCATTTCCTGCAAGGTGTAGGCAGCGCCGTAAGCTTCCAGCGCCCAGACCTCCATCTCACCAAAGCGCTGACCACCGAACTGCGCCTTACCGCCCAGCGGCTGCTGGGTAACGAGGCTGTAAGGCCCGGTCGAACGCGCGTGGATTTTATCGTCCACAAGATGGTGCAGCTTCAGCAGGTACTTGACGCCAACAGTCACGGGGCGGGCAAACTGCTCACCCGTGCGGCCGTCAAACAGGATCGACTGACCGGATGTGTCAAAACCAGCGCGGGTCAGGGCGTTGTTCACGTCCTCTTCCTTGGCGCCGTCAAAGACCGGTGTCGCAATCGGCACACCGTGTGTGACATTACCCGCTGCTTCCAGCAACATGTCGTCATCCATCGACTTGATGCCGTCCTCATAGACGTCTTCGCCATAGGCCAGCTTCATCGCTTCGCGTACCGGGGTCAGATCGCCGGAAAGGCGGTAATCACCCAGAGCTTCGTCGATATTGAGCCCCAGACCGCGAGCAGCCCAGCCCATATGCGTCTCAAGGATCTGCCCGACATTCATCCGGCTGGGAACGCCCAGCGGATTAAGGCAGAAGTCAACCGGCGTACCATCGGCTAGGAATGGCATGTCTTCCATCGGCACAACCTTGGAGATCACACCTTTGTTGCCGTGGCGCCCGGCCATTTTGTCGCCCGGCTGCAGCTTGCGCTTCACCGCCACGAACACTTTGACCATCTTCATAACGCCCGGCGGCAGGTCGTCGCCACGGCGAACTTTCTCGACCTTGTCCTCAAACCTATGCTCGAGCGCACGTTTTTGTGCGTCGAACTGGCTTTGCAGGGCTTCGACCTGTGCGGCGTCTTCTTCTTCGCCCAGCGCCAGCTGGAACCACTGACCACGTGACAGAGTTTCAAGTAATTCCTCGGTGATTTCCGACTTGGCTTTGACGCCTTTCGGACCTTTCACCGCAACCTTGCCCAAAAGCATTGTCTTCAGACGCGCATAGGTGTTGCGCTCAAGGATATGCAACTCGTCATCACGGTCACGCGCGAGAGTTTCAACCTCTTCACGTTCGATCTGCAGTGCACGTTCGTCTTTTTCGATGCCGTGGCGGTTAAACACACGCACCTCAACCACGGTGCCAAAGTCACCCGGTTTCACCCGCAGCGACGTGTCACGCACGTCCGAGGCTTTTTCCCCGAAGATGGCGCGCAGAAGCTTTTCTTCCGGCGTCATCGGGCTCTCACCCTTCGGAGTAATCTTGCCTACCAGAATATCGCCCGGTTCAACGTCAGCACCGATATAGACGATGCCAGCTTCGTCGAGGTTGCGCAGGGCTTCCTCGCCAACGTTGGGTATGTCGCGGGTAATCTCTTCCGGTCCCAGTTTGGTGTCACGGGCCGCGACTTCAAATTCCTCGATATGGATCGAGGTAAAGACGTCATCACGGGCAACACGTTCACTGATAAGGATCGAGTCCTCGTAGTTGTAGCCGTTCCACGGCATGAAGGCGACGACCACGTTTTTACCCAGAGCCAATTCACCCAAATCGGTAGATGGACCGTCGGCAATAACTTCGTTCTTGCCAACCTTGTCACCCACTTTCACCAGCGGACGCTGGTTGATGCAGGTGTTTTGATTTGAACGCTGGAACTTGCGCAAACGATAAATGTCAACACCGGGGTCACCCACGGTCAGATCCTCGGTTGCGCGCACAACGATACGGGTGGCGTCCACCTGGTCGACCACACCGCCGCGTGTTGCCATGATCGAGGCCCCACTATCCTGCGCAACGATATGTTCAATCCCGGTACCAACCAGCGGAGCGGTTGCTTGCAGCAATGGTACCGCCTGACGTTGCATGTTCGACCCCATCAGGGCGCGGTTAGCATCGTCATTTTCAAGGAACGGGATCAGCGACGCCGCAACGGATACCAGCTGTTTCGGGCTAACGTCGATCAGGTCCACACTTTCACGCGGGCTAAGCATGTATTCGCCCGACTGGCGGGTTGAGACCAGATCGTTCTCAAACTTGCCGTCTGCATCAATATGCGCGTTGGCCTGCGCCACAGTGTGACGCATTTCTTCGGTCGCGGACATGTAATTGACTTCGTCCGTCACCTGACCGTTCTTCACAGTCCGGTAGGGCGTTTCGATGAAACCGTATTTGTTCACCCGGGCAAAGGTTGCCAGCGAGTTGATCAGACCAATATTCGGCCCCTCCGGCGTTTCAATCGGACACATACGACCGTAATGGGTCGGGTGAACATCGCGCACTTCAAAGCCTGCACGTTCGCGGGTCAGACCGCCCGGCCCAAGTGCTGACAGGCGACGCTTATGGGTAACTTCCGAAAGCGGGTTGGTCTGGTCCATGAATTGTGAAAGCTGGCTGGAGCCAAAGAATTCACGCACTGCGGCAGCAGCCGGTTTGGCGTTGATCAGATCCTGCGGCATTACCGTGTCGATCTCAACGCTGGACATGCGTTCCTTGATGGCACGCTCCATGCGCAACAGGCCAACGCGGTACTGATTTTCCATCAATTCACCAACCGAGCGCACCCGGCGGTTTCCAAGGTGGTCGATGTCGTCGATATTGCCTTTGCCGTCGCGCAACTCAACCAGCGCTTTGATACAGGCGACGATATCTTCGCGGCGCAATGTGCGCTGCGTATCTTCGGCATCCAGCGCCAGACGCATGTTCATCTTGACCCGGCCAACAGCCGAAAGGTCATAACGCTCGCTGTCAAAGAACAAGGTATCAAACAGCGCCGAGGCCGTATCAACCGTGGGCGGCTCGCCCGGGCGCATGACACGGTAGATATCCATCAGCGCGGTGTCGCGGCCCATGTTTTTATCAACCGCCATCGTGTTGCGCATGTAAGGGCCGACATTGACGTTGTCGATATCCAGAACAGGGATGTCGGTAATGCCCGCATCCAGAAGTTCCACCAGCGTACCGCCGATCACTTCACCTTCTTTATCCAGCTCCTGCGTCAGCTCATCCCCAGCCTCCACATAGATCGCGCCGGTTTCTTCGTTGATGATGTCTTTGGCGACGAAACGCCCGACAATACTTTCCAGCGGCACGAGCACGTTCTGGATGGCATCGTCTTCCATCAGCTTTTTCACCGCGCGCGGCGTGATTTTTTTGCCAGCCTCGGCAATGACCTTGCCGGATTTCGCGTCAACAACATCCAGCGTCGGACGTGTGCCACCAACACGTTCCGGGAAGAATTTGGTCACCCAGCCCTTGTTCTTCTTCAGCTTGAACTGAACCGTGTCGTAATAGGCATCCATGATGCCTTCCTGGTCCAGACCCAGCGCATAAAGCAGGGTCGTCACTGGCAGTTTACGACGCCGGTCGATACGCGCGTGCACGATGTCCTTGGCGTCAAACTCAAAGTCCAGCCACGAACCGCGATAGGGAATAATGCGGCAGGCGAAAAGCAGTTTGCCCGAAGAATGGCTCTTGCCCTTGTCATGGTCAAAAAATACGCCCGGCGAACGGTGCATCTGGCTTACGATCACACGCTCGGTGCCGTTAACAATAAAAGTACCGTTTGGAGTCATCAAAGGCATATCGCCCATGAACACATCTTGTTCCTTGATGTTCTGCACCGATTTGGCGCCGGTATCTTCGTCAATGTTAAACACGATCAGACGCAAGGTTACCTTCAGCGGAGCGGAATAGGTCATGTCGCGCTGTTGACATTCTTCAACGTCATATTTCGGATGCTCAAGCTCGTATTTTACGAATTCCAGCACCGCGGTTTCGTTGAAATCCTTGATCGGGAAAACCGACTGGAAAACGCCCATGATACCTTCGCCATCGGAAGGATCGGGCTGATCGCCGGAATTCAGAAACAGATCATACGAGCTTTTCTGAACCTCGATCAGGTTCGGCATTTCAAGGATTTCGCGGATGTTACCGTAATATTTGCGTAAACGTTTTTGGCCAAGATAGGATTGCGCCATAAGGTTAGTGCCTTTCATTTCTCACCTGAAGCATCGACCGTTGGGGCTACGATGATGCCTCGTCCGAGACGGTTTGGTTCGTGGCCAATTCGTGAAAACCGTCCCACCGGCTTCCTCCCGACCTTTCAAACCTTACCTTGGGAAAAGCCCCCCGCAGGGGCCTTTGCCAAGAAAGGTTCGGCTGGACCCGGGATTTTCCCGGATCCAGCCAATTCGTCTTTCGGAGTGTGCCGGAATTTTCAAAAAAATCCCGGTCCGGTTTCTGAAAAGAAGCCGGCTCCTGTAACGCCCTTAGGCGACTTCGATTTCCGCGCCAGCTGCTTCCAGCTTGCCTTTGATCTCTTCGGCTTCGTCTTTCGACACGCCTTCTTTGATCTTGCCGCCAGCTTCAACCAGATCTTTGGCTTCTTTCAGGCCAAGACCTGTGATGCCGCGTACTTCCTTGATCACGTTGATCTTGGAAGCGCCGTGGTTTTTCAGGACCACGTCGAATTCTGTTTTTTCTTCTTCAGCGGCACCGCCGGCGTCGCCGCCTGCTGCAACCATTACTGCGCCGCCAGCGGCGGGCTCGATGCCATACTCGTCTTTGAGGATGGTTTTCAGTTCTTGGGCTTCGAGAAGCGTCAGACCAACGATTTCTTCTGCCAGTTTTTTCAGATCAGCCATTTTACTGTTTCCGTTCATTTATAGGTGTGTTCCAACGTGTAAGGTTCCCCCCACGCTGGCCATAAGTTGCTAAGCTGCCGCCTTGTCTTCGATTGTCGACAAGATGGACGCGATGTTAGAAGCAGGTGCGCCAATGGCCCCGGCGATGTTGGAAGCAGGCGCGCCAATGCAGCCCACGATCGAAGCAATAAGCTCCTCACGAGACGGCATCGCAGCGACGGCTTTCACACCAGCTGGATCCAGTTCCGTATCACCCATTGCACCCCCAAGGATCACGAGCTTTTCGTTGTCCTTGGAGTAGTCCTGAACCACCTTGGCTGCTGCCACGGGGTCTTCGGAATAGGCGAGTACGGTCATACCTGTAAGCAGGTCACCGATCGATGCGTTCGGCTTCCCCTCGAGGGCGATTTTGGCGAGCTTGTTCTTGGCAACGCGCACGAACCCGCCCGCATCACGCATTTTCGCGCGCAGGTCCTGCATTTCAGCAACTGTAAGGCCAGCGTAGTGGCTAACCACTACAACGCCAGAGCTTTCAAAGATTTCACCGAGTTCAGCGACTACGGCCTCTTTTTGTGCTCTATCCACAGTTTCACTCCAATTATGGAGGGTCAGACCCTCCGGCTCATATTTCACCGGGTGACCCCGGCAATCGGGTCCTTACGGGTCCGTCCAATTCGCCCCGGGAGCCTTCGCGCCCAAAGAAATCTGGTTCTTTCCCGTCTCAGGCAGGACTTACGGCTACACGTTTCCGGGCAACCACCCACCGTCTCGGACGAAACGCAAAACAGCGCACGACGAATCGCACGCTGGTTGCACGGCGGGTTTAGTGGGGTTTTAACCTTGGGGCAAGGGAAGAATTGAAATCCTTTAGACAGGCCTTGGCGACCAAACTTGATATCCAGCCGCTGGGTACCACAAAACTACATATAAGCCAGATGCCCCAAGACTTCACCCAAGGGGGTTTCACGCAATTTACTTTCAGTCCATAACTCAGGCTTGGCTTGCGGCAACGAGGAGAAAATGGATGCGGTTTGGAGCTATCTTTTTAGGAATTTCCCTGATGATCGCGACGCCTGTGGTCGCCGAAAACCACACATTCGACGGTTGTGACCTGACCCCTGATGAATACGATGACATTCTTTTACCGATCCTTGACGGAGCATGGCAGGTACAGACCGGGCCTGGCGTCATGCTGGTTTCGAACGGAACAACCCAGACCGCTTTCCCGGTCCAGCCCGAAAAGCCAAGTACCGGTACGTTCTCTTTTGCCGACGGAATACTGATTGTCAGCGGGCAGGGCACGGATAACTTCGAAGTCACAGTCGCCTCGCCGGAAACCCTGGGCGACTATGGCTTGCCGGACCAGGATGTCCCCGGCATGCAGGATATGATGGATTTCGAAGCCATCGGAGAAAACGCCCCGAATTGCAGCACCGATGTGCTGCCAGTAGTCACTTATTCCGGCGACATCGGAACGGCAGAAACTCCCGCAAATTTCGAAGCAATCCTACATGTGATCTCGGCGGATCTGATGTCCGGCATCCTGATCACGAATGTTACCGCACCGGAACAGGGTCAGATACACATACGTCGTTTCATTACTTTCCAGCGCTGACATGGCAATAAAAAAGGCGCCCCGTGGGGCGCCTTTTAGGTCTCTCACCGATCATTGGATCAGTTACCGGTTGCGTTATCCACGTTCACCGTCACACCGGGGCCCATAGTCGAGCTCAGTGCGATTTTCTTCATGTAAGTACCTTTGGCTCCGGTTGGCCGGGCCTTTTGTACTGCGTCCACGAAGGCACGAATGTTTTCGACCAGCATTTTTTCGTCGAATGAAGCTTTACCGACGCCCGCATGAACAACACCGGCTTTTTCGGCCTTGAACTGTACTTCGCCGCCTTTGGCAGCTTTCACAGCGTCCGCCACATCCATGGTCACCGTGCCCACTTTTGGGTTCGGCATCAGGTTGCGCGGGCCAAGTACTTTACCCAGACGACCAACGACGGGCATCATGTCCGGCGTCGCAATGCAGCGGTCAAAATCAATTTTGCCACCCTGCACAATTTCCATCAGGTCTTCGGCGCCAACAATGTCGGCCCCTGCTGCCTTGGCTTCTTCGGCCTTGGCGTCGCGGGCAAAGACAGCAACGCGCACGGATTTACCGGTACCGTTTGGCAGACCGATCACGCCGCGCACCATCTGGTCAGCGTGACGCGGGTCAACACCCAGACACAACGCTATTTCAACAGTCTCGTCGAACTTGGCATTTGCATTGCCTTTGATCAGGCTCACAGCCTCTTCAACGGAAAGGTTCTGCTTGCCGTCGAATGCTTCGCGGGCGGCGCGGGTACGTTTTCCTAGTTTTGCCATCTTACTTCACCTCGATGCCCATAGAACGGGCAGAGCCCTGAATGATTTTCATCGCCGCTTCGATATCGTTGGCGTTAAGGTCAGCCATCTTGGCCTCAGCGATTTCGCGTAGCTGCTTGGAGGTCACCGAACCAACAGTTTCACGACCGGGAAGGTTGGCACCGGATTTCAGCTTGGCGGCTTTACGCAGGAAATAAGACGCAGGCGGCGTCTTGATGTCCATGGTGAAGGACTTGTCCTGATAGTAAGTGATGATGGTCGGGCACGGTGCACCCTGCTCAAGTTCCTGCGTCTTGGCGTTGAACGCCTTGCAGAATTCCATGATGTTGATGCCGCGCTGACCCAGTGCGGGTCCGACGGGCGGTGAGGGGTTGGCTTGACCTGCAGGAACCTGCAGTTTCATCGTGCCAGCGATCTTCTTGGCCATGTGGCCTCTCCTTTCATCGGTACGCCTGCGTGGCGCACCCTATGCACCGGAACGCGATCCGGCGGCTTGGTTAGCGTGGTACGGTCCGGACACGCGCGCCCTCGCCTTCCACGTATGAAACCGGTTTCCCGGTATTTCTTTCAGCAGGCTGCCCCGCCGTCAGATCACCCTTGCTTGGTGACCTGCGTGTATTCCAGTTCAACCGGAGTAGCCCGGCCAAAGATCGAAACCGTTACCTTGAGGCGTTGGTTTTCGTCGTCCACGCCTTCGACCATGCCGTCGAAACCTTCGAACGGACCATCGGTAACAGAAACTTTTTCGCCCACTTCAAAGTGGATAAGTGTGCGCGGCTGATCGGCATTTTCCTCAACCCGATTGAGAATCGCATTCACTTCAGCGTCACGCATCGGCATCGGACGACCTTGTGGACCAAGAAACCCGGTGACCCGGTTGATCGAGGTAACAAGGTGATAGCCTTCGTCGGACATTTCCATATGCACCAGCACATAGCCGGGCATGAAGCGTCTTTCGGCGGTGACTTTCTTGCCGCGACGAATCTCGATCACCTCTTCGGTGGGGACCAGAACTTCGTCAAAGTCCTCATCCAGACCTTTTTCAACAATAGCCAGCTTGATCGCTTCGGCGATTTTTTTCTCGTAGTTCGAGAGAACGCTCACCGAATACCACCGTTTCGCCATGTCTGCTTGCCTCGCGTCACTGGCGGCAACCCGCCAAAAATTCCATTATTTCCAAGCGGTTACCCCGCACCATCCAGAATAAAAAGCGGCGCGCGACTCGAATCATCACGCGCCTGTCCGGGTAGGTGCGCCCGCATTACCCTTGTTATCGGGCTAATTCAAGGGGTTCTCAGCCAAACATTCCCAGCACTGCTTCCAACCCTGAGCGGATGCCAAGATCAACCAAAGAGAAGAAAACCGCTGTTAAAGCAGCCATGGCAAAGACCATCGCCGTGGTCAGCAGCACTTCGCGCCGCGTCGGCCAGACGACCTTGGAAACCTCAGCACGGACTTGCTGGATAAACTGAAACGGATTTGTCATAGCCATTGTTAGTTTGCCTTTTCACATTTGGCTGTCAGATACGCATGTCAGCGCCAGAGTTCAACCCCATGGCGCAGGATGGCGCTTGTAATTCATTCTGCCGCCAGTTGCAGCCTGTCTGCGTTGATCGCGAGGGCATGCTCTATCATCAGGGCTGCATATTGCGGTGATTTATGCACCCAGTCACTTGCCGCTTGTGCATTCGGCTGGGCATATTCAGCCTTCGTCAGGGTATTGCCGGTAACCGTTTTCTCAAGTTGAGGGACGAGGGTAAAACCCGCTCGCGCCGCCGCATCCTCAAGGTGCTGCCACAAAGCCGTGCGCTGAGCCTTTGAAGAACGGATCGCCAGGCGTTTTTTTTCCGCTTTTTGGTCAAGCACATTTTGAGTGGGAAAGGACGCCGGCACAAACAACACCTGCGCTCCCGCCCTTGCAAAGGCTTGGGCGATGCGCCAGGCGCGTGTCTTGTGGGTCCAGCCCGCAAGTATGGTCTGCATCGCAGCGGCGGATATCTGCCCTGGATGTTCAAGGATTGAGGCGAAAAACTCGTGCGCCCTTAGGCGCGCACCGTAGAATATGAACAGATCAAAATCCTGCGGCCCCAACGTATCATGGCTACCGCCGTTTATCTTACGCACCAGATCAAGCACCGAAGCATCGGGCACAACGCGGCCGTTTTTCCAGCGTAGGGCGCGAAACGAAGGTCCATCGGCACCCCAAAAGGTCACACTGCGCCCACCGGTGTCGATCAGCCTGTTGTCGATAGCTTGCTTTACCGATCCGATATGGCTGTCACCAAAGATACAGATGTCGCCCCTCGCAGGGGGCACGTCAGCGGGCAAAGGCATTAAGCAGTTCCTCTTCACATTTCACCTCGCCCTGCTTCATCAGGTCAGCGGCGCGGAGTGCACGCTTTTGCGCCGTTTGGGTCGGGGTAGCAGGCATAATCTGTTTACCAAAAACCCTTTTTTGATCAGTAAAGAAGTTTTGCATAACAAAATCAACACCTTCAGGCTGAACCGAGCGCATGTTCGTCGCATAGAACATGCCGCGGAACGCGGGCGCCGTGATAATCTCGTAAGACGGGAAATAATCGACAAAGTCATGATCTTCAGCAACCATACCCGCGACAGTACGCAAGACCGACTTGGAATAAGTGGTAGCTGGCAGGACATGCTGACCACTAGCCGTCGCCGTCAATGGCACAGGTGATACGGTTAACAGAACTTTAAGCTTCGGATTGGCCTCGCGCATCACCGCAATCGCCGCCTCGAGATCTTCGCGAATTGCGTCCACTCGGTGATTGCGGAACTCGTGCAAGTCTTCGTTCCAGACCCCCGCCGCCGTTCCGGGGCACGAGGCATATTCCAGGCCCGTTTCACGGTTTGCCCAGCTTTCGGTCAGGCCGAGGGTAAACACCATCAGATCGGCCTGTTTAACAGCTTTGCGGATGGCGTCATAAAGGGAATTTCGGGAAGCGATCAGTTCTTCCTTACTCGCGAAACCGCCAGGCTCGATCAGTGGGCGCAGCGGGTCAAATACCGCCCGCCACCTTGCCATATCTCATCCGGGTCAGGCGCTAACTCATGCGCCTGTTCGACCCATTGGCGCAGCATGCGAGTGGTGTAGATATTACCGGTTCGAAACGAAAAAATACCGTAATTAAATTTCTCCGCATCCTGCGCGCGCATCAGAGAAGGTGCCGGTTCGGCGTTAAACCAGCTATACCCACGTGCGGCCAGAGCGCGGCCAATATGCTGGGCAAAACAGGACCCCGCCGTCACGATGTTATCGGATTTCTTCACCTGGAACTTTGGCTGCCACAGGCCGCCAATCTGGAACGGGCTGACGGATCCTATGGCATTCTTCCAAAACGCACGCGATTCCAGGCCCTGATAGGGGTTTTTCATGGGGTATGCTCACCTTGCCTCAGATATCGCCCGAGCTTATGCCCGGATCATTAATTATCTTTTACAAGAGTATAGGGGCGTCACTTTGCCCAAGTCAAATGTTCGAGCAGGATCCAGGGAAACTGTGACAAATGTCCGGCAGCGGTGCTGACCTGCGTTGTGAACATATTGCTTACCAACACCAGAACCAGCAAAGCATGGGGCCAGGTCATTGTAGCCTCAAGCCGGGTGCGCGCACCTTCCTGCTGTTTCAAAATAAGGGCAGTGGCCAACGCACCGACGATGACCGAGGCCACCCCGAACCGAACCACGTCAAAAGCAATGATATTCAGAGAAAGTGGCGCCAGTACCGCCGCTGACATCATCAGCCCTGCCGAGCGTGCCGCTGCTTTCCCCAGCAAATTCAGGTTCAGCCAGATCAACCAAAGGGTAAGCCCAAACAGCGGCAACCCGTCAAACAGCAGCCAGGCCTTGTATTGCGTGGTGCCACGCAGCCCCTCCATCAGCGCAAAGTTTTCAGCCAGCCCGCGCCCGGCGACGATCGTCGCCTCAGGGTCAACGTCAAACCCGGATTTCGACTGCAGCCAGTCGGCATAAGCCAGTGCCTCGTCCGGGCCACGCCCGGTAAAAAACGCCAGAAACGCCACCATCAGCGCGCCCAGAACCATGGGCGCAAAGGCAACTGCCCGCCGCCCGCTCAACCACAGGTCAAAGGCAAACAGCATGGCAAAATACGGTAGCATATTTTCATGGGTCAAAACGCCGACGATCATCACCAACAACCGGGCCAGAAGGCCGGAATTTGTGTTGGCGTTGGTTGCAAGCGCCCCGACGCAAAGCACCACCAGCAGCCCGTCAAGATAGCCGACATTTCCTGCAAATGACGCCAGTGCAAAAGAGTTCAGCAGTAAGATCAACAGGATTTTTCCGGCCCTCTGACCGGCCAAACGCAGCCACAGGAAGGCAACCAGCGCTGTAAGACCAGACAGCGTTATCAGCACCAGCGCCGCCCGTATCTCACCCGAGCTGATTTCTGGCAGCGCGAACAGGTTCAGCACCTCGCCCGCCAGCCCACGCCGCGCCAGACCGTCGCGGTAGTCAAACAAAAGCTGTGTGGCGGGAAAGGCCTTGGGACCTGTCAGGTGATTGACCACGAGAAAAAACAACGACGCGATCAGCGTTATCCTGAGTAATCTTTCCTCGGTATGTTCATCCATGTGGGCACCTTTTGCGCATGCTATATCACTGCGCGGACCGGGCGTCAGCTTCAACCAAAAAATTTCTGATCCAAGCCCCAATAGCCAAGGGCAGCGCATCTGACTGCGCTGCCCCTGAACTCTTACTAACGTTAAGTTCAGTTTACTGCATGAAGCACCCAGAGCTGCGTCGCGTTACCCTGACGGTCGCGGGTCACGATCGAGTGGTCGTTTGTTCCTTCATGGGCATCCAGGTACCGTCCGTTGCTGCGCTGCTGGATAGTGTAGGTGTTGTTGCCAACCTTTTTCACAATCCACTGTTGCGTTGCATTGCCCTGACGATCACGGGTCACAACGTCATTGTCGTTGATACCCTCATGCGCATCAAGATAGCGGCCATTGCTGCGTTGCTGAATGGTGTAGATGTTGTTTCCGAGAGGGGTGAATTTCCACATCTGGGTGCTGTTGCTCTGGAAATCACGGGTTACCGCCGAATTGTCGTGCGAACCTTCATGGGCATCCATGAACCGCTGCGTGCTTTTTTGTTGCATGTAGAACAGGCCGCTGAGTTGCGGTGCCGCAGCAACGGGGCGAATTACCCAGCGTTGCGTCGCGTTGTTCTGGAAATCGCGGGTCACAGCCGAGCTGTCGTTGACGCCTTCATGGGCATCCAGAAACCGCCGATTACTATCTTGGCGGATGAAATAACTGCCGTCCCCATTCGCGACAACTTCCCACAATTGGGTTCGGTTGCCCTGACGGTCACGGGTCACGGCTGAGTTATCGTGCGAGCCTTCATGGGCATCAAGATACCGACCGTTGCTTTTTTGCTGGATGGTATAAAGCTGGCCACCAGCTGGCGTGAAGACCCAAGTTTGTGTCGTATTGCTTTGACGGGCCCGCGTAACAACGCTGTTGTCGTGCGAGCCTTCATGGGCATCAAGATAACGGCCAGAGCTTTGCTGCTGAATGGTAAAGTCGCCTTGGAGAATAATCTTCAATGGGCTGGCCGAACTGGTGGCGGGTAGAAGACCCATCAATGCGGCCAGACCGGCCCCTTTGATAATATTAGTGAAGCTGGAGATGAAAGTTGTGCGTGTCATTGGTTTTCCTTTCTGTGGGTGCGAATGATTTCGCTGATAAGAAAGGTTTAGCGGCTTCACGAGCTGGCACATGTGATGCGCGTCACACGCAAAAAACACGCGGGTGCCGGTGCGGAAGACAATGCAATCCTGATTTGGAAGTGGCTTTGGCAGGGGCAGCAGGGCTTGAACCCGCGACCTACGGTTTTGGAGACCGTCGCTCTACCAACTGAGCTATACCCCTAAAGCCGCGCCTGTCCTAAGCCTTTGCGCCGCAAGAGACAAGTGAAAATTACACCCCCTGTCAGAACCGGGAACCTGTGTGCGTGATATGCTTGCATGGCAAGACATGTGATGTATGAACTACGGGCGGGAAAAGGGAAAAGCAGTGCGGTTTGGAAGAAAAATCACCGACAGTGACTGGTTCGGCCGCGTCACGGTAAAAGTACTGGCGATCCTTATCCGCGCAGCTTACCGGCTGTCGAGATGGGACCGCATCGGGTTTGAGGACATGGACGAAGCCCTTCAAAGCGGTGAGCCGGTAATCGTGGCCTTATGGCACCAGCGCCTGATGATGTCCCCTTACCTGTTCAACACTTCGCTGGGTAAAATCTGCACCCTGACCTCGGCCAACCGCGACGGTAAGCGCGCGGGGCAGGTACAAAAGCAGTTTGGCTTTGAAACCATCGCCATGTCGCGCAGCAAACGCCATATCGTTTTGTCGCGTGAGGTTCTGGGCAAGATGAAAGAAGGCTACTCCATCGGCATTGCCACAGATGGCTCTCGGGGGCCTGCGCGCATCGCTTCCACCGTGCCGCTCGTCTGGGCGCGTGCCTCTGGCGCACGGGTTTTCGTAGTCGCCTTCTCCGCCAACCGGGTAAAAGAGTTCAACACGTGGGACCGTTTGTGGCTACCCCTGCCCTTTACCAAAGGCGTGCTGATGTGCCGGGAATGGCAAGAGACAGTTCCCCGTCGGGCATCCGATGAAGAAACCGAAAAGCTCAGGTTGAAGCTTGAATCCGCACTGGACGCAGTAACGGACGAAGCGGATTTGGCGGTAGGGCGGCAACCTCAGGTCAAGAAGCAAACTGACATTGTCTAGCGCCCTGCGGAGATTTTGGCGTCAACAACCTTCCCAGATTCAACAAGGCTTTCTTTCCAGTCCAAATAATCAATGCCGAGAATTTCTTTGCTGCGTTGGCCTGTCACTTCCATCTTGACACCTAGGATGGGAACAATCGACCGTATAGACCCATCAAATATCGCCATTATCTTGATCAACCAGTTTGGAGCAATCATTCTGGGTGGTTTGTATTGAGGGAACTCATTGGTCAAAACCTGCGCCATTTCATTTGCGGTAACCCAGCCTTCAGCGACACAGATTATCCTTTTCCCGGCCGATTCCTCCACCTCCAATGCCCGAACATGTGCCGAAGCAACGTCACGCACATCCACCAGTGAAAACCCGATTTGAGGTACCGCAGGATCTTTACCCCGCAATATCCGCTCAACAAATTCCATTGATCCGCCATAATTTGTATCAAGCGCGGGACCGAGTATCAGGCCCGGATTTATCGTGGTCAGTTTTATCGATTTCGCCCCGTTTTCGACGAAATCCCAAGCTGCTCTTTCGGCCAGAGTTTTCGAACGGTTATAAGCTGTCGCAGACGCCGCTTTTATATCCGTCCAGTCGCTTTCGTCATAAATATAACTGGAATCGGGATTTTCCTGCGAAATAATTGCGGCGATTGACGAGGTCAGCACGACCCTGTTCACACCTGCCTCCTTCGCAGCATTCAGTGCCCTCAAGGTGCCGTCAACCGCGGGCCGGATTAAATCATCTTCATTTTTTGGTGGAACCAAAGGGAATGGCGAGGCTGTGTGGAAAAGTGCATCCACATCCTTCAAAGCACCATCCCAACCCTGGTCTTGGTTAAGATCAAGACGCAAGAACTCCAACCGGCCAAGTGCCCCTTCAGGATCACTTGCATTGTCGCGGACTATCTGGCGAACTTCTTCTTCGCGGTGACTTGAACGAACCGAGCCACTAACAAAATATCCTTTTTCAAGAAGCTGAAGGACAATATGTTTTGCCAGAAATCCGGACGAACCGGTCACCGTAACCTTTTTGGTCATTTTTCCTCCCTAAAACAGGTACCTTAACCGGAAAAGTGCTAATGTTAATAAAAAAGGCCACCCAACGGGTGGCCTGATTAATTTGGTCTTGTGAAAGCCCGTATGGGCTTATGCGATGATTTTGGAGACGACGCCTGAGCCGACGGTGCGGC
>CAZJYZ010000047.1:0-26429 GCA_964550345.1 uncultured Aliiroseovarius sp. | reverse complement strand
CGAATTTACTCTCTCCTGACATACATATGAGAGAGGAGAAGTCGGTTACAGATTTCTGATTTGCTACCACGCTTTCGTCGTGGAAACAGGATCGGCACCTCGGGCAATCGCCAAAACTACCATTTCGGGCTGCCTAATATCTGGGCACGTGCCGAAAAACTAATATGGGGGATATTATGAAGAAAACACTTCTTGCTGCAGGATTTGCAATGGCGGCGACCAGCGCCACAGCTGAAGCTACACTGGAGCCAAACATGGATGTCCAGATCATCACGAGCGACGCTGTTGGCTCGCTTGAGCAAGGTTGGTTGGTTCCAACCATATTCGTCTTTATTCTCGTTCTCGCTATGGCCGGCAACCATTACCGTTACCCTCTTTAACTGGTCAGGCTTTTAGCCACAGTTAGTTGGATACATAAACACCTCGGTGCGCCCATTCACTGTGCCTGATTCTAACTGCCACTCAAGGTTCAGGAATTGCCTCATTGTGCACCAAGGCCCGAAGGCCTTCGCAGTAAGTAGGATAAAGGAGCTCTATCCCCAGCTCTGACTTTATCCGATCATTCCTGACCCGTTTTGACTCGGCATAGAAACTACGGGCCATCGCTGTCATATCGGCGGTGGCGAAATCTTCCGCCTCAGGTTCCGGCAGGCCAAGAAGACTGGCAGCATAGCCTAGGACATCCTCGGGCGGGGCTGCAAAATCATCACAGACATTATAGATGCGTCCGGCATTTGGCTGCCTGATAGATGCCAGCAGCACCTGCACAATATCGTCCACATGGATACGCGAAAACACCTGATCGCGCTTGATGATGCGTCGAGCAGTTCCACGCCGGACCTTGGCAAACGGACCACGCCCCGGTCCGTATATGCCTGCCAGACGAAATATGTGCAGCGGCAATTGGCAACTCTGCGCCAGAGCTTGCCAGTCCGCCTCGGCCTTCACCCGCAGCTCACCCCGTCTGGTGGCCGGGGAAAGTAGTGTATCTTCGTCTACCCACCCCCCCTGATGGTCGCCATAGACGCCTGTGGTTGAAAGGTACCCGACCCATTCAAGATGCGACGCATTCGCCGCTAATACGCCTGAGAGCGCGTTTAGGACCGGGTCTCCTGCCTCATCCGGCGCAATCGAGATTAACACATGCGTGGCGGATTGCATTGCTGCGTGTACATCGCTGCCGGGCCATTTGACAATCTCGCAGCCGTCAATGTCAGACGTGCCGCCGCGGGTAGTGCCAATCACCTTCCAACCGTTCTTGACCGCGGTGCGAGCCAGCGCGCCAGCAGTATATCCAAGGCCAAATATTACCAGTGTCTTTTCCATATGCGCAGTAATGGAGGTTTGCAGGAAAATTTCCAACCCCTTGCTTATTCGGCCAGCATATAACCAAATACGTTATGGACAGGAAAACGACAGGGCTGAAAGATGCCTACGCGCTGGAAACGCCGGACGACAGTCGCAAGCTGTATGCTGGCTGGGCTCAAACATATGACGGCAATTTTGCCACCGAAATGGACTACCAGTTACCAGCGCTGACCGCTGATGCCTTTGCTGAAGCACAGGGGTTGGGTCCAGTTCTGGATGTCGGGGCTGGCACCGGATTAGTGGCGCAGCGTTTAGTCCAGCACGAAATCACTGACATAGACGCCACCGATATATCCCCCGAGATGCTTGAGGTTGCACGCGGGAAGGGACTTTACCGGAATTTATTCATCAGTGATGTTACCCAACCCATGGATGTATCCAGCGGCAGCTATGGTGGTATTATTTCAGCTGGTACCTTTACAATGGGCCATGTAGGTCCCAACGCTTTTGATGAGCTTTTACGTATTGCTGCCCCCGGTGCATTGTTCACCATCGCCATAAATGCCGCACATTATGAGGCGGCAGGATTTGCCGCGAAACTTGAGGCCATGTCCGCGCAAATCACCGGCTTGGAGTTGTTACCAGTACAGATGTATGGGGCCGGAGCCAGTGGCGATCATGCGAATGACGTTGGGTTGCTCGCACGGTTCCGCAAAGTTTGATCGACCCGGCTCGAGGCCTAGCCAAAAAGGGCGGAAACTATTTCCCTTTCCACACCGGGTCACGTTTTTCGGCAAACGCGCGCGCACCTTCCAGATTATCTTCGGAGCCATATAAAACATCTACGCTTGCAAGCTGCCTCTTGGTGATCCGGTTCATGGCATCCTGAAATTTGGCATCTTCAGCGTCGCGGACAATCTCCTTGATCGCGGCGTAAACAAGTGGCGGGCCAGAGGCCAGTAGATCGGCCATTTCCCGGGCACGGTCCATCAGGCTTTCACCCGGTGTAACCTCGTTTACCAGCCCCCAATTGTGGGCTTCAGGGGCGTCGAACCAGCGCCCAGTCAACAAAAGCTCCATCGCTATATGATAGGGGATGCGTTTGGGCAGTTTGACACTGGCAGCGTCAGCCACCGTCCCCGAGCGGATTTCCGGCAAGGCAAAAGTTGCATGGTCGGCTGCCAGTATGATGTCAGCGGACAGCGCCAGCTCTAATCCACCGCCACAGGCTATGCCGTTAACGGCAGCGATCACCGGTTTGTTCATGTCCCTTAATTCCTGCAAACCGCCAAAGCCGCCGACGCCGTAGTCGCCGTCTACCGCATCGCCGTCAGCGGCTGCCTTAAGATCCCAGCCGGGGCAAAAGAACTTGTCACCACCCCCGGTGATGATGGCCACGCGCAGATCCGGGTCGTCGCGGAAATCGCGAAACACTTCGCCCATGATCCGACTTGTCGCCAAATCAATGGCGTTTGCTTTGGGACGGTCAAGCGTGACTTCTAGCACCGCACCATTTCGAGTTGTTTTTACTGGGTCAGTCATCGGAAGGCGCCTCGCGTATCAGAGCGTCAGCTGCAACCGCCCGGTCGGCAGTGCAGATCAGCGGGTTTACCTCAACCTCTTCCACCCGGTCCGCATTGGCAAGCACATAGGCCTGCACCGCCTCAACCGCGTCAAGAATAGCAGGAATACTGCAAGGCGGTGCACCGCGGTAGCCAAGAAGAAGTTTGTGAACTTTGAGGCGGGTTAGAGCCTGTTTTGCAGAATCGCGGCTCGTTGGAACCAGCATTGAAACGGAATCGATCAGAAGTTCGGTCAAGGTGCCACCTGCCGCGATAGTTAATACAAATCCATGTGCAGGATCGCGGGTAATACCGATCAGAAGCTCAGCGATGCCCCCCTGTATCATTTCCTCGACAAGAAAACTGTCCGAGCCCATCCCACGTGCCGCGTCAGAGACTTCCTCGGTACTTCTAAGATCTAAGGCGACTGCGCCTGCCTCGGTTTTGTGGGCAAACCCTTGACCCTTGAGCACCAGCGGGAAAGTCAATTCCTGAGCCAATTTAGCGGGGTTAGAGCCTTGTCTAGATCGAGGCACAGGCATTCCATAGCCCGCCAGACGGGCTTTTGCCTCGTCCTCGCTAACAATCACAGCCTGTCGCGCTGGGCCGGGCAGTAAAATTGGTGCGCTCACTTGGCCAGGGGTGCTCCTGCTACAGGCCGAAACAGCGGCCAGCGCTTCGTCAAGTCCCAACAGCGGTACTACCCCTGCACCCATCAACTCCTGTGCAACAGTTTCGGGCATCAGCTCGGGCAAGGTTGCGGCCACGGCAATTTGCGCACTAGTTCGCTTGTATACGCCAATGGCAGCATCGGTTACGCATTGCCAGTCTGTGGCGTCGCAAATATCGGTACGCGGATAGTCAGCGATAATCAGGGTTAGAGCAATGTCTGGCCCTGTCATAGCCGACCAGGCATTGGTCATCGCCTTGGTGTCGCGCCAGATATAGGTGTGGTAATCCAGTGGATTTGCCAGAGCTACCATAGGTCCGAGCACATCTGACAATTGTGATTTTTGACTGTCAAGCAAAGGTGGAAAAACCACGTCATGACTTAGCGCCAGATCTGCGATCAGGCTGGCCTCGCCGCCAGAACATGAGATAGAGGCAATTTGGTTCGATTGCAGGGGCCCGCAAATATGCGCCAACTTCAACGCTTCCAGCAAAGCAGGCAGGTTGTTCAGGCGCGCGATACCCAAGCGTTCAAGAAGAGCGTCTGCGCCGGCGTCGCTGCCTGCCAAAGAAGCGGTATGTGAGATTGTGGCCGCTTGCGCGTGGGCAGATCGCCCGACCTTAACTGCCAGTAACGGGACCCCCCTTTCTTGCGCCTTTTTTGCCAGAGCTTCCCACCCACGCAGGTCACTAAACCCTTCGATATGAATGCCAATGGCGGTAACGCGGGGATCGTCCAGCAGGGTAAAGGCAATGTCGGCCTGACTAATCTGAGCCATGTTGCCACATGTCACCAGATAGGCGACGGGCAGGCCGCGCGCTTGCATCGAAAGGTTGATTGCGATGTTTGAGCTTTGCGTCAGGATGGCAACGCCTTTGTCAACATGCTGGCAGCCGTGCTGATCTGGCCATAAGAGCGTGTCATCGAGCGCATTGATGAACCCGTAGCAATTGGGCCCAAGAACCGGCATATCACCAGCGGCTTGTAAAAGTGCTGCCTGCAGAGAGGAGCCCGATGCGTCTTCGACCTCGGCTTCGCTGAACCCACTAGCAAAACAAACCGCCCCCCCGGCGCCGATGTCGCGAAGCGCCTGAACTGCCTCGATAGTCGCATGGCGGTTGATACCGATGAAGGAAGCATCCGGTGGGGCGGGCAGGTGTTCTATACGGGCGAAGGTGGATAAACCGGCAACTTCATCCGCTTTCGGGTGAACAGGCCAGATATGCCCTGCAAACCCCATTTTTTGTGCTTGTCTGATCACTTGTTTGCACCAGGCGCCGCCGCCTATAATGGCAATATTGCGCGGGTGCAAAAGGCGGGAAAGGTCTTTTGTCATGAAACAGACCTAAAATCTATGCGCCAAGTGCACGAAGCAGATCACGGCTGATGATGTGGCGCTGGATTTCAGAAGTTCCGTCCCAAATACGTTCAACGCGCGCATCGCGCCAAAACCGTTCAAGTGGGTAATCGTCCATCAACCCCATGCCGCCGTGAATCTGGATTGCCACGTCAGTAACGCGCGCCAGCATTTCCGAGGCGTATAGCTTGGCCGAGGCGATTTCGCGGTTGGCAGGCAGGTTCATATCCAGTCGGTTGGCCGCAGCAAGGGTGAGTAGGTCAGCGGCGTCGATCTCAGTGATCATGTCCGCAATTTGGAAGCTGACGCCCTGAAACTTGCCTATCTTCTGGCCAAACTGTTCACGTGTTGCCGCGTAATCAAGCGCGTAGTCAAAAACGCGGCGCGCGCGGCCAACCGACATGGTGGCAACTGTGATCCGGGTGGCATAAAGCCATGTGTTCATGACCTCAAAGCCGCCATCAACCTCGCCCAGTACCTGCGTGTCAGGCAGGCGACAATCGTCAAATTCCAGCACCATGTTTTTGTAGCCACGGTGGCTGACGGATTTATACCCGTCGCGGATGGTGAAGCCCGGCGTGCCACGATCAACCAGAAAGGCAGTGATGCGCTTTTTGGGGCCGCGCGGCGTGTCATCTTCGCCGGTGGCGACAAACACGATGATGAAATCTGCGTGCTCGGCGCCCGAGATGAAATGTTTCGTGCCGTTGACGACCCAATCGCCCCCATCACGCACAGCGCTGCATTTCATGCCGCGAATGTCCGAGCCTGCACCGGGTTCTGTCATGGCCAGCGCGTCCATACGCTCGCCGCGTACAGCTGGCATCAGGTACCGTTCAATTTGTTCATCTTCACACGCCATGAGGATGTTTTGCGGACGCCCGAAAAAGTGGTTGAGCGCCATGGAGCCACGCCCCAACTCACGCTCGACGATGGCAAATTCAAGGTGGCTCAGCCCTGCACAGCCGACGCTTTCGGGAAAGTTGCAGGCATAAAATCCAAGCTCAATTGTCTTACGTTTTATTTCGTCCGCGATTTCGGTGGGCACTTCGCCGGTGCGTTCAACCAATGCTTCGTGCGGATAAATCTCATTTTCCACAAAATCACGCACCGTGGAGGCAATCATTTCCTGTTCGTCTGTTAATCCGTATTGCATGTCAGCTCGCATAATCAGAGCCGTCCTGATCAAGGATGGCTTTCAGTTCATTCAGATGGCGGATGTCTTGTTCCGGGTAAGTTTCGATCTCGTGCGCGGTCTTTTCCGCAATCTCGTCGGATAGCACACGCAAGGGCTGCCCGGTACTCAGTGCGCGGATATATGTTTCGGCTGCACGCTCAAAATAATAGAGCCGGTTAAAGGTCTCGGCCACCGTCGAACCGGTGACCATAACGCCGTGATTGCCCAGTATAAGGGTCTTTTTCTTCGGATCAGACAATAGTGCGGCGCAACGGGCTCCTTCCTCTTCAAAGGCCAACCCGCCGAAATTTTCATCGATAGCGACACGATCAAAAAACGTTGCTGTGTTTTGGTCGATTGGGGGCAAGGTGCTATCTGCGAGGGATGCCAGAACGGTGGCAAAGATAGAATGCACATGCATGGCACAGCGAATATGCGGGCACGCCCGGTGAAGGCTGCCATGCAAACCCCAAGCAGTGGGGTCCGGCGCGTTCGGACTGCTCAGCGCCTCCTCATCGTTCACATCCAGAAGCAGCAGGTCAGACGCCCTGATCCGTGAAAAATGCATCTGATTAGGGTTCATCAGAAACTGGGTGCCGTCCTGGTTTACGGCGAGGGAAAAGTGGTTCGCCACTGCCTCATGCAAGTTCAGGCGCACTGTCCAGCGAAAGGCCGCGGCCATGTCTACACGTTCAGGCCAATGGGCGATATTGGGCATTTGCATTTTGTACCTCCTGCTTTCGCCCACTTAGGCAAATCAAAGGCGACAATGCTAGCGAATTTGCGACAGATTTTCGGGGCTTGCGCTACACCCAAAAATTTGAACAATGGGTCAATGGAACATTTATCATTTAAAACATGGGCAGAATCTGCGCCAAGGCTGGTGGCCGTAGCAGCAGGTCGAGAACACGCGGATTTGGTGATTCGCGGCGGTAAGGTCGTAAACGTTCACACACGCGAGGTGCTGGAGGGCTGGCAAGTTGCCATTGCAGACAGTCGTTTTGCGTATGTGGGCCCGGACGCGGCGCATTGTATCGGGTCGGACACAGAAATCATTGACGCAAGCGGGCAATACCTGATCCCCGGTCTGTGTGACGCGCATATGCATATTGAAAGCGGCATGCTGACCCCAGCGGAATTTGCCCGCGCGGTAACGCCTCATGGCACGACCTCGATGTTTGTCGATCCCCATGAGATCGCCAACGTGCTGGGGCTTGAGGGTGTGCGGCTGATGCATGACGAAGCGCTCATGCAGCCCGTGTCGATTTTCACCCAGATGCCAAGCTGCGCGCCCAGCGCGCCGGGATTGGAAACCACTGGGTTTGAGATCAGCCCTGAAGATGTGGCCGAGGCTATGACCTGGCCCGGTATCATTGGTCTGGGCGAAATGATGAACTTTCCCGGCGTGATCAACGCTGACCCCAAGATGCTGGCCGAAATTGCGGCGACGCAAAATGCTGGCAAGACCGTTGGCGGGCATTATGCCAGCCCGGATCTGGGGCCGGAATTTCATGCCTATGCGGCAGGGGGCCCAGCGGACGATCACGAAGGCACCTGCGAGGCAGATGCGATAGCGCGTGTGCGACAGGGCATGAAAAGCATGATGCGGCTGGGCAGCGCTTGGTATGATGTAGAAAGCCAGATTACGGCAGTAACCGAAAAGGGGTTGGACCCGCGCGGGTTTATCCTGTGCACCGATGATTGTCATTCGGGTACTCTGGTACATGACGGGCATATGAACCGGGTCGTGCGCCATGCCATCGCTTGCGGATGTGACCCGCTGGTGGCGCTGCAAATGGCAACGATCAACACCGCTGGCCATTTTGGGCTGGAGCGTGAATTAGGCTCTATTGCACCGGGAAGGAGGGCGGATGTGATCCTGACAGATGACCTGACCGCGCTGCCAATCAACCGGGTCATTGCCCGCGGTGTGACAGTGGCCGAAGGTGGCAAGGTCAAAGTGGATTTCCCACATCTGGGCTGGCCAGAGCAAGCTCGTAATACGGTGCATCTTGGCAAGTCACTGACCGGGTCTGATTTTGAGATAACAGCCCCCGAAGGTGCTAATTCTGTTACTGCCAAAGTTATCGGGGTCATCGAAAATCAAGCACCCACCAAGGCGCTTAAGGCTGATTTGCCGGTAATAGATACGATCGTCCAAGGGGATGAGGCCACGGATGTGTGCCAGATCGCTTTGGTTGAAAGGCACCGGGCCACGGGGGATGTGGTAAACGGCTTTGTCTCGGGCTTTGGCTATAAGGGACGCATGGCCATGGCCAGCTCTGTGGCGCATGACAGCCACCATATGATCGTTGTCGGCACCAGCCGCGAGGACATGGCATTGGCGGCAAACAGGCTGGGAGAAGTTGGCGGCGGGGTCACCGTCTGGCAGGATGGGCGTGAACTGGCTTTGGTTGAACTTCCCATCGCTGGTTTGATGAGTGAAGAACACGCTGAAACAGTCGCCGCCAAAGCGCAAAAAATGGTCGAAGCTATGGAAGCCTGCGGCTGCACACTTAACAACGCCTATATGCAACACAGCCTGCTGGCGCTGGTTGTCATACCAGAGTTACGTATCTCTGATTTAGGGCTTGTGGACGTTACCAAATTTAAGATTACCGAACTTTTTGAGGAAAATTAATGCCAGCCAGTAGTCCTGTCATTCGTATTGAAACACCCGATATGGGCGAACACGAAGCCTTTACCGATGCCGCCAAGGCGGTTGAACGGTTGGAACAGCTTTATGCAAAGGCCTGCGCTTTCCTGCGCGAGAAGTTTTCGCAGAATGTCGCCGGGGATAAACCCGAAGCCAGGTTTCGCGCCTATTACCCCGAGATCAGGATCACCACGACCTCGCATGCTCAGACCGACACACGGCTAAGCTTTGGGCGCGTGACCGGGCCAGGTACCTATTCAACGACGATTACCCGGCCGGACCTGTTTCGAAATTATCTTGTGCAGCAAATCGGGCTGTTGCTTGAGAACCATAAAGTGCCGGTTCTGATTGGAACATCTGTGACCCCGATGCCGGTGCATTTTGCCGTTGCAGGAGATGAAAATGTAACTGTGCCTCAAGAAGGGGCGATGACCTACCCCCTACGGGACGTTTTTGATGTGCCGGACCTTGCGACAACCAGTGACGATATCGTTAACGGCGTTGGATTTAAATACGAGGACGGTGCCGACCCGCTTGCCCCGTTCACGGCACAACGGGTAGATTATTCTCTGGCGCGGCTGTCGCATTATACGGCGACAGACCCGGCGCATTTCCAAAACCACATTCTTTTCACAAACTACCAGTTCTACGTTGAAGAGTTTGAAGCCTATGCACGCAAGATGCTAGCGGATCCCGACAGCGGCTATACGGGATTTGTCGGGCCGGGTAACAGCGAGATTACCACCGGGGACGGTGAAATGGACACTCCGGACAAGCTGCCGCAAATGCCGAGCTATCACCTCAAGCGGGCCGATGGAACGGGTGTGACGTTGGTCAATATTGGCGTCGGGCCATCAAACGCCAAAACGGCAACGGACCATATCGCGGTGTTGCGACCCCATGCATGGCTGATGGTTGGGCATTGTGCGGGCCTAAGGAATTCCCAGCGGCTTGGTGATTTTGTCTTGGCGCATGCCTATCTGCGTGAAGACGGGGTACTGGACGATGATGTGCCAATTTGGGTGCCTATCCCGCCACTAGCCGAGATCCAGATTGCGCTGGAAAGTGCGGTGGCGAAGGTGACCAATCTTGAAGACTTTGAACGCAAGCGGATCATGCGGACAGGTACCGTTGCCTCTCTGGATAACCGAAACTGGGAGTTGCGCGACCAAAGCGGCCCTGTGCAGCGGCTTAATCAAAGCCGGGCGATTGCCTTGGATATGGAAAGCGCCACCATTGCCGCCAATGGTTTCAGGTTCCGCGTGCCATACGGAACACTTTTATGCGTGTCCGATAAACCCTTGCATGGCGAACTGAAACTGCCGGGAATGGCCTCGGATTTCTATAACGATCAGGTTGGGCGTCACTTGTTGATCGGTATTCAGGCCATGGAAATTCTGCGCGAAATGCCGCTGGAGCGCATTCATAGCCGGAAATTACGCTCTTTTGAGGAAACTGCGTTCCTCTGAGGCCTGAAAACCAATAAAAATGGGGTTTTTCCGCCGATTTTAATCACAAATTGTTGTGCCCCCCGAGCTAATTCAGTTAAATGCGGCCAATGAACCCCAATCAAGGGGGCCAGTGAGGAGAAAATACATGGCGACGAAACCAATGACAAAAACCCAACTTGTGGCTGCTCTGGCCGAGGAAATGGGTTCTGATAAAAAATCGGCATCCGGTGCGCTGGATGCAATCATTGCCGTTATTACCAGTGAAGTTTCCGGAGGCGGTGCTGTGACATTGCCTGGCGTTGGGAAGATTTATTGCCGTGAGCGTCCGGCACGCATGGTCCGCAACCCCGCCACTGGCGAGCAGATCCACAAAGACGCAGACAAAGTTGTGAAAATGACGATTGCCAAGGCGCTGAAAGACAGCGTTAACAGCTAAGTTCGGACGGGCTTGCGCCCACTGAGAAATTAGAAGAGGGTCGCCATAATGGCGGCCCTTTTCACTTGGAGGGGTATGCCCGGAGAACCAGCCTTCCGGATACGGATGCTTTGGGTAAGGAACACCAATGGACCTGCGCGCAATTTTGATGGGGCTGGCTTTCGCCTTCATGTGGTCATCGGCCTTTTCTTCGGCCCGGATCATCGTAGCAGCGGCCCCGCCGATCACAGCCCTTGCTATCCGCTTTGCCATATCCGGCGCCATTGGTGTGACGATTGCAATGATACTGGGTCAAAGCGCCAGGCTCAGCCGAAGCCAATGGGGTGCAGTCATTCTGTTCGGTATCTGCCAAAATGCCCTGTATCTGGGCCTGAACTTCGTTGCAATGCAATGGATCGAGGCATCACTGGCCGCCATCATTGCCTCGACCATGCCGCTAATGGTGGCAATTGCCGGACGGATGTTTCTTGGCGACAGAATGCGACCCCTTGGATTGATTGGGTTAATTGCAGGTACAGCCGGGGTTGCCATTATCATGGGCTCTCGCCTTTCAGGGGGGGCTGACCTAACGGCGATTGTCATCTGCGTGATAGGGGCGGCGGCACTGGCATTTGCCACCCTCGCCGTGCGTGGTGCGTCTTCGCAAGGCAACCTGCTGATGGTCGTGGGCCTGCAAATGTTGGTGGGCAGCATTGTGTTGCTGCCCTTCGCCATAACTCTTGAGACGTTTGAGGTTTTCTGGTCGTGGCAATTGATCGCCGCATTTACCTATACGGTTCTTGTGCCGGGTCTGGGGGCGACATGGGTCTGGTTTGCCCTGGTAGGACGTATAGGCGCAATAAAGGCGGCCACCTTCCACTTTCTTAATCCGTTCCTCGGGGTGGCTGTAGCGGCAATCTTGCTGGGAGAGGCGCTGGGTTGGCTCGATGCCTTAGGTGTTCTGATCGTGACCTTGGGTATTCTGGCGGTGCAGCTCTCGAAACAAAGCCCACGGGGACGTGATGGTGTGTAAGGGTTTCGTGTGATGACAACACCACCGGCATGGCTTACCCCGCCCTTATGGAGCTTATACTTGGATACGCTGCCGGTCTACTGACCCTGATCAACCCCTGCGTTCTGCCGGTCTTGCCGATTGTCCTGGCGACGGCACTTCAAGCCAGCCGCCTCGGTCCCGTAATGCTGGCCGCCGGGATGAGCCTTTCGTTCGTCATTCTTGGGGTATCTGTGGCGGTTGCCGGGCGCTCACTTGGCATTGACGAAGACACGATAGTTAATGCCGGCGCTATTTTGATGGTTGGTTTCGGGCTTGTACTATTGGTGCCACGGCTGTCTGCCAGGTTCGCTACTGCAACCGGGGGTCTGTCGACCCGCGCTGACAGCGGGTTGGATAATGTCGACCGTTCGGGCCTGAAGGGGCAGTTTCTGGCCGGGCTTTTGCTGGGCGCAGTCTGGAGCCCTTGTGTCGGCCCCACCCTTGGCGGAGCAATCGCCTTGGCATCACAAGGGGAAAGCCTGTTGCGCGCCACAGCGATTATGGTGGCCTTTGCCATGGGCGTTTCCACCATCATTCTGGTGCTTGGATACGGCGCGCGCGCCGCAATCATGCGCCGTCAGGCGGCCATGCGGGTCATTGCCGAAAAGTCCCGCCCGATCATGGGTGCTGTGTTTATTGCCGTGGGTTTGATGATCTATTTCCGGTTTCATCATGTCATTGAAAGTTGGATGCTGGACAACCTGCCTTATTGGCTTACCGATTTTTCCGTATCAATCTGAAGGAGTACCGAACAATGAAACGCCGTGAATTTCTTGGTGCATGTGCCGCTGCAGCACTACTGCCACTCGCTGTTCATGCGGGAATGGTTGATTATACTGATGGTCTGGTCGAAGAGGCGCTGGCCCGTGGTGAAACTGTCTTTGTCGATTACAGCGCCACATGGTGCGGCACCTGCAAGCGACAGGGTCGGGTGATTGGTGCATTGATGGATGAAAACCCCGCCTATGACGCCAATATCACCTTCATCAAGGTCGATTGGGATACCTACAAGAATGCCGCCATCACCGTGCTTCACAATATTCCGCGCCGCTCTACCCTGATCGTGTTGAAAGGCGACACCGAGTTAGGGCGCATCGTTGCCGGCACGTCGCGCAATGAGATCAAGGGGTTGATGGATACGGCGCTAAGTGCCGCGACTTCCTAAGCGCTGTTCGGCCCAGCCCAGCTATTGGCTTTTTCCGCAAGCTTACCGAACTTGGCGCTGACTCCGTCAAGTTTGGCCACCCAATCCGGGTTCGGGCTCTGGCCTTCAGATATTTTGAAATAGGCCTGCAACAGGCAGGCGATGGCGAAAGGTTCGATCAGGGCCGCTTTGACGGCCCAGGCGAACAGGATGGCAAAGACAAAGCCACCAGCCGACCAGCCGCCAGGCATGAGGTAGACTATGGCCCCTGCTGGGGCGAGCATGACAAGAAAGACCACAAAGGCCAGTGCATAGGTGATCAGCGCAATCCACGCGGCATTGGTCAGCATTTCTTTGGCATTTTGTCCGTATAGCACCAGCCCATCGCGGCTGGCCTCCCACGGGTTATCGGCGCGAATACGCATCGTATAGGCCAGAATGGCCTCATCAATCAGGCCGACAGCAACTTTCAGAAACGCGCGGACCAGATTCATCAGCCCACTTAGGCCGGGGATAGGCAGGATAACGGCCAGTCCGTGCACCAGCCCGGTAATGGCACGGATGACGCCCTTGAGCAGTTGGTCGATACCAAAAAGAATGCTGGACTGGCCAAAGCGCTGCTTGACGATGTCCTGCGCATAGGCAACCTGGCCTTTGCCAGCCGGAAGCTCGCGCCCGTCAAGAAGCTCGACCATCACCGCAATGTGGCCCGCCTTGACCAGATAAAGGATGTATTCCCGCAGGAAATAAAGCACAGCCGCAGTGGTGCCAAAACCGATTGCACCACCCAAAAATGTTGCCCCGGCACGAAATTCTTCGTCGCCAAATGCCCCAATGCCCCAGCCAATGCCTGCACCAGTACCGGTAGCCAGCACATAAGCCAGTGCAATGGCGGTGTAGACGACGATGCGAAATACTACGAATGGCGCAGTTTTTTGCATGAGGGTCATTGAGGTGGAGACAGAAAAGTCGGCCATGGGACACCCAATTTTGCAAGCTAGTTCTGGCAGGCTAGTTCGGCCAAGGATTTCATGCAACTTTTAGGCTGCACTGATGCGGTTGATTGGGCCAAATGGCGACTATCCAATCTGCCCCCGTGGCCCATCCCCTATCTGACCGCGGTGCAGGAGCAGATGGTCAAGGATCACGCAGGCCACCATTGCCTCGCCCACCGGTACAGCACGGATGCCGACACAGGGGTCATGACGCCCCTTGGTGATGATTTCGGCGGGCTCGCCAGCCTTGGTGATGGTCTGGCGCGGGGTCAGAATTGAACTGGTAGGTTTCACAGCGAAACGCACTACGATGTCCTGCCCAGTCGAGATGCCACCAAGGATCCCGCCCGCGTGGTTTGAGCTGTATTGCGGGCCGTTTTGCCCCATAAAAATCTCATCGGCGTTTTCTTCACCGGTCAGTGTGGCAGCACCCATTCCCTCGCCAATCTCAACGCCCTTCACGGCGTTAATAGACATGCAGGCAGCGGCAAGATCCGTGTCTAACTTGGCATAAATCGGTGCGCCGAGCCCAGCAGGCACGCCTGAAATCCGTATCTCACACACCGCTCCAACCGAGCTTCCGGATTTTCGCAACCCATCCAGATACTCGGCCCAGATAGCTGCTGCATTGGCATCCGGGACCCAGAAAGGATTGCGCTCGATCTCGGCCATATCCATCGCGTCGCGGTCAATCTCAAGTCGGCCCATCTGTACCATGTAGCCAGTGATTTTAACCTCTGGCGCCAGCATGGCCAGCGCCTCGCGTGCCACGCCGCCTGCGGCCACACGCGATGCGGTTTCACGCGCCGAGGAACGGCCGCCGCCGCGCGGATCGCGGATACCGTATTTTTGCCAGTAGGAAATGTCGGCATGACCGGGGCGGAACTTCTCGGCTATATCACCGTAGTCTTTTGAACGCTGATCAGTGTTTTCGATCATCAGCTGGATTGGTGTGCCGGTGGTTTGCCCCTCATACACCCCAGACAAAATGCGCACCTCATCAGCCTCGCGCCGTTGTGTCGTGTATTTCGACGTGCCGGGTTTGCGCCGGTCCAGCCAGTGTTGCAGCATATCAGCCTCAAGCTTGATGCCCGGCGGGCAGCCATCCACTGTGGCCCCAATGGCCGGTCCGTGGCTTTCACCCCATGTGGTAAACCGGAAGAGGTGGCCAAAGCTGTTTAACGACATCGCATGCTCCTTTGCGAAATCTCTAGGGGTTTCGACTTGCGGGGGCAAGGGTGAGGGATTACGTTAGCCCTACCTCGGGGTGCTTTCAAAGCTGAGATGCCACATGGCGAACCCGTAGAACCTGAACCGGTTAAGACCGGCGGAGGGAAGGTGTTTCCTCACCCGAACCCGCCCGGCGCAAATGGAGGAAACCATGAAGACCCTTTCTTTTGTCGCAGGCACACTTCTGGCCACAGCGGCGCATGCACAAACCCTGACTGTTTATACCTACGACAGCTTTGTCTCAGACTGGGGCCCCGGCCCTGCGGTGGAAGAAGCATTTGAGGCGCAATGCGGCTGCGACCTTGAACTGGTCGGCATTGGCGATGGCGCCGAAGTGCTGGCACGCCTTCGCCTGGAAGGCACACGCACAAAGGCGGATGTTGTGTTGGGGCTGGACACGAACCTGACCGCGGCGGCCCGTGATACTGGCTTGTTCACCGAACATGGGATCACCGGTGATTTTGACCTGCCGATTGACTGGAACGATGATACGTTTCTGCCGTTTGACTGGGGCTACTTTGCCTTTGTTTATGACCGCGAAAAACTCCCTAACCCGCCTCAAAGCCTCTATGACCTGATTACTTCTGACCTGAGCATCATCATTCAGGATCCGCGGTCATCCACGCCCGGTCTGGGGCTGCTCCTTTGGGTGAAGTCAGTTTATGGCGGCCATGCTCCTGAGGTTTGGGTCGGGATCAACCGACATGTCGTCACTGTCACCAAGGGCTGGTCCGAAGCTTATGGATTGTTCCTTGAAGGCGAAGCGGACATGGTGCTTTCCTACACGACCTCGCCTGCTTATCACCTGATCGCAGAAGGCGACGACAGCAAAGCAGCTGCGTTATTCAGTGACGGGCATTACATGCAAGTTGAAGTGGCCGCAAAGCTTGCGTCCAGTGACCAGCCGGAACTGGCAGACCAGTTTCTGGCCTTCCTGACCTCGGATACATTCCAGTCGATCATTCCGACCACCAACTGGATGTACCCGGCAGTTATGCCTGAGGGCGGATTGCCCGAGGGGTTTGAGACCCTGATCCAGCCCGCGACGGCGCATTTGTATTCCAGTGAAGAGGCGCGTGACATAAGGGACGAAGCGATAAACGAATGGCTGAGCGTGTCTTCCAACTAAACCGGGTCTCACTGGCGGGTGGGCTGGCGCTGACGCTGGTACTGGGCCTTATTGGCGGTACCTTGCTAAGTGTCAGCCTGCGTGCAGAATTTACCGGTGGTCTTGGACCTTTCGATTGGTCTGCGGTGCGTTTTACCCTGCTGCAGGCCAGCCTATCGGCCTTTATCAGTGTTGTGTTGGCCGTCCCCCTGGCGCGCGCCTTATCGCGGCGGTCGTTTCCCTTTAGGGGGCTGCTGGTCACTCTGATGGGCGCGCCTTTTGTTTTGCCGGTTATGGTCGCGGTTTTGGGATTGCTGGCTGTCTTTGGCAAGGCGGGAATATTCAACACGATCCTGAATTGGGCCGGCTTAGAGCCTGTTTCCATCTATGGACTTCACGGCGTTGTGCTGGCTCACGTTTTCTTCAACTTGCCACTTGCGACACGGCTAATCCTTCAGGGCTGGAAGGATATTCCGGGCGAACGTTTTCGGTTGGCAGCCTCGTTGGGCTTTTCTGCGGGAAACGTGGCAAAGATGCTCGAGCGGCCCATGCTGCGCGCGGTGTTGCCTGGCGCATTATTGGTGATTTTCCTTGTTTGTCTGACGTCGTTTGCGGTTGCCCTGACCATGGGCGGCGGCCCGCGGGCAACGACGATTGAACTTGCGATCTATCAGGCCGTACGGCTGGATTTCGACCTTGGCAAAGCAGCGCTTCTGGCCATGGTGCAACTTGTGCTTGGTGTTACTGCCGCCTTGCTGGCGCTGCGCTTTGGCCTGCCAGGGTCTGGCTTTGGATCAGGTTTGGGTCGTTTGGAACGACGGTGGGAGAGTGAGACGGTTCGTTTGAGGGTCGCCGACATCGTTTTAATCATTGCCGGGGTGCTCTTCCTTCTGATCCCGATGAGCATGGTGGTTCTGAACGGCTTACCTGGGATAATGACTTTGCCAGCGCCGGTTTGGCTGGCTGCACTGCGGTCTCTGATCGTCGCCCTATCGGCAACCGGCATCACGCTGTTTTTGGCGATGTCATTGGCCGCCTTGGCGGTGCTGAACAAATGGCAATTAGCCGGAAGCCTTGGGATGCTGGGTATCGCTGCTTCGCCGCTGGTAATTGGTACCGGGCTTTTTATTCTTATTCACCCACTTGCTGATCCGGCTCGTTTTGCTCTGCCCATTACCGCTATGGTCAATGCCCTGATGGCGTTACCATTCGTATTGCGCGCACTTTTACCCGCTTTGTCGGATACCGAGGCCAGTTTTGGACAGTTGGCCGACGGTTTGGGTGTAACCGGTATGGCCCGACTACGGCTGTTGTGGTTGCCACGTTTGCGCAGGCCGCTGGGCTTTGCTGCAGGTCTAACCGCCGCACTTTCGATGGGTGATCTGGGTGTCGTGGCCTTGTTTGCGGCACCTGATCAGGCGACACTGCCATTGCAATTATACCGGCTCATGGGGGCCTACCGGATGGAGGATGCTGCGGCGACCGCGCTGCTTCTCTTAATACTGTCCCTAAGCCTATTCTGGCTGTTTGACCGGGGGGGGCGTGGGTATGCTTGAGCTTGGGGCAGTTAAACTACAGCAAGGGGAATTCCTGCTTTCTGCGGATTTCAATGTGGAAAATGGCGACAAGGTCGCGGTTTTGGGTCCGTCCGGAGCCGGCAAGTCAACCTTACTGGCGGCTATTGCGGGATTCTTCACGCCGGATAGCGGGCGCATTCTGTCAGAGGGTCAGGACCTGACCGCACTGCCACCGGCACAACGCCCGGTTAGTATCCTGTTTCAGGACAACAACTTGTTCCCCCATCTGAGCGTGAACGATAACATTGGCTTAGGTCTGGACCCCTCTTTACGGCTAACGAAAGACCAATGGCAGGAAGTCGAAACCGCGTTGGACCGCGTAGGTTTAACCGGGCTGGGAAAACGCAAGCCTGCAACCTTATCAGGAGGCCAGATCGCGCGGGTAGCACTTGCGCGCGCTTTGATACGCGCGCGACCGCTTATGCTGCTGGATGAACCCTTTGGTGCCCTGGGCCCGGGCCTGAGGGCCGAGATGTTGGAGCTTGTGCGTGAGCTGGCTGATGAGACTGGCGCAACCTTGCTGATGGTCAGCCATGATCCCGACGACGCGCGGGCAATTGCGGACAAGGTTATTTGGGTGGATGGGGGCCACGCCTACCCCCCACGTGACATGGCCGAAATATTCAAAGATCCACCCGCTGCTATGGCTACGTATTTGGGCAAATAAAAAGGGCGCCCGCTGGGCGCCCTTTTCTTAACTTGTGGCTTTCGCTTAAGCATCTTTGCGATGCTTGATCGGGTACCAAAGGCGCTTATTGGTCAGGTACAGAAGTACCGACATCAGCACCATCAGCAGCACAGCAACAAAACCAGTTTGCTTGCGCGCCATCATCCGTGGCTCGGCCGCCCACATCAGGAAGGCAGCAACGTCCTGCGCTTCATGATGGATCGAGTTGTCATGGCCATCGTCAAACTCAACATCTTCACCGTAAAGCTGTGGCGGCATTGACGTCCAGCCACCCGCGAAGGCGGTGTTTTCATAAAGCACGGAGCCTGCAACTTCTTTTTCCTCACCGGTGAAACCGGCCAGGAAGCTGGCGATATATTCCGGACCACCGATGCCACGCACGAACTGGTTGATACCCAGACCGTAAGGGCCGTGGAAGCCAGCCCGCGCCTTCGCCATCAGGCTAAGGTCCGGTGCATTCGGGTCCATTGATTCCGGGAAGTGGTCCGAAGGCTTGGCCGCCCGATAATCGTCCAGTTCAGCGTCGAACAGCTCGATGTTTTCCGCAGCCCAGCTACGCACTTCGTCTTCGCTGTAGCCCAGACCACCGGGATCAGCCAAAGTGCGGATCGGCACATATTTAAGACCGTGACACGCGGCGCAAATCTCGGTGTAAACCTTAAAGCCACGCTGCAGCTGGTTGGGGTCGTATTTACCAAACGGCCCCTCAAAGCTGAATGCGAAGTCTTCGATATGCTGCTCGCCCCCACCGGCGGCAATTGCCCCGCCAGTGGACAATGCCAGCGCCATGATCGCGATGCTTGTGAGTTTCCTGATCATCATTTCGATCCTTTCTCTCACTCAGCCGCGGCGTCAGAGGCGCCGGGATAGTGGTCGTTAAAGTCTTCTTCGATCGTTGCCGGAGGTGTGCGCGGTTTTTCAATCACACCCAGTATCGGCAGGATGATGATGAAATAGGCGAACCAATAGGTGGCGCCGATCAGGGCTATGGTCGAATAAGGTGGCTCGGCAGGCATGGCCCCGGCCCACATCAACACAAGGAAGTCGAGCACCAACAGGCGGTACCACCATTTGAACATGGGGCGATACTTGCCGGATTTAACCTTGGAGGTGTCCAACCATGGTACGAAGACCATGATAAGGATCGCGCCAAACATCGCCAGCACGCCAAAGAACTTGGCGTCAACGATGCCACCGGTGACAAAGCTGGCCAGCTGCACGGCCCAGACATCTGCGGTGAAAGCCCGCAGGATTGCGTAGAAGGGCAGGTAATACCATTCCGGCACGATATGGGCTGGTGTGACCAGCGGGTTAGCCTCGATGTAGTTGTCGGGGTGGCCGAGGTAGTTTGGCATGAAGCCAACCACGGCAAAGAAAACCACAAGGATGACTGCCAGCGCAAAAAGGTCCTTGATAACAAAGTAGGGCCAGAACGGCACCGTGTCTTTCTCGGCCTCTGCTTTTGACCCACGACGCACCTCGACCCCGGAAGGGTTGGCATTACCGGTGGTGTGGAATGCCCAGATATGAACCGCGACAAGTGCAGCAATCACGAAGGGCAGCAGGTAATGCAGTGAGAAGAAGCGGTTCAGGGCCGCGTTGTCCACCGCCGGTCCGCCCAGCATCCATGTTTGCAGACTTTCGCCAACAAACGGGACGGCGCCGAAAAGGCCTGTGATAACGGTGGCGCCCCAGAACGACATTTGCCCCCATGGCAGAACGTAGCCAAGGAAACCAGTCGCCATCATAGCCAGATAGATCAGCATGCCGATGATCCATGTGACTTCGCGCGGCGCTTTGTATGATCCATAGAACAGACCGCGGAACATGTGGATATAAACGGCCACAAAGAACAGCGATGCGCCGTTGGCGTGGATATAGCGCAGCATATGTCCGCCATTCACGTCGCGCATGATGTGTTCGATCGAGGCAAAGGCAAGATCAACATGCGGGGTGTAATGCATCGCAAGCACTACTCCGGTGATGATTTGCAGCACCAGGCAGAAAGCCAGTACGATACCCCAGATCCACCACCAGTTCAGGTTTTTCGGGGTTGGGATCATAATCGTGCCGTAGATCAGGCCAACAATCGGAAGCCGTTCATCTAGCCATTTTTCAAAACCCATCTTGGGCTCATAGTGGTCGTGTGGAATACCAGACATCTCGTGCGCCTCCCTTATCCCAGTTGAATCGTGTTTTCGTCGAGGAAGACCGCGACAGGAATTGGCAGGTTCTCAGGTGCCGGGCCTTTGCGGATCCGGCCTGAAGCATCGTAGTGCGAACCATGACAGGGACAGAACCAGCCGTGATAGTCTCCGGCGCCATCGCCCAGTGGTACACAGCCAAGGTGGGTACATACACCCATCATCACCAGCCATTCACCATTTTCATCCAGTGCACGGTTGGCGTCATCGGCGGACAAAGTCGCGTCAGCATTGTCATTACGCGCCAGAGCGTCCGGCAGATCGGCAGTATCGTCAGCCCGAGCCGCTGCAATCTCTTCTTCTGTACGACGGCGGACAAAAACCGGCTTGCCACGCCATTTGACAGTAATCTGAGTGCCAGGCTCAACATCGGAAATATCGACCCGGATCGAGCTGAGCGCCTTGACGTCAGCAGAAGGGTTCATTTGGTTAACCAAAGGCCAGACGGCGGCCCCTGTAGCAACCGCACCTGTTCCTGCGGTTGCGTAGTAAAGGAAATCCCGACGGGTCCCTTCGGTATCGTCTGCGTGTGACACGAGATCTTCTCCCACTTTTATTGGGTCGCTTTTACGCGACCTACACAGCTTCAGGCCTCCGGTTTCCCATTAGCCACTTGCGCGGCTGTTTAGCTTGCGAATAACGTGCAGTCCAGCGGTCATTCGGGCGCAGGGGGCTTCGTTTCACCTGAAAAGCGTCAAATCATGGGGTTGCCAGTGAAAATCCGGAGGAAAAATGACGCAGAAGGATAGAATATTTGCTGCGGTAAGACGCGGGCGAAATGCCATTATTCTTGTCGTTTTGGCGGTAACAATTCTTATCACCCCACCAATTCCCGAACGTTACGGTGACCGGTTGCAGATTGCTTTGCCGCTTTTGGGCCTTGGGTGCTCGGTTGTCACCGGAGGCGCGGGTGAATACCTTTTACGCTTTCTTTTACTGGAGGTCGCCATCCACGGACCCAAGAACGCCTTGGGTGAACTGCCGATTAATCAACGCCCGCGTGGCGGGATCCACGGTTTCCCTTCCGGCCATTCGGCGGCGGCCTCGTTTGGTGCTTCTGCACTGGTGCATACCTGCATTGAAAAAAGCCCGTTTGTAAAAGGCGCTGTGATCGTCGCTGCCGGCTTTGTCGGAACATCACGGGTCGAGGCCGGTGCGCATAATATCTGGCAGGTGCTCGCAGGGATACTTCTAGGTTGGGCAGTGGAGCGAGCTTTACGGCGCAAAGGGCCGATTCGCTCGCGATTGAAAGCTGCATTTACCTGGGGTAGGAGAGGAAGGAAGAATTTAGACCAACAAAATTAGTCCAAACTTTTTTGGAGAAACATATGCGGATCCGACCCTTTTTAGCATTACTTCTGACTTTGGGTTTTTCATCGCCCTTAAAAGCGACCGAACTCGAATACAGCTTTTACTCAGGGTATCAGGGGGTTGCGCATAGTCGGATATTCGGGACGGATCCCGGTGGTGTCGGCGCATTTGATGATATTGCGGCATGGGAAGGGCGGCCATTCAGCATGCCGCCCTATTATGGCGCGCGCGCAACATGGTGGACCAGTGGCACGTTTGGTTTTGGCGTCGAATTCACCCATGCAAAAGCTTATGCCGACGATGCAACCAGGGCGGCTTTGGGCTTTACCCGGCTGGAGTTTTCTGACGGCCTGAATATTCTCACCCTGAATGCTTTTCGGGCCTGGCCCGTGCAGGGCAAACGCTTTACACCCTATATCGGTGGCGGGCTGGGCGTTTCCCTTCCGCACGTGGATATAGAATCAGCAGGCGGCACCACCTTTGGCTATCAGCTGGCAGGGCCCGCAGTGACTGTGATGGCTGGCGTTTCCTATGCGTTGGATGACCACTGGTCGCTGTTTGGGGAATACAAAGGCAGTTATTCAATGAACAAGGTCACTCTGGCCAGTGGCGGTACTTTGGAAACCAACCTGGCAGCCAGTGCCCTGAACCTGGGCGTTTCCTATCGTTACTGACCCTGACGGCTAGCCGGTTGGTTTGGTTGCCACGAAACTTTCCCGTTGCGAAAAAACGGCAAACCAGTCGTCCAGCGCATCGCATCCCTTACGCCAGCCACGTGCATCATGGCGCAGGTCCAGGTAACCCAGCGCGCAGCCAACGCTGATTTGTCCCATATCCAGCGGGCCGGACAGGTGGCTCATCCAGCGGGAATTCAGGGCATCCAACGCCCCCGTGATTTTCCCCCATTGTGCATCCACCCAGCTGTGGTCCTGTTTGTCTTCGGGGCGCAGGCGGGCTTCATAGGTGATCAAAACCGCAGCATCCATGATGGCGTCACCGGTGGCTTCCAGCGTCAGCACCTCCCAGATACGCGCCTCCGGGTACAGACCCGATCCCGCACGATCATCTAAATACCGGGTAATGACACGGCTGTCATAAATGGCGGGGCCATCAGGGCGGATCAAGGCCGGGATCTTTGACAGGGGATTAGCAGTGCCTACCTCGGGGGATGGGGCTGTCGGGCTGGTGACCACAGGGACGATTTCGACATCATCCTGCTGACCGGTTTCCAACAACATCACCCGCACCTTACGCACAAATGGTGAGGCGCTCGCGGACATAAGCTGCATGTTAGTCTACCTTTCTGAAGCGAATTCGTGTGATGGAGGTTACGTCAATCTCAATCCCCGGCCCGTCAGAGCCCAGCCGGATCACCCGACGATATCTTCCCGTAGCATTCGCTTGGCGTTTCTCGCGGCGCAAAGTTATGCCTTCAGGCGTTTCGTCGAAGGCATCCTCGGCCCGTTGATCACGCCGCCCGCGTTCAATCCGGCGCGCAACCGCATATGTCGCGACGGCCACCGTTCCGTAGCGAAGTGCCACGACCGCTATTGGTGCAAGGGGTAAAGCCATTTTGTCCTCCCATCGAACATACCTAATGTAGGAAGTGGCGTGGCTTCTGTCTACTTGGCGGGCGAAATTGCGCGCATTAAAGCGGCCAGTTCTCCAAGTTCGTGGCCAAACCCAGCCTCAAGCTGATCTGCAGCCTCAATTATTGCCACGTCAGGCTTGTTCTGGCTCAGCTTCCACGTGCCCTGAATGTCAGAGATATGCAGACGCAGGGGCACGATCATACGCATGAAGCGCCCAAGCACCTCGTCAGGCACTTTGTCCATCAGCCATGGGGGTTTCGGTGCAAGCCTAGCCTCAAAATCCGCAGATTGGCGGGCCAGAAGGGCAGGCAATTCATTGTCATCCAGCAGCTCAAGTTTACCGCGCAGGTGCACCGCAACATAATTCCATGTGGGCACCTGATCAGGCACACCATACCAATCGGGGGAAATATAGGCATCCGGCCCGGACACAGCCAATAGCACCGGTATGGGCTGGCTGATCTCGCGCGTGATCGGGTTTGAACGCATCAGGTGCATATCAGCACTTCGACCATCCGGGGAAAGGGTGAACGGCACATGGGCAACTAAAGGCCCCTCGGGCCCATTCACACTTACCTGCCCAAAGGCCCGTTTGCGAGCGAATGCCAGGTTGCTGGCAGGTGTGCCTGTGTGGAAGATCGGGTTTGGATGCAAAATGCCCTCATATGCTGTCAAAGTTTTTTTGCCATGGACTAAGCCAAAAGCTGACGCCCATCCTGACCGGTGATCTGAGCTTTGACAATGGTACCTTCTACCTGCGCCTTCCTAAATTCAACCTCAGCAAACTGCTCAGTCCGACCCATATGCGGGTTTTCCATCAGAATGCTGTGCGTTTCACCGATCTGGGCGGCAAGATGCGCCTGTACGGCTTGCCTTCCGGCCTCACGCAAACGCGCTGCGCGCTGCTTGATATCCACTCCGTTCACCTGAGGCATGCGCGCCGCCGGTGTGCCTTTGCGGGCGGAATAGGGGAACACATGCAGCCAAGTCAGGTTGCTGTCTGAGACCAGCTTCAGCGAGTTTTCAAACATCGCATCGGTTTCGGTGGGAAAGCCCGCAATGATATCCGCACCGAATGTCATATCGGGGCGCAGATTGCGCGCCTCTTCGGTAAATCGGATGGCATCTTCGCGACTGTGGCGGCGTTTCATCCGTTTTAAGATCATGTTGTCGCCGTGCTGGAGGCTCAGATGTAAATGCGGCATCAGGCGCGGCTCACTGGCAATAGCCTGCATCAGGGCATCGTCCGCCTCGATGGAATCAATCGAGGATATCCGCAGCCGCGGCAGGTCGGGCACTAGGCGCAGAATACGCAGCACCAGATCACCCAGACGGGGTTCTGCCGGCAAATCCGCGCCCCAAGAAGTCATGTCGACACCCGTCAGAACAACTTCATGAAAGCCTTTGTCCACAAGCCGCTTGATCTGCTCAACCACAACCCCTGCTGGGACCGAGCGTGAATTGCCGCGACCATAGGGAATAATGCAAAAGGTACAGCGGTGGTCACAGCCGTTCTGGATCTGCACATAAGCGCGTGAGCGTGTGCCAAATCCATCAATCAGATGTCCGGCGGCTTCACGCACCGACATGATGTCATTCACCTGCACCCGTTCACTTGATTGCATGAGGCCAGCCCAGGTCGCAGGCTGCATCTTTTCCGAATTGCCAATTACCGCGTCAACTTCGTCCATGGCGGCAAAGGTTTCAGGTTCGGTCTGGGCGGCGCAGCCCGTGACGATCAGTTTGGCTTGCGGGTTGTCCCGGCGCAGGCGGCGAATTTCTTGCCTTGCTTTACGTACCGCTTCGCCGGTAACCGCACAGGTGTTGATCACCACTGCACCTTCAACGCCCGCGTCCTGCGCCAAGGCTTTCATAGCCTCGGTTTCATAGGTATTAAGGCGACAGCCCAGCGTCGCAAAAACCGGAGGCTTATATGTCATGTCAAACGTGCCAGAAAGTCGGCTTCAAGTGTGGCGCTGAATACGTGTTCTGTGGGGCCGGAAAGCCAGACGCCGTCTTTGCGCCAATCAACGCTCAACTGCCCGCCATCGGCCAGAACGCGAACATTACGGCCCGTCAGGCCCCTTTGCGCCGCCGCTACCACGCTTGCACAGGCTCCTGACCCACAGGCCAGCGTTATACCGGTGCCCCGCTCCCAAACCCGCATGCGGAGTTCATCGTCCGACAGGACCTCTGCAAATTCAACATTGGTCGCTTTTGGGAAAAGTGGGTGGTGTTCCAGTTTGGCGCCGCGCCCAGCAACGTCTTCGCCCTCCACATTTTCAACGAAGAATACAAGATGGGGGTTTCCCATACCCAGCGCGGCAGGCCCGCCGGGAATGGGCATATTCTGCAAATCAGCCTCCTGCGCCAAAGGCACATCGCGCCAGTCAAGCTGTGGCTGGCCCATATTCACGGCAATTTCGCCATGCTCTCTGTGTGCATGTAAAATCCCACGTGTGGTGCGGATGGTAAGAGCATCCACCCCAAGGTCATCCATTATATATTTTGCCACGCATCTGGTGGCATTTCCGCAAGCTCCAGCGCGGCTGCCGTTGGCATTCCAGAAATCCAGATCAATATCGGCCTTGTCCGAGCGGCGAATCTCGGCAAGCTGGTCGAATCCCACACCCTTGTGTCGGTCCCCCAGCACCTTGGCGAGGTTTTCGTGCATGCGTGCAGGACCGATACGGGAATCAATGATCACGAAATCATTTCCCGCGCCGTGCCACTTCATGAAATGCAGAGGTTTTTGCGAGTCGAAGCCATTCATGGGCCGCGATATACGCCCAAAGCCCGGTCTTTGCCAGCTATGTGGCAAAATACACCGTTTTTGGCCTTGACCCACACGAAACCGAGGGTTAGGCACCCCCCGCAGTGGGCCGTTAGCTCAGTTGGTAGAGCAACTGACTTTTAATCAGTGGGTCGCA